>DCVQ01000023.1 GCA_002328745.1 Actinobacteria bacterium UBA2184
CTCGACGCCGTCTCCGACCGCGACTTCCTCGCGGACCTCACGTACGCGTGCACGCTCGGCATGGTGCACCTCTCGCGTCTCGCCGAGGAGCTCATCCTGTGGTCGACCGAGGAGTTCGGCTTCATCACGCNNCCCAGAAGAAGAATCCCGACTTCGCCGAGCTCGTTCGCGGCAAGACGGGGCGCGCGGTGGGCGACCTCACGGCGCTGCTGGTGACGCTCAAGGGCCTTCCGCTTGCGTACAACAAGGACATGCAGGAGGACAAGGAGCCCGCATTCGACGCGGTCGACACCTACACCGACTCGCTGCATGCGATGACCGGCATGCTCGCGACGATGCGCGTGAACGCCGAGCGGATGCGCGCGGGCGCTCTCGGCGGCTTCATGGCCGCGACCGATCTTGCCGACTACCTGGCGGTGCGCGGCGTGCCCTTCAGGGAGGCGCACGAGATCGTCGGCAGGCTCGTGCTCGCATGCGAGCGCGAAGGCCGCACACTGCAGGAACTGACGCTCGAGGAGCTGCAGGCGGCGTCGTCCTCGTTCGGCGGCGACGCGCTCTCGGCGGTGGACGTGCACGCGGTGGTCGCACGGCGCGACACGTACGGCGGGACCGCGCCCGGTCGCGTGGCCGAGCAGCTGAGCGGCGTGCGCGCGCGGCTCGAACTCGACGCGGCGTGGACCGTGGAACGCGATGCAGCGGGAGAGTGAGCGGTCGCGCGTCTACGTCACGGTCGTCCAGCCGCAGGACGCATCGGCGGTCGCGGACGTCCGCGCTCTTCTCGAGGAGTACCTCGCGTGGCTCGGCCCGCTCGTGTGTTCCAGCACGCTGCCGGGCGAGATCGCGTCGCTCCCCCTACCGTACGCGCCACCGGACGGTGCGCTTCTCATCGCGCGGGACGATGCCGGCGAAACGCTCGGCTGCGTGGGTATCCGCGCGTCGGTGGAGCAAGCCTGTGAGGCCAAGCGCCTGTACGTGCGCGCCGACGTGCGCCGGCAGGGCATCGGCCGGGTGCTCATGCGGGCAGCGATGGATCAGGCGCGCGCGATGGGCTATCGCGAGATGCAGCTCACGACGCTCCCCGACGAGATGCCCGGAGTGGTGGCGATGTACCGCTCGCTCGGGTTCGTGGAGGCGGACCCGTACCGGCATCACGGCGGTCAGCCCGCCGACGGGGTGCTGCTGACGTACATGCGCCGCGGCCTCTAGGCGTACCGGCCTCTCGGGTATCATCGGAGGCGGCATCACGACGAGACGGAGCCGCCCATGCCCGCGTACGACAACGCCGCCATCGCCAGCGCGCTCGACGACTTCGGCGACCTGCTCGAGATCGCCGGCGAGGACCGCTACCGTTTCCTGAGCTATCACAAGGCGGCCCATGCCGTGCGCGCCTGGGACGAGGACATCATGTCCACCGCGCTCGCGGGGCGGCTCACCGAGATCCCCGGTATCGGGGCGAAGATCGCGGCTACCATCACCTCTCTCCTGGGCAGCGGCATCTTCCCGGGCATGGACGAGGTCACCGCGCGTGTGCCCGCCTCGGTGATCGAGCTCATCCGCATCCCCGGGCTCGGCCCGAAGAAGGCGAAGGCGCTCTTCGACGAGCTCGGCATCGCTTCGATCGACGGACTCGAGCAGGCGATCGCGGAGGGCCGGCTCGCCGGTCTGCCGGGATTCGCCGAGAAGACCGTCGAGAACATCGTCGCGGGCATCGGGCGGTATCGGTCCTTGAGCGAGCGCATCCTGCTTGCCGACGCGCTGTCGCTCGCCGAGACGCTGGTCGCCGGTCTTAAGGAGGTTCCGGGCGTCGAGGACGCTGCGTGCGCGGGCAGCATCCGCCGCATGAAAGAGACGGTCGGCGACATCGACGTGCTGGTCTCGGCCGAAGACGGCCCCGCGGTCATGGCCGCGGTGCGGGAGCTGCCGGTCGTGACGGAGGTGATCGCGAGCGGCGAGACCAAGACGAGCGTGATGACCACATCGGGCAGGCTGGCCGACGTGCGCGTCGTCGCACCCGACAGCTGGGGCGCCGCACTGCAGTACTTCACCGGTTCGGCCGAGCACAACGTACACCTGCGCGAGATCGCCAAGTCCCGGGGCCTGAAGATCAACGAGTACGGCCTGTTTCGCGTCTCCGACGGCGAGCGGCTCGTCTCGGCGTGCGAGGAGGACATCTACACCGCCCTCGGGATGCCGGTCATGCCGCCCGAGGTCCGCGAGGACGCGGGCGAGATCGAGCTCGCGCTCGAAGGCCGCGTCCCGGAGCTGGTGACCGCGGGCGATATCCGCGGCGACCTGCACGCGCACACGGTGGCTACCGACGGCCGCTCGACGCTCGAGCAGAACCGCGCACGCGCCGCCGAGCTCGGCTACGAGTACCTGGGCTGCAGCGACCACGCCTACGACCTGCGTATGGTGGGTGGGCTCGACCTGGCGCAGCTCGAGGAGCAATGGGCGCGCATCGATGAGTTGAACGCTCTTGGCGACGGCGGACCGGTGCTCCTCAAGTCCATCGAGCTCAACATCGGCGACGACGGCAGCGTGGACTACCCGCCCGAGGTGCTCGCGCGATTCGACTACTGCATCGCCTCGCTGCATCACGGCTTCAGCCAGTCCCGCGAGCAGGCGACGCGCCGGTTGCTGGTGGCGATGGAGAACCCCTTCGTCGACATCATCGGACATCCCACCGGGCGTCTGCTCGGCAGGCGCGACCCGTTCGACCTCGACATGGAGGCTGTGATCGACAAGGCTGCCGAGACCGGCACGATCATGGAGCTGAACGCGCATCCCGAGCGGCTCGACCTGAACGACGTCCATCTCCGCATGGCCAGGAAGCGAGGCGTGCGCGTAGCCATCGACACGGATGCGCACGAGGCGGGGCAGTTCAGCCACATCCGCTGGGGCATCGCGACGGCCCGCCGAGGCTGGATCGCCCCGGGCGACGTGCTGAACGCGCAACCGCTCGACGTCATGCGCTCGTGGCTCAAGCGGAGCCGGCCACGATGACCCCGCATTCGGCGCATCGCCCCCACGGGCGCTTCGCCGCGGCCGCGCCCGGCCCGGACGGGATGCGCGCGCTTCCCGCGTCGTTCTTCGCGCGTCCGACCGCGACCGTTGCGCGTGAAGTCCTCGGTAAGGTCCTGGTAAGCCGCGTGGGCGATGCTGTGTGCGCGGGTCGCATCGTCGAGGCCGAGGCCTACCTCGACGCGCACGACCCGGGTTCACACGCGGCGACGCGCGGCGTCACGCCCCGCAACCGGGTCATGTATGGTCCGCCGGGGCGTCTGTACGTGTACTTCACGTACGGCAACCATCACATGCTCAACCTGGTGACGGAACGCGAGGGAACCGCGGGTGCGGTGCTCGTGAGGGCCGTTGAACCGTTGGAGGGTCTCGAGGCGATGATCGCCCGGCGGGGCAGGGGAGGCGTCGAAGTCACCAACGGCCCCGGCAAGGTCGCGCAGGCGCTCGGCATCGACCTGCGTCACAACGGGATGCCTCTCGGCGAGCCGATCGCCGTCTGCGACGGTCGGCCGGTGCCCGACGAGGCCGTCGGCACGAGCGGGCGGATCGGGCTTGCCGGGGGACACGAGTTGCCGCTGCGCTACTACGTGAGGGGAAACGGGTACGTGTCGAAAGGACGAACAGGGCCGAGGCCGCCGAAGCGGCCGCACGCTGGCTAGGACGAAGGAGACGCGATGAAGCTGCACGACATCTACACCACCACCGTCGAGGCCGGGATCGAGGCGGATGCGCGCACGCGCGAGGAGATCGGCCACGTGCTCGCCGCCGCGCAGAAGGAGTACGACGGGCTGGACGCCGACGAGAAGGACCTCTTCGACGCCGAGCGCCTGACGAATCCCTACGACGACACCCGCATCTGCGCGGGCGACCCCGATCTCGAGGTCCGGGGCCTGATCGCCGGCATCGACATGGAGGTTGGCGAGGTGTTGCTCGCGGACCGGCTGCGCGAGAAGGGCGCAGAGATCGACCTCGTCTTCGCGCACCATCCTGAGGGTCCCGGATACGCGAACCTGCACCGCGTGATGCACATGCAGGCCGACCTGTGGGCCGCGCGCGGTGTGGGCATCGGCGTCGCCGACGCGCTGATAGCCGGTCGTGCCGAGGAGGTCCGGCGCAAGATCATGCCGGCCAACCACTACCGGGCGATCGACGCGGCCCGTCTGCTCGGTTTCGCCTCGATGTCGTGCCACACGCCGGCCGACAACAACGTCAACCGATTCGTGCAGGCGCTCATCGACGGCGAGGCGCCCCGCACGCTCGGCGATCTTGTGAAGCTGCTGCGCTCCGTGCCCGAGTACGCCGATGCCGCCAGGAAGGGCTACGGCCCGATCCTCATCCAGGGTGACGGATCGAAACGGTGTGGCACCTGTCTCGTCGACATGACAGGCGGCACCGAGGGTCCGAAGGAAGCGCTCGATAAGCTCGTGGCCTCGGGCGTCGACACCCTGGTCGGCATGCACTATTCCGAAGAGCACCGGAAGCACGCCGAGGAGCTCAAGCTCAATCTCGTCATCGCCGGTCACATCAGCTCGGACACTCTCGGCATGAACCTCGTGCTCGACCGCATCGAGGGTCGGGGGGTCGAGGTCATCTGCACGTCGGGGATGGTGCGGATCAGGCGCTCGTAGCGGGTACGCCCGACCGGATGGCGGCGGCTGCATCCGCATGCATGCACCGAGGCCCCCGATCATCTCCGGTCGGGGGCCTCGGTGCATGCATCTAAGGTGACGGCGTGGTCGTCGGATCCGGTGACGATGTCGGATCCGGCGATGGCGGCGGCGGTGGCGGTGGGGGCGGTTTGTTCGGGTCTTCGCCCTTCGAGAGCACTATCGTCACGACCGTCTTCGTCGGATCTGCCTTTGTCCCGCCGGCGGGGCTTTGGCTCGCCACCAGTCCCAGCGCGATGGTGTCGCTGTATGCCGACGTGACGGCATACTCCTCGAATCCCGCCTCTTTGAGGGCTGCAATCGCAGCTGCCTGCGTGAGGCCCGTCAGGACGGGGACCGTCTCGCTCGGGATGTCCCACTCCTTCTTCCAGGTGTAGTTCGGCGGCGGCGCGGGATTGAAGTCCCGCTTGGGCGTGTTGGCCAGCGCCTTGATCATGAAGTCATGCCAGATGGGTGCCGGGAACGTGCCCCCAAAGACCTTGCGGCCGTGCACGTTGCGCATGGGGCGTTCGGGCGTGTAGCCCATCCACACCGAGGCGACCAGGTCGGGTGTGTATCCGACGAACCATGCGTCGCGGTAGTCCTGGGTCGTGCCCGTCTTGCCCGCGGCGGGCCGGCCGATGTTGGCGCGTGTCGCAGTGCCGCTGGTGATGACGCCCTTGAGGATCGAAGTCGCGGCATAGGCGACACTGTGGCTGATCGCCTGCGCGCCCTCGGGATTCGACTGGTAGATGACCTCTCCTTTGGAGTCCACGATCTTCACGAGCGGCGTGTGCTCGTAGTGGACGCCGTCGGCGGCCAACGTGCCAACGGCCGAGGCCATCTCGAGAGGGGTGACCTCCTGGCTGCCGAGGGTGATCGACAGGAACGGCTGGATATCGGACTCGATGCCCATGCGCTTCGCGACCGTCACGACCTTCTCGGCGCCCATCTCGGCGATGAGGCGGGCGAACGCGGTGTTGACCGAGCCCACGGTCGCCTGCTGCAGCGTGATGTAGCCCTTGCCGCCGCCGCCCTCGGCGTTGCCCACGTTCCAGGGGCGGGTGCCGCCAGTGGGGATGAGCGCGGGTGACGAGGAGTCCAGCTTGCGCGTGGGCGGCATTCCCTGCTCGAGGGCGGTCACCAGCGTGAAGATCTTGAACGATGAGCCCGGCTGACGTTTCGCCTGTGTGGCGAAGTTGAACTTGTTGGTCGTCCAGTCGCGGCCGCCGACCAGGGCCTTGATGTATCCCGTCGTCGGCTCGATCGCCACGAGTGCGGCATCCGGATCGCCCGGCTGGTTCAGGATGCCGGCGACCGCTTGCTCAGCGTACGTCTGCATGGTCGTGTCGAGCGTGGTGTACACGGTCAGGCCGCCCTTGAAGACGAGCGATGTGCCGTACATGTCCTGGAGGACCTTCTTGACGTGCGCGACGAAGTACGGTGCCGCGTAGACTCCCTGCTCGTCGATGTCCGGCGAGCGCTGCAGGGTGAGGCCCTCCACCTTGGCCGCCTCGTACTCGGGCCCGGTGATGTAGCCCTGTTCGAACATCTTGGAGAGGACCCACTGACGGCGCGCGACCGCGTCCTCTGGGTTCTCGTACGGGCTCAGCTTGCCGGGGGCCTGCGGAAGGCCCGCAAGCAGCGCCGCCTCGGCGATGGTGAGCTCGTTCGCGTGCTTGTTGAAGTAGGTGAGCGAGGCAGATTCGGCACCGTATGCGCCCTCACCGTAGTAGACGGTGTTCAGGTACATCGCCAGGATCTCGTCCTTCGAGTACTTCTGCTCGAGCTGCATCGCGAGCCAGGCCTCCCGGGCCTTGCGCTCGAGCGAGATCTCGAACCTTTCCTGCGCGAGGATGGTGTTGCGGATATAC
This sequence comes from Actinobacteria bacterium UBA2184, assembly GCA_002328745.1. GTDB lineage: Bacteria > Actinomycetota > Coriobacteriia > Anaerosomatales > Anaerosomataceae > UBA2184. The sequence goes on from DCVQ01000023.1 coordinate 6,542, forward strand.
TGCTGCGTCAGCGTCGAAGCGCCTTCGCGACGGCCGGTCGCCGCATTGGTGACGACCGCGCGCGCGAGGCCGATGAGGTCGACGCCGTTGTGCTCGTAGAAGCGTTCGTCCTCAACGGCGACGACAGCATTGAGCAGGTACTTGGAGATGCTCTCGAGCGACACGACCTGCCGGTTCTCGAGGTAAAGGTTCGCGAGCAGCACGCCGTCCGACGAGTAGATCTTGGTGGTCTGGGCAACCGCGAACGCATCGGGGTCGTTGATGTCCGGGAGGTCCTTCAGCCACGAACTGGCGATTCCCACCGCGATCAGGACGCCGGTGCTCGTGAGCACGAGCGAGAACACGATCGCAAGCGCCAGGATCCCGGCCAGGACCTTGGGCACGATCGATCGCTTGTGCGCGCGGCGTCCTCTGCGTTTGGACAACGCCTCTCCCTTCGCTGTAACGGTCTATTATGGCGTGGACTGCTACAACGCGCCACCATGCGGCAGGCGTCACTATACCCTCCGACGGCCTTCGGGTAGGTCGGGTTCACAACAACGAAAGCGAACCGTTGGGCAAACGAAGCACTCGGACAGTGGAACTGCTGGCGCCGGCGGGTGGCCCCGATGCGCTGGTCGCGGCCGTCAACAACGGTGCCGACGCGGTGTATCTCGGCCTCGGCGAACTGAACGCCCGGCGCAGCGCAACCAACTTCGACCGGGGATCGCTGGCAGAGGCGACACGCTTTGCGCATCTGCGCGACGCGCGCGTGTACCTCACCGCCAATGTGGTCGTCCTGCCGGGAGAGTTCGAGGGGGCGCTCGCGCTCGTCGACGATGCGTGGGCGGCGGGGGTAGACGCCGTGATCGTGCAGGATCTCGGGCTTCTGCGGGTCGTGCGCGAGCAGCTGCCCGAGGTGCGCGTCCACGCGTCCACGCAGATCGACGCGATGAACCCCGCTTCGGTGGAGACGCTTGCCGCACTCGGCGTCGCGCGTGTCACGCTGGCGCGCGAGCTGTCACTCCCGGCGATCAGGGCGTGTGCGGCCACCGGCATCGAGGTCGAGAGCTTCCTGCATGGCGCGCTGTGCTATTCGTACTCGGGGCAGTGCCTGATGTCCTCGCTCATCGGCCGAAGGTCGGCCAATCGGGGCCTCTGCGCGCAACCGTGCCGTCTCGGCTACGAGCTGCTCGACGAGCGCGGCGAGCTGCGCGCGACGCCGGGTCGGCATGTGCTCTCGCCGAAGGACCTGGCCGGCATAGCGCACCTGCCGCAGCTCATCGACGCGGGCGTCAGCGCTCTGAAGATCGAGGGCCGGATGAAGTCGCCCGAGTACGTCGCGGTGGTCACCGGCGTGTACCGCGCGGCGCTCGACCGCGCGCTGAGGGACCCGGAGCACTTCTCCGTCCAGCCGGGGGAGTGGGAGCTGCTTGAAGAAGCGTTCAGCCGGGGATTCACCGACGCGTATCTCACGGACGCCCGCGGCGCCGACCTCATGAGCTACACCCGTCCTAACAACCGGGGCGTGCGGATCGGCAGGGTCGTCGGCATGCGCGAAGGCCGCGCGAAGATCGACCTCGAGCGGGCGCTCGAGGCGCGCGATACCCTCGAGGTGTGGACGCGCAGCGGACGATTCGCCGAGACCGTCGCGAACCTGTGCGTCGACGGTCGCACCGTCCCGAGCGCTCCGGCCGGCGCGCTCGCCGAGATCGCGTTCGGTCAGGCGGTCGGCATCGGAGATCGCGTGTTCCGGGTCGCGAGCGTCGCGCTCGAGGAGGCGGCACGTCGCACGTTCGGCGGGGCCGCGGCTGCGGACTCGCGCGCGACACCTGTCTCCTTCTCGGTCCGGCTGCGCAGAGGTGAGCCCCTTACGCTGTTGGCGGCTGCGGCGGGAGAGCGCGCCGGGGTCACGGGTCCGATCGTCGAGGACGCGCGGACGCGCGCCGTCACGCTCGACGAGGTGGTCGAGCACGTCGGCCGGCTCGGCGGGTCCGGCTACCGTGCGGAATCCTGGGACGTCGACCTCGACGCCGGTGTCGGCGTCGGCTTCTCGGTGCTGCACGGCCTCAGGCGAGACGCGCTCGCGGCGCTCGATGAGGCCCGGCTCCGTCCGTGGGCGGATCGTGCGCGACGCGCGCCGAAGGTCGCCGCCGTGGCGACTCGCCCCCGTCACGCACGCGAGGTACGGGTCATCGCGACGGCGTGGGACGAAGAGGTCGCGCGCGCATGCGTCGATGCGGGTGCCGATGAGGTGTGGCTCCGCGTGTGGGGCGCTCCGTCAGGCGGCCTGCCCGAAGGGGTCCGCCCGCTGCTGCCCCGGATCGCGTGGCCTGCCGAACAGGCCGGCCTGCTGGAGTGGGCGGACGGGGAGACCGTCACGGCGGGCAACCTCGGGCTTCTGGTCGAGGCGGCCCGGCTCGGTCCGGCGATCGCCGATTGGCCGCTGAACGTCTTGAACGTTCACGCGGCGCGCACGGTCAGCGATCTGGGCGCGACCATGCTGTGGGCATCGCCGGAGCTGAGCGGCCACCAGCTCGCGACGCTGGCGGCAGGCTCGCCGGTGCCGGTCGGAGCCACGGTCTGGGGGCGGCTCGAACTCATGGTCGCCGAGCAGTGCGTCCTGATGGCGGTCGGCTCCTGCACCCGCCGGTGCGGATCGTGCGGACGGCGCGCAGGCTGGTGGCGCCTTCGCGACCAGAAAGGCTACGAGTTTCCCGTCACAACCGACCCATCAGGCCGCTCGCACATCATGAACGCCGTGACGCTCGATCTCACGCGCGCGCTCGACGAAGTGCTCGCATCGGGAGTCGCGGCCGTGCGCGTCGACTTCTCGGATGAGGCTCCGGACCACGCTGGTCAAGTCCTCCGCGCGGTCCGCTCCGCCGTGATCGCCGTGGGCGGCGGCGCGCCGGCGCCGGAGACGACACTCGTCGAGCCGGCGACCAGCGGCCACTTCTTCCGGGGGCTGCTCTAGGGGTTCTTGACCTCGATCGCGAGCATCGTGTTGGACACGAGCCCGTGGTCGTCCGTGACCCAGAGTGTGATCTCGTAAGTGCCCGCGGTGGTGAACGTGTGCGTCACCGTCTCGCCGCTGCCGAGCGGGCTGCCATCGCTGAACTCCCACGACCAGGTCACGATCGTGCCGTCGGGATCCACCGAGCCGGAGCCGTCGAACGTGACGGGGTCTCCCGCCTTGGGATTCTTCGGCGACCACTCGAAGTCCGCGAGCGGTGGTTCCTCCTCGGCTTCGCCCGTGGAAACGATGATCGTGACGACGGTGCCAGTCGCGGCCTCGCTCGGATACTTCGGGTCCTGATCGGCGACCATGCCGGCGGGCACGCCCTTCACGGGCCGTTCCTCGACCGCGTACCCGAGGCCCAACTGCTGGAGCAGCGCGATGGCGTCGTTCTTCATCTTGCCGATGAGGTTCGGGATCTCGACGACCACAGGTCCCGCGTGCAGCTCGCACGAATCCGGCAGCACACCGGCGAGGAACAGGGCGCTACCCTTCTGGGTGCAGTATTCGGTGGCGAGCTGGCCCGACTCGAGACAGATGGTCTCTGTGGTCAGGCCCTTCGGGCGCACGAAGTCGGTCGCTGGCACGTCTTTGAGCGCGGCCTTCATGAACGACGCCCAGATCGCGGCGGGGAACGAGCCGCCCGTGACCTTGCGGCCGTGGACGTTGGTCATCTCGATCTGGCCCTCCGGGTAGCCCATCCACACGGCGGTGACAAGCTCGGGGGTGTAGCCGACGAACCACGCGTCGCGATATGCCTGGGTGGTGCCCGTCTTGCCCGCCGCGGGCCGGCCGATCTTGGCGGCGGTACCCGTGCCTCCCGAGATGACGCCCTTCAGGATGTCGGTCGCGAGGTACGCGATCGCGGGGGACACCGCCTCGGTGCCCTCGCCGGCAGCGGTATAAAGGACTTCGCCGTCGACGCTCTTCACCTCGACGATGCCGTACGCGGGCATGTGGACGCCGCCGTTGGCGAGCGTTCCATACGCGGATGCCATCTCCAGCGGCGTCACGCCGCGATCGAGGCCGCCGAGCGCGATGGCGGGGACCGGCATGATGTCGGTGGTGAGGCCGAGACGCGAGCCCATCTCGACCACCTTGTCGGCCCCTACCTGCAAGATGAGCTGCGCGAAGACCGAGTTGATCGACTTGACGGTGGCCTGGCGCAGTCGCATGGGGCCGCCCGCGGAGGAGCCGGTGACCTTCCAGGTCTGGCCGCCCGGGATGGTGAGCCGCGCTGGGCCGCTCTCGAAGGTCTGCTCGGGGCTCACGCCCGCCTCGAGCGCGGTCACGAGCACAAATGGCTTGAACGACGAACCCGGCTGCCGGTAGCCCTGGACCGCGATGTTGAATTGCTGCGTGTTGAAGTCTTTGCCGCCGACGAGTGCTTTGACCTCACCGGTGCGCGGGTCGATCGCCACGATGGACGCCGACGGGTCGTCGGCCTTGTCGAGAATCGAGGTGATCGCGGTCTCGGCCGCCGCCTGCATCGCGGGGTCGATGGTCGTCTTGACGCGCAGGCCGCCCTTGTACACCGCGTCGGGACCGTACTCGTCGATGAGGGTCTGCTTCACCCATTCGACGAAGTACGGTGCCGGGATATCGGTCGGCGCCGGCGCCGCCAGCGTGATGACCTCGGCGACCGCCGCATCATGCGTTGCCTTGTCGATGAACCCCATGTCGAGCATCTGGCCGAGCACGGTGTCCCGGCGATTCTTCGCGACCTCAGGGTCGTTGCGGGGCGTGTACGTTCCCGGCGACTTGATCACGCCGGCGATCATCGCGCACTCGGCGACCGTGAGGTCTCCGACGCTCTTGCCGAAGTACACCTCTGCGGCGGCCTGCACGCCGTACGCCCCGTGGCCGTAGTAGATGGTGTTCAGGTACTTCTCGAGGATCTCGTCCTTCGTGTAGTTCTTCTCGAGACGATAGGCGAGGATCGCTTCCTTGACCTTGCGGACGAGCGTGTTCTCGCGCGCCAGGAACGTGTTGACCACGTACTGCTGCGTGATGGTCGACCCGCCGTGACGCTTGCCCTCGGTGACGTCCACCCACAGAGCACGCGCGATGCCGAGGGGATCGACACCCTCATGTTCGTAGAAGCGCTGGTCCTCGGTCGCGATGACCGCCTCACGCAGCGCGACGGGGATGCCGGCGAGCTGCACGTAGGTGCGGTTCTGCTCGGCGTGGAGCTCCACGAGCACGTCACCGTTGCGGTCGTAGATGATGCTCTTCTCGGCAAGCGCCGCCAGCGGCTGGTCGAGGTCGGGGAGGTCGTCGACGATGCGCTGGTACGCCCAGTAGCCGACGATGGCGGTCGCTGCGAAGCCCACGAGCATCGAGATCAGCGCGACCCGCCAGAAGATCCGCCAGCCCTTGCGCATCTTCTTGCGCTGTCGGTCCTTGCGGCCCTTCACGCCCGTGGGGCGCATGCCGGCGCCGGAGGCTGAGGCGGCAGACGACTTCGTGCTCCGCGGCTTCGAAGCCGCCCCGCCCGTGGGCCGACCGGCACGAGCGCGAGGTGCGGGCTCTCCGGCCGAGCGCGTGGTCCGGGCGCGGGGCGCGGGTTCCGTCTCGCGCGACCCACGCGCGGAACGGCTCGCCGCCGACCGGTTCGAACGGGCCTGCGGCTCCGTCTCGCGCGAAGTGCGCTTGCGGGGTCGCGGACGCTCGCGGGCGTCTCTATCGAAGGTGTCGTCGTCGCGCATCGCTCGGAGGGATCCTTCCGGGTGGGTCGGGCGATTCACAGGGGGTCCGCCTTGCGCATACTGTACCGCACGCGCAGAGACCCCCGCTCGGGTCGTGCTAGTATGACCTGCAACCGGCAGGCCAGACCACCGCAGGAGCGTTCCGGTTCGGTAACGCCCCTGTGCCGAGAGGATGCGTGAAGCTAGGGGTGCCCGACGCTGCGGACCAGATGAAGACCATCGCGAGCGGTGCGGCGGACATCGTGCCCGAGGAGGCGCTTCTGACGAAGCTCGCATCGGGGCGTTCGCTCACCATCAAGCTCGGTGTCGACCCCACCGCCCCCGATCTTCATCTCGGCCATGCGGTGCCGCTGCGCAAGCTGCGCCAGTTTCAGGACCTCGGCCACAACGTCGTGCTCATCATCGGCGACTTCACGGCGCTCATCGGGGACCCCTCGGGCCGCAGCACCACGCGCCCGGCGCTCACTCCCGGGCAGATCGAAGCCAACGCCACAACCTATATAGAGCAGGCGTTCAAGGTGCTCGATCGGAATCGCACCGTCATGCGCCGCAACTCCGAGTGGCTCGGGCCCCTGGGCTTCGCGGACATCCTCAAGCTGACCAGCCAGTTCACGGTCGCTCGGATCATGGAACGCGACGACTTCCAGAAGCGGTACCGCGAGGGTGTGGGCATCTCGCTCCACGAGCTGCTGTATCCGATGGCCCAGGCGTACGACTCGGTCGCGATCAAGGCCGATGTCGAGCTCGGAGGCACCGATCAGCTGTTCAATCTGCTTGCCGGCCGCGAGCTGATGACGAAGCTGGGCATGGAACCCCAGGTGTGCCTCACGCTGCCGCTGCTCGAGGGCACGGACGGCACTCAGAAGATGAGCAAGAGCTACGGCAACTACATCGGGCTCACCGACCCGCCCGCCGAGATGTTCGGCAAGGTGATGTCGATTCCCGACGACCTGATGGTCAAGTACTACCGGCTGTGCACCGCGCTGCCGGTCGAGGAGATCGACGCGCTCGAATCCGCGCTTGCGGCGGGCGAGGCGCATCCCAACGTGGTCAAGCGGCGGCTCGCCGGGGAGATCGTGGGGCTGTACCACGGTGCGGAGGAGGCCCTCGAGGCCGAGGCGGCCTTCGACCGAGTGTTCAAGAGGCACGAACTGCCGGACGACATCACCGAGATCCACCTGCCCGCCGCCGACCGGGTACACTTGCCGGCGCTGCTCAAGGACGCCGGTCTTGCGCCTACCACTTCGGAGGCGAGGCGCCTGATCGACGGAGGCGGTGTGAAGATCGACGGAGAGGCCGTGAACCTGCCCGCAGGCAGCTACGACCTGCCTGCAGACGCGGTCGATGGCCGCGTGGTGCAGGTGGGGAAGCGCCGCTTCGCGCGCATTTCGCTAGGCTGAGGGTCGCCCGGGCTGTGCCGGAGGGCGCGGATTATGCCTTGCCGGCCGTTTTTCGCATACGAACAGGCATTTTGCCCTTGCGCTGCCCCCCTCGCAGGTGGTACATTTCCTAGGCTGCTTCTGCCGTACGTTCGGAGATGGAGCGCAGGTTGATAGCTCGGAGTGTTGCGAGGGCGATCGGATAGAGGGGCCGGGACCAGCCACGCTGGCGCACCGGCGCCGAGCCGACGCCCCCAACCGAAGAGGTGGGGGCGTCTTTCGTCGCCCGCAGACCTGTAAAGTCGCCGAAATCGGTTGAAGAAAGTCGTTGACAGCGGGAAACGGGACAAGTAACGTATCCCCTCGCTGCGCCTGAACCTTGAAAACCGGATACTGTGACAAGCCAGTAAGGATTCGATTCGAATCCAACACATACCCCGTCACATCGAGAGGGCCAATCAACGGGCCAAACCGATGCGACACTTTAAATGGACTCGAACCACCCGGTTCCCAACCGGGAGTAGGCGAGTCCGTCCGGACCAGCCAGGTCCGTGACGCTCCGTGTATCGCAGGCACTCGTGTCTGTGACAACTTCAACGGAGAGTTTGATCCTGGCTCAGGATGAACGCTGGCGGCGTGCTTAACACATGCAAGTCGAACGAGGTCCAACCTTCGGGTGAAGACCTAGTGGCGAACGGGTGAGTAACACGTGGGGAACCTGCCCTCTTCTCTGGGATAACGACGAGAAATCGGCGCTAATACCGGATACTCCTTGCGGATCGCATGGTCTGCTCGGGAAAGCTTAAGGCGGAGGAGGATGGTCCCGCGGCCCATTAGCTTGTTGGTGAGGTAACGGCTCACCAAG
>DCVQ01000030.1:0-14942 GCA_002328745.1 Actinobacteria bacterium UBA2184
CGCTCGAACTTCTTCTTCGCCATGAGTTTCCTCCTTCTCAGGATCCCTTCGGCCGAGGGCCGGAGCGGGACCCCGCCTCCTCGTCTGCGCACGATCGCCGCGCGATGTCGCAGGTGCCATACCTTCTGTATTCCGTTCACGGGGACATCGTGTCACCGTTTGCTGCCTGGTAGCGGCGACTGGACTCGAACCAGTGACATCACGGGTATGAACCGTGTGCTCTAACCAACTGAGCTACGCCGCCTCGAGCCGGCCAGGCGGCCGGCGCGATTATGATGGAGCCCACAACCGGACTTGAACCGGTGACCTCTTCCTTACCAAGGAAGTGCTCTACCGACTGAGCTATGTGGGCGTCTATCCCGCTCGCGCGGGAGGGGAATCGCTGGTGGGGGCGCTAGGATTCGAACCTAGGTAGGCGTAGCCAACGGGTTTACAGCCCGTCCCCTTTAGCCACTCGGGCACACCCCCACAAAAAAAATGCCGCGCACTATCACGTTTTCAAGTTGCGTGCCTGGCGACAGGCGCTAGGAATACTACTGTATCGCGCGAAACAGTGTCAACGACTACAACGGTGCCGGGCGTATCTAACGTACGCCCGCGGCTGCACACGGCGGAACAGAGGCGATCCGTCAGCGCCGTGCGACCCTGTGGAACACGCCGCCTGCAGCCTTGATGCCGACGATGCCGGCGTCCAGATCGCCCTCGGGGATGATCCGGTACCACGATGCGTGTCCGTCGGTGATGACGGGACGCGGGGTGTAGCGCTCGTGAGCGGATTCGAACCACAGCCGCAGGGCGCGGAACGGCACGATCCGAAGGTCGTCGCGCTCCACCGCGAGCTGCGAGAAGAACTCCTCGTCGGGCGCGTCGAGAAGCGCGGCTATCTCGGCCTCGGTCTGAGCGATCACGAGGCGGTAGTAGAACAGCTCGTCCGCCTGCGAGCTCTGGATCCAGCCCGGCTCGCGCGTGAGCGTGTCCGCGACCCATTCGAGCGCGTAGGACCGCGTGTCGTTGCGATAGAAGACCAGCGAACGGTCGGCGGTCTTGTGCGGGTCGATGCCGTAGTAGGGATCGGCCTTCACCTTGGCCCGCACCGTCACAGCACCGTTCTGGTACTGGAGATCGATGCCCGCGGCCTCGTCGCGAAGCGCCCGGGCCACGGTCACCCCCACGGCTCCGGTAGTCTCGAGATAACGGCCGAGAATGCGCTTGCTGACCTCGTGCAGAAGCGTGCTGCCCGAAAGCGCCACCACGTCCCCCCCTCTTTGAGGCCGATGCTAGCGCGTCAGTCGCTCGTCAGCGACGCGCAGCCGTCTGCTCAGGACCTCCAGCAAGCGGATCGCGATCGAGGGCGTACGCTCGAGCAACGACTTGAAGTCCCAGCTCGACAGCATCAGGCACCGCGTCTGGTCGATGGCCCTGATGGTGGCCGAGCGCGGTGCGCTGTCGAGCAGCGACATCTCGCCGAAGAAGTCCCCGGCCCCGAAAGCGCCCAGGACCGCCCCGTCCCTCTCTATCGCGACACGCCCCTCGGTGATCAGGTAGAAGGCCTGCCCCGGAGTGCCTTGCGTCACGATGATCTGTCCCGGCGCGTACGTGTGCTCCTGAGCGACCGACGCGATGCTGGACACCTCATCTGCGGTGCAGCTCTCGAAGATGGGGACACGTGCCAGGAACTCTTCGTTTGTCATTGCTGCCTCCCCCGATGGACCGGTCCACCTCTCATGCTAGTCCAAAGACCCCGCCGGGTGAAGCGGTTCGCACGCACGCCGCGCGCCGTGCACGCCGGTTGCGCTTGATGCACAATGAGCGCGAGAGCCACGACGGGGGGCTGGACGGTGCGCGACGCAATGCCGCTGTTCCTGATGTTGTACCTGGGCCACGTCCTGGGCGACTTCGCGCTGCAGCCCGGCAGGCTCGTCCTGGCGAAGCGCAACGGGCCGGGAGGCATGCTCGTCCACACCGCCATCGTGACGGCCGCCACCGCCCTCGTGCTGGCAGCCGATCTGTCCACCGCGTGGCCGACCGTGCTTCTCGCGGGCCTCGCGCACCTGGGCGTCGAGGAGCTCACCGTCCGCGCGCGTGAAACGCCGCGCGCCTCGGGACTCAGCGTCTTCCTGCTCGATCAGGGACTCCACGCGGTCTCGCTCGCGCTCATCGCGATGACGGCATCGCCCGCGCGGGCCGTCATCGGATGGGCTCCGGTGAGCATCGAGGTGCTCGAGGCTGTCTGCGGACTCGTCACCGTCGCGCTGTTCGGCTCGATCCTCGTCTTCGAGATCGACCGGGACCGTGCGGCGCGCAGCGGAGGATCCCCGCAGCCCATCCTCGGTCTCGACGTTCCGAGGATCTACGGCATGGCCGAGCGCGCGGCGGCTCTCGGCGGAGCGCTCATCCTCCCCTCTCCCCTGCTCGGCGCGCTCGCGTTCCTGCCGCGCCTCGGGCTCGCAACGCTCGGACCGCGCGATCGCCGGGCGTCGCACAGGACCACGGCGCTGGTAGGGCTTGGACTGTGCGCGCTCGTCTGGGTGCTTATCACCATCTCGTCCTGACCCCCGGCAAGGAGGACTCCGTGGCTCGCCCGACCGTCCNNGCTGCTGCGCGGCAGCTCCTTCTACCCCGCGTGGCTGCTTGGCGTGCTTGCGCTGAGCACGGCGGCGCTCGCCCTCGTATCACCGGCAATGGCCTCGCTGGCCGCTGTCATCGTGCTCGCGCTGCCGGTCCTGGCGCTCGACCTCATCGCCGGTCTGGTGGTGCTCATCGCCGGCATAGCGGCGACCCAGTACCTCGCGACCGGGACCGCGGCCGGCTTCCTGCTGGTCATGCTCGCGGGGCTCTCGTTCTCACTCGGCCTGAGCGCCGGGTGGGCATTCGCGGCCCTCGCCGGTTATCTGCTCGGCCGCGGTCGCGGCGCGGCATCGGCGGGTTCGATGGCGGTCCTCGTCATCGGCGCCGGGCTGCTCGTCGGCGCTGATGCCGTCGGCAGCCTGGCCACCGGCGGTTCGGGCTCCGGGCTGATCGGCGCCGCAACGGTGCCGAAAGACGCGCTCGCGTTCGGCTGGCTGCCCGAGGCAATCCGGGCGGCGGACCCCGGGCGCCTCGTGGATCTGCTCGTCGCCGCGGACAACCCCGTGCTCCTGGCGCTCCAACCCGTGCTCTGGGCGGTCGCGGCGGTCGCGGCAGGCATCGTGCGCGACCTCAAGACGCGCCTGTCGCCCTACCTGGCCGTCCTCGGGGCGGTCGGTCTCCTCGCGGCGGGAAGCATCGGGCTGGACGCCATATTCGCGGGTCCGCTCGAGCTCGCCGACCTGCTCATCACCGGAACGATCTCAGCGCTCGTAGCCCTCGCGGTCGTCGCGGTGACCGAGACCGCGTTCCCGGCGCTCGCGCGGGTCGCCGCACCCGCCGCTCCCGCGGCGTCCGCCGCCTCGGCTGAAGACGCCGACGTGGACGAGCTGCTGCGTATGATCGCGAACGCCGAAGACGAGCTCACCACACGGCACCGCACCCAGGCCGTCGTGCTGATCACCGACATGAAGTCGTTCTCCGCGATGACCGAGCAGCTCGGCAGCGTGGAATCGGCCAAGATCGTCCAGCGCCACCGGGACCTGCTGCTCCCGATCATCGGCCGCAACCACGGGAAGGGGAAGCCGACCGGCGGCGACGGCCACGTAGCGGCGTTCGACTCCTCCCGCGACGCGCTGAGCGCCGCTATCGAGATCCAGCGCGCGCTCGACGACTTCGGAAAGTCCGAGCGCTCCTCGCAGGAGATCCTCGTGCGCATCGGCATCGCGGCAGGCGAGGTCGTGCTCGACAAAGGGGGGCGCCCGTTCCTCGGCTCCGCGCTGAACCTCGCGGCACGCGTGATGGACCTGGCCGATGGCGGGCGCATCCTGGTGACCGGCGGCGCTGCGGCGACATCGGGGTTCGCCGAGCCCGTGCTGATGCCGCACGGCAAGTTCAAGCTGAAGAACATCGCCGAGCCCGTGCCGGTGGTGGAAGTGGCGTGGCGCGACGGCCAGACGCCGCAGGAGATCCGCGCGAGCTAGAAGCGGAGGCCTCGGGTCTTCGCGCTGCCGACGCCGTCAGGTGCCGCACAGGGAGGCACGCACGCGCATGCCCGCGCAGGAGGGGGATCGGTGGAGCCGGCGGAGGGAGTCGAACCCACAACCTATCGCTTACAAGGCGATTGCTCTGCCGTTGAGCTACGCCGGCGGCGGGCCTATTGTAGCCACGCCTTCCGGCAATCGACAAACGTCAGCAGGCGCGGCAGATCTCGATCTGGAGTTCCATCTTCCGCTTGATGCGCTGCAGCGCGTTGTCGACGGACTTCACGCCGCGGCCGAGCCGCTCGGCGACTTCCTGATACGACTTGCCGTCGACGTACAGGCTCAGCACCTGGGTCTCGAGCGGAGAAAGCCCTCGCAGGAACCCGTCGCGGATGCTCGACGTCTCCCAGCTGGCGATGACGATCTCCGCGGGGTCGCAGACCTCGCGCGCGGCGAGGATGTCGGCGAGCACGCGGTCGCCCTCATCCTCCATGCTGGCCGAACGGCTCAGCGAGACGTAGCTGTTGAGCGGCGAGTGCTTCTGGCGGGTGGCCGACTTGATGGCCGTGATGAGCTGCCGGGTGACACACAGCTCGGCGAAGGAACGGAAGCTGGTCTGGCGGGTGGGATCGTAGTCGCGGATGGCCTTGTAGAGGCCGATCATGCCTTCCTGGACCACGTCGTCGCGGTCAGCGCCTGCGAGGAAGTAGGAGCGCGCCTTGCAACGCACGAAGCCGCGGTAGCGGGAGACGAGGATGGATCCGGCCAGCTCGTCACCTTCTTGCGCAGCCAGTATCAGCGTCTGTTCGTCGCTGCGCTCTAGTCTACGTCGTGAGTCGACCAGCATCCGGTGCACCCCGCGGTTCCCTCCCTGGAAGCCCCCCGGTCCGAGGGGAAGGATCGAAGCGATCGCAAGAGCTTGTGAAGAAACGCACGTGCTTCCTGACCCGAAGATAGCATCGGGCAAACGGGTGTCAACGCCTTCAGGCAAGCCTGAACAAGCCTGATTGTCGGCCGGACAGTTCGTTACCCGGCGTGCGGGTGTTCCGGCTGCTCTCCGCGCGCCCACCGCGCGAGGACTCCCGCCACATCGGCTGGCACCCTCTCCCCGAGCGGGACGCGCGAACCGCCGTAGCGCCCGCGCCCGTCCTCCCCCCGCATCCGTTCCTTGAGGTCGGCGCCGATCTCCGCCACGAACGAGTCAGCCGAGCGGATCGAGATGGTGCCCGTACGGACGACCCGCCGCGTCTCTCCGTCGGACGTGACCACGGTCGCACGCTCGCCGCGCTCCCGCGAGCGAGCGGCCAGTCCTTCGATGACGGTGTCCGCCGTGGTCCCTGCGGGCGAGAAGATCACCGTGAGCGCGCCCAGGTGGTGAGGCGTTCCATCGGATGCGGGGTTCGCCCCGCCGTCGAAGACCACCACGGTCCTCGGCCCGCCGGTCGCGTAACCCGCGAGATCGGCCACCAGCCGGGCCCGCGCGGCATCGATGTCGGTGCGCGCCATGGAGGCGTACGTCGGATGGGCATGCAGCACGTTGTAGCCGTCTACGATCAGCCGCTCCACGCTAGCGCCCCCGCCTGACCCACTCGAAGGCGAGCACACTCGTCGCCTGTGCCACGTTCAGAGAGGAGACGCGCCCGGCGACCGGGATCCGCACGAGGAAGTCGCAGCGCTCGCGCGCGAGGCGCGACAGGCCGCCGCCCTCGGCGCCCATCACGAGCGCGATCCTGCCATCGAGCGGCGCGCTCCACAGGTCGTCGCTCCCCCGCTCGTCCGCGCCCGCGACCCAGAACCCGGCTGCCTTGAGCGTCTCGAGCGTTCGGGCGACGTTGGTCACCTGCACGATCGGGAGGTGCGCCGTGGCGCCCGCGGAGGTCTTGTGGACGACCGGCCCCACCGATGCCGCCCGCTCCCGCGGCATGACGACCGCCGAGCCCCCCGCGACCTCGACCGTTCTGATGACCGCGCCGAGGTTGCCGGGGTCGGTCACGTGGTCGAGGACCACGACGAGAGCGCGCGGCAGGGGGCCTGCCGCCCTGAGCACGTCTTCGAGATCCGTGTAGCCGAACGGTGCGGCAAGCGCGACGACGCCCTGGTGCGCGCCGCGCACGCTCAGCGAGTCGAGCTTGGCGCGCGGCACGTCGGCGACAGCGATACCCGCGTCCGCCGCCAGCCTACGGATCTCGCCGAGCGGGCCGCTCTCGCCGCCGCCCGACGCGATGAGCACCCGCTCGATGCGCACGCCGGAGCGGAGGGCCTCGATGACCGCGTTGCGCCCTTCGATCACCTCGGCCATGATCGTCTACCCTGCGGGGCGGTGGACGACGCGCGAACCGGCCGCCGTGTCCTCGACGGTGAGGCCGAGCGAGGCCAGCCCGTCCCGAACCGCGTCGGCGGCGGCCCAGTTCCGCTCGTTGCGGGCGACCGTGCGGGCCGCCAGCAGCGCCTCGACGGCGGCCCGGGTGTCGACCCCATCGTAACCGGCAAGATCGCGCGCGATCTCAAGCACCAGCGGCGGATACTCGGCCGTGTACGACGAGGTGTCGATGCGCACGCCGAGCACGCCGAGAAGCTGCCGCATCGTGTCCGCTGCCGCATCGAGGCGCCCGGCGTACCGGGCGTTGTCGCCGATGCCGTGCGACTCCAGGAACCCGTTGAGCGCGCGGACCAGGTCGAACAGCGCCGCGAGGGCGCCGGCGGTGTTGAAGTCGTCGTCCATCGCGGCGGCGAAAGCCGTGCGCGCCGCCTCCGGCGCGGCCTCGATCGCCGCGATCTCGTCGGCGTGCGCGGGCTGCTCCGTCGGCACCGCCCGGTTGCGCTTTGCCCACTCGAGATTGCGTAGCGGCGTGACGAGCCGCTCGTAGGAGCGGGTGGCATCGTCGAGGCGGTCCGAGGAGAAGTCAAGCGGGCTGCGGTAGTGCGTCTGCAGCATGAGCAGCCGCAGCACGGGCGCGGGATACGCGGCGAGCACGTCTTTCAGCAACGTGAAGTTGCCGAGCGACTTGCTCATCTTCTCCGAGTTGATCTGGAGCATGCCACCGTGCAACCAGTACCGCGCGAACTGCGTGCCGGTAGCGGCCTCCGACTGCGCGATCTCGTTCTCGTGGTGCGGGAAGACCAGGTCACTCCCACCCCCGTGGATGTCGAACGGAAGGCCTAGCTCCTGCTCGGACATGACCGAGCATTCGAGGTGCCAGCCCGGCCGCCCTTCGCCCCACGGGCTCGGCCAGTGAGGCTCGCCGGGCTTGGCGGCCTTCCAGAGCGCAAAGTCGAGCGGGTCCTGCTTGCGCTCGTCCACGTCCACGCGGGCGCCCGACTCCAGATCGTCGATGTTGCGTCCCGAGAGCTTGCCGTACCCCGGGAAGCTGCGCACCGAGAAGTAGACGTCACCGTCGACCACGTACGCGTGACCCGTCTTGATGAGCCGCTCGGTCATCTCGATCATGCCCGGGATGGTCTCGGTGGCTTTCGGCTGCACGGTGGGACGCTCGACGCCGAGGGCGTCCATCGCCGCCCGGAACGCGAGGGTGTACTCGGCAGCGAGCTCGGCCGGCGGCCGTCCTTCTTCGGCGGCCCGCGCGATGATCTTGTCGTCCACGTCGGTGATGTTCTGCACGAATCGGACGTCGAAGCCGCGGAAGGTGAG
Organism: Actinobacteria bacterium UBA2184; assembly: GCA_002328745.1. Classification (GTDB taxonomy): domain Bacteria; phylum Actinomycetota; class Coriobacteriia; order Anaerosomatales; family Anaerosomataceae; genus UBA2184. The sequence goes on from DCVQ01000030.1 coordinate 7,699, forward strand.
GTAGCGGCGGATGACGTCGAAGGTGAGGAAGGTGCGCGCGTTGCCTATGTGGATGTGGTTGTAGACAGTCGGGCCGCACACGTACATCGCGACCACGCCCGGCTCGCGGGGGACGAAGTCCTCCTTGCTGCGGCTGAGCGTGTTATAGACGCGAATCGTCATCCTCGTCCTCTCCTCCGGGAAACGGCGGCGTTCCCGCTTCAGCGCCAAAGTCCTCGTCGCGCGCGACTCGCGCTTCCAGGCGGTCCATGCGGCGCTGCAGCGTTCGGTACATCTCGACGACGGGGTCGGGCAGGTCCTCGTGATGCAGGTCGATGGCGTCGACGCGCCGGCCTTCACGGACGACGACACGTCCCGGCACGCCGACCACGGTGCAGTTGGGAGGCACGTCGGCGACCACGACAGCGCCGGCGCCCACGCGCGAGCCCCGCCCGATGCGGATGTTCCCGAGCACCGTCGCGCCCACGCCGACCACCACGAAGTCCTCGATGGTGGGATGCCGCTTACCGTGCTCCTTGCCCGTGCCGCCCAACGTGACGCCCTGATACAGCGTCACGTCGTCGCCGATGATCGAGGTCTCCCCGACGACCACACCCATGCCGTGGTCGATGAAGAACCTCTCGCCGATCGTGGCTCCGGGATGGATCTCGATACCGGTGCCCGCGCGCACGATCTGGCTCACGAACCGCGCGAGCCACACCAGCCCGGCCTTGTGCAGGCGATGGGTGATCCGGTGCCACCACACGGCCCAGAGGCCCGGGTAGTTGGTGAGGGCCGACCACGTCGAAGTGCACGCCGGGTCGCGTTCCTTGATGGCGGCGATGTCAGCGCGCAGACGCAACGCCATGGATCCGCGGGCCTCCACTCGATCGGCTGGCTTGAAGTCGCATTACTATCCGTTCACGCCGCAAATCGTGTCAACCGGAGACGCGGCCGAACCGAGCCCCGCCCCTCACGGCCGTGATCGCTCCATGAGCACGATCGCGTGAGCCGCAACGCCCTCTTCGCGTCCCGTGAACCCGAGGCCTTCGGTAGTGGTCGCCTTCACGCCGATGCGATCGACGGCGACTCCGAGCGCCCCGGCCATCTGCTCCCGCATGGCCTCCCGGTAAGGCGCGATCTTCGGCCGCTCCAGCACCAGCACGGTGTCGGCGTCCAGCAGCCGGTAGCCGCGCGACGCGGCAAGCTCGCCCACGCGACGCAGCAGCTCGATGCTCGAGATGCCGGCATACGCCGGGTCGGTGTCCGGGAAGAGCTTGCCGATGTCGCCTTCCCGAAGCGCACCCACGATCGCGTCCATCAGGGCGTGCACGAGCACGTCGGCGTCTGAGTGGCCCGCAAGCCCGCTTCCGTGCGGCACCGTGACGCCGCCGAGAACGAGCGGCCGCCCGGGTGCGAACGCGTGGACATCGAACCCGGTCCCGACACGCAGATCACCCATCGGCTCCCCTTTTCCGGCGTGAGGCCAGCAGCGCCTCGACCATCGTCACGTCCTCGGGGACCGTTACCTTGATGTTGTCGCGCGGCCCGCCGAACACGCGCACGACTCCCCCGGCCCGCTCGACGAGCGCGGCGTCGTCGGTGGCTCCCTGCAGGGCGTCGTCCGGGGCGGCGTAGCACGCGCGAAGCGCGGAGGCGCGGAACACCTGGGGCGTCTGCGCCGCCCAGAGGGCCGAGCGGTCGGCCGTCCCGGTCACCCGCCCGCTGTCGTCGACGACCTTAAGGGTGTCGTACGAGGGATGCCCGACCACGATCGCGTCGGTGCCTTCGGCCACACCGAGAGCGCCGATGGCGTCCTCGATGAGCTCCGGCGTCACGAGCGGCCGGGCGCCGTCGTGGACGACGATCACGTCGGCCTCCTCCGGCACCGCGGCAAGCCCCGCCCGTACGGACGCGGCGCGCGTCGGACCCCCGGCGACCACCGCGATGACCTTCGGCGAGCCGGACGGCTCCACCGCCCGGGCGCGATACTCGTCGACCCGCTCGGGGTGTGCGACCACCACGATCGAGTCGATGGCCTCGCACGCGTCGAAAGCGACGATCGTGTGGACGAGCACCGGACGGCCGTCGACGAGCAGCAGCTGCTTGCCCCCGTGGGCGCCGAGGCGATCGCCCTGGCCGCCCGCGACTATCACCGCCACGTTCACGACCCTGCCTTCAGCCGTGCGAAGATCATCCGGCCGGCCGAGGTCTGCAGCACCGATGTCACCTCGACGTCGGCTTCAGACCCGATGGCGCCATCGCCGTCGGCGACCACCACCATCGTCCCGTCTTCGAGGTAGCCGACGCCCTGGCCCTTCTCTTTGCCCTCTTTGGCGACGGTGATGTGCAGGCCGTCCCCGGGCAGCAGCACGGGTCGCAGCGCCTCGGCCGCTTCGTTCACGTTGATGACGTGCACGCCTTCGACCCTGGCCACCTTGCTGAGGTTGTAGTCCACGGTCACGACCGATCCGCCGGTGGCGAGGCCGAGGCGGACCAGCTTCGCGTCCACGGTCGGCACCTCGGGGAAGTCGGCCTCGAGCACCTGCACGGCATCGTCGCCCGCCGCCAGCGTGGTGAGAAGGTCGAGGCCGCGGCGGCCACGGGCGCGGCGCGTGTCATCGGCCGAATCGGCCAGCGTCTGCAGCTCGATGAGGACGAAGCGGGGCACCCTCAGCGGCCCGTCGAGCAGGCCCGAGCGTGCGAGCTCGGCGAACCTGCCGTCGATGATCGCGCTGGTGTCGAGGAGCTTCGGCGGCCGTGTGGCCACCGGAGCGCTTCCGGCCATGCCGAGATGGAGCGCGATATCGCGGCCGGGCAGCATGAACAGGCTCATCGCGGCGTACGAGCAGAACACGTACAGCAGGATGGTGGCGATGAGGCCGAGCCACTTCGGACGCTCGATGTAACTGAAGATCGCGGACGAGATGAGGAACGCCACGAGCAGGCCCACGAGCAGGCCGATCACTCCGAGGATCAGGCTGGAGGTATCCAGGCTCACGATCCGCTCTTTGGCGCTCTGGAACGCACTGGTCAGTTCGCGGCCGATGATCCCACCGAAGACGTATCCGATCGAGGCACCCAGGATGATGAAGACGATGATGACGAAACGATCCGAGTACCCCGTCTGAGACGACAGGTCGATATTCTGCGACCCCACGAACCCGCCGAGCGCACCCGCTGCTACGAGCACTACGCGTGCGAGCTGAACGATCATGGTATCGACGCCCTGACGTCGGCGATCACGTCGAGGAACGCGCCGTCACCTCCTCCGTGCGCGGCGGCTACCGGCCGCAGACCGACGGTGCGCATGATGCGACTGACTACACTCGATGGTAGCATAGCGCGGGTGCGCGACCACGCACGAACCGCAGGGCCGGACGGCCTAGAACACCGCCCGTTCCGCGGTGCGCCGGAGCCCATCGCTGATAGCGCGCGCGCGGCGCGCACCGACCCCCTCGACGTCGTCGAGCTCGCTCTCGTCCGCCTGCAGCAGCGCCGCAAGCGTCCCGAAGCGGTCGACGAGCCGGTTGATGATCGTGCCCGGCAGCTGCGGGACGTGGTGCAGCAAGCGGTAGCCGCGAGGCGCGACCTGTTGCTCGTCGAGATCCACCTTGGCCCTGTAGCCGAGAGCGGCCGCGATGGCGGACGGGTCGAGCAGCTGGTCCGCGCCGAGCGAACCGAGACGGGCGAGCGTACCCGGCACCTTGCGGGACGACGGGTCGGCGGCGTAGTCCTTCACGAGCATGAGGTACTCGTCTTCGATTCCCGCAGTGAGCTCATCGGCCTGCAGCCTCACCAGACGGCCTTCGGTGCCGAGCTCCACGATCTGCCGGTTCACCTCACGCGCCACGTGGCGGATCATCTCGAAGCGCTGCACGACCACGATGACCTCGCCGATGGTGACGATGCCCTCGAACTCCAGCGCGGTGAGGTGGGCCGAGACCTCCTCGAGCCGGGCGCGATACCGCTGCAGCGTCTGGAGGGCCTGGTTGGCCTTCGCCAGCAACACGTCGATGGCCTCCAGCGTCAGCCCCACTCCGTGCTGGTAGAGACTGACCACCTCACGGCGCTGCGAAACTGAGATGACGAGCGCGTCGGTCTGCCGGCTCACGCGCTCCGCGGTGCGATGCCGCATGCCGGTCTCCGACGTGGGAAGGTTCGGGTCGGGCATGAGGTGGACGTTCGCGCGCCTGATGCGGGCGGCACCCACGTTCAACAGGATGGCGCCATCCATCTTCGCCAGCTCGTAGAGGCGCTGCGGCGTGAACGCATCGCCGATCTCGAAGCCGCCGTTGCTGATCGCGTCGACGCCCTGCTCGTCCCCGATGACGATGAGCGCACCGGTGCGCGCGGCGATAACGTAATCGAGGGCCTGGCGCAGGGCCGTGCCGGGTGCGACAGACTCGAGCGCTTCGAGCATCGTGTCCTCGCGCGTCACATCCATGGCGTCTCCCGACGGGGTTCGTTCGGCCTTTGTTTGATTCTGCCACGAGCGAGGCCGGACGACCAGCGTGCGGGCGCATCCGTCAGCCGAACGCAACCTCAAGCGCTACGGCGAGCGTGCGCGCATCGGAATATCCGGGCTGCCTGCTGACGCCTGTGGCAAGCGTCGGCCCGATCGCCCGGGAGAAGCCCATCCGTGCCGCCTCGCGCAGCCGTGCCGCCGCGTGCGGGACGCCGCGGACGTCACCGGTGAGCCCGAGTTCGCCGAACGCCACGGCGTCGTGCGGCACCGGCCGGTCGTTCCGGGAGGACGCCAGCGCGAGCGCGAGCGGCAGATCGAGCGCGGGCTCGGTGACCCGGACGCCGCCGGCAACCGACACGTAGACGTCGTAGGAGCCCAGCGGCAGGCCCGCGCGCCTCTCGAGGATCGCCAGCACCTGGAGCAGCCGGGCGCTGTCGATGCCCACCGACAGCCTGCGGGGCATCTGGAGGTACGTGGGGGTGGCCAGCGCCTGGATCTCGACGAGCAGCGGGCGCGAGCCCTCGATGGTCGCCATGACCGCCGAGCCCGCCACGCCGCGCTCGCCGCGGCCGGCGAGCAGCGCGCTCGACGGCTGCCCGACCTCGACGAGACCCTCCTCGCCCATCTCGAAGATGCCGATCTCGGCAGCCGAGCCGAAGCGGTTCTTTGCGGCGCGGACCACCCGGAACGCATGGTCGGAGTCACCCTCGAAGTACAGCACGGTGTCCACGACATGCTCGAGGACCCGCGGACCCGCTATGGAGCCGTCCTTCGTGACGTGGCCGACCACGATGAGGGTGATGTCGCTGGTCTTCGCGAGCCGGACGAGACGCGCGGCGGTCGCGCGGACCTGACCGACGCTCCCCGGCACGCCGTCGAGACCCGGATCGAACAACGTCTGCACGGAGTCGACGATGACGACCTCGGGCCGCTCGGCGAGTATCGTGGCCTCGATCACCGCGGCGTCGACCTCGGGCAGCAGCGAGATGCCGTCGCGGGCGCCGATGCGGTCCGCCCGCGACCGGACCTGCTGGGCCGACTCCTCGCCGCACACGTACAGCACCGGTACGCCACGCGCACCGAGACGCCCTGACGCCTGCAGGAGCAGGGTCGACTTGCCGATGCCCGGCTCGCCTCCGATGAGCACGACCGAGCCGCGAACGAGTCCCCCGCCGAGCACCCGGTCGAACTCGGCGATACCTGTGGGTATGCGGCTGTCGGGCGACACGCTGACGTCCGCAAGGGCGACGGTGGGCCGCGGCGAGGCCGAGGCGCCCGACGTGCCGGGAGCAGCACTCGGCGGCGCCTCTTCCACGAACGTGCCGTACTCGCCGCACTCGGGACAGCGGCCTACCCAGCGCGCGGACGCGTGGCCGCACTGCTGGCAGCGCCAGGTGCTCCTCTGTCGCGCCATGCGCTAGGCGCCCGCGGAACCGTCGGCGACGCCACCGCGTCGCGAGCGTCCGCCGCGCGTGGGCATCGTCGCCTTCGGCGCGTTCGCCGGAGGCGCGACCGCCGCTTCCACCGGGCCTTCACCCTTGTGGAACGTGATGGCGCCGTCCGCGGCATCGACGAGCACGACATCACCCGCCAGCCACTCTCCCGCCAGGATCTGCTCGGAGAGCGGGTCCTCGACGAAGCGCTGGATGGCGCGCCGCAGCGGACGGGCGCCCGACGCCGGGTCGAAACCCTGGCGTGCGAGCAGCTCACGGGCCGCCGGTGCGAGCCGGATGCCGATACCGCGACCGAACAGCTGGTCGCGCAGACGTGCCGCCATGAGGTCGACGATCTGCTGGATCTCATCGTTGGTGAGGTCGTGGAAGACGATGACCTCATCGATACGGTTGAGGAGCTCCGGTCGGAAGACCTTCTTCAGTTCGCCGGTGACGCGTTCCTTGAGCGTGTCGTACGCGAGCCCGACCGACTCCTGCATCGAGAAGCCGATCGTCTGGCCTTTGACGATATCCCGGGCGCCGACGTTCGACGTCATGATGATGATGGTGTTCTTGAAGTCGACCTTGCGGCCCTGGGCGTCGGTGAGCCGCCCCTCTTCGAAGATCTGGAGCAGCACGTTGAACACGTCCGGGTGGGCCTTCTCGATCTCATCGAACAGGACCACGGAGTACGGGCGCCGGCGCACCGCCTCGGTGAGCTGCCCGCCCTCGTCGAAGCCGACGTAGCCCGGGGGCGAGCCCACCAGACGAGAGACAGTGTGCTTCTCCATGTACTCGCTCATGTCGAGAGAGATGAGCGCGTCCTCGTGTCCGAACAGGAACGACGCCAGCGCCTTCGCGAGCTCCGTCTTGCCGACGCCCGAGGGCCCCAGGAAGATGAACGACCCCGCGGGACGCGCCGGGTCCTTGAGTCCCGCCCGCGCCCGCCGGATGGACTTGGAGACGGCCGTGACCGCCTCGTCCTGGCCGACGATGCGTTCGTGCAGGCTGGTCTCCATGCGCAGCAGCTTCTCGGCCTCCTCCTCGGTGAGGCTCGTGACCGGGATGCCCGTCCACATCGACACGACGTCGGCGATCTCACGCTCGGTCACCTCGACGACGCGCTGGTGCTCGGGCTTGCGCCACTCCTCTTCCATCGCGCGCTTCTCCGCGAGGACCTGCTTCTCGCGATCGCGCATCGAGGCGGCCTTCTCGAACTCCTGCGCCTCGATCGCGGCTTCCTTCTCCTGGCGGACCTGCTTGAGGCGCTCGTCGACCTCACGCACCCCCGGAGGGGCGGTCATCGTCTTGATGCGCATCTTGGACCCGGCCTCATCGATCAGGTCGATGGCCTTGTCCGGGAG
>DCVQ01000030.1:15042-66292 GCA_002328745.1 Actinobacteria bacterium UBA2184
AGCTCGCCGCGGGCGAGCGCGGGCTTGATGATGCTCGCCGCGTCGATGGCGCCCTCGGCTGCACCCGCGCCCACGAGGGTGTGCATCTCGTCCACGAACAGGATGATGTCGCCGCGCTCGCGGATCTCCTTCATGACCTTCTTGAGGCGCTCCTCGAACTCGCCGCGGTACTTGCTGCCGGCGACGAGCGCCGCAAGATCGAGCGTGTAGAGCTGCTTGCTGCGAATGGTCTCAGGCACCTCGTCGGAGGCGATGAGCTGCGCAAGCCCCTCGACGACGGCCGTCTTGCCCACACCCGGCTCGCCGATGAGCACGGGGTTGTTCTTGGTCCGGCGAGAGAGGATCTGCATCACGCGCTCGATCTCCTGCTCGCGGCCGACCACCGGGTCGAGCTTGCCCTCGTTCGCCGCGCGCGTGAGGTTGCGGCCGAACTCGTCGAGCAGCGACGCCTCGGCGCCCCGTCCGCCCCGGTGCTCCTCGCCCGCCTCGGTCGGCTTGCCGTAGTACCCGGAGAGCAGCTGGATGACGGCCGAGCGCACCTTCTCGAGATCGGCGCCGAGGTTGAGCAGCACCTGCGCGGCGACGCCCTCCCCTTCGCGGATGAGGCCGAGCAGGATGTGCTCGGTGCCGATGTAGTTGTGGCCGAGCTGGAGGCCCTCTCGGAGCGACAGCTCAAGCACCTTCTTGGCGCGCGGCGTGAACGGGATATGACCGGTGGGCTCGTAGGTCCCGCGCCCGATGAGCTCCTCCACCTGCAGCTGCACGTCATCGAGCGAGATGTCGAGGCTCTCCAGCGCGCGGGCGGCGATGCCCTCCTGCTCCTTGATGAGCCCGAGGAGCAGATGCTCGGTGCCGATGTAGTTCTGGTTGAGCTTCTTGGCCTCTTCCTGCGCGTAGACGACCACGCGGCGGGCCTTCTCGGTGAAGCGTTCGAACATGTCCGTCACTCCTATCGCAAGCGCCCGGGAACGGCGCATCGGGTGCAGCACGCCTATTCTACCCCCCGTGCCGACATCGCAGCGACGGGTACGGACCGAGAAGCAAGCCGGGTGCCATGGATGTGAGGAGGGCGCGATGCCCCGCTCGCTCGGGCGGAGGCGCGCCTACGCCTCCGGGCGCATGTGCGGGAAGAGCAGCACGTCGCGGATCGAAGGGCTGTCGGTCAGCAGCATGACCAGGCGGTCGATGCCGATGCCGAGACCACCCGCGGGCGGCATGCCGTACTCCTGCGCGCGCAGGTAATCGGCGTCGACCCACATGGCCTCATCGTCGCCGGCGTCCTTCGCCGCGGCCTGGGCCTCGAAGCGCTCGCGCTGGTCGATCGGGTCGACGAGCTCGGAGAACGCGTTCGCGAACTCACGGCCGGTGATGATCAGCTCGAAGCGGTCGGTGAGCGCGGGGTCGTCGTCGTTCCGGCGCGCGAGAGGCGATGTCTCGGCCGGGTACATCGTGACGAAGGTCGGCTCGATGAGCGTGTGCTCCACGAGCTTCTCGAACAGCTCCGTCAGCATCTTGCCCGCGCCCCATCCCCCTTCGACGGGGATCTCGCGCTTCTCGCACTCGGCGCGAAGGTCGGCGAGCGGCGTGTGCACGGAGAGGTCGCAGCCCGCCGCGGCGGTCACCAGCTCGGCCATAGTCGCCTGCCGCCACGGACTTGCGAGCGAGACCTCGACGCCCTGATAGGTGAGATCGAGAGTCCCGATGACCTCTTCGGCGATGCCCGTGATGAGCGACTCGGTCAGCTCACGCATCGACTCCATGTCGCCGTACGCCTGGTACGCCTCGAGCATCGTGAACTCGGGGTTGTGACGCGGCGACATGCCCTCGTTGCGGAACGACCGGTTGATCTCGTAGACGCGCTCGAACCCGCCCACGAGCAGCCGCTTGAGGTAGAGCTCGGGGGCGATGCGCAGGTAGAGGTCCATATCGAGCGCGTTGTGATGCGTCACGAACGGCCGCGCGGTCGCGCCGCCGGGAATGGGCTGGAGCATCGGCGTCTCGACCTCGAGATAGCCGCGGCCTTCCATGAATCGGCGGATGGCGGAGATGACCCGGAACCGCGTCTCGAAGACACCGCGGACCTCGGGGTTGGCGATGAGGTCGACGTAGCGCTGGCGGTAGCGCGTCTCGGTGTCGGTGAGACCGTGGTACTTCTCGGGCAGCGGGCGCAACGACTTCGAGAGCAACTCCACGGCGGTCGGCGCGACGGAGAGCTCGCCCCGGCGCGTCCGCAACACGGTCCCCGTCGCACCCGCCCAGTCTCCCAGGTCGAGATCGGCGGCGAACGCGAACGCCTCGTCGCCGAGGACGTTCTGGCGGCAGAAGAGCTGGATCTCGCCGGTTCCGTCGCGCAGGACCAGGAACAGCGCCTTGCCCTGGTCGCGCTTCGCGACCACGCGCCCGGCCACCGTCACGACCTCGTCGGTCTCGGCGCCCGGCTCGAGCCCGCCATGCCGGTCCGCGACGAGCGCGGCCGTCGCGGTACGCTCGAAACCGTTACGGTACGCATCGACGCCCTGACTCCGAAGCACGTCGAGCTTGGCGCGCCGGGCGACGAGCGGATCGTCCGCGGGAGGCCCCTCTGTGCGTGCGTCCTCGGTCATGGCCCCCCGCTACTTGCTGATCGACACGACCTCGTACTCGATGAACGCGCCGCGCGGCGTGATGACCCTGACGACGTCGCCCTTACGCGCGCCCATGACAGCCTGACCCACGGGGGACTCGTTCGAGATGCGGCTGTGCGTGGGATCGGCCTCGGCCGACCCGACGAGCTGGTACGTGACCGCCTCGCCGGTCGCGACTTCCTTCAAGTGCACCTTGGCACCGAGGATGACGCGGTCGCATTTCTTCGGCGACTCGATGATGGTGGCATTCGCAAGGAGCTGGCTGATCTCGGCGATCCTGCTCTCGACCCACGCCTGCTCGTTCTTGGCATCGTCGTACTCGGAGTTCTCGGAGATGTCGCCGAACTCCTTGGCGTCGCGGATCCGTTCGCCGACTTCGCGGCGGCGGACCGTCTCGAGATAGACGAGCTCCTCTTCGAGCCGCGTCTGGCCTTCAGCGGTGAGTGCGACTTCCTTCTGCATGCTGCGCTCCTTGTGCATCGGTCCGGCAACGCGAACACGTACGCTCCGGCCGGCCGGTCAATGGCTCGCCAGAGTATAGCGACGGCGACCCGTCCCGACAAGCGCGCAACGTGGAAGGGCGCCTCACGGGCGCCCTTCGGGGATGCTCTGCCGACGAACCGCTACGCGTTCGTCTTCTCCTCGGCCTTCTCGGCCGGCTTGGCCGCGCCCTCGGTCTCCTCGGGCTCGTTCATGCCGGCGTCCAGTCCCTCTTTGAGGGCCTTTGCGGACTTGCCGAACATCTTCGCGAGCTTGGGAAGCTGAGTCGGGCCGAACAGGAGCAGGATGATGCCCAGGATGATGAGCCATTCCCACCCGCCAGCGAACTTCGGCATGTGACCTCCTCTAGATCCTCGGTCCGGCACTGCCGGAGCCGGACCGTCGCGACCGGACGCTAGCGTACCACCTCCACCTTCCCCGCGCCACGCCGGTACCGGGACCGCCGGAGCGCAGGCCGGGACTTAGACCCGGGCGACTCCTTCACGGCGCGACAGGTAGTACAGCGTGTGCAGCAACTCGTGGACGGGGTCGGTGTTATGCAGCGTGACGCCCTCGGGCACACGCACGATCACCGGCGTGTAGTTGAGCACCACGCGGACGCCCGCGGACGCAAGACGGTCGGTGACTTCCTGAGCGGCCTCCGGGGGCACCGCGATGACGCCGATGCGGATGTCGTGCTCGCGCAGCGACTGCTCCAGCTGCCCGAGAGGCTGGATCGTGATGTCCCCGATGCTCGTGCCCACCTTCTTGGGATCGTTGTCGAAGATGGCCGTCACGTGGAACCCGTGCTGGCGCAGCCCGTGATAACCGGCGATGGCCGAGCCGAGGTTGCCGGCGCCCACGAGCGCGAGCTGGTGCACGTGATCGGAGCCGAGGATCCGCTGGATGCGTTCGACGAGCAGCGGGATGTCATAGCCGACGCCCCGCTTGCCGAACGACCCGAAATGCGTGAGATCGCGCCTGATCTGGGCGGGATTCACGCAGGTCAGCTCACCGAGCCGCGCCGATGAGACCGTGTTCACGCCGTCCTCGCGAAGCTGGATCAGGATATTCAGGTAAGCGGGGAGCCGCTCGATGACTCCCTCGGGTATGCGCTCGGTCACGCGAACTCGCCTTCACCGCTCGTGAGCAATGGCTAATGGTAACCCGCAGTTACAATCTCGTACAAGGGGTGGTGTCAGGCGCGCCGGACAGATTCGCGGATGACGCGGATGATGTCCGAACGCGTGACGATGCCCGATAGGCGCCCCTCGTCGACCACGAGGACGGCCCCGGGGCCGGACGCGTCGAACATCCCCAGCACGCTCTCGACGGACGCGTCAGGCGGTGCGACCGATTTCTCGAGATCGCGCGACGCCACGTCGGCGACGGTCGTCGACGGCCAGTCCCCTCTCGCCACTGCATTGACGTGGTCGATGCTGACAAGCCCGATGACGTGGCCGTCTCTCAAGACCGGATAGGTCTTGTGCCGGCCCCCCAGGAAGTATCCGTCCGCGAGCTCGGCAAGACTGAGCTCCGCCGGCGCCAGGATGGCGGGGGTGGACATGATCTGGCGCAGCGGTATCGCCGCCAGTGCCGCCCGCACCAGCTGATTCTGGTATGCGCTCGCGGAGAGGGTGGAGAGGAACCACCCCATCACGGCGAACCAGATGAAGTCGAACGTGCCGTTCAGCACTCCGAAGACGGCAACGGTGATGAGGAGCACCCCGAGCGTCTGTCCGGCGCGGCTCGCCCACTTGGTGGCTTTGAGCAGATTGCCGGTGATGGCCCACAGGACGGCACGCAGAACCCGGCCGCCATCGAGCGGGAAGCCCGGGAGCAGATTGAACAGCGCGAGCATGACGTTGATGAGGGCAAGATACTCGAACGGCACCCACGCCGCTTCGACGGCCCCCGCCGCATAGAGCGCCTGACGGACGAGCCATGCCGCACCGCCGATGAGCAGGCTCGTCACGGGGCCCGCCATCGCCAACAGGAACTCGTGACCCGGGCCTCGCGGTTCGTCCTCCATCTGCGAGACCCCGCCGAACAGGAACAGCGTCACGCGCGTGATCTTCACGCCACCGGCGAGCGCGACGAGCGAGTGCGCGAGTTCGTGGAGCACGAGCGAGGCGAAGAACGCGAGCGCCGTTCCCAGGCCCAGCGCGACGTACGCCACCGGCCCGAGATCGGGAACCGTCTGGGGGAAGTAGCTGGTCGTGAGCGAGGACGCGACGAGGAACAGTATGAGGAACCAGCTCGCATCGATCTCGAGCGGTATCCCGAACGGTCGGCCGAGCTTCACTGACGGCAAGCCGAACATGCGCACCTACCTCGATCGCCGCTGAATACGGCCTCTAGAACGCCGCTCCCTCAAGCGCGGTCGCACACACGCACGATCGCTCTGCGGGCAGCGCGGGGATCATCGCAAACAACAGGTCCTTGAGCTTCTCATTGTTCTCGGCGAACACCCTGATCACTTCGTCGTTGGTCACCGGTTCCACACCCTCGGTGCCGGCGTCGTGATCGGTGATGAGCGAGATATTGCAGTAGCAGATCTCCAGTTCCCGCGCGAGGTATGCCTCCGGATACTGGGTCATGTTGATGACTTCCCAGCCCTGGGAGGCGAACCAGCGCGACTCCGCACGCGTCGAGAAGCGCGGGCCCTGGATGACGACGACCGTGCCGGAATCGTGCACGGTGATCCCCAGCTCGCGGCCCTTCTTGATCGCGACGTCGCGCATCGTCGGGCAGTACGGATCCGCAGAGGACACGTGCGTGGTGGTCGGTCCGTCGTAGAAGGTGTCCTTGCGGCCTTTCGTGCGATCCACGAACTGGTCGCAGATGACGAAGTCCCCGGGCTTCACGTGCCAGTCGAGCGACCCGCAGGCGCTCGGACCGATGATGCGCTTGGCGCCGAGGAGCTTCATCGCCCAGACGTTCGCGCGGTAGTTGATCATATGAGGCGGGTACTGATGCGCCACGCCATGACGTGGCATGAAGGCGACCTTACGGCCGCCGATCTCGCCGATCATCGCGGGGGCGGACGGCGCGCCGTAGGGCGTCTCGATCTCGATCTCCTGCGGATCATCGAGTAGCGAGTGGAAGCCGCTTCCGCCAAATACGCCAACGTCTACCTGCGGATACGACGACATGGAGTCTCCTTGGCTCTTGGCGGCGACGGCCGCCCTACGTATGCAACAGATGCGATTGTAGCCTATGCCGCTTCGCCTCAGGCGGAGCGCAGCAGTCCTCCGGGCCTTGCCGCGCCGCGGTCCGACGCCTCTTCGCGAACGCTCGGCGCGCGCATCGGCCTGCCGAACGCGTTCGCCGCATCCGTCCACGTCCGGTCAGTCGCCCCGACCCCCGCGATCGCGGCCGCGAAGCCCGCTACTGCCGCGTCCGTCGCGTCCGCGTGCGCGAGAGCGAGGGCTTCGAGTGTGCACGGAGCGGCACCGCTGCCGGCACCATCCCCATGATGGGCCATCACCGCGTGTTCGAGCCGGGCAGCGAGACCGGGCGAGAGGCCTTCGCCGAGCCGTTCGACGGCCGCGTGGAGCCGGCGGGCGCCGAGTGCCACGTGTCCGAGAAGGCGCCCCTCGTCGGTGAGCTCGAGCGAGGCGCCACACGCGATCTCGTCGACCACCCCCAGATCGTGAAGCAGCGCGGCGGCGACCAGCAGATCGGCGTCGATCTCCGGGTACACGTCGGCCGTGCCGCGACACAGCGTGGCGACGGCGACCGTGTGCTCGAGCAAGCCGCCGATGTACGCGTGATGGGCGCTGTCGGTGGCCGCGCAGATCTTGAACCTCCGCATCAGTCGCACATCCCCGAACACCTCGCGTACCAGTCGTGCCAGGCCCGGGTCGGCGATGGAACGCACCAGCGATCGCAGGGCAGCGAGCAGCTCCTTCTCATCGCGCGTTCCGACCGGCAGCAGATCATGGCTGTCGGAGCTCTCTGTCGGTCGCATGGCGCTGACCGACACGCGAAGCGCCCCCCGGTAGCTCGTCATCTTGCCCCGGACGCGGACGACGGTCCCGGCACTGATCGCCTCTGCCTCGCGGGGTGGCCGGAACATGATCCCCCCGACACGACCGCTGCGATCCGAGAACTCGAGCGCGAGGTAGGTCTCCCCCGTGCGTGCCGCGCGCACGTCAGCCGAACGCACGACGAAGTCGGTATCCACTACATCACCCGTGCCGAGCGTCGCCGCGAACTGCCGCTTCATCGCCATCCCCTGCCCGCCGTGTCCTTCATCTTCTCGACCGCAGCGTAGCGGGCAGGTCTGACACGGTCCGGATAGGCGCGCGGCCGGGTGGCGCTTCCGCTCGCAGCGCTACCTCGTGCTCCGGATGCGCGCCGATACCCCCGCGTCGGCGCCGTAGCGCTCCGCCGCGCTCCCGAGCCGGACGGCGAGCGTGAGCCACCCCGACGAATCGATGAGCGCGACCGGCTCCCCCTCGCCCACATCCGAGAAGGTGGTCGCGAAGGGCACGGTGATCTGCGCATGCCCGAGCACGATCTCAAGCCTCCCCGAGTCCCACCCATGCCTCCGAACGGCGTCCTCGGGGATCGCGAACCTCAGCGAGCCGAAACGATCGACGTCGATCACCTCGGCGATCATCGTGTCGCCCTCCTGATGGCCGAGCTCGAAAGGTGCTCGCGAAAGCCCTTCGGGGTCCACCTCGCTGCCCAGCGCCGAGGGCTCGACGCCGCACGCGAGCACGGCGGCGGCGGGCGCGAGGACGTCCCGCGCGTGAAAGGTCGCGAGAGGCGGCTGGTAGTCCAGTTGGCTCGGTGCGATCGAGTAGACCTCCCCTATGCCTCCCGAGCGCCATGTGGCGGGGATCAGCACGCCGTTGTCGGGGCCCACAAGAAGGCTGCCGTTGCGGGTGAGGATGACCAGATCGCGGCGACCACCCCCCACTCCCGGATCCGCGACCACCAGATGAATCGCCTCCGGCAGCTGCCACACTCCCGCCGCAGCGATCGCCGCGGCCTTTCGCACGTCGAACGGCGGTATGTCGTGTGCGAGGTCGACGACCCTCACCTGAGGACACGCGCGGTAGATGATCGCATGGCACATCCCGACCCAGGTGTCGCCGATCCCGAAGTCCGACGTGAAGCAGATGATGGAATGCACGACCGACCCCCCTGCTGACCGATGGCCGTTAGGCTACTATGCCCTTGAGGGACGACTCACGGAGGTCCGACTGATGAATCGCCGGCTACTCATCGCCGTACTCGGGCTCGCGACCGCGGTCGTGCTGATTTCATGCGCACCCGCACACCGCGTCACGTATATACCCGAGGGCGGTTCGTACACGGTCGATGACCTCGCCCTGCTGCTCGACGAGGCCGACCTCGGAGCCGCCGAGCGGATCGACACGTCGGACGCGATAGACGAACGCCAGAGCACCCTCGCGGAGCTCCGTCGGGAGGGCGACGATGCCGGACGGCTCGCGGACACCCTCACCCTGGACTTCCCGGCCGACCTCGCTGCCGTGCCGGTCCTGATCGAGCACGCGACCTACGAGGGCGCCGAGGCCTGGGTGGTCATCGAGGCCTGGGGCGAAGAGGGCGGCGCACTCACTCACCGGCAGCTCTGGGTGCTCTCCTACGACGACGGAGCGGTCCTGGCGGCTCTGCGCAAGGACTAGGCCGCCCCCTCTTCGACAGGCAGACCCGTTACGCGCAGAGCCTCTTCGGCCGCTCGCGCGCGCGTCCATCCGGCCGTCACCAGATCAGCCTGGATCGACGCGAGCACCAGCGCCCGACGGGCGCAAGTGGACTCCTCGTCGCGCTGCGTGATCACGCGACGGCGCACCACCGCCTCGAAGTACGCCGTGACCCGTCGCCGCTCGCGAGTGTCAAGCGGACGTCCCCGCCACGCATGGAAGCGTGAGGCCGTGACCCGTGTCGCCGCGCCGGCGAGACCGGGCGCATGACGCCTGGCAAGCGCGGCGATGTGGTCCTCGAGAACCACCGTGTCGCCGATTTCGATGAGCGAAAGCTGAACCAAAGGAATCGCCTCCTCCGAACGTCTGTTCGAAGGCAAAGGTACTCCTCGGCTCTGACACGCAGCAGGACTCTCAGCCGACCGTGACCCTGCTGGCGCCCTCGGCGATTGCCCGCAACCAGGCCGCTGCAGCCAGCTCGCCCGCGGTCAGCGCCAGCGTGATCGCGAGCTGGGGCACCGCGTCCCGGAACCGCTTCGCCCGCTTCTCGAAGCGTGGCAAGAGGCCGACGAACACGAGATTCACCGCCATGAATGTCGTGATGATGGCTGCACTCACGACGATCGGGTACAGGACCCCCGTGAGCGGGAGAACGGTCCATGCAAGCGCGAAGGAGGCGAGCAGGCCTCCGATCCACAACGCCGTTGCACGCGCACCTTCGATGATCCGCGTCCGAGCGCCCTGCGCCCACAGCTGTTCGTTGATCATCATCACCGTGAGAGGCGCAAGCGCCCATCCGGTCGCCAGACCCGTGGCCAGCCTGATCGCGTTCGTGGTCTCCCTGAGGCCGCCATAGGATGTCAGACCGTCGATAGCCATCGACAGCACGAAGAGCCCCATCAGCGCGAGCACGGGCCACCGCGGCAACTCCCGGGACCGGCGACCGCGATCGAGCAGCACCACGACGACGAGGCCCAGGGCGAACCCGAGGTAGATGCCCGTGTCGCGGGCGCAGACGGGAAGCTGCAGCCCACCGGCGAAGAGCGACCGCTCGGGCAACTGATGACACAACCCGTAGCCGATCGCCTTGAAGATGCCTTGAAGCATCACACCCCCCGGAAGAACGACAACGGGCCGGCTAGCCGGCCCGTTGATCGTAAGCGGATGGTCGGGATGGCGGGATTCGAACCCACGACCTCTGCGTCCCGAACGCAGCGCTCTACCAAGCTGAGCCACATCCCGACGAGCCGCTATGATACATGGTCGATGCGGTGAGGGCAAAGAAAATCCGAACGCCGTCCCCCGCAGGTACGGGCGCGCTCCTGACACCGGCTCTCAAGACCGCCGCGTACTGGCGAAAGGGCCCGACCGGATACTCCGGTCGGGCCCTCGTCGTACGTCAGTGGCCCCTGCGGGCCTGCCGCGTCAGAGTCTCACGTGGCAGTACGAGCAGTACGTCGGCTCGTGGCACTCGAAGCACGGCTCTGCACCGTCCTTCTTCACCAAGTTCGGGTGGTACGTGCGCCACGGCTGGTTGGCGACCGCTCCCGTGTGATGGCACGAGTCGCACATGAACTGCGTGTGGCAGTTGGTACACACGGCCTTGGTGTACTTGTTCGCCTCGAAGTCGGCCTTGTGCGCCGAGTCGAAGCCGGCCGGGTGTGGCATCTCCAGCTTGTGGCAGTTGGCACAGAACGCCGCCTCCACGCCACCGTCGCCGTGACAGTAATCGCACGAGTCGGTCGCGGCCTTGTACGTGACCTGATGCTTCGCCGGCTGATCGGCTGCAACGCGATGCGTCCAGTCCCTCGCCGTGTGCGACGTCGGTACCGCACTCAGCTTCGTGTGACAGTCCACGCAGAACGCCTTGCTCTCGTGGCATGCCTCGAAGCATCCGCTCGCACCGCTTGCGGCCACGGTGACCGGGTGCTGCTTCTGCCACGGTGTGCCGTTCTTAGCACCCTCGTGGTGGCAGTCAGAGCACAGTTCCTTCTGCTGGTGGCAGTTGGAGCACAGTTCCGGTGTATTGCGGCCTGACACGTGGTTGGTCTTGAACGTGTCGGGGTGCGGCATCTCGATCTGGTGACAGCCCTTGCAGAAGTCGGCGCCGATGCCGCCAGGACCGTGACAGACATCGCAGCTCTCGATCGACTTCTGAGCGTTCACCGCATGCGATGCGGACGCCACTGCAGCCGTGCTGGGATACGTGGTGACCGTCAGGCCCTTGTGCAGCCAGTCGGCTGCCTTATGCGAGCTCGGAAGCGGCTGCATCTTGGTATGGCAGTCCACGCAGAACGCCTGCTCGTGGCACTCGCCGAAGCAACCGGTGACTCCCTGCTCGACAACCGCCTTCGCGTGCTGTGTCTGCCACGCGACCGCTGTATCGAACGTCCAGTCGACCTTCGTGCCGTGGTGGCACGAATCGCAGAAGAACGTCGTCGACTGCTGGTGGCACAGTTCGCACTTATCGATCTTGGTCGCTGCGACGTCGGGGTGCGTCTTGGTCTTGAACTCCTCGGGGTGCGGCATCTCCATGCCGTGGCAGCCCCCGCAGAACGTCTCCTTCACGTGGCAGGTGCCACAGTAGTCGACGTCTTCGACGGCAGCCAGATGGAGGACATGCGGATCCTCGTCCTCATGTGACTCGGCTTCCGCCTCTTCGGCACCGGTCGTCTCGTGGCTCTCTTCTTCCTCGCCGTAGACGACCGGGCGAGTGATGTTCTCGGCCGGACGGCCCGTGACGTGGTCGACCTCCATCACGGCAAGATCCGCGTGGCCCTCAGGATAGAAGCCAGCGGCCTTGTGGTTGGCCGGCTTCAACTCGAAGTCAGCGGGATGGCAGGTGGCGCACGTGCCCGGCGCCTCGTACTCTTCGCCGGACGCGGACTCCCCGGTCAGGGTGTGGCAGCGGAAGCAGGCTGTCATGGTCATGAAGTCTGCGTGCTTCGCGGCTATCTCGCCCGTCTTGGGGTTCTTCGCGATGATCTCGACGTCGGCCTCGGGGTGCGCCACGCGGTTGTGACACGCGGTACAGTGGATGTGATTCTCAGAATGCACATCGTGATCGACGATGATGCCCTCACTCGGGGTGAACACGCGGTTCTCCGAGTGGCATGACATGCAGATGTCCTCGCCCATGTGCCCCGCGTTGAGCGCCAAGTGGCTCGTGGGGTTGAGCGGGGAATTGTAGGTCTTGGTCGCCAACTGCCAGGCACCCAACACACCAGCTTCCACCTTATGGATGAGGAAGGTGACCGGGTCGCCGTTGACCGGCATGTGGCACGACGTGCACGCCACCATGTTGTGCGAACCGTTGTCGTACGCCTTGACCGCGTCGAGCTGGATCGAGTGACAGAAGCTGCCGCAGAAGAAGTAGCCTGACGTCACCCCCAGCGCAGCGATCATGACGGCGGCGATCCCCAATATGGCCACACCGGTCCATATGAGATACCGCGGGCGCCGCACCGGGTCTTTCCACCCGGCAAACGAGATCTTCGCCATACGCATCTCTCCTCGCTCGCGTCTCTCAGACGTCAGTAGGACTGCATGATAGAGACAGGCCCCTCGGCCGCCTCTGACAAACGATAGCCGAACCCTTGTGAAGCGACAATACAATCGGGGGTACCCACCCCGCTCGATTCCATTTTCGCCGTCCTTGCGCCCGTTCCTGCCCCGGCGATGCTCTAGCCGAGTTCGAGAACGACCGACAGCTCGACCGGCGCACGCAGCGGCAGGGCTGCGACGCCGACGGCCTCGCGGGCGTGACGCCCGGTCTCGCCGAAAGCGACGGCCATCACCTGGCTCGCCGCGTCGATGACCCCGGGCTGGCCCGAGAAGTCAGGAGCCGACGCGACGTAGCCGACCAGCTTGACGACCCGCACGACCGAGTCGAGATCGCATACGGTGGCCGCCGCTCCGAGCGCATTGAGTGCGCACTGCCGGGCGCACTCGCCCGCCGTATCGGCATCGACGCCTGCACCGACATTCCCCGTCGCGATGAGCGCGCCATCACGCACCGGCACCTGTCCGGAGGTGAACACGAGATCGCCGGTTCGAACGGCGGGGACGTACGCGCCGAGCGCGGCTGTGGGGACGGGGAGAGCCATTCCCGCAGCGGCAAGGCGGTCCGACACGCTCGAGGTCATCAGCCGACGACCATCGAGTCCGCGAGACGGTTGAGCTCGGTGATCGCGCTCGTGATCTGGCGCGAGGTCTCGGCGGCCTGCTGTGAGACCATCGCGACCTCCTTCATCGAGACGACCACCTGGTCGGACGCCGTGCGCTGCTGCTGCGTGGCGATCGAGATCTGCTTCGCGGCATCGGTCGTCTGCTCCACCTGCGAGACGATCCGCTCGAGCTCGGCAGCCGTGTTGCTGGCGAGGTCCTGTCCCTCGGTGACCTTCTTGGCGGCCTTCTCGGTCTGCATGATGAGCGCCGATGTCGACGCCTGGATCTCGCGCACGACGCGCCCGATCTCCTGCGTGGACTCGGTGACCGAATCGGCGAGCTTGCGGATCTCCTCGGCGACGACGGAGAAGCCCTTGCCGGCCTCGCCTGCACGTGCGGCCTCGATGGCGGCGTTCAGGGCGAGGATCTTCGTCTGCTCGGCGATCTCGTCGATGATGGAGAGCACGCGGCCGATCTCCTGGCTGCGCTCGCCGAGGGCGAGGATGCGGTCGGAGGACTGCATCGTCGTCTCGCGGATCTCCTCGATGCCCATCGCGGTGTTGGCGACCGCCTGCATGCCCCCCTCGGCACTCTGGAGGGTCTTCTCGGCGATGCGCACCACGGCCTCGGAGTTGTCCGCGATCTGGCTGGATGTCTGGGCGAGCTCCTCGACCGTCGCCGAGGTCTGAGTCACGGCGGCCGCCTGCTCGGCCGCGCCGGACGCCTGCTGCTCGGTCGCGGCAAGCACCTCGGCGGTGACCGCCTTGATGTTGTCGTTGGTGGCGCGGATCTGCTCGAGCAGGCTCTTCACGTTGCCGAAGACGCGCTCGATCTCCGCCGAGATGCCGTCGACGCCCTTGCCGCCGTGCGCGGTGATCCCGAGCGACGCGCTGACCTCGGTGAGCACCTCGGTGAGGGTCCTCTCGGAGATGCGCGCGGAGAGGTAGTAGCCGAACAGCCCCATACCGACACCGGCGACGATCGAGGCGATGAAGAAGATGATACCGCCGATCTCGCTCTTGGGCTCGACCACGAGACTGGCGAGAAGAGGGAACGCCAGTCCGACCAGCGCACCGGCTCCGACCAGATAGCGCCGCGTCATCTTGCTGGTGCCCGCCCTGCGCATCCTGGCACTCACACTGCCCAGATTCACGTGGATCCCTCCCGTCGACACGTCCCTCGCATCGTACCAGCACAAACGGGCCGTGTGCGAGGATTTCGCAACCCGTGTGGGTCCGGTCGGTGGGGTATCGGTGCCACCCGCTTGATTTCGATACCCCTTAGGGTATAATCATCGCGTCAGGGACCGGACATGCACCAAAGAAAGGAACTACGGTGTCGAACGTGAAGATAGACGCGGCCTCATGTGACCGTTCACCGGGCTGTCCGGCCCGGCGTGTGTGTCCGCGTGGCGCCATACAGCCCATCCCGGGCGGCTCGTACCCGGGCGCTAACGGATACTTCGTCGACGAGTCCCGCTGCACGGGGTGCGCCATCTGCGCGCGGTTCTGTCCCGGTGGCGCCGTCCGCATAGGATAGGAGCACGATGTCAGAGCCACTGGTCACCGTAGAGGTGTACGACTACCCGGTCGAGACCGCATGCTGGGGCGGCGGTTGAGGTCCCTCCTGGACTCCGGAGGAGATCACAGCGATCGTGCGTGCAGAGATCGAGCAGCGCTTCGGCGAGACCGCGCGGATCCTGTACCACGACACCAGCCGCCCCGACGTGCTCGCCGAGCACGTCGGCATTATCAGCCGCATCCAGGAGCAGGGCCTCGTATACCCTGTCACGGTCATCGACGGTGAGCCGATGTACGACGGAGCCGTATCGTATCCCGCGATCCTGCGTGCCGTGCAAACACGCGTCACCGCTGCGCAGTAGTCCCCCCTACCTGCGCGGCGACGCACCGACAAGGCCGGAGCCACCATGGCTCCGGCCTTCGTCTTCGTCGTGCCTCGACTAGCGGATCGGCACCGGCGCCGCCGGCACGGCCTGCTCCATGAAGCGTTTCCAGATGGCCGCGGGGAGGCTGCCGCCGGTCACCCTGATGCCATGGACGCTCAGCATCTCGACCTGGCCTTCCGCGTGCCCCACCCACACCGCGGTCACCAGCCTGCCCGAGTAGCCCACGAACCATGCGTCGCGGTACTGCTGCGTGGTGCCGGTCTTGCCGGCGGCCCACGTGGAGATCCTGGCGCCGGCGCCCGTCCCGTTCTCGATGACATCGTGCAGCATGGTCGCTGCCTGTTGCGCCACCTCGGGCGTGAGCGCCCGCGTGCTCGTGCGGTCGGGCTCCCACACGAGCGCACCGTTCTCGTCGGTCACCCGTGTGACCGCGACGGGCGGTACGCTCAGGCCACCGGTCGCGATCGTCCCGTAAGCCGAAGCCATCTCAAGCGGAGTGACACCGGTGGTCAGGCCACCCAACGCGATCGCGGGATGCGCCTCAAGTTCCGTGGTGATCCCCATCTGGTGCGCTGTGGTGATGACGTCCTCGACCCCGACTTTCATGATCAGCCTGGCGTACACCGCGTTGACCGACCAGTTGGTCGCGGCCGAGAGGGTAAGCTCGCCCGCCGTGACCGAGTTCTCGTAGTTCTGCACCTTCCAGATGCCGTCCGAGACCTGGACCTCGTACGGCGCGGCCGAGAAGCGATCGGTCGGCAGCACGCCCTCCTGCAGGGCCGTCACCAATACGAACGTCTTGAATGCCGAGCCCGGCTGCCGATGGCCCTGCGCCGCGAGGTTGTACTGATCGGCGGCGAAATCCCGGCCTCCGACCATCGCCACGATCTCGCCGGTCTGGTGGTCGATGCAGACGACCGCGGCATCAGGATCGCCCTCAAGGTTCAGGGTGCCGAATGCCGCTGCTTCGGCCATCGCCTGCAGCGAGGGATTGAGCGTCGTGTACACACGCAGCCCGCCTCCGAACACCTGATCCGCGCCCAGTTCGTCGATCAGCTCCTGTTTCACGAACTCGGTGAAGTACGGGGCGATCGGGCTGGCCTCGCATTCGGTGACGATCGTAAGCGGGGACGCGACCGCCTCGACACGACTGGCCGCAGACACGTAGCCGAGGTCGGCCATCTTGCCGAGGACGACATCTCGCCGCTGCTGCGCGAGCTCGATATCCTTGCAGGGCGAATATCGGCTGGGCGCCCGGATGAGACCGGCGAGCGTGGCGCATTCGGCGAGGGACAGGTCCCCCACCGGCTTGGCGAAGTACCGCTGCGCTGCCGCCTCGACGCCGTACGCGCCTTCACCGAAGTAGACGAGGTTGAGATAGGTCTCGAGCACCGCGTCCTTGCCGGTGCGGGTCTCCAGCTCCAGTGATAGCAGCGCCTCCCGGACTTTGCGCTCGAGCGATCGCTCACCGTCCGTGAACAGCAGCTTGACCACCTGCTGCGTGATGGTCGAGCCCCCCTGCTCGACCGAACCGGCCTCCGCGTTCACTCGAAGGGCGCGGCTTATGGCAGCGAGGTCGACGCCGGTGTGCTCGTAGAATCGCTCGTCCTCGATCGCCACCACCGCGTTGCGCAGATCCTCGGGAATCACGTCGAGCGGCACGTACGTGCGGTCCTGCTCCCCGTGCCAGACAGCGATCACGCTGCCGTCTGCAGCGTACACCACCGAGGTGAGCGGGATCTCGAGCGCGTCGAAGCCTTCAGAGATATCCGGCAGAGTCAGCGACACCTGGTAGAGATAGACGCCGGAACCCAGCAGCAGCACGAGCACCCCGGTGAGGACCCACGCGGTGATCGCAAGTGCCGAGGTGATCCTGCGCACCCGCGACCGGGCGCTGGGTATAGGCGCCTGATGCTCGTACGAACGGTCGGGTAGACTGTGCATCAGGACCCATCGCCTCAGGGGAGAATGCCGCCGTTATGGTAGCACGCGCTATGCCACCATCGGACCCGCTGGAGCGCATCCTCGATGCGCTCCGTGCGGCCGTCGGCACGCTGTTCTCGGCATGGCGAAGGATGCTCGGAATCACCTTTGGCACCATGGCTTCGTCGGACGGGAAGCTCGCGGCGTGGATGGCGCGTTGGCGCTCCCAGTGGGGGGCGGTCCGCACGTACATCGCGAGCCCGACCGCTGCGTGGTGTGGCGACGCGGCCGCTGCGGAGCTCGCCGCCGCCTTCGGCCTTCGGGCGCTCGTCTTCGGGACCCTCACCGGCGTGGTCATCGCGATCGCTGGCGGGTCGGCTCCCGTTGCTGCGTTCGCGACGTTGGCGATCGAGCTGGCGTGGGCAGCCGCCAGACTCATCATCGTCATGCTTCTCACTCCGCCGGGCCTTCTCTCCCGACATCGGATCCTCGTCGCGTGCGCGGCAGGACTCGCCCCGTACGTCTTCGGCGTGCTTGCGCCGCTTCGCCTGCTGTCGTTCCTCGCTTCGGCGCTTCTGACGTATCGCGGTCTTGCTGCAGCCGGCCTCGGCGTTCGGGACACCCGCCTCGCGGTCGGCTGGGCGTTCGGCGGACAGATCGCGGTCATGGCCTTCGCGTGGATCGCGCGCGGCGCCCTGACGGCGCTGGTGCTGGCGTGAGTCCCGGCGGCGGCCGACCGCATCCCCGGTCTTCGGACGGCGGGCGGCGGGGGGCGCTCACGATCGCGGCGCTCGCCTGGATGGCGCTCATCTTCGGACTGTCGTCGCTTCCCGGTAGCACGGTCCCGGTCTCGGGCCACCTCGGCTCGGTCGGGCACTTCATCCTGTATGCGGTGCTCGGCATCCTGCTCGACCTGCGGTTCCGCGAGACGATGTCGCCGCGTGGCGCGGTGATCGCCGCGGTGGCCGTCGCCTCGCTCTACGGCTTCTCCGACGAGCTGCATCAGACGCTCGTCCCCGGCCGCTTCCCGGACCCGGCGGACTGGGTCGTGGACACCCTGGGGGCCGCGGCGGGAGCCGTCGCCTCCGGGCGCGACGCGTTACGTGGGACGCCGCGGACCTGAGGAAGCGCGCCCCGCGGAGCCCGGTCCCCGAACAGCAGCGCCCCGGCGGGTCCGCGAGATTCGGCGCGACTCGCCGCGGGTACGCATCTCTCAGGGCGGATCCCCACCACCGGGAGGAGATGCGGCATGGCACTCTACATCATGCTCACGCGACTGACCGACCAGGGCGCACGCACGGTGAAGCAGCATCCGGAGCACATACTCGAGGTCAACGGCGAGCTGGAGAACATGGGGCTCAAAGTCCTCCACCAGTACGCGGTGCTGGGCCGCTACGACTTCGTCAACGTCGTCGAGGCCGCCGATGACGCGGCCGTCGCGAGGGCGTCGCTCGAGCTGGGGGCCCGCGGATCGATCCGGATCGAGACCCTCGCCGCCATGCCTGCCGAGGACCTCATCGGCGCAGTCAAGAAGTAGCGCGCCAGCCCCGTCCGCCGGCTTCGCGGGGGTGCCTGGAGAGTGGCACGCCGCATGCTACAATTTATCGTCGTTCGCCCGACGCCCTGCGGCGTCTTCCCCCCGGCACACGTGGAGGCTCACCGTATGATCCGTCGCATCGCCCTCGTCACGCCGCCCTATCACTCGGGCGTGGTCGAGACCGCGGGGACCTGGCCCAACGTCGCATTCGTCTACCTCGCCGGCGCGCTGCGCGAGGCGGGCTTCGAGCCCGTGATCTACGACGCGATGACGATGGATCACGACCTCGAGCGCATCGCCGCCGAACTCGAGCGGATGGCGCCGGACGTGGTGCTCACGAGTGCCTATACGCCCTCGTACCCCAAGGCCGTCGAGCTTCTCCGCCTCGCCAAAGACCGCCTGCCTGGAGTCATCACCGGCATCGGCGGCGTCCACGCGCACTTCATGTACGAGGAGATATTCGAGCGCGACGGCGACGCGGTCGACTACGTCCTGCGCGGCGAGGGCGAGGTGACGCTGCCGGAGCTCATGCGCTGCCTCGACGAGGGGCGCGACCCCGCCGACGTGGCGGGGGTGGTCTTCGTTCGCGACGGCTCCGTCGTGGCCACGCCGACCCGCCCCTTCCTCACCGAACTCGACGGTCTTCCGACCGCCTGGGACCTCGTGGATTGGAGCCTGTACCGCTTCTACCCGCTGCCGGAGGCGAACCTCGCGGTGATCTCCACGTCGCGCGGGTGCGACCAGGCGTGCACGTTCTGCAGCCAGCAGGCCTTCTGGTGCCGCACGTGGCGTGCGCGGTCGCCCGAGAGCGTCGTCGACGAGATGCAGATGCTCAAGGAGACGTACGGCGTCGGTGTGGTCATGTTCTCCGACGAGACGCCGACGCTCGACGCCGGACGGTGGCGCCGCATCCTCGACCTGCTCGTCGAACGGAAGCTCGATCTGCACATCCTGATGGAGACCCGCGTGGACGACATCCTGCGGGACGAGGCGATCATGCCCCTGTACCGCCGCGCGGGCATCCGCCACGTCTACGTCGGGGTCGAGCGCACCGACCAGACGTCGCTCGACGCGTTCAAGAAGAACACCACCGTGGAGCAGGGACGCCGGGCGATCGAGCTGCTCAAGGAGCAGGACATCATCACCGAGACGAGCATGGTCCTCGGCCTCCCCGGAGACACCCGCGAGATCATCGAGACCACCTTCAAGCTCACGCAGCACTACGACCCCGACCTGGCGTTCTTCCTGACGATCGCGCCGTGGCCGTACTCGGACATCTACCCGGCGATGGAGCCGTACATCGAGACGTTCGACTACGAGGACTACAACCTCGTGATGCCCGTGGTGAAGCCTGATGCGATGACCCGCGAAGAGCTCCAGAAGATCATCATCGACTGCTACCGGCGGTTCTACATGGGAAAGCTCGCGCGCATCGCGACGATGTCGAAGGAGAAGCGCGACTACTTCATCGTGACGATGAAGCTGCTCATGGAGAACTCGTACCTCAAGCAGTACATGGGCGGCCTTGGGGCGATGCCCGCCGAGGTCAACTCGATGCTCAAGAAGTGGCTCTAGCCGCGCGTCAGTAGATGCCGCTGCTTGCGGCCTGCTCGGGCGTCACCCCGAGGTGGCGCACCTTGATCTTGAAGTCGTGCGCGTTGGCGGCCATCGCCGTCGCGTCGTCGAGCGTTATCTGACCGCCTGAGTACAGGCGCAGCAGACTCTGATCGAACGTCTGCATGCCGTAGTACTCGCCCTCTTCCATGGCATCGCGGATCAGGTACGTCTTCTCGTGGTCCGTGATGTACTCGCGGATCGTGCCGGTCATGACCATGACCTCGACCGCTGGCACCAGGCCCCCGTTGATCGACGGGATGAGCCGCATCGAGATGATGCCCTTGAGCGTCGACGCAAGCATGAGGCGGATCTGCTTCTGCTGGTACGGCGGGAAGAAGTCGATGATGCGGTTGATCGTCTCGGTGGCATCGATGGTGTGCAGCGTCGAGAAGACCAGGTTGCCGATCTCCGCCGCGGTCAGCGCCGCCGACACCGTCTCGTGGTCGCGCATCTCTCCGATGAGGATGACATCGGGGTCCTGACGCACGACATGGCGCAGCGCGTCGGCGTAGCTGTCGGTGTCGATGCCGATCTCGCGCTGGTTGACGATGCACTTCACGTCCTGGTGCAGCACCTCGATCGGGTCCTCGATCGTGACGATGTGCCCCTCGCGGGTGTGGTTGATGTGGTCGATCATCGCCGCGAGCGTGGTGGTCTTGCCCGAGCCGGCAGTGCCCGTGACGAGCACGAGCCCGCGCGGTTCGTCGGCAAGGCGGCGCACCACCGAGGGCAGGCCGAGCTCCTCGATGCCGGCACGATCGGTCGCCACGCGGCGCAGAGTGATCCCCACACTGCCGCGCTGACGGAAGACGTTGACCCGGAAGCGCCCGACACCGCCGAGCGAGTATGCGAAGTCCACTTCGCGGTGGTTCGCGAAGGACAGCCTCTGGCGCTCGTCCATCATCCCGGTGGCGAGCTTGTCGGTCGCCTCGGGGGTCAGGCTCGGCAGGTCCGTCAGGACCACGAGCTTGCCGTTGAGCCGGACGGCGGGCGGACTCCCCACCTTGAGGTGCAGGTCGGAGCTGCCCTTCTCCGACATGAGTTTGAGCAGACCGTCGATCTCAGCCATCGGTCGTCACTTTCACTCGAATCGCGACCCGCCCCGTGAGCGGCCGCGCAGCGTCGGACCAAGTCTACCCCAGCCGTCCATCCCCGTCAGCGCGCACCCGCGCGGGGTCTCTACCGGTGTCCGAGCACGGCACACACGCCGTCCAGGATGCACACAGCGTCGGCCTGGGCCGCATGCTCGTCATCTCCGTCGGCCCGCGACACCACGACCACCGCCTCTTCCGCGCGGTCGGCCGAACCGAAAGCGACCGCGAAGCGGCCGTCAGCGCCCACGCGATCGCCAAGCACGACGACCGGGATCCCGGGGGCCGCAGTGGCGGGGTCGCACGTCAGGTGCAGCACCAGGCCCTCGCCCGCGTCAGCCACGTCCTCGCACACCGTCACGTGAGAGGTGGGCTCCGTCGCATGCGCGAGGTTGGCGATACGCTCGGCGACCGTACGTCCGCACACGCCGTCACTCAGGAGATAGAGGCGCACGTGCCGGAGGACCTCGGCGGCCCGCGCGGGTGCGACCGCCAGCGCAACGGGTGACGATGGGTCCTTCCCCTGCCACACGTGCTGCAGACGATCGATCGCGCGCACGGTCTCCACACCCGCGATGCCGTCGGCGGGAAGCCCGACGTTAGCCTGGAACTCGCGCACCGCGCGCTCAGTGAACGCGCCAAAGATGCCGTCGGGGGTGCCGCACGCGAATCCCAGCACGTTGAGCGCGCCCTGGAGCACCCGGACGTCGGCGCCGTGCAGGTAGGGGAACTTCAGGTACAGCAGGCGATCGCCCAGCCGGAACGTGGCGTCCACGAGCGCGGACCATGTCTCGTCCCCGACCGTACCGTCCTCGGGAATGCCCAGGTCGCGCTGAAAGCGCCGTACCGCGGCGAGCGTCGCGCCGAGGAACACACCATCGACGCCCGTCGGCCCCAGGTCGAACCCGAGAGCCAACAGGCGCTTCTGCACGTCCTCCACGGCCGGGCCCCGATCGCCCTGCCTGATCGCTCCGATCACCTGCGACTCCGATCCGTCGCAGCGGTCCCGAACCTATCCCCCGTAGCGTTCCCGGAACCGCGCGATGTTGGTCTCCACATGGTCTCGATGCGACTGCACGCGTCGCATGTATCCCTCGATCTCGTACGTGAGCACCGCCCCCGGAACGAGGCGGTAGGTGGCCGGTTCGCCGCGAGACTCGAGCACGAAGCTCTCGGTCATCACCCGTACCACCTTCGAGACCTCGCCGGAGGGGTGGCCCGTCTTCACCACCACGTCCGACTCGGACAGCCACTCCCCGGGGTGGTGCTGGAACAGGGACAGGACGTCGCGTATGACGCCTTCGGTGAGACGGTCTTCCGGCAGGCGGGCCAACGCTCGGGCAAGACTCACCGCACCACCTCCCGTCCCGGGAGAGCCTACGCTACGGTCATGATAGCGCACCCGTCACCGCGCCACGGATACCCTGTTCTTACCGCCACGCTTCGCCTCGTACATGGCGTTGTCGGCAGCCTCCACGAGCCGGGCGGGCCCTGGCGCGTGGACAGGGTACGTGGCGACGCCGACCGATACCGTCTGGGTCACGGGCGGCTCGCCGTCCACCGTCACATGCAGGTAGTTGGCGATCTCCTTGCGCAACCGTTCCGCCATGGTCATCGCACCCGCAAGGTCGGTCTCGGGCAGCACCACGACGAACTCCTCGCCGCCGTAGCGTGCGGCCACGTCGACCTCGCGCAGGTTCTGGCGGATGATGCCGCTCACAACCCGCAGCACGTTGTCGCCCCTCGGATGGCCGAAGCGGTCGTTGAACAGCTTGAAGTCATCGATGTCCAGCATCACGAGGGACAGATGGTGGCCGAAGCGCGACGCGCGCTCGAACTCCTCGTCGAGGCGCTGGTGGAAATAGCCGTGGTTGTACAGCTCGGTCAGCCGGTCGGTGACCGACAGGCGCTCCAGCTCCTCGTGAAGCAGCGCGTTCTGCAGTGCGAGCGATGACTGGTTGGCGACCACCTGCAGGCGCTCGCGCTCCGCCAGCGTCAGCTCGCGAAACGTCGCCGACGCGATCGCGAGGACGCCGATGACGCTCTCGCCCGACCGCAGCGGCAGCGCGGCTTGCGAGCGGATCTCGGCGGGGTTGGTGCTCCAGTGCGCGAGTTCCGAGCCGACGGGGACGTCGCTCTGCTGCACGAACCCGTCGCGGAACGCAGCGCCCAGAATGGTCTCGGAAACCGGGACCACCGGGACGAACGTCTCCTCGGTGCGGCCCTGGCTCGCATAGAGCCTGAGCGTCCAATCCTCCTGCTGGAAGAGGTAGATGGCCGATATCTCGGCGCCGAGGATGCCGTTGGCGCCGTCGACGATCAGGCTCGTCACGTCCTCGACGGAACTGAAGGTCGTGAGCGCTTTGAAGAACTCGTGCGTGAAGAAGATCTCCGCAAGCCGACCCTCGAGTTCTTCGTTCGCCTTTTCCAGCGCCTCCTTGCTGGACTGCAGCCTGCGCTCGTGGCTCCGGATCTTATCGTAGGCGACCTGCAGCTCGACGAAGATCTTCTCCTGCTCCTCGCTGCGCTTCTTGGCGATGAGCAGGTCCCACACGAGTTCGGCGCCGCTGCCCGTCACGATCACCACGTCGCGCCGGCGCTGCGCCTCGAGCGTCGCGAGCGTGACCGGCGATGCGGAGAGGTCCAGCACGAGGTCGAGCCCGGGTATCTGCCCGAGCTCGGAGAGCTCGGTCGTCGCGTACAGGCCGAGATCGTCGGCGAGCCGCATCGCGGGCGCGGAGTGGCTCGCGTCGCAGACGGCCGCGATCTCGACGCCCTCGACATCGGCAAGCAAGCGCAGGACCGAGGTGGCCCGGAGGCCGCCGCCCACGATCGCGACGTGCATGTGCCCGCCATGCCCCGCTTCCGTCTGCCCGATGCGATCAGGTGCCCGGTCCATCCGCTTCCCCTCCCTCCGGCGCCGGCGGCGTCAGAGCTCCCGTATACCGTACCGGTAGCTGCGCACGATGACGAGTCCGGTGTCGAGGTAGAGCTCCATGGTACGCGCATGCTTCCCGCCAGTGTCCTCCGCGATCACGGGGATCCTCGCGATCGCCAGCTGGCGTTTCACCTCGGCGAGGTTGCGCGCGCCGATCGTCTCCTCGGCAGTCTCCGCGCCGAACATGGCCGCTCCGCCCGCGATCTTCGCCACCAGCCTGCTGGCGAAGACGCCAGAGGTGATGAGTCCGATCAGACGCTCAACCGCCACCGAGGCGAAGCGGTCCGACCTGCCCTTCATGCGGGTGTCGGCCGGGGACGGGAGCATGATGTGGGCCAGCCCGCCTCGCCGATGGAAGCCGTCCCACAGCGCGAGGCCGATGCACGACCCAAGTGCCGGCGTGACAAGCATCGCAGGGTGGTCGGCGACCGCCAGCTCCCCCGTGGACACGAGGACCGTGTTCGCGTCAGGGGCTATCCACAGTCCTCCGATGTCATCGCCGCTTGCCGCCACCATCACACCATTCCGAGATGTCCGAGCACTACGTCGAGACTTTCGGGATCGAGGAGGAAGAAGAGGGCGGCGTCGATGTCGGCGCCCTCGGTCCTGAATTTCGTCGTGATAAGGATGGCCGTCTCCGCCTTGAGACTCACCCCGCTGCTGATCGCCTCGAGAATCGCACCGACCATGTCGAACGCGAACTCGGGCGTCGCCGGGAGTGCCGACAGGCCGGTGAACCGGCCGATCGCGGCGGCATACGCCGCCTGCAGCACACCCGCCGCATGAACGACCAGGGCCTCCTCGTCCGCGCCGAGCGACTTCGCCGTGCCCGGCTCGCGCGAGCGGAGGACGTCGGCGAGCGCGAGGAGGTCGGCGCGCGGAAGGATGAACAACAGCGCCCCCCGCAGCTCGCCAAGAAGTCTGCCGTAGACCGCCCCGACGAGATTCTCGGGGCCCCCGAACACGCCGGGGACCTCCGTCACCGGCAGCAGCCGGGCGACCGGTACCTCGATGTCGACAGCGGTGCCGGCGAGTTGCGAGAGCGCGGTTGCGGCGTGTCCGGCGCCGATGCTGCCGACCTCACGCAACGCGTCGATCTGCATTTCGGATAGCGTGCCCGGCTCCATGTCACCCCTCCCTTTCGAATAGCGTACGTGGGTCGAGGATCAGCGCCACACGACCGTCACCGAGCACGGTGGCTCCGCCGAACCCCCTGATGCCACGGAACAGGCGGGACAGCGGCTTGATCACGATCTCCCGTCGGCCCAACAGCTGCGGTACGGCGAGCGCGTGCACCGATTCGGCGGTTCGCACGAGCACGATATGGTCGCCGCGGGATGCGATGGGGCCGTCGAACGAGCCGTGTCCGCACGCGGACTCCAGGCGGTAGACGGACACGACCTCCCCATCGCGCAAGACCATGGTCGGCCGACCTTCGACTCGCTTGATGTCGACCTCGTGCAGACTCAGGACCTCATCGACCGCCGACAGCGGAAGCGCGTAGATGCGGTCGGAGCAGCCGACGAGCAGCGCCTGGATGATGGCGAGCGTGAGCGGCAGGACGAGCGACACCGAGGTCCCCTGCCCGTGCGTCGAGCGGATCGAGATGCTGCCGCCCAGGTACTCGATCTTGCCCTTCACCACGTCCATGCCGACGCCACGGCCCGAGATCCTCGTTGCGGTCTCGGCAGTCGTGAAGCCCGGCGTGCAGGCGAGCATGTACACGTCGTGGTCCGAGAGCGAGTCCTTCAGAGCCGGATCGATGATCCCGCGCTCCACCGCCTTGGCCCAGATCCTGTCGCGATCGAGGCCGCGGCCGTCGTCGGTCACGGTGATGCGGACCTGCTCGCGCTCGCGCTCAGCAGTGAGCGTCACGGTGCCGCGCGCCGGCTTGCCGGCCGCCCGCCGCTCGGCGGGTGGTTCGATCCCGTGGTCGACCGCGTTGCGCAACAGATGCACGATCGGGTCGCCGATCTCATCGAGCACAGTGCGGTCGAGCTCGATCTCGAGCCCGCTCGTGTCCAGCGCGACGTCCTTGCCGAGGGAGTGCGCGAGGTCGCGGACCATGCGCGGGAACCGGTTGAAGATGTTGCCCACCGGCACCATGCGCGTCCGCATCACCTCGTGCTGCAGCTCGGTGCTCACCTTCTCGAGCGCATCGAGCGCCTCGGCGAGATCGGGCCGATCGAACTCGCCGGCGATGCGCTCGAGACGCGACCGCAGGATCACCAGCTCGCCGACGAGATCGACCATCGAATCGAGATGGGCGATCGAGATGCGGACCGTCTGGGTGTCCGAGATGCGCGGAGCGCTCGGCCGCGCGGCGGTGGCCGGTTCGGCGGAGCCCTCGACCACGTCGACCTCGACCCCGGCCACTTCGGTCACGCCCATGATGGCTTGCCGCACGCCGTCCGCGAGCACCTTGGTCCGGAACATGACCTCGAATGTGAGCCCGAACTGCTCGTCCTCGAGTTCGCGCGCGCCGGGCTTCGTCTCGACTACCGTGCCCATGTGGCTGAGGCGTTTGATCACCATGTAGGCGCGCACGCCCTTGAGCACGCACCCGTCCTCGAGTGTCACGCAGACCCGGTACAGTGCGCCACCGTCCGCGTCGGCCGCGGCACCGTCCGCCGGAGGCATGTATTCCGCGACGCCGGGCTGCGTGGCTCGCGCCGAGAGGGCCTCCAGGAGCGACGCGATATCGGGCGGCGCGGTCCCTTCGCTCTCGGCGGCAATCAGGTCGCGCAGCGCGTCAGTCGCCTGAAGCATCACGTCGATCAGGGACGCGTCAGCCCGCTGGGTCTTGCGCCGCACCGTGTCCATCAGCGACTCCATGCGGTGCGCAGTCTCCTGGGTACGATCGTAGCTCATCGCGGCGGCCATGCCCTTGAGGCTGTGCGCGCCCCGGAAGATCGCCTCGACCGGCCCAAGATCGTCGGGGTTCGCCTCGAGGGCGAGGAGTCCGTCGGTGATGGACTGCAGGTACTCGGCGCTCTCACTCAGGAACACGTCGCGATAGGCGCTCATGTCCTCGGTCACGGCCGCGCCACCCCGCTTCCCGCGCCCAGGATAGCGTCGGCAACCCCCGAGATCGGGACCACGAGAGCCGATGGCACGCGCTTCGCGGCGGTCCCGGGCATGCCCCAGACCGCGCTCGTTCCCTCGTCCTGGATGATCGCCCGGCCACCTGCGGCGCTGATGGCTGCGAGGCCCCGCGCGCCGTCCACGCCCATCCCGCTCAGCACCACGCCGACACCGCCCGGGCCCGCCTGCTGCGCGACGCTCTCGAGGAGCGGGTCGCCCGCCGGCCGGACGCCGTGCAGGCGCGTGCCCCCCTGCATGACGAGACGATACCCGCGGCCTTCGGCCGCCAGCAGCATGTGCAGCCCGTGCGGCGCGAGGTACGCAATACCCGGTTCGACGATCATGTCGGGGGCCGCCTCGACGCACGGTATCTCTCCCGCACGGGTCAGACGCCTCGCCAATGATTCGGAGAAGCCGGGTGGCAGGTGCTGCACGATCAGATACGCGGCCGGGAACGATGCGGGCAGCGTCGTGAAGACCGCCTCGAGCGCCGGAGGTCCTCCGGTGGATGCCGTGAGCGCAACCACGTGGTCGATGGTCTCGGCGCGAGGCGCGGGTAGGACCCCCTGAGGGTGTGGCTGCCTCTGGGCGAGCCGCCGCTCCGGACGCACGCGGTACGCCGCGCGGATCGCCGTCGCGAGCTCGGTTGTGAGCTCCGGCATCGACGTCGCGATGCCGGACTTCGGCTTGCCGACGAACTCGCTCGCGCCCAGGACGAGCGCCTGGTAGGTGGTGTCCGCATTATCGAGCACCGAGAGCATGACGACGCGCGCCGTCGAGTTCTTGATGATGTGCGGCAGCGCCTCGATGCCCGAGAGCTCGGGCATCTCGATATCGAGCGTGACGACGTCGGGGTGCACCTCGGCGATCCGCTCGAGCGCTTCCACGCCGGTACGCGCTATGCCGACGACCTCGATGTCGTCCAGCGAGCTGAGCGCACGGGACACCATCTGCCTGACGAGCGCAGAGTCATCGACGACGAGCACCTTGATCGTACTGCGCATGGCCCGCCAATCACGATCGCGGCACGGCGTGCAGACACTTCTTGACCGTTTCGAGCACCTTGGTCGGCTGGAACGGCTTGACCAGAAAGTCCATCGCTCCGTACTCGAGCGCCTCGACGATCATCTTCTGCTGCCCCATGGCGCTCACGACGAGGACGCGAGCATCCGGGTCGTACTGCCGTATGGCGCGCAGAGCGTCGATGCCGCTCATCTCGGGCATCGTGATGTCCATCGTCACGATGTCCGGCTTCACCTCGGCGTACTTCTCGACGGCATCGCGGCCGTTCACGGCCTCGTGGATGACGTATCCCTCGCGGGCGAGGATGTCGCGGATCATCATCCGCATGAACGCGGCGTCGTCGACGACGAGGACCGACTTAGGCATCGTCACCATCTCCCGTTAGTGCCGCGGCCGATGCGAAGACCGGCCTCGGCAGTGCCTTCTCCGGGTCGAGCAGGATGAGCAGGCGATCGCCGTACGGCGCCACCCCTTCGAACGCGTCGGCCGTCTCGGTGGCGAGCGCCGCCGCCGGGGCCGGCCGGATGTCGGCGACCGCGATGTTCGCGACCTCGCGCACGCAGTCGACGGCGAGGCCGACGGGACCGTACGAGGTCTCGGCGACGATCACCCGGGCGGCGTCCGTCACCACGAGCGCGTCGCTCAGCAGATGCTGGCCGAGGTCGATGAGCGGGATCACCTGGCCGCGCAGGTTGAAGACCCCTTCGACCTCCGCCGGCGCCCCGGGCACCGGCGTGGGGACCTCATGCCGGATGATGCTTCGAACGGCGCTGATGGGCAGGCCGTACTCCTCGTCGCGGAGACGGAACAGCACGTACTGCCGGGTGTCCGCCGTGGCCGGGTCGCTCACGAATCGCGCTCCTCGCCGATATGGAACTGCTGTGCCGACTCTTCCAGCTGGCACGCCATGTCCACCAGCTCCTGGGCCGAAGAGGAGACCTCCTCCATGCACGCCGTCTGCTGCTCCGCCGCGGCGGCCGTCTCTTCTGCGCTCGCCGCATTCTCCTCGACCACCGCGGCGATCTCGTGGATCGCACGGTCCACGTCGCCCGTGCGCTTGACCTGGTCGGAGGTCGCGGACGCGATCTCCTCGGCGATGGCCACCGTGCGGGTGACCGCCTCGGTGATCTGCCTCAGCGCATCGCCCGTCCGCCCGACGACGGTCGAGCCCACGTGGACCTCGGAGATGCCGACCTGCATGAACTTGAGTGCCTTGGCTGTCTCGTTCTGGACGTCCTTGACGAGTTCGCCGATCTGCTCGGCGGCCTTGCCCGATCCTTCGGCGAGCTTGCGCACCTCTTCGGCGACGACCGCGAAGCCGCGCCCCGACTCGCCTGCGCGCGCCGCCTCGATGGCCGCGTTCAGCGACAGGAGGTTCGTCTGGTCGGCGATCGTGGTGATGACGTCGACGATCTGGCCGATCTCCTGCGAGCGCAGGCCGAGCGTCTCGACCGAGACCGCGAGCGTCTCGATGGCGTCGCGGACCTCGTCGATCTTGGCGATCGCCTCGTGGGTGGCCTGCTCGCCGATCGCCGCGGCTGACGCCGCCTCGCTGCTCGTCCGGCTCGCCTCGACCGCCCGTTCGGCGATCTCGCACACGTGGCCGGTGATGGTCGCCATCGCGCCCGACGTCTCCTCCACCTTGCGCGACTGGAGCTCGGCGCCGTGGGCGATCTGCTGGACCGATGACGAGATCTCCATCGATGACGCGTTGATCTCCTGGGACGATGCCGACAGCTGGGTCGCGGCGCTGGTGACCGCCGCCGACGAGCGGCGCACCTGGCCGGCGATCTCCGCGAGGGACGCGATGAGGTTGTTGCATTCGTTGACGAGGAGGCCCACTTCGTCCTCGACCACGGCGACGGCCCGGACCGTAAGGTCGCCCCGGCCCGCTTCGATCATGACGCCGCCCAGGTCGCGCAGCGGCTCGAGGACCCGTCGCTTGAACGCGCGGCGCCACATGTACGTACCGGGGATGGCGCACAGCGCCATGGCGACCCCTCCGAACACCGCGATGCGGAGCAGGATCTCGAGATCCATGTCGAGCCCGATGAGCGCGTAGAAGGCGGTGGCGATCAGGCCGACGGCCACCGCGGGCCCGATCGTGATCCAGGTGAGCAACGTGAACGCCCACGACAGCCCGTGCTTGATCTCGCTGGAACGGTACTTCTGAGGCATGCGGTCCCCTCCCACATCCACCTGGATCGTCCCTTGGGCACTCACGGTCACGATAACAGACCGCACCGGTGTGAGTGCACTCACTTCACGCGACGGTACACCCGGTCAGACGTGCTGACCACCTCGAAACGGTCGGCCAAACCGCGCGCCAGCCGCTCCGAGCGTCCCAGCACGAGGTATCCCCCGTGTGTGAGGCCCTTGAAGAACGAGGCCGTGATCCGTTCCTGGTCCTCACGGTTGAAGTAGATGAAGACGTTGCGGCACATCACGAGATCGACCACGTTGACGGGAGGCTCTCCGAAAAGGTCGAGGTAGTGGAGCTTCACGCATCGACGGACCGAGGAACCGATGCGGAACGTTTCATCGGCGACCTCCAGATACGAGTCCCGGAACCGCCGGGGGATCTCGCCGAGGCGCGAGTTCGGATACTCGGCCTGCTTCGCGACGGCAAGGGCCCTCCTGTCGATATCCGTCCCTATCACGTTCAGCACGATGCCGCTCAGGCCGAGGTCCTCGATCACCGACAGCACGCACATCGCGACCGAGTATGGCTCCTCCCCTGTGGCGCAGCCCGCGCACCAGACCCGCAGGACCCGGCGGCCGCGCTCGGTCTTGGCCTTCAGCAGCGGCGGGATCACGTTCGCGCAGAGCGTCTCCCACACGGGGGTGTCTCTGAAGAACTGCGTGACGTTGATGGTGAGCGCGTCGATCAGGAGCGGGTACTCATCGGGATGCGCGTCCAGGTACGTCGCGTACTGCCGGTAGGTGTGCAGGCCGAGAGCGTGGAGGCGGGTTCCGATCCGGCGCTCGACGTAGCGGGACCGGAGCTGCGCGAGATCGAGGTTGCGCTCGGCATGCACCTTCTCGAGCAGCCTGGAGAGGTTGCCTCGCGAAACGTTTTCAGCCGGCCGGTCTGGCATGCATCCCCCCGCTACCCCTCGACACTTGCGTCGCCATTGTAGAATATGCGGAACCCGTCCACACCGGCAGGCCTCAGGAGCATCCATGCGTCGCATGTCCGCACTGTCGCGCTCGTTCGCCCTGCTCGGAGCGCTCATCCTGTTCGTCATCGCGGGCGGCGGCGCCTTCGCGGTCGCCGACGACTACCTCGCGCGCGAGGTGTTCCCCTCCGGTGCGGCAGTAGCCGGCATCGACGTGGGCGGACTCACGCGCGCTGAAGCGAGGGCCGTGATCACCGCGAGCGTGGCAGAGCCGCTCGGCCAGCCCGTCACCGTGATCTACGAGGACCGGCGGTTCACACTCGATGCCGCGCAGATGGTCACCGTCGACGTCGACGCGATGGTCGAGGACGCCTTTCGTCCGCGCGCCGCGGCATTCATCACCGACCGCGTTGTCGATCGGGCGCTCGACCGGTCTGCTGGCGGCGTGACCGAGGTCGCGCTTACCATCAACGAGCAGGCGCTCGCAGCGTGGCTCGACGGCGTGGCCGCCGAAGTCGAGACGACCGCCACCGACGCCACGCTCACCATGGACGTGGACCGCCTCGTCCTCGTGCCGTCGTCGCGCGGCGTGGACGTCGACCGTGCGGCGACGCTCGCATCGCTGCGCGAGTCGCTCGCCGCCGGCACGAAGTCGGTGCCGCTCGCCGTCACCTACACCGAGCCCGCTCTCACCGAGCAAGACCTCGGCCCGGCCATCGTCGTCGACATCTCGGAGCGTCGCCTGTACCTCTACGAGCACGGCGCTCTCGCGAAGGAATACGGTGTCGCCGTCGGCACGCCGAGCCACCCCACCCCGCGGGGCGACTTCCAGATCACACTCAAACGGTACATGCCGACGTGGGTCAACCCCGGCTCCGCGTGGGCGGCCGACATGCCCCGCTCCATCCCGCCTGGACCGAGCAACCCGCTCGGCACCCGCGCGCTCAATCTCGACGCCCCCGGCATCCGTATCCACGGCACCTCGGCCGACTACTCGATCGGCACGGCGGCGTCGCACGGGTGCATGCGCATGCACCGCTGGGATATCGAGGACCTCTACGAACGCGTCGGCGTGGGCACGCCGGTCCACATCGTGCGGTAGGACCGCTACTTCGCGAGCTCTCCCATGGCGTCGAGCGCGGCGGCGATGTCGTCGTCCGTCGTTCCGTG
This sequence comes from Actinobacteria bacterium UBA2184, assembly GCA_002328745.1. GTDB lineage: Bacteria > Actinomycetota > Coriobacteriia > Anaerosomatales > Anaerosomataceae > UBA2184. The sequence continues at coordinate 47,403 of DCVQ01000030.1, forward strand.
CCCGGGCGCGAAGCGCACCGCTCCGGCAGCACCCGTCCCGACCGTCTCGTGCGTCCACGGGCTGCAGTGCACGCCGGCTCGCGTCATGATGCCGTAGCGGCGGTCCAGCGTTGCGGCGAGCTCGTCTGGACCCATCCAGGTCACAGTGACCGAGACGATCGGCACCCGTGCCTCCCCCGGCGGCGGGCCGAGCACGGTCACGCCCGGGATGCCGAGCAGCCCCTCGTGCAGCGCCCGGGTGAGCCGGCGCTCCGTCGCCCGGATCTCGGCGCCGCGATGCGCCAGCAGCGACGCGGCGGCACCGAGCCCGATCGCGCCCGGCGTGTTCCCCGTGCCTGCCTCGTAGCGCTCCGGACGGTCCTTCGGCTGCGACGGGTCGTGAGCGTCGGCTCCCCCGCCTCCCTGCACCAGCTCGGTGGGCTCGAAGCCGGGGGCGAGATACAGCACGCCGATGCCCTGGGGGCCGAGAAGCCCCTTGTGACCCGCGACGGCGTAGGCGTCGGCGCCGAGCGCCGACAGATCGAGCGCGAGGTGGCCCGCCGCCTGGGCGCCATCGACGATCATGACCGCCCCGTTGTCGTGCGCGATGTCGGCGAGGTCGCCGACGGGTTGTATGGCTCCAGTGACGTTGGATGCGTGCTGGCAGATGACGGCGCGGGTCGGCGCCTGCCTGACGGCCGTCTCGACGTCGTCGGGGTCGATGCGCCCCTCGGCGTCACCGCGCACCTTCACCACTTCGACGCCGGCCGCGGCGAGGACGGTGAGCGGCCGCACGATCGCGTTGTGTTCGACCGAGGAGACCACGACCCTGTCGCCCGGCGCGAGCGTGCCCTTGAGAACGAGGTTGAGCGCCTCGGTGCACCCGGGCACGAAGAAGACGTCCCTGCTCTCGGCTATGCCGAGAAGCGACGCGACGGCGATGCGCGCATCGGAGACCGCGCGCGTCGCGGCGAGCGCGAACGTGTGCGCCCCGCGACCCGGGTTGCCGCCGGTCTCGGTGAGCGCGCGGTTGACCGCCTCCACGACCTCCGCGGGCTTGGGCCAGGAGGTGGCGGCGTGATCGAAGTACCGGATGTCGCGCGTCTTCTCCACGCCGTTACCCGTGCCCCCCGCCGGCCATCATCTCGGCGGCGTGCTCGAGCTGGTCGGCGATGAAGCCGAACGACTCGCGCACAGCCTTCTCGGATCCCGGAAGGTTGATGATGAGCGTGCTGCCACGCTGGCCCGCGGTGCCCCGCGAAAGCATGGCGCGACCGGTGATCTTGAGGCTCTCGGCCCGGATGTGCTCGCCGATGCCCGGCACCTCGCGGTCGGCGAGCGAGAGCGTGACCTCGGGCAGCACGTCACGCGGACTCAAGCCCGTGCCACCGGTGGTCAGGACGATGTCGCACCCGTCATCGTCGGCCATCTGCACGAGCGCGGCGGCGATGCGGTCGGCGTCGTCGGGCACGAGATGATACGCCACGACCTCCCAGCCGCGTCCGCCGCTGAGCTCGATGAGCGCCTTGCCCGAGGTGTCCTCGGCAGCACCCGCCGCGCGGGTGTCGGAGGAGGTGAGCACGCCGATGCGGAGCGTCGCCATGCTACGCCGCATCCCCTTCGACCACGATCTCATCGCCGACGTTCACGTCGCCGCCCTCGAGCACGATGGCGAAGATGCCTTCCTTGGGCATGACGCAGTCGCCCGCCTGGTAGTAGATCGCGCACTTGGTGTGGCACTCTTTGCCGATCTGGGTGACCTCCAACAGCGTCCCCCCGACGCGGAATCGCGTGCCCACCGGAAGCGCCACGAGATCGACCCCGGTCGTCGTGATGTTCTCGGCGAAGTCGCCGGCGTCGACGTCGAGGCCCTTGGCCTGCATCTTGGCGATGGACTCCTCGGCGAGCAGGCTCACCTGCCGGTGCCAGTCACCCGCGTGGGCGTCGCCCTCAAACCCGCTGCCGACGACGAGCGTCCCGCACGTGCCGGGCGTCTTGCGGACGGTCTTCTTCTCGGAAAGGTTCACGGAGACAACGGTCGCCATGTGTCAGTCCTCCTTGAGTGTAGTGCGCGGACGATCGTCGCGCCGCCAGGTGCCCGATGCGCCGCCCGACTTCTCGAGCAGGCGCACCGATGCGATCTCCATGCCGCGGTCCACGGCCTTGCACATGTCGTACAGCGCGAGCGCCGCGGTCGCGGCGGCGGTGAGCGCCTCCATCTCGATGCCGGTCTTCCCGTCGGTCGCGCACGTCGCGATGATGCGCACCTCGGCGTCACCGGGCTCGAGCTCCACGGCGACCTTCGTGATCGGAAGCGGGTGGCACAGCGGGATGAGGTCCGCGGTGCGCTTGGCGGCCTGGATGCCGGCGATGCGCGCGACCGCGAACACATCGCCCTTGGGCGCCCGGCCTTCGACGATCATGGCGAGCGTCTCCGGCTTCATGCGGATTACCGCCTCCGCAGTCGCCTCGCGATGGGTCACCGCTTTGGCGCCGACGTCGACCATGTGGGCGGAGCCGTGCTCGTCGAGGTGCGTGAGATGATCGGCCACCCCTAGCCTCCGATCTGCGACATGCGCCGGACGGTGCCGTGCTGCTGATTGTGCCCCTCGGGCTTCGAGGCGAGCGCGCTTTCGATGAGCGCCCGTACGTCTGCGTCGGTACCGCCGCGCAGCACCGAGCGGACGTCGAGCTCGTCGTCGCTGAACAGGCAGGTGCGCAGCTTGCCGTCGGCGGTGAGCCGAAGGCGATTGCACTCGCCGCAGAAGTGGTGCGACAGCGGCGAGATCACGCCGATCGTGCCCTGCGCCCCGGGGAAGCGGTAGTAGCGGGCCGGTCCCCAGCCGCCGGGCGCGCGCTCGCGCTCCACCGCGCCGAGCTCGCCCAGCCCTGCGGCTGCGCCCTCGGCGGTGACGCGCATGAGGATCTCGTCGGTGGAGACGTGATCGGTCTCCGACCAGCCGTCGGCCTCGGCGCTCGTGCAGCTGTGCTCGCCCACCTCGCCCACCGGCATGTACTCGATGAACCGGATGTGCAGCGGCCGGTCGATGGTCATCTTCGCGAAGCCGAGCAGATCCTGGTCGAGCGATCGCACGACCACCACGTTGAGCTTCACCGGGTCCATGCCCGCCTCGAAGGCCGCCTCGATGCCGTCGAGCGCGGCCGCGAGCGTGCCTCCACGCGTGACCCGCGCGTACACCTCGGGATCGAGCGTGTCGAGCGAGATGTTGATGCGCTTGAGGCCCGCCTCGGCGAGGTCGGCCGCGTATCTGCGCAGCAGCGTGGCGTTCGTGGTGAGCGCGATCGCCTCGATGCCGCTCGTCTCGAGCAGTCGGCGCACGTGGTCGACGATGCCGAGGCGCACGAGCGGTTCGCCGCCGGTGAGGCGGATCTTGCTGATGCCCTCGTCGGCAGCCACGCGCGCGAAACGCTCTATCTCCTCGAACGAGAGGATATCGGCCTGCGGTTTCCAGTCGACGCCCTCGGGCGGCATGCAGTACACGCACCGAAGGTTGCAGCGGTCCGTCACGCTGATGCGCAGGTAGTCGATGCGCCTGCCGAACGCGTCAGTCGCCATCGCGGGCCTCCTTTCGAGAAGGCGGAGCGGGCCGTGAGGCGATCGCCACGGGCTCGGCGGCCGGGGACGGCCGTCCGCCTGTCAGGAACGTGCGCTCGACGAGGTCGGCCAGGCCCTCGGCGTCGTCCAGGCCGAAGACGGGCACACCGCCCACCTCGAGGTCCGCGTTGTCGGTGACGAGCGCGAAGAGCTCGGCGGCCTCGCACACGAGCTCGGTCGAGCGCGCGCGCCGCGAGACCTCGATGCGCACGTTGCCGGCGCGCCGGTAGCCCTCGGTGAGCAGGATGTCGATATCGGCCGCGTACGCCAGCAGCTCATCGAGCGTCGCCTCGTGGTCCATCTGCCGGACCATGCCGAGCTTCGAGGGCGAGCTCACGAGCGTGACCGCCGCGCCGGCCTTCGCGTGGCGCCACGAGTCCTTGCCCGGGATGTCGATATCGAAGTCGTGCACGTGGTGTTTGACGCTGCCCACCCGGTAGCCGCGATCGGCAAGCGCCCGGATGAGGCGCTCCATGAGCGTGGTCTTGCCCGAGTCGCTCTTGCCGACGACGGAGACGACAGGGATGCCGGTCCCTGCGGTCATGCTAGAAGCACCCGAGGTCGCAGTTGTGCACCCGCACGCCCGCCTGATCGGCGGCCGCGCCGGCGACCTTGTACACCACGCCCTGGTCCTCGGCGAACTTGCGGAGCACGGGACACGTGATCTTGCCGTTCTCGTCGGCCTTGGCCTTGATGGCCTCCATCATCTCTGGAGTGACCTGCTCGGCCCAACGGGGATCGGTGAACTTCTGGTTCTCGCTGCTCATGCCGTACCTTCTTCCATATCGAGTCGGATGCACTTCACTTCGGTCCCGGCCGGGACGAACGACTCGCCCTCCGGCAGTGACATCAGGCAGTTGCCGCGATGCATGGCGGTCAGCAGCGCCGAGGACTGATTGCCCGCGATCGCGACGGCGTAACCGCCCTCGGGAGTGCGGGTGAGCCGCGAGCGCAGGTAGTAGCGGCGGTCGGCCTTCTTCTTCACATCGTGCGTGAGCGTCGCCACCGCGCGGGGCCGGGCGAGCGATGCGAAGCCGGCCATCTTCCGGATCGCCGGACGAACGAACAGCTCGAATCCAACCATGCCCGAGGTGGGATTGCCGGGCAGCCCGAAAAACGGGGTGCCGCCGATTGTGCCGAAGGTCTGCGGCGCGCCGGGGCGCATGGCCACCTTCCAGAAGTCGAGCTCGCCGATCTCCTCGAGGACGGTCTTGACCACGTCGAAGTCGCCCATGCTCACGCCGCCCGTCGTGATCATCAGATCGAACTCGAGGGCGCGCACGAGCAGCGCGCGGGTATCGGCCTCGTTGTCGCGGGCGACGCCCAGCACGTGCGGCTCCGCACCGGCCTCGAGCACCTGCGCCGCAAGCGAATGCGAGTTGGAGTTGCGGATCTTGCCCGGTCCCGGCGTCTCCGTGACGTCGACGAGCTCGTCGCCCGTGGAGACGATCGCGACGCGCGGACGCCGGCGGACGAGAAGCTCCGCGTGCCCCACGGAGGCCGCGAGGCCGATCGCGGCGGACCCGACGACCTCGCCGGCGATGAGCACCGCGTCCCCGGCGCGCACCTCTTCGCCGCGCAGCCGGACGTTCTCGCCGCGCTTGACCGGCTCGAGTATCTCCACCGTGTCGCCCGTGCCGCCGCCGGCCGGGCCCGCCTTCGTGACCTCGACCTTCACGACCGCGTCGGCGCCCTCGGGCATGGGCGCCCCGGTCATGATGCGCGACGCCTGCCCCCGCCCGACGGGAACGCGCGGCGCCACGCCGGCGGGGATGTGCTCGACGACCTCGAGCGTGACCGGCGAGTCCGCGCCCGCGGACGCCACATCGGCGAAGCGCACGGCGTAGCCGTCCATCGCCGAGTTGTCGAACGGCGCGATGTCGATATCGGAGACGACGTCCTCGGCAAGCACGCGGCCGAGAGCCTCGAGCAGCGGCACGCGCTCGGCAGGAAGCACCCCGATGCGGGAGAGCACCTGCTCGGTGGCCTGTTCCACGGTGATCATCGGCGCTCCTCCGCATCAGGGCACGAGACCCGCTCGGGATTGGTGTAGACGACGAGCTTGCCGCCACGGGCGTACCCGATGAGGGTGATCGCCGTACGGTCCGCGATCTCGGCGGCGAGGTCGGTGACCGCGGTGCGCGAGACCACGACCGGGACGCGGGCCTTGGCGGCCTTGACCGCCATCTCGTAGCTGATGCGCCCGGTGGTGAGCAGCATGGCGTCACGCGTCGAGATGCGGTCGAGCCACGCGCGGCCGAAGAGCTTGTCGAGCGCGTTGTGGCGGCCGACGTCCTCGCGCACGACCACGAGCTCCCCGTTCACGGCAAGACCGCACGAGTGCATGCCGCCCGTGTCGCGGTACGAGCTGGCGGCGCGCGCAAGCTGGCCGACCAGCTGGTAGACCGTCTCGCACGCCACGTGGACGTCCGACTCCACCGGCTCCATGCCGCGCGCGTGCCCGATCGACGAGAACGTGATGCCCTTGCCGCACCCGGACGTGACGTAGCGGCGGCGCTCGGCGACATCCGGCGGTGCCTGCTCGGTGCTCTTCACGTACACGAGGCCGCGCTTCTGGTCGACGTCGATGCCGACGAGGGCGTCGCGATCGGTGATGAAGCCCTCGGCGACCAGGAAGCCGGCGCCCAGGTCGGCGAGGTCCTCCGGCGTGGCCTGGGTGGTGGCTATCTCGTCGTCGTTGAGGAAGATCGTGACCGGCCGCTCGGAGGGCATCCCGCGAGAGCGGCTCGACGCGATCTCGATGACCGACACGCGCGGCGCGCCCGATTCGCGCATGTCCGCCTCCGAGCGCACTTCCAGCAACTCCTCGGGTGTGTTGATGTTCACGAGGCTGCGAAGGTCGGGGTCGATCTTGCGCAGCGTGTCGAGCGAGACCTCGACGGTCTTGCACGCCGGGAGCATCGCGACCAGGCGGCGGCGGCCCGAGGCGAGCACGCGCCGCGCCTCGTCGGCGCAGCTGCGGTGGTAGAGGGCAAGCAGCGGCTCCGGGCCCTTCTCGGAGGTCGGCAGCACCACCTGCGCGCCATCGCGCGCGTCCCATAGAGCGCGGATGATCTTCGGCTCGAGCCAGGGCATATCGGCGGCGAGCGCGAGCACCCACTCGTGCTCGGTGGAGTCGAGCGCCGTCAGAAGCCCGCCGAGCGGCCCCTGGTACGCGACCTCGTCGGTGAGAACGTCGACGGACGGCCCGAGTCCCGCCTGGCCGAGCGCCTCGGGGCGGTTGGTGACGACAACGACCTTCTCGCAGACCGTGGCCGCGATCTCGGCCACCCTGCGCACCAAAGGCTCGCCATCGAACGGGAGGAGCGTCTTGTCGACGCCCATCCGCTGAGAGCGACCGCCCGCCAGCACGGCGGCGGTCACCGGTATACGGTTGGGTTCACGCACAGGGTTCCTCCATCGCGGTTGCCGGTCCGCAACGGACATCAGACGTCCGCCTTCGCCAACACATCATACCCCCCCGGGTACGGAGGGCGCAGGTGCCACGCGCACTGCGGTGGCCTTGAACAGAGCAGCGACCTCCGTGCCACGTCCCAGACCGAGCTCCTTCGACGCCGCCCGGGACACCGACGCGGCGATCTTGAGCCCGTTCGACGACAGGCTCACCCGGTCGGTGCTGCCCCTGCGCTCGACGGCCTCCACGCGCATGACGAGCCGGTTGCGCGCCGACGAGTGCGGGATGCCGCCTCCCGTCTCGAAGAGCATGACGTCTTCGGGCCGTATCCCTACGAGCACGTCGACGCCGACGGGCAGCGGCGTGCAGCCGTAGACGAGCTCGCCGCCGATGACGATCTCGGCGATGCCCTCGTCGGTGGCGGTGATGCGCCCGCGAAGCGCCGCGTCCATCCCGATGAAGTCGGCGACCCACTCGTCGGTGGGGAGCGTCATCACCTCGTCGGCCGGCCCGGTGCGGACCATGCGGCCCTCGTGCAGGATCGTCACCCGGTCGGCCACCACCATCGCCTCGTCCTGATCGTGCGTCACGTACAGCGACGTGACGCCCTCGGCCGAGAGGATCTCGGAGAAGTCGGCGACGAGACGGCGCTTGATGAGCGGGTCGAGGTACGAGAGCGGCTCGTCGAGCAGCAGGATGCGCGGCTCGAGCACGAGCGCCCGGGCGAGCGCGACCCGCTGCGCCTCGCCGCCGGAGAGCTGGAGCGCCGAGGCCCGTTCGGTGCCCGAGAGGCCCACGCGCTCGAGCGCGGCGGCGACCCGCTCGGTGCGATCGGCCTTCGGCACGCCGCGGAGCTTGAGGCCGTACGCGACGTTCTCGCCCACCGTGCCCTTGAACAGGTACGGATTCTGGAAGACGGCCGCCATCATCATGCGCGCCGCGCGATCGCCCACGGAGGTCTCGGCGCCGTCGATGAGCACCCTGCCCCTGGTGGGGCGCTCGAGCAATCCGAGTGCGCGGAGCAGCGTTGACTTGCCCGAGCCCGACGGCCCGAGCACCACGTGGGTCTCGCCGTCGCACAGGTCGAAGCGATCGACCTCGAGCACGGTTCGCCGGCGGTAGCGCACGGCGAGGTCCTCTCCCACGATCACCGGCGTGCCGCCGCAGCGGCCGTGTGCGCTAGCGCTCATAGCGGCCTCCCGACTGCTGGAGGGCCGTGAGGCCGTTGTTGATGGCGAAGGATATGCCGATGAGGATGAAGCCGAGCGCGAGGGCGAGACCGAAGTTGCCCTTGCGCGCCTCGAGCACGATGGCCGTGGTCATCACCCGCGTGGAGTGTTCGATGTTGCCGCCGACGATCATCACGGCGCCGACCTCCGAGATGATGCCGCCGAAGCCGGCGACGATGGCCGCCATCACCCCGCGACGCGCCTCCTTGATGGTCAGCGCAGCCTCGTGCCACGCCGACGCGCCGAGCGAGCGGGCCTGCAGGCGGAGTTCTCGCGGGACCGAACCGATCGCCGCCGCAGTGACGCCGGTGACGAGCGGCGTGGAGATGATGACCTGCGCGACGATCATGGCCGGGACGGTGAAGAGCCACCTCGGCGCGCTTGTCGCGCCGCTGATGCTGAGCCACAGCTCGGCGATCGGCCCGCTCCTCGACAGGAACATGTATACGAGCAGACCTACGACAACCGGCGGCAGGCCCATGCCGGTGTTGACGATGACCATCACCAGTTGGCGGCCGAGGAAGCGGCGGGACCCGATCAGGTAGCCGAGCGGGATACCGATGACCATGGCGATGAGCAGCGACAGTCCGGATACGCGCAGCGACAGGAACACGATCTCGTAGACCGTGAAGTCGCCGGAGAACAGCATCCGGCCCGCCTCGACTATCGCATTCCAGAGCACTTCCATGCGGCCCCCTGGTGGGTGGTGGGGCGTCGCCGCGAGCGCGACGGCGCCCCAGTACGAGCGGTGAAAGCAGTGCCTACTCGGCGTTGGGGAAGAACAGCGGCGCTCCGAACTCCTCGATGCCGTATGCCTCGATGACGACCTGGCCCTCGTCGCTCACGATCCAGTCGGCGAACGCCCGGGCGCCCTCCGGATTGGCCGCGCCGACCACCGGGATGACGCCGTACTGGTTGAACAGCGACGTATCGCCCTCGACGAGGATCTCGAGCGCCAGCGAGTCCTTGAGGTTCAGATACGTGGCGCGGTCGGTCATGGTGTAGCCCGGGGTCTCGGAGGCGATCTTCAACACGTCGCCCATGCCCTGGCCGGCCGACATGTACCAGTCGCCTGCAGGGGTGATCGCGGCCTTCCCCCACAGGGCCTTCTCGGCCGTGTGCGTGCCGGACTCATCGCCGCGGGACACGAAGACGGACTCGGTGCTGGCGAGCTTCGTGAGAGCGTCGACGACGCTCATGCCCTCGATGCCCGCCGGGTCGTCGGCCGGGCCCACGATGATGAAGTCGTTGTACATGACATCGCGGCGCTCCGTCCCGTAACCGTCGGCCACGAAGGTCTCTTCCTTGGCCCTGGCATGCACGAGCAGCACGTCGGCGTCCTTGTTCTGCCCGAGTTCGAGGGCCTCGCCCGTACCGACGGCGATGACCTCGACCTTGTAGAGCGGATACGCCTCTTCGAAGGCCGGGATCAGCACGTCGAACAGCCCGGAGTCCTGCGTCGAGGTGGTCGATGCCAGGACGAGCGGCGTGGCCTCGGTGGCGCCATCTCCGGTGTCGGTCGCATCCTCCTTCGGCTCGCATGCCGCCAGCGACATCGCCAGCACGAGCGCGACAAGGAGGATGCCTGCGGTGCGCCTGAAGACGGCGCTTCTCAAGCGGTCGATCATCGGTTCTCCTTTCCGAGTGCGGGAGGCGGAGCCGTTTCCGAATCCACCCTATCGGCCCTGTCGCCGTTGCGGCCGCTTGTCCGCGTTAGGCTGTGCAGGGCTCGGAGATATGGCCCGCGTGTCGGACGCGGGTATCGGTATGGAGTGTAGCGCAGACGCGCGCGAGCGCAAGCGAACGAGGCGGGGCCACTGGGCGGACGGCGGCAACCGGACGGGTGAACGGCTCCAGGCTCGCAGCCCGCGCGCCGGTGCGCCGGGGCGCGCCGGAGGCGCGACGTCCGCTTCCGCGACCGCCTCTAGAGCGCGCCGCGCAGATGGTCGGCGAGCGCTTCGCCCGCACGGGTGAGGGTGCGGCGCGGCAGCACGAGGAACAGCGGCCGCTCGATCGGGAAGCCCGCGCCGTCGATGCGCGCCACCGTGCCGAGTTGGAGCGCCTTCGCGGCCACCTCCATGCTCACGATGCCAAGCCCCATGCCGCCTTCGACCGCGCCGACGATGGCCTCGTTGGTGCCCAGCTCCATCACGACGTCGAGCTCGCCGGGGTCCACGCCCCCCCGCCGGATGACCTCCTCGGCAGCGATGCGCGTGCCGCTCCCCGCCTCCCGCACGATGAACGGCTGCTCTGCGAGGTCCGCGAACGAGAGCCCCGCGCGCCCGGCCAACCGGTGCCCGGTCGGGCAGATCAAGACGAGCTCGTCGGTGCCCAGGCGTTCGTAGTGCACGCGGGCGCCCGCGACCTCGGCGCCGGTCATGCCGAGGTCCGCCTCGCCACGGGAGACGTGCTCGATAACCTCCGAGCTGTCGTACACGCGCAGCGTGATGCCCACCTCGGGGTACTCGTGCAGGAAGCTGCCGAGCAACCGCGGCAGCAGGTACTGCCCCGGCGTCGTGCTCGCGGCGATCGAGATCCGCCCCGAGACGGTGCCGGCAAGCTTGTCGAGGGACTCGCGCGCCTCCTCCAGCTCGGCGAGGACGTGGCGCGCGTACGGCAGCAGGGTGCGCCCCGCCTCGGTGAGCTCCATCTTGCGGTAGCCGCGATCGATCAGCGTCGCCCCGATGTCGGCCTCGAGGGCCTGGATCTGCATGGTCACGGCGGGCTGCGAGACGCCGAGGATGCGCGCAGCCTCGGAGAAGGACCGGTGATCCACGACCGCGATGAAGGTGCGCAGCTGGCTGACGTTCACGGGTACCTCCTCGACATGCGTGCCGGTCACCCATGCTAGCGCAGGTTGCCCCGTTTGCGTGAGCGCCGCATGTGGCACACACTGAAAGTGAGAAGCATTCTCATCTTGGAGGTTGGATGATACGCACGACGGATAGTCGCAGCGCTGATGCGGCGGCCCGCGCGCTGTACGGCGGGGCGCGGATGAGCGAGCAGCGGTCGCTGATCGCCCGCGCGGTGCTCTCGGCGACCGGAGCGTTCACCGCCGATGAGCTCCACCATCGCCTGCGCGAGACGTCGCCCGGCCTCGGGCTCGCCACCGTCTACCGCGCGCTCGCCGCCATGCACGCCGCGGGCGGCGTCGCGACCGTGGGCGAGCGTGGCGGCTCGGCGCTCCTCGCCCACTGCGTCCGGGACGACCATCACCATCACCTCGTCTGCACGTCGTGCGGCGACGTCATCAGCGTCGACTGCCCGCTCGGTGAGACGGCGCTCGCGGCCGCCGCACGTGCGGGGCATCTCGTGACCAGGCACGAGATCACGCTGTACGGGCTCTGCGCGCGGTGCCTGCGCGCAGGCGGCGGTGCCTGATGTCGCACATCCACATCCCGGACGGCGTGCTGCCCTGGTGGCTGTGGCTCGGCGGCTGGGCGCTCGCCTTTGGCCTGCTTGCCCTCGCGTCGCGCGAAGGGGCGCGCGTGGAGTCCCGGCGCGCTGTGCCGCTCATCGGGGCGGTCTCGGCCCTCGTGCTCGTGTCGATGGCCACCGAGATCGTGCCGATCGCCTATCACGTGAACCTCACGGTCATCGCCGGCGTCCTGCTCGGCCCGTGGCTCGGGGCGATCTCGGCGTTCATCGTCGTCCTCGTCCTGGCGCTGCTCGGTCACGGCGGCATCACCGTGGTGGGCCTGAACACGCTCGTCATCGCCAGCGAGATGGCCATCGGCGGCGCCCTCGTCCGAACCGGTGCGCGCGCCTTCGGGCGGACGCGCATCCGCCCCGTTGCAGCGGTGTCGACCGTGGTGACGCTCGCCCTCACGACCACGATGCTCGTGGGCATCGTGGCGATAGCGGGCGCGGGCGCGGCCACCCGGGAGACCGGCGCCCTCGACGCCGAGACGCTCGAGTTCCGCAACCCGTTCTCGGGAGGGGTCGTCTCCGTCGGACTGCTCGGCGGACACGATCACGAAGGCGAGACCGAGGAGGAACACGCCGAGCACGCCGACGAGGGCGGCCTGTCCGTGGGGCGCTTCGCGGCGGTGGTCTACACGCTCGGTCCGCTCGGATGGCTGCTCGAGGCGCTCGTGACCGCGGGCGTGCTCGGCTACGTGGCGCGCGTGCGGCCTTCGCTCATCTTCGGCGCCATGCGCGTCGAACCGCAGTATCCGCGCTACGGCGACGAGCACGGGAGGCACTAGTGGACGTCACCGCAGTCGACCGATCGGCGGTGCTGGGCGACACGCTGCTCCACCGCGCGGCGCCCGCGAGCAAGCTCGTCGCGGCCGGGCTGCTGCTGGGCGCGGTCGTCACGATGGACGACCCACTCGTGGCCGCCGGTCTCGCGCTCTCGCTCACCGGCGCCGCCGCGGCGGTCCGCCTGCCGCTTCGGCAGATGCTCCCGCTCGCGGCGTACCCGGCGCTCTTCGCGCTCGTCTTCGCCTTCGCGGCCGCGCCCGGACCGGCCACGGGAGCGCTGTTCGTCCTCAAGGCGGTCACCGCAGCGCTCGCCGTGGTGACGCTCATGTTCTCGACGCCCTACCCGCAGGTGTTCGCGCCCATCCAGCGCATCACCCCGACGATCGTCGGCGACGCGCTGCTCATGACGTACCGCTCGCTGTTCATCCTCGCCGACAAGTTCGCCGACCTGCAGCGCGCCATCAGGCTCCGCGCCGGGATCTCGGCACGGCAGCCGGTGCGGGCGGCCCGCGCCACCACGCGCGCGCTCGGCGGGCTGCTCCTCTACTCGTTCGACCTCTCGCAGCGCGAGTACGACATCCTGCGACTGCGCGGCTACGAGGGCGGCCTGCGCGTGTCCGTTCACACCAGTCGGGACCGCTCGGCCGACGGCGCGGCGCTCGCCTACGCGACGCTCGTGCTGGGCGTGGCGGTCGCGTTCCGCGTCCTGCCCGCGCTTGCCGGTTACGCCTGGATCGCCACCCTCGCCGGCGCGCTCGACCTGACCGTCGGCCTGCTCATCGGACGGAGAACGCGATGAAGGAACACACCCATGCCCACGGGCCGCTCGCGGGGGCGGAGGAGGTCGTGCGCATCAGCTGCGTGCGCCACACGTACGAGGACGGCACGACGGTGCACCTCTGCGGCCTCGACTTCCTCGCGCACCAGGGAGCCCGGATCGCGGTGCTCGGCCCCAACGGCTCCGGCAAGACGACGATGCTCTTCCACATCCTCGGGCTGCTCAAGTCGCAGGAGGGAGAGGTGGCGGTCTTCGGGGTGTCGCCCGCCGACGAGTGGGCCGCCATCCGGCGACGCATCGGCGTCGTGCTGCAGAACGTCGACGAGCAGCTGCTCGCACCCACCGTGATCGACGATGTGGCGTTCTCGCCGCGCCAGTACGGGCTGCCCGAGTCGGAATCGCTGGAGCGCGCGCATGCGGCGCTCGACCTGCTCGGCATCGGCCATCTCGCCGAACGCGTGCCCCATAACCTCTCGGGCGGCGAGAAGCGCAAGGTGGCGCTCGCCGGCGCGCTCGTGATGGATCCCGAGCTGCTGGTGCTCGACGAGCCGTTCGAGGGGCTCGATCCCGCCTCGCGGACCGCCCTGCTCGACCTGATGAGCCGACTCGCGCGCGAGCGTCGTATGACCATCGTGCTCTCGACGCACGACATGGACACGGTCCCGCAGTTCGCCGACTACGCGTATGTCCTCGCCCCTGGCGGCGCCATCGCGCTTTCCGGCACGCCCGAGGAGCTCTTCGCGAGCGCCGACGTGCTCACCCGCGGCAACATCACGCCGCCAATCCTCGCGGACCTGTTCGCGCGGCTGCGGGAGCGGGATGCGAGCGCACCGGCGCCGGCGCTCTCGGTGGCCGAGGCCGTCGATGCGCTCGAGGCGTGGAAGGGCTGCGCCGACGGCGCGTGACGGCGCGCGCGTGAGCCGGGCGGCGGGTCCGGCGGCTCCTCAGGCGTCCGCGAGCGAGGAGAGGTGGGCCGCGTAGCCGACGAGCAGCGCGTCGAGCTCCGCATGCGTGCGCACGTGGTTCACCGCGTCGCGCACGCGGCTCGCACCCGGCAGGCCGGTCACGTACCAGGCAACGTGCTTGCGCATCCGCGACACGGCGTGCTCGCCTGCGAACGCCACCAACGCCGCGGCGTGCTCGCGCGCCATCCCTACCCGCTCGGCGGCCGTCGGCGGCGCCAGCCGCTTTCCGCCGTCGATGAGCGCGCGCGCCTCGCGGAAGATCCAGGGATTGCCCTGCGCTCCCCGCGCGACCATCACCGCATCGGCTCCCGTGCGTTCCAGCATCGCGAGCGCATCGTCCGCCGAGAACACGTCACCCGAGCCGATGACCGGCACGCCCACCGCGGCCTTCACCTCCGCGATGATCTCCCAGTCCGCGTGCCCGCGGTAGAACTGCCCGCGCGTGCGGCCGTGCACCGCGATCGCCGACGCGCCGGCAGCCTCCATCTCGCGCGCGAAGGCCACAGCGTTGCGCTCGATCTCGTCCCATCCGCTGCGTATCTTCACGGTCACGGGAACGTCCCCGCACGCGTCGACGACCGCCTCGACGATCTCCCCCGCGAGCGCGGGCGTGCGCATGAGCGCGCTCCCTTCGCCCTTGGATACCACCTTCGTGACCGGGCAGCCCATGTTGATATCGATGAGCGCCACGTCGCGCCCGTGCTCGGCGACGATCCGCGCCGACTGCTCGGCCATGATCGTCGGCTCGGACCCGAAGATCTGGACCGCACAGGGCGTCTCGGCCGGGTCGAAGGTGAGGAGCGAACGGGCCACCACGGTGTCCGGGTTGTAGTGCAGGCCCTTCGCGCTGATCATCTCGGTGTACGTGAGCGCGGCGCCCATCCGCTTGCAGATGCCGCGGAAGGGCGCTTCGGTGACACCCGCCATCGGGCCGAGCACGACCGCGCCGGGCGCGAGGATGGCGCGGATGTCGGGTCGTCTCCAGGTCATCGCGCGGCTACTGCTGCGCTTCCTTCGATGCCGTGGCACCGTGCACGATGCGGCGCATCATCGCCGTGACGAAGCTGCCCGTGAGCATCCCGAGCACGTAGATGCCGACCGCCATGAGGAAGACGGGCAACTCGAAGCTCATGTTGAAGTACGTGACCTCGACCGTCTGCAGGTTCTGGAACCCGAAGATCGCCACCAGGACCACGATCACGACGATGAAGAACGTGTAGACCCACTTCATGAGCGTTCCCTCCCTATCCGATGGCACGCCACCGCCGGCCCCTATCCGCATGATACGACACGCAGGAAGGCGCCCCTACCGGGACGCCTTCCGCTGCAGGTCTGTGCGTGCCGTCACCGGCACAGTGCGTCAGACGACCGCTGCGATGGTGTAGCCGATCGCGAGCAGCACGTTGGTCGAGAGGACCGCCACGATGTTGGCGCCGAGCGAGGGTATCAGCTTGGCGGTGTCGCTGTGATCCGCGAGTGCACCGGCGATCGCCTTCGCCCCGAAGATGGCGCTCAGCAGGCCGAGGAGCGCCCACGGCGTCAGGATGCCTGAGGCCACGCCCGCGACGATCGACACGTACGCGGCGATCTCGACCGCGGTGTACAGGCGCGCCGCCTTGGGCTTCCCAAGCAGGATCACCATGTGCTTGCGTCCGCCGGCGGCATCGGCCTCGGCGTCAGGGAACTCGTTGAGCAGCAGCAGGTTGTAGGTGAGAAGGCCGGCCGGGATGCCCGAGATCCAGGCCACCGCGTCCATGCTGCCGGTGAGCAGGAAATACGTGCCTGCCACCGGCAGCGTTCCGAGCGCGAAGCCGGCCATGAACTCACCGATGCCGATGCGATTGAACACCGGCGTGTAGGCGACGATCGAGACGGCGCCGATTATGCCGATGGCGAGAAGCTCCCACCCTGCCACGGACGCCAGGTAGACGCCGATGGCGCTGCCCGCGAGCAGCGTGCCGATGCCGAGCATGAGCGTGCTCTTGACCGTGATGGCGCCCGCCGGGAGCAGGCCGCTGCCGCCCGAGAACGGCGTCCGGGGGGTGTGCTTGTCGATGCCCGTCTTGCTCCAGTCGTGCCAGTCGTTGAGCACGTTCACGCTCGCCTGAAGCAGGACGAGGCCGATCGCGGCCAGGGCCGCGAGCCACCAGTCGGTCGACCCCTGCCAGGCGGCGAGGGCCGTGCCGTGCAGGACGAGCACCACCGCAAGGACGAGGAACTGCGGTCGCGTTTCGAGGAACAGCTGCTTACCTGACATCGCTCACTCCAATCGGCCGGGACATCCCCGGAGTCGTAGGGTGCGCACGAGGATAGCACCTGCCGTCGCCGGTGAGTAGCGCGCGGCACGCTACGGCGCAGGCGTGCGCCGCCACCCCATCGCCAGCCGCCGCCCGAACAGATGTCCCATCGCGCAGCGGACGCGCGGGTACGGACGCAGCCGGGGGTCGCGGGGCACGTCGGCCGGGTCTGCGCCGAGCCCGAGCGCCACCGACACCACCGGGGCGGCGAGCTTGAGCTGGTGCCGGAACAGGAGCCACACCGGGAAGAACAGCACGGCGATCGACGCGAACGAGACGAACCACACGCTGAAGAACGAGAGCGCGAGCGCGATGCTCTCGGCGGCCAGATGCTCGATGCCGAGCCGGAATCCCAGACGCGCCGACGAGAGGAACACACCGTCGCCCACCCGCTGTAAGACGCCGCTCAGCCACGGCCGCAGGTACACGGCCGTACCGATGAGCGCCGCCGACAGCAGCAGCGACGGCGGGGTGAAGCGCACGGCGTCGGCAGCTCCCTCTTCGGCCGCAGACAGCACGTCGTCGTCCGCGGGCGCGGGCTCGATACGGAGGCGGAACGCCCTCCCGAGCAGCCGCCAGGTCCGCGGCGTCGAAGTGTAGATATACCAGAGACCTACGCGGGTCGCCCGGGGTAGCGCATCGGGGCCGACCTCGTCCCGGATGCGGACCGCCTCCGGCGCGCGGTCGGTGACGATGGCGCCCACCTCCCGGCGCGTCATCAGCCTGCCAAGCGCCGACGGCTCATTCACGGTCCACACGAGCGCGGGATACCCCGCGCGGTCCATGCGGCGCAGGAAGCCGGCGCGCAGGAGCCGCTCGTGGGGCGCTACGAAGTCGGCGCCGCTCGCCCGCAGCCGGCCGAGCGGGAAGATCTCCGAGAGCCGTGTGAGCATGCCTCTGGGCGGCCGTCGCTTGCCGAGCAGGAGCCCCACCGGCACCCCGGGAGCCATCTCCTTCAGTCGCGCGACGATCTCGTCGTCGAACGACGACAGCACGTAGCGGCCGGGCGTGCAGCGATCGCGCAGCACGTCCACGAGATCCGCCTCGTATCCGGGCGCCTTGACCTCCACGTCGAGCAGGCAGTGCGGCCCAAGCACGTCCAGCGCCTCCTCGAGCGTGCACAGCCCCGGGACCACCGCGGCCAGTTCGGCAAGGGTGGATGCGGCCACGCGAACCCCGCTGGCCTGCGCGTCGTGATGAAGTACGAGAACGTCGTCGGAGGTGCGGCGCACGTCGAACTCCACCGCCTCGATCCCGCTCGCGACGGCCGCCTCGCACGCCGCGCGCGTGTTGTCCGGCTCGCCGTGCGGCGAAGCCCGGTGCGCCATGATGATCGGGCCGCGCGCGAAACCGGCCGGGCGACGGGTGTACGGCGAGCCGCGGCCCGTTCGCGCGAGCGCCGCGGCCCGTGGCAGGGCGAGGTCCAGCCGCCAGTCGGTGGCTCGCATCATCGTGCCGGGCGGGTACTCCACCTCGGTCTCGCCTCGCGACTCGAAACCGAGGCGGCGGCAGAGCGCGTTGGACGCGGCATTCTCCACCGCCGGGAACGCATGCACGTAGCGTCGGCTGCCCCGGAGGCGCGCCCGATCGATGGCGAGCGACGCGCCCGCGCTCGCCACGCGCCGGCGGTGATGCTCGGGCAGCACGTGCCACCCGATCTCCCACACCTCGTCGCCCTGCCACGTGGCGGCCCAGTACGCGACCCAGCCGACTGCGGTGCTTTCCGGCCCGACGACGATCGCGAAGATGCCGCCAGCCGAGTCGTCGGACGCCAGGTATCGTTCGTGCCGTGCGCGAATCGCATCGGAGGATTCGGGGCCTCCGATGTGCCGGGTAAGCGCGGGGTCACCGAGGAGCCGCTCGAGGAGCGGCAGATCTCCTGCCTCCCAGGGGCGGATGCCGACGCGGGCCTCAGCCACGCCGCGGTCCGTCGCCGGGTCGGGACTCGATGTCGAAGACCACCTCGAAGCGCTCGCATACGACGGGCATCGCGGGGTCGAACGCCCGGTTCAGCTCCGCCAGTTCACGGGTGAACGCACGCTCGTGGACGGCACGCCAGTAGCCGAGGGAGCTGTCTCCTTCACCCTCGGTCGCGGCGAACTCGGCGGTGACCTCCCCGAACGGGACGACCTCGACTTCGGTAGTGCGGATGACGCATCTCGGCGCGCCGCTCCAGTCGGTGATCACGCTCAAGTCGCCCACTTCGGGGAGCGGCTCGTCCTCGGCTTCGTACGACCACAGCGCCCCGGCGGTCGCGCGCTTGCGGCCCGCCGCCACCAGGTCGGCGAGCTGGTCGGCGTCGGCCGGGTTGTCGCAGAAGTGCCATGCCGAGTAGGAGGTGTCGGTGTCGGCGAGATCCGGCCGCGCGGCGCAGAACGCCTGCCAGAAGTCGCCTACCTCATCGG
>DCVQ01000030.1:66311-76832 GCA_002328745.1 Actinobacteria bacterium UBA2184
TCGGACGCCCGGCTCTCGGTGGGATCGCCCGGTTCGTCGAGCGTGTCGAGCACCTCGAAGGCGAACGCGCCCTCGCCGAGCTCGTTCCAGTCGGCCTGCAACTCCCGGCTGGGGTGTGAGCCCATCTCAAGTTGGAAACGCTGGCGGTTGAGCATGCCCGGGAGGTCGGGCGCGGACCCGACGAGCATGGCGCCCGTCACCGTGTTGCGTACGGCGAAGACGCCCGCCGGGCGGGCGGTCTCCCTGTACTCGCGGGTCAGCGCCTTGCGGTCGGCCTGCGTCATCCTGCCTCCTCGTCCGCCACAGCACGGGCACGGCGAATCCACTCCAGCACCTCGGCGTCGATGTCCACCGCCGATCGTAGCTCCAGATGATGCATGAAGCGTCCTGCGGTCGGCTCGACCACCTGTTTCCAGCGAGGCGACGCGTCCCGCTCGACCAGCGACACGCTCAACACGAGCGGTGCGTGCCCGCCGCCGAGGTAGCGATCAGGAACCCAGGCCCACGCGAACGGGGCGTCCCGGCGAAAAGCCACCTGGCTCCTCGTGACGCGGATCTCCACAGGACCGAGCGCCTCGATCTCAGCCCGCAGCACGTCGAAGATGGCACGGGCGTCGGCGTATCCCGCGAAGAAGTCGTCGAACGTGATCGGGCGCTCCGGGCGCCCGTCACGTTCATGCTGCGCGACACTCGCGGCCACGCTCATCAGGAAGACCCGCCCGTTACCTCGGCGATCCTGAACTCGACGATGCGACGGATGAGGTCGCTGGGGAGCGGCTCGCCGAGCGGTATCCGTACCGAGCCCTTGCCGCTCTTGTAGCCGGCGAACTCGTCCTTGAACGCCTCGAGGCCGCTCGGTGTCGGATAGAGCCCGATATGCCGGTCGTACCCCGCGAAGTGCACGAGGTGCTTTCCCTCGAGGTCGAAGGTGGGGATCGCGTAGCTGATGGTCTCGGTCGCCCCGGGCGCGGCCGCGCGGATGATCGCCCGGACCTCCTCGAGCGAGTGCCGCACTTCGGGCGGGAACTCCGCGATGTAGCCGTCGATGGTGGTTGCGGTAGAGCGATTCGTCACGAAACGCACCTGCCCGTTCGCAGACGTGCCGTATGCTGTACGCAGGCTAATCTACCCACTTCCGGCCGCTCACCCCGAAAGGCATGCACATGGACGTCCGCGACCGCGTCGCCGCGAACCACGCGATCTGGCAGCGATGGGCCGCGCTCCACGTCCCCTCGGGATTCTACGACGCCGAAGGCTTCATCGCCGACCCCGCGTCACGCCCATTCGACTCCATCGTCTCCGGTTTGCTGGGCGATATCACCGGCATGCGGGCGCTCCACCTGCAGTGCCACTTCGGGCTCGATACGCTCCGGCTCGCGCTTCTGGGCGCGACGGCCACCGGCCTGGACTTCTCGGACGTGGCGATCGCCGCCGCGCGCGATCTCTCCGTCCGATCGGGCATCCCGGCGACGTTCATCGAGGGCGACGTGCTGGCGCCGCCTACCGAGGTGTCCGAGGGCGGCTTCGATGTGATCTTCACCTCGTACGGCGTGATCTCGTGGCTTCCCGACCTCGAAGCCTGGGCGCGGACGATCGCGAGCCGGCTCGCCCCCGGCGGCGTGTTCAAAATCGCCGAGATGCACCCCACGCTGTGGATCTTCGACGATGAGTCGGACGATCCCGAACCCATGGTGCGCTACTCCTACTTCATGCGTGAAGCGCTTGAATGGGAGGAGCGCGGGTCGTACGCGGCTCCGGGCGACGAGTACATCGGCACGTCGCACTCGTGGCAGCACACCTTCGAGGAGATCATCGGTGTGCTCGTGCGAGCCGGGCTGCGGATCGAGGAGCTGCGCGAGTTCCCGCTGCTCGCCTGGAAGTACATGACGGCCATGGTGGAGAAGGAGCCGGGGCTGTTCGGCATGCCCGACACGCAACCCGAGGTCCCGCTCACCTTCACGCTCACCGCACGCAAGCCGGAGTAGGCCCTCGCGGCTCCTACTGCACCTCGATGGACGAGTCGGTCACCCGGGGGAGGACGGCCCCGCGTCGCCGGGTCTACCCGACGAGACTGAGCGCGATGAGCGTCTGGCCGACGTAGTACGCCGGCAGTCCGACCAGCTTGTTGGCGAACCCCGGTGTCACGAAGCGCTCGCGGGCGACGGAGAGGTCCGAGCCGGTGATGAGCGCCGCGCCGAGCGCGAGCAGGACGGCGCGGTGGGTGATACCGGCCGCCACGCCGGTCGCGAGCATCGACGAGACGACGAGGAGATACACGCGAACCGGCACGCGCAGCTTCCCGGGAAGGTGCGCACGCAGGTAGCGCCACGCGCCGGCGCCGACCGCGGCCGCGAGCACCGCGGTGACCGCAAGCGTCGAGCCGTCTGTGCCGCGAACGAGGAAGGCGACCGCGTAGGCGGCGTACGCCACCGCGAAACACGACAGGCCGATGATGAACGACTTCCTCGAATGCCCCGCGAGGACGATGTCGCCAGCCCCCGCGACGACGAGCCCGCCAAGCGCGATCGCGCTCCACGTCGCCCCTGCCGCGCCCACGATCACCGCCAGCGCCACGAAGCCGGCGGACGCGACCGCCTTCGCGGCTGCGTAGGCGCCTCGCTTGCCACCGTGCGCGGCGGCGAGCGCCGCGACGACACCGAGCCCCGTAAGCGCCACGCACCCGATCGCCGCGTCCCAGTCCATGCGCGCGCCCCCTTCGCGTCCGGTCGTCTGGGGTCCTCAGACCTCGTAGTCGACGATCGTCCGGCTCTCACGCAGACCGGCGACCCACCTGGCGATCGCCACGTGCTCCGGGTGCGCCTGATAGGCATCGAGCGATGCACGGTCGGTGAACTCCGAGTACAGCGCGACATCCGCCGAAGCGTCGGTGCGGCTGAAGTCGATCCCGACCTCGAGCATCAGGAGTCCATCGATGCGCCCGTTGAGCGCCTCGAGCCGCGCCTTCATCTCGAGCGCGTTCTCGTGCGCCGGGCGACCCTCGCCCTCCGGCTTCAGGGTGAAGAACACGATGTGCTTGATCATCACGACCTCCCGGGTCCTCGCCACGCAATGAGCGTACACGACTCGGCGGCGCCTGAGCGACTCGCGTGCGGTACGTTCCTGCTTCGAGCCCGGCGGACTTAGAGCCAGGGCATCATCACCGTACCGAGGTACTCGTCCCAGCGCGCCCCGAACGCCCGGGCAAGCTCCCGCTCCTCTTCGGGCGCGAACAGCCGGCTGCCGAGATACAGCACCGTGCCGATCGCGACTCCGAGCCATGTGTCGAGCATGAATCCGGCCCACGGCAGCACGAGCAGAGCGACGCCCGTGTAGAGCGGATGCTTGACCAGGGCGTACGGCCCACTCGTGATCAGCTCTCCCTTTGGCACCATCGTGAGGATCAGCGCCACCGACCACGCCCAGATCGTGATTCCGGGGATCAGCATCACCGCCGACAGCGCCCGCAAGACGATCGGAGGGCCGCCGACGGAGAAGAGCGCCGGCCACATCAGGTTCGCGATCACTCCGACGACCAGGAACGGCAGCACCAGCGCGCCGATCCTCTCCCCGCTTCCTATGAGCACGCGCCAGTCTAGCGTCCGCCCGAACGAGCCCCGTCCGCCCGCTGTTCGTGTCCCAGTCACTGGATTCATCGTTCCACTCCCAATCAAGCCGGTCTCCCCGCTGCCGTGCGGCAACGGGGAGACGGAATCCCTACGCGAAATGCCATGGATAGCCCGCGAAGTACCCCCATGCCAGGAAGGCGAGCATCCCGAGTCCGGCTACTGCGACGAGCGCCGCGAGGATGCCGAGCACCCAGCCCGGCCACCCGCCCCACCGAAAGGCCAGCACCGCGCCGACCAGCGCCAGCGCGCCCACCACGCCGCAGCTCGGCATGACCGCGGCCGGCATCGTGAGTATCTCGAACTCCCCGCGCTGCATCTCCCCCGAGGCGGCACGCGCCTCGATAGGAAGGTCGCCTCAATAGGGCTTCGAGTCGAGCACGCGCACCTCGATCTCCGCTTCGACCCCGTCGCCGACCTGCCGGCTGCTCGCGATCGTTATCTCCGAGCCATCCATGTCGTTCTCGGGCACGAGGATCTCGGTCGCGCCCGCTGCCCGCACCACGTAGTGCAGGGTCTCTCCCTCCCAGCCCACTCTGCAGGCCGGTTCGATGGTGATCTCCATCGTTTCCGCTCCCTTCTACTCTCCATGAGCCGTCTTAGGGCTTCAGCTCAGTGCGCTCCCCGATCGGTTGGCGGAGCCCCGCGCGGTCGTCAGTGTCCCCGCGACGCGCGTCGCCCACGCCTCTATCGCCTCCCAGTCCCGGAAGTCGCCTACCGGAGCCTTCGCGATGCCCATGATCTTCCGCTCCAGGTAGTTGAACTTGCCGGGGTCGTACCAGCCGGCGAATGCCCCGATGCCCAACGGCCGGAGACCGGTCCGTTCCAGCAGCCGATCGGTGACGCCGAGCGTCTCGCTCTCCTTCTCGGGCCTGTCGGCCATCGCGATCCCCACGGTGAACAACGCGAGGGGCCTCGATTTCAGCGCGGGCGCGTTGCACACCATCCACTTCTTCGCGACCGGGTGCCACGAGCCCGCCCTCGTGCCGCTGCCGGCCACGATCGCGTCATACGCGCGCGGGTCCGCCGCCTGTGCGAACTGCGCGACATCGGTCACCAGTCCCGCGCGCGTCAGCGCTTCGGCGATACGCTCGGCGACGCCCTTCGTGCAGCCCGTTCCCGTCGCGTAACAGACAAGCACCCTGCTCGATTGCCTCTCCATGGTCTCCTCCTCCTCCGCCGGTGGGGACTTGCCGCCGACGACTTTACAGCGTATACTTTACGCCGTAAAGCACTGTACCCCTTTACGCCGTAAAGTCAACACCCGATTTCGAGAAAGTCTGGAGGGCGCATGACTCCGCACCCGAGCAAGGATGGCCGCGAGCCACTCACGAAGGAGAAGATCATCGAGAAGGCGCTGGAGGTGCTCGACGCCGAGGGTGTGGAGGGCCTGAGCATGCGCCGCCTGGGCGAAGCCCTGGGGGTTGAGGGCATGGCGCTGTACCACCACTTCCCCAACAAGGACGCGATACTCGACGGCCTCCTTGCACGCATCATCGAGGAGACCGGCCCGGGACTGCCTCCGCACGGCGCGGACTGGAAGACAGTGATGCTCTCCGGCCCGGCGTCCGCCGGCCGCGCGATCGCGGCCCATCCGAAGGCCGGTTGGCTCTTCCTCGGACGTCGGTACACCACTGCGACGTCGCTCCAGATGCTCGAAGCTCCGCTGGCGATCCTGAGCTCGGCAGGCTTCAAGGGCCAGGATCTGGTCGACGCCGCGCACGCGATTTTCGCGTACACGGCCGGCTGGTACATCCTCGCCTCCGGACAGGGAGGCTCCTGGAGCGGCCCGGACGACGAGGCGCTTGCGACCGCGAGCGACGCCGCGCCGCTCGCCGCCTCGCTCGCCCGGGAGCTTCGCGATTGGAGCCTCGGCATGGAGGAGGGGCTGATGGCACTCATGGAAGGGCTCGAGGCGCGGCTCGGGAGCTGATGGGCCGGCCTGGCCCCACGCGTTTGCGCGCCGAGCCCGCTGCACAGGGCGCGCGCCGGCTGGGTATGCACCTCGCATGGCTCCCCTCTTCTGGACAGGCAAGCTCAGCGCGCCGATGAGGCTTCTCGCGAACGCGAACTGCCTGCTGGCGTGGGTGACCGGCGCCGCAGGCGACACGGAGACGATGCACCGGCACATGAAGTCCGGCTACGACGGCGAGATGTCCGACGACGTCAGGCGTTACGACGAGTTGTGTCTCGACCAGTACTCACGGATAGCCCGGACGCTGCTGGACGGCGTCGATGTGGACGGGCTTGAGGTGGTCGACATCGGCTGCGGGACGGGAGTCCTGGCGTTCGAGTGCCTGGCCCGGGGCGCGAAGAGCGTCACGTGCGCCGACGTGTCGAAGCTGATGCTCGACATGTGCCGCAAGAACGCACGCGAGCGATCGTACGCGGACGATCGCATCGCCTTCCACCTCATCGGTGGGACCTCCGGGCAGCTCGAGTCCGGCCGGTTCGATGCGGCACTGAGTTCGATGGTGCTCGGCATGGTGCCCGACCCCGAGGCTATCCTGAACGACGCCACGCGCCTCGTCCGGCCGGGAGGGACGGTGGCAGTGGCGACGCACGGCCCCGAGTACGATTGGGAGCCCACCGACGCCGCGTTTCGCGTCATCCCGAAGAGATACGTGCTCGGCTATCGCATCGAATTCTGGCCTCAATCGGAGGAGCTCGTCTCCGACCTCCTGGAGGAGGCGGGCCTGGCCGAGGTTCGGACCGGTCGGCGCAGGTGGATGCTCGAGTTCGACGACCCGGGTGATGCGTTCGACTTCTTCTGCACGTCGTCCTCCGCCTTCTGGTACGCGAAGATCCCGCCGGATGCCCGCGAGCGCGTGGCTGCGCACATGAAGCGCGGGTTCCGGCGGCGTGGGGTCGATCGGGTGACGCACGACATCGTCTTCGGGTACGGCCGAAAAGTCGACAGCATGCGGAGGACTTGAGGACGCGCGTAGGCGCTCGCGGCCGCGAAACCCGCCGCGCACTCGCGGCCCTCAGTCCTCGATCGCCTCGACGCCGAGCTTCTTCAGCCGCTCGAGGTTGTCCTTCATGGCCTTGAGCTCCTCAGGCGAGTGCCCCCGCCACCCGGTGACCTCACCCGTGACCCGCAGCGCCTCCCGGGTGCGGTACGACCTCGTCGGATTGCCCGGGAACTTCTTGTCCGTGAGATTCGGGTCGTCCTCGATCGGGCCCGTCGGCTCCACTGTGTAGATCCTGCCGGGGCCGTCGCCGACTGCCAGCTCCGCCCCCCAGGTCGCTGCGTCCAGAGTGGCGGTGAGATAGACGTGGCTCGCCTGCTTCCTCGTGCCGTAGTTCGATCGAAAGCCGGGCTCGATCAGGTCCCCCGGTTTTAGATCGACCCGCGTGCCGTGATAGAACAACTCGGAGGGACCCTCCCGCCATTCGCCGAGCGCGCGTCTGACCGAGACGAGCTGGCCGAGGTGGTAGGCGTTGTGGTCGGTCACCAGGATGAGCGCACGGGCAAGCGTCTGCGTTTCGGAGGTGGCCGTAGGCACCCTCGCGAAGAGGTCGAGCGACTCGTCGAGGGCGAGGCGCTTGAGCGCGGTGAGGTCGTCCTCGAAGGCAGCCGCGGCGGCGTCCCACGACTCGTCTGCGCTCGGCGCCACTGCCGGCCAGTACTCGTCGAGCGAGGCCGGGGAGACGTAGTCGGGGTTCACGCAGAAGTCGAGGATGTCGGCCTGGGCACGCCGCATGTGTTCGAGGAGCTGCCATCCGCTGTGAGCGGACCCCACAGGTACGACGCCCTGAAGGTGGTCGGCAAAGCCGGCCAGCGCGCGGTCGAACCCGACATGCGCCTCCCCCCAGTCGAGCTGGCGAGCCAGCAGTTCCCGCACCTGTCGATCCGCATCCACAGTGGTCCTCCCTACGGGCTGCGCCCGACGCCTGTGCCCCGCGGCTGCACGGCGGGCGCCGAGCGCCACAGCGCCGAGCGTCTCTATTGGTAGCGTACACCGCCCCGCGTCAGCCGGCAGCGCCAGTCGGATGGCCGCGCGAACGCGATCGGCCCCCGGGAGCACACCTGCGGGCGAGCCCGAGCGGATGTGGGGCCCGCCGCTTCGACGGGAATCCTCTCAGAAGCGCACGCATACGGAGAGGCGGAGATGGGCATGGCTGACGACGAGACGGGGGCGACGCGCGCGCGCGAACCCGGCAAGAAGAAGGCGGACGGGCTGACGGAAGTGCTGGAGAACATCGCGGCGATGCCCGAGCACGACCGGGCGATGGCCCTGCGGCTCCATTCGATCATCGAGCGGACCGCACCCTCGCTCACGCCGAGGCTCTGGTACGGGATGCCCGCGTACGCCAAGGATGGCAAGGTGCTGTGCTTCTTCCAGAGCGCGTCCAAGTTCAAGGTGCGGTACGCAACGCTCGGGTTCCAGGAGTATGCCGCGCTCGACGATGGGGCCATGTGGCCCACGGCGTACGCTCTCACCGATCTGGGTGACGAGCAGGAGGCGCGGATCGAGGCGCTCATCAGGAAGGCGATTGGCTGAGAGACCTGCGACTCGCACGCTCCAGGAACGCCATGTGACGTGCAGGATACTCCGGCTCGCCGGAGCGGAGGGAAACGCTCGCTTCAGCGTCTGGCTCCGCTCCTCAGCCGCCAGAGTCCCGCCAGCGGATTCCAGCCCGGAACGCGCTGCATGTACTCGCGGTACGGCTGCCCGAACTTCGCAACGTCGCGGCGATCGGCCCGCGTGAAGTCGACGAGAAACGCCCCCACGGCGGCGGCTCCGACGAGCGCGACACCCCATCGTTGCGCGAGCAGTGCGATGCCGACCACCAGCACGGGCATGGCCAGGAACTGCGGGTGGCGAACCACCGCGTACAGGCCGGTATCGACCACGACCGTGGTATTGGCGAAGATGTCACCCCTCGCGACGCCGCCGTGTCGCTTGAACTGAACGACCGGCACGATCAGGAAGACGAGCGCGATGACGACCAGCACGGCGCCGACGAGCGCAAGCCAAGGGATGGATCCGAAGCCGCCGACAGCCAGCAGCGCGAGCTGAACGGCCACCAGCAGGCCCCCGACACCGAGACCGGGATAGTCGCGTGGATCGATCGGCCTCACCCGGAGCTCGCCTCGATTCCGGCAGCGTTGAGGAAGTCTTGGAGTCTCTCGTCTCGAACGAGCGCGATGCGCCGGTGTGGGATGAAGGCGGCGATCCATCGCCTCTCGCGAGGCGGGTACAGCAACAGGCTGTCACCCCAGTCCTCGAACTCGCCGGTGCATAGCCGCAGCGAGTCAAGCAGCTCTGCGGACACCCGCACCCTGCCACTGCACACAGGCTCGTCCCCGCCGGGATACTCCACCACCCGCTCAAGGGACTCCGGCGCCCGCGAGGGAATGAACGGCTCCGGGAAGTCATGGGGCTGTGAGTCGGGATACAGGCAGAGCACCATGTCGCAGATCTCGCGCTCGCTCAGCACCTCAACGAGGTCGAGCCACAGTTCGTCGTCGGAGTCTTGGATGGTGAGCATGTTCCTCCCGTTGGCAACGGTTACATTCTCGCGGATTGAGGTCGGCGCGCTCAACGTCTTTGCGCGTCAGTTGAAGCGCCGCCCTCGTCGCTCGCGGCCCGAGCATACCGCACCGGGCGGCGGCGTCCGCCTGAAGCGCTTGCTGGCCGCCGTCTGTGTTGCCGCCGTCTGCTAGGCTTGCGACATGGCGGACTTCCTCGTTGCATCCGGTACAGTCGGCGGCCTGACGGTCGTCCTCTTGCTCGTCTGGCGGCGAGCCAGGGGGTCGGCACCAGGCAGATGGCGGCTCGCCGCAAGGGCCGGGCTCGCGCTTGCGGTCGCGATGACCGTGACTGGCGCGGGCCTCTATCAGCTGACGAAATCCCGGAGTCTCCAGCTCGCTGGCGAACTCGTGCGCCGGGTTGAGACGGAGGAGCGCGTCGTGGCCCTCACGTTCGACGACGGCCCGACACCCGAATACACCGACCGGGTGCTGCAGGAACTCGAGGCGCACGACGCCGCCGCGACCTTCTATCTCGTTGGCGCGGCGGCCGAGGACCACCCCGATCTCGTGGCCGCAATCGTCGAGGCGGGTCACGAGGTCGGGAACCACTCCTACTCGCACCCCCGCATGTACTTCGTCTCGAGCGCGGTGGTGAAGCGAGAGATTGAACGGACCGACGAGGTCCTCAGGACGGCTGGCTACTCCGGTCCGATCACGTTCCGGCCGCCCGGCTGCAAGCGTCTGCTCACCACCCCCCTGTATCTGGCGAGCACCGGCCGGACGACCGTCACCTGGGACCTGGAACCCGACTCACTTCCAGAGATTGCAGATGACGCAGATGCGCTTGCCGACTACGTGGTGGACAACGTACGTCCCGGTTCGATCGTGCTGATGCACGTCATGTATGACGGTCGCGAGCCGTCGCGCGCCGCACTTCCCGAGATTCTCGAACGTCTTGAGGCAGATGGCTATCGCTTCGTCACGGTCTCGGAGCTGCTCGCCCTGGCGGACAGATAGTCGACCAAGATGCGGTCGTGCCGCTGACATCTCTGCGTTTGCGGCTCAGATGCTTCCCTGAGTCGAGCGGTGTTGGCCGTTTGGCGGCGCTTTCTATTGGAAGCGCTTGTCAGCCACGCCCTACCGCTTGGCGCGGTGCTCGACGCCGTCCATGCCCTCGAAGTGCGAGTCCTGCCTCCACAGGACCGCCTCCTGCGCCCGAGCACTCGCCAGCATGATCGCGTCCGCCGTCGCGAGTCCGGAGTCCACGGACAGCCGGGCCGCGTCCAGAGAGATTGACGCCGTGAGCAAGCACCTGGCCGGCTTCAGCTGCGGACGAGCGGCTGCAGTTCAGCCTGGCGCGTGCGTGAGTCGGCTGGAAGCACTTGTTAGCCTGGGCGAATTCAGATACTAAACGCA
>DCVQ01000003.1:0-40428 GCA_002328745.1 Actinobacteria bacterium UBA2184
TGCATCTCCTCATCGGTGTACTCGTGATCGTCGTGGATCACATAGCCGTTCTTGTCTACCACTGTGGTGGCCCCTTCCATACTACCGGGGCCCCGGGTGCCAACGTCTCGGTCGCTTGCTTTCCGGTCTGTCATGCTCTCGGGGGCCTACAGGACACTTCTGCCACGCGCGGGCGCGCGTAGCCCGAAGATGGTAGCACGGGACGCGAGCGATGGCGAGTTTCGGGGCCTACTTCGCGCTCGTCCAGTCCGTCCCCGCGCCAACGCCGACATCCAGCGGAACGCGCAGGTCGGCGACGCCCGCCATCGCCTCGCGAACCATGCGGGTGAGCCGCTCGAGCTCGCCAGGCGGCGCCTCGAAGACCAGCTCGTCGTGGACCTGCAGCAGCATCCGCGACTCGAAGCCCTCGGCGCGAAGCCGGCGGTCGACCTCGATCATCGCGAGTTTCATCAAGTCGGCGGCGGTACCCTGCATCGGATGGTTCATCGCCGTCCGCTCGCCGAACGAGCGCAGGTTGTAGTTGCCGCTCGCGAGCTCGGGGATCGGCCGCCGCCGTCCGAACATCGTCTCGGCGTAGCCGCATCTGTGCGCCTCGGCGATCGTCTCATCGAGGTAGGCGCGCACGCGCGGATAGGCGGCGAAGTAGCGGTCGATCGTGGCCTGTGCCTCCGCATAGCCGATGCCGAGCGAATCCCCCAGCCCGTGCGCCGAGATACCGTACACGATGCCGAAGTTGACGGCCTTCGCCTTGCGGCGCATATCCGGGTCGACGGCTTCGGGCGCGACGTCGAAGACACGCGCCGCCGTGGCCGCGTGGAAGTCCGCGCCCGACGTGAACGCCTCGATGAGCCCGGCGTCCTCCGAGAGATGCGCCAGGATGCGCAGCTCGATCTGCGAGTAGTCGGCGCTCACCATGAGGTCGCCCGCGCGCGCCGGCACGAACGCGGCGCGGATGCGGCGTCCGAGCTCGGTGCGCACCGGGATGTTCTGCAGGTTGGGGCTGCTGCTCGACAGGCGGCCCGTCGCCGCGACGGTCTGGTTGAACGTCGTGTGCAGGCGGCCGTCCTCGCCCACGAGCCGCGGCAGCGCGTCGATGTAGGTGCTCGTGAGCTTGCTGAGCTCCCGGTACGCGACGATCTTGTCCGCTATTGGGTGCAGCGGCGCCAAAGCCGCGAGCACGCTCGCGTCGGTGGAGTAGCCGGTCTTCGTCTTCTTCTGCGTAGGCAGCCCGAGCTTGTCGAAGAGCACTTCGCCCAGCTGCTTCGGCGAATCGATGGTGAACTCGAAGCCGGCGAGCTCGTGGATCTCCGCCACGAGCGCCGCGATCTGCCCGTGGGTCTCGGCCGAGAGCGCGGCGAGCACGTCGCGGTCGATGCCGACGCCGATCTCCTCCATGCGCATCAGCACGGGCACGAGCGGCATCTCGATCGTCTCGAAGCAGCGGGTGGCGCCCCACTGCTCGAGCGCGGGGCCGAGCACCCCTGCCAGGTCGGCGGCGGCGACCGCCTCGGCGACCGGGTCGCCCGCCTCGAGCGTGTGGCCCAGGTACTCGCCCGCGAGCGTGGGGACGCTGTAGTCGGAGCGGTTGGACGCGAGCAGGTAGGCGGCGATCCCGCAATCGAACGCGGCCGCCGGATCGAGCGCGTCGGCCACGCTCGCGGCTTCGGCCTGCATGCTTCCCGGCGGGCAGAAGCCCTCCAGCAGCGCCTTCAGGTCGCCGGCGCTCACCCGGCACGATGAGATGAGCGCCGCGAGCGCGGCATCCGCGCTGTCTCCGCGCAGGATCGCCGCCGCACCCTCGTGCGCCGCGGCGAGCGAGCGCTCCTCGGTGAACAAGCACGCCTCGTCGCCGATGCCGACCGCGAGCCCCACGGGCGTCTGGGGCCGCGACTCTGCGAGCGCGGCCACCCACTCCGCAGCCGCCGCGCCCTCGCGGACCGCGATCTCCACGGACGTCGCCGGCTCCGCCGCCGGCTCGGACGTCGCGGAACCGCCCGCAACCCGCATCGAGCGCAACCGGGTGACGAGCGAGGTGAAGGCGAGCCCGGAAAGCGCGCTGAGCGCCTCGGCGTCGTCCCACGACCCCCACGCAACGGCGCCGAGGTCGATCTCCACCGGCACGTCGCGGCGGATGGTGGCGACCACACGGCTTGCGAGCGCGGCGTCCTTGTTCGCACGGATGTTCTCTCCAAGTTTGCCCGGGATGCTCTCGGCCCGCTCGAGCACCTCATCGAGGGTGCCGTGCTCCTGCAGCAGCTTGGCGGCGGTCTTCTCGCCGACGCCCGGGATCCCGGGGATGTTGTCCGAGGTGTCGCCCTTGAGGCCGAGGAAGTCGGCCACCTGCTCGGGCGCGACCCCGTAGCGCTCGATCACCGCATCGCGGTCGTAGACGACGATGTCGGTGATGCCCTTCTTCGTGCTCACGACGCTCACGTTATCGTCGACGAGCTGCAGCGCGTCCTTGTCGCCGGTGACCAGCAGCACTCGCATGCCGCCGGCGGAGCCCCGGGCGGCGAGCGTGCCTAAGACGTCGTCACCCTCCCACCCCTCGGCCTCGACGATCGGGATCGCGAGTGCCGTCAGCAGCTCCTTGATCATCGGGAACTGCGCCTTGAGGTCGGGGTCGGTTGGCGGACGATGGATCTTGTACTGCGCAAGCGCCTCGGTCCGGAACGCCGGTTTGCCGCGGTCGAACGCCACCACCACGCCATCGGGTCCCAGGTCGGTGACCATCTTGAAGAGCATGCTCATGAAGCCGAAGACCGCGTTGGTGGGCCGGCCGTCCGGGGCGGTCATGGTCGGCGGCAGGCCGTGGAACGCGCGATGCAAGAGGCTGTTGCCGTCGATGACGGCGATGGTGCGCTCGGGCATGGGTGCCTTTCGGGTACCAACTCGGCAAGCAAGGGACGCGGCTCATTCGATTCTACCCGAGGGGCATGTCATGGGGTTCTTCAACTGGGCGGCGCCGCTCATCCGACGCTTCGGCGATCGCTTCACCGCCGATGATGCCGACGCTATCGGCCGGTGGATCCGTCCGGCGGTGGAGCCCGGTGGCCACGTCCTCGACGTCGGCGGCGGCGCGGGCCAGCTCGCCTCGCTGCTCGCCGCAGCGCTCCACGCGCGCGTGACGGTGCTCGACCCGACGCCCGAGATGCTCGCTCACGTGCAGGCCAGCGAGCACGTGGTCGCGGTCGGCGGGGTGGCCGAGGACATGCCGTTCGACGACGACGCCTTCGACGCGATCGTCGTCTCCGACGCATTCCACCACTTCCGGGACCAGAAGACCGCCGTCGCCGAATTCCGACGCGTGGTCCGTCCGGGCGGCCTCGTGCTCGTGCTCGAACTCGACCCCCGCCCGTTCGTGATGCGGCTGATCGTGATCGGCGAGAAGCTGCTCGGCGAACCCGGCGCATTCATGACGCCGCAGCAGATGTGCGCGTTCATGGCCGAGCACGGGATCGCGGGCGAGTGCGAGCCGCTCGCGAAGGCGGACTACCGCTTCCTGGGACGCGTCGAGAAGGACCGCCCGGCGGCGTAGGGCCGTGAGGGCACGGCCCGCCTACGTGCGCCAGAGGTACCCGACGTTGCGTACGGTCTCGAGGCGCCGCGCGACCTCGGGCCCCAGCTTCGAGCGGACGCGCCGTATGTGGACGTCCACCGTGCGGGCGCCGCCGAAGTAGTCGGTGGCCCAGACCCGCTTGAGCAGCACCTCGCGACTGTAGACGCGGTTGGGGTGCGTCACGAGGAACGCGAAGAGCGCATACTCGAGATACGTGAACTCCACCGGCGTCTCGCCGAGATACGCCTGGTAGGTAGCGAGGTTGAGCGTGAGGTCGTCTACCCGCAGGACCTCCTGCGAGGCGACCTCCTCCCCCGGCCACAGCAGCCGCTTGACGCGGGCCGCCACCTCACCCGGCGACGACGTGCGGACGACGAAGTCCGCCGGCAGGCGCAACGGCATCCGCAGCCGGTCGAGCGCGTCCGGTTCGACCACGAGAAGCAGCCGCACGTCCGATCCCGCCGCCGCGGCCTCCTCGGCGAGCGCGACGACCTCGTCGGGCGCCCGGCCGACGTCGGCGATCACCAGGTCGCCGGGGTCTGTGGGCATGCGCGTCAGAAGGTCGGAGACGGGACAGTAGAAGATCGTCACGTCGAGCGCCCCGATGCCGGTCGCCACCCACGCACGGGCGTGGACGTCGTCCGCAGCTATGATCACCTGCTTCACATGCATGGATGTCGCCTTTCCTGGCCCGCTTCAAACGCCGACGCCGGACAGGGAACTCCCTGCCCGGCGTCATTGCCGTCCTGCCATCCGCCGGGCCGGCACCCGGCGGCAGTGCCATACCGTCTAGAGGATGGACAGGTACTTGTCCGTCTCCCACGGCGTCACATACGCCACGTACTCGGACCACTCCGCCTTCTTGTTCGCCACGAAGAAGCTGTGGATGTGGTCGCCGAGGATCTCCTTCATCAGCTCGGACTCCTCGAACAGCGCGATCGCCTCGCCGAGGTCCTTCGGCAGCGTCTTGATCCCGGCGGCGTCGAGCTCTTCCTCGGTCATGTGGAAGATGTTGTTCGTGGCCTCGGGCATGAGGGTCAGGCCTTCTTCGATGCCCTTGAGGCCGGCACCCAGCATGACCGCGAACGCGAGGTACGGGTTGGCCGAGGGGTCAGGCATGCGCAGCTCCACGCGCGTCGCGACTTCCTTGCCCGGCTTGTACATCGGCACGCGGACCATGGCCGAGCGGTTCCGGCGCGCCCACGTCACGTACACGGGGGCCTCGTAGCCGGGAACCAGCCGCTTGTAGGAGTTCACGAACTGGTTGGTGACGGCGCAGAACTCCGGCGCGTACTTCAGCAGGCCCGCGATGTAGGCCTTGCCGATCGCCGAGAGGTGGTAGCCCTCGGGGTCGTTCGCGTCGAACATCGCGTTGCCGTCCTTGGTGAACAGCGACTGATGCACGTGCATTCCCGAGCCGTTCTCGCCCTGGATGGGCTTGGGCATGAAGGTCGCGTAGACGCCGTTCGCGTAGGCGATCTCCTTCACGGTCAGGCGGTAGGTCATGACGTTGTCCGCCATCGTGATCGCGTCGGCGTAGCGCAGGTCGATCTCGTGCTGCGACGGCGCCACCTCATGGTGCGCGTACTCGACCGGAATGCCGAGCTTCTCGAGCGCGAGCACGGTCTCGCGGCGCAGGCCGCTGGCGACATCGAGCGGCGTCAGGTCGAAGTACCCGCCCTTGTCGAGCGTCTGAGTGCCTTCGCTGTTCGCGAAGTAGAAGAACTCGAGCTCGGGGCCGACGTACATGGTGTAGCCCATGTCGGCCGCCTTCTTGAGCACGCGCTTCAGCGCGTAGCGGGGATCGCCCTCGAACGGCGTGCCGTCCGGGTTCATGATGTCGCAGAACATGCGCCCGGTGCCGCCATCGCCCTCGCCTTTCCACGGCAGCATCTGGTACGTGCCGGGGTCGGGGAACGCGACCATGTCCGACTCCTCGATGCGGGTGAAGCCGTCGATCGAAGAACCGTCGAAGCCCATGCCCTCCTCGAACGCGCCTTCCAGCTCGCTGTCCGTCACCGCGAACGACTTCAGGAAGCCGAGCACGTCGGTGAACCAGAAGCGGATGAAGCGCGTGCCACGCTCTTCGACGCTCTTCAGCACGTAGTCCTTGTCTTTCGGTGTTGCCATCAGATGCCTCCTCCACGGTGGATCGAATCCACTGCCAGCGTACGGACGTGATGTTTCGGCCGTGTTTCCGGCCGGATAACGCCTGGGGAACAACGAGCGGGGGACGAACCGCTTTCGCGCCGATGCGCGGTGTGCGACAGTGGTCGGCAACCGTCAGTGAAGGGGGACCGACGATGATCCGTGGCAGCGCCGTCTATCTCACCCGGTTCGATCCGNNCTCACGGGGCAGGTTCCGATCTCGCACGCCCAGGAGGTCGCCTTCTTCGAGATGACCGAGAAGGAGTGGGGCGCGGGGACCGCGTACCGCTTCGAGATCCACACGCTCGACGACGACCGCTTCATCGGCATCTGCGGCCTCGACACCGTGAACCACATCCACCGCAGCGGCGAGGTGGGCATCCTCATCGGCTCCCTGCCCGACCAGAACCACGGCTACGGGCGCGACGCGATCGTGACCCTGCTCCGTTTCGGCTTCGACACGCTCGGCCTCCACCGCATCGGCATCAAGGCCAACGCCGGCAACGAGCGCGCCGCGCATCTGTACGCCTCGCTCGGCTTCACCGAAGTGGGGCGCGAGCGCGACATCTGCTATATGCGCGGGGCGTTCCACGACCACGTCTGCTTCGACATGCTCGAGGACGAGTTCCGCGCACGATACGGCGCTCGCGGCTGACCTAGAGCGAGGCATAGAGTTTCCCGTACGGCCGGTGGCTCATCGGGGCGAGCCGGGTGAAGGGACCCGCGAGGATCTCGTCGGCATCGGCGTCAAACGCCCCGGCCCACTCCTCGACGTGCGGTCGCAGCGACGCGAGGT
The DNA here is from genome assembly GCA_002328745.1 of Actinobacteria bacterium UBA2184. Taxonomy (GTDB): domain Bacteria; phylum Actinomycetota; class Coriobacteriia; order Anaerosomatales; family Anaerosomataceae; genus UBA2184. The sequence goes on from DCVQ01000003.1 coordinate 6,504, forward strand.
CCTCGGCGGTCGCCGTGCTCACGCCCACCTCGCCGCCGCACTGCCACGCCTCGACGGCGCCGCGCAGGTAGATGACGCCGCCGTGCATGCCCGTGCCGACGAACCCGCCGACGAGCGGCTGCTCGGGGAACTGCGTCTCCATGCCCAGCAGCACGAGCACGCCGCCGGCCATGTACTCGCCGAAGAAGTCGCGCGCCTTGCCGCCGCACACGACCACCGGGACGTCCTTCTCGAACGCCTTCATGTGGATGCCCACGCGGTACCCGACGTCGCCCTTCACGAGGATCCGGCCGCCGCGCATGCCGTAGCCCAGCACGTCGCCGGCGTCGCCGTGGACCACCACGCGCCCCGAGCTCATCGTGTTGCCGATGCCGTCCTGGGCATTCCCGAAGACGTGGATCTCCGCGCCGTCGGCGAACATGGCCGAGTCGTTGCCCGCGGTCCCGTACGCTTCGATGCGCACGCCCGGCGCGCGTATCCCTGCGCCGATGTAGCGCTGCCCGTTCACGCCCTCGATGCGCACGGTCGTCGCGCCGTCCGCGATCGCCCCGCGCACGGCGGCGTTCAGCTGCTCGTAGTAGACTCCGGTGGCGTCGATCAGCGCTATGTCGCCATCGCGCGTAACCTTCGGCGAGATCCGTCGGTACCCCTCGGTCACGCCGACCGGCGTCGCATGCCTCACATCGGTCATCTGCGGCACTCCCCTCTCACATGCCCGCCGGCTTGACGCCGAGGATCCGGCACGTCTGTTCGCCGAGCCCGATCGCCCGCAGACGCTCGCGACTGCCGCGCAGCGACTCAACCGCGTTCACGCCGAGCGCACCCAAGATCTCCTGCAGCTCGTGGCTCCAGGCGTTCACCAGGTTCGTCAGGCGCGCCGCCCCCCACTCGGGGTCGATGCGCCGCGTGAGCTCGGGCTTCTGCGTGGTGATGCCCCACGAGCAGTTGCCGGTGTGGCAGCTCTGGCACAGGTGGCAGCCGAGCGACAGCAGGGCGGCCGTGCCGATAGCGACCACGTCCGCGCCGAGCGCGATGGCCTTGGCCATGTCGGCCGAGGAGCGGATGGAGCCGGCGGCGATGATCGACGCCTGGTTGCGGATGCCCTCGTCGCGCAGCCGCTGGTCCACCGCCGCGATGGCGATCTCTACCGGGATGCCGATGTGGTCGCGGACAACGGCCGGGGCCGCGCCCGTGCCGCCGCGGAACCCGTCGAGGTAGATGTAGTCGGCGCCCGCGCGCACGATGCCCGACGCGATGGCCGCCACGTTGTGGACGGCCGCGATCTTCACGCCGACCGTCTTGTAGCCGCTCGCCTCCTTGAGGGCGAAGATCAGCTGCCGCAGGTCCTCGATAGAGTAGATGTCGTGGTGCGGCGCCGGGCTGATGGCGTCGCTTCCCTGCGGGATCATCCGCGTGGCCGAGACCTCGCGGTCGACCTTCTCGCCGGGCAGGTGCCCGCCGATGCCGGGCTTCGCGCCCTGACCGATCTTGATCTCGATGGCGGCGCCGCGCTGCAGCAGCTCGGGGGTCACGCCGAAGCGTCCCGACGCCACCTGCACGATCACGTTGTCCTGGTAGGGATAGAGGTCCTCGTGCAGGCCGCCCTCGCCCGTGTTCATCAGGATGCCGAGCCGCTCGGCGGCAAGCGCGAGCGACCGGTGCACGTTGAGCGACACCGATCCGTACGACATGGGCCCGAAGATGAGAGGGACCGCCAGCTCGACGTTGTTCTTCATGCCGGCGCCCTCGGCGAGGCGGTAGCCGCCCTTTCCGTCCATCTCGACAGCGACGCTGTCAGGCTTCCTGCCGAGGAAGGTCCGCAGCTCCATCGGCTCGCGAAGCGGGTCGATCGACGGGTTGGTGACCTGGCACGCGTCGAGCACCAGCTTGTCGAAGATGCGCTCGTACGGGCGCGGATTGCCCATCGAGGTGAGCAGCACGCCGCCGGTGTCCGCCTGGCGCCAGACCGCCTTGCGCGCGTCGGCCGACCAGTTGTCGTTATCGCGAAACGCGAGCGTGTTCTTCTCGATGGTGATGCAGTGCGCCGGGCAGTACGTCACGCAGCGGTGGCACGCGCGGCACTTCTCGTCGTGCGGCAGCGGCCGCTCGTTGAAGTCGTACACGCCCCAGCCGCACTGCTGGACGCAGCGCCCGCACTTGTGGCACTTGTCGTAGTCGATCTTCACCCGGAACTCGGGCTGGACGTACGTCTGCTGCATGCTAGACCGCCACCTCCACCGCTTCTTCGCACGCGGGCTCCACTCCGGTGACGGCGCACGAGACCTCGGCGGGCCCGAGATGCAGGTCGCCGTGGATCGGCCAGTCCATGCCCTTCACGCGCGCGATGACGGGCTCGCCGGCCTTCGGCGCCCACACGTGCTCGGGCGACGGCATGACCGCGCGGATCGCGCTCTCCTCGGAGGCGACCATCACGAGCGAGCCTGAGCGCGCAGCCACGAGCGGCCGGAGCTTGATGCGGTCGTTCAGCGCCACCATGCCGCCGTTGAAGCCGAGCACGATCGCGAACGGACCGTTGAGCATCGCGGGGCCGTAGACCGCCCGGACCGAGCGCATCAGCGCGGCCTCCTGCTCGGGCATGCGGTCGATCTCGCTCCAAAGCGGGGCGGCGAGCGCCTTGCACGCGAGCTCGAGCGGGAGCTTGTGGCGGCGCAGCATGAGGTCGAACAGGTACGCGGCGACCTCGGTGTCGGTGCCGAGCGAGCACGTGTAGCCGAATTGCTCGAGGTAGCGGCTGTTGATGCCGTAGCTCGAGATCTCGCCGTTNNACGATCGACCAGTCGAGCAGCGTGAACGGGTGCGCGCCGCCCCACCAGCCCGGCGTGTTGGTCGGGAACCGATTATGGCCCACCCACGTGTGGCCCGCGTACTCCTCGAGCTGGAAGTAGTGGCCGATCTCCTCGGGATAACCCACGCCCTTGAACGCGCCCATGTTCTTGCCCGAGGACGCCACGAATGCGCCGTCCACGCGCGCGTTGATCGACATGACCACCTGCACGACGAAGTCCTCGGGGGTGAGCTCGCGCTCGTCGAGCAGATGCGTGTGCGGGGTCATGAAGTAGCGCCACAGGAGCGGAGCATCGTGGATGCCCTTCACAGGACGCGTCGGCATCGGCTCGGCGACCTCGATCAGGAAGTTCTCGGACAGCACTGCCTCGGCGCGCTCACGCGCGGCGCGGTCGTGGTACATCATGTGGAAGCAGAAGAGCTCGGCGTACTTGGGGTAGATGCCGTAACCGGCGAAGCCGCCGCCGAGCCCGTTGCCGCGGTCGCGCTGCACGGCCATCGCCTGGATCGCGACCTCGCCTGTGGTGAGCGCACCGCTCTCGTCGCAGATGCCCATGAGGCCGCAGCCGCCGTGGAACTTGAAGGGCGACTCCTCGCGGTAGTTCTCGGGCGCGAAGCCATCGTAGCGGGACAGGTCGTAAGCCATGTCGATCACTCCTCGCTCTCGCGGAGCAGGCGGGCGACAGCGTCGCCACCGCCCTCGGGAAGGGGGCCCATGCCGAGCTTGCGGCGGGCCGATTCGCGCGGCGCGCCGAGCGCGCCGGACTTGAGGAACTCCGCGTACGCCGCCGCAACCGACTCGGGGCCGGCGCCCGCCACCATGGCGAGCTCTTTCAGCTGGCGGAAGGTTTCCGCCATGCCGATGCGGCTCGGGCACATCTCCTGGCACGTGTAGCACTCGAGGCACTTCCACAGCTGCCCGTCGGCGATGACCTCGTCGAGACGTCCGGCCAGAAGGGCCGCGATGATCTCGTTGGGCTGGAAGGACGGGTCGACCTTGCACACCGGGCAGTCGTCCTTGCACGCCTGGCACGCGTCGCACTTCACGAGGAGCGAGACATCGAAGTGCTCCGCGAGGTGCTCTTTGTCCCCGGCACGCGCCTGCCACTTCTCGAGGAACGACGCGACGCTCACGCGGTGCATGTCGAGGCCGATCTCGGCAGGCTCGTGACCCATCGCGAGCGCCATGAGCTCGGCCAGGTAGAAGACCGGCACGTGCACGCCCTCGTTGGCGCGCTGNNACGAGCGCGTCGACCTCTTCGCGCATGAGGTCGGTGAGCTTCCGGCGCGCGAACGCGAGGGAGGCATCGCGCTCGCCAACGCGGTCGAGCGCCCCGCCGCAGCACTGCATCTTGGTCGGGTAGTCGACGACCTGCGCGCCGAGCGCCGCCACGAGCTCCTCGACCTTGCTCGGGTTGAGCGGGTCGTCCCAGCGCACCGCCGGCTGCGGGCGCAGCAGGTGGCAACCGTAGTGCACGGCGACGCGCATCCCCCACAGAGGACGCGTCACGGACGCACCCACCCGCCCTACGCCGAGGTCGTCGGCGAGCCACTCCGCGAAGTGCCGGACCTGCGGACCGTCGCCGTAGTGCAGGTCCTCGCGCACGAGGCGGGCGTTCACGGCATCGCGGGCCCGCCAATCGGAGGCGAGGTGGCTGCCGGCCTCCTTGAAGGTCGAGTAGCAGCCGTTGCAGGGCGTCACGACGCCGAGACCGGCGCGCTCCACGATCGCGAGGTTGCGGGCCGCAGCGGTGTAGAACGCGTTCTCGTCGTTGGCCTTCACGAGGGTGCCTTCAGGGCAGCACGTGTGGCCCGCCAGCTCGTGCACGGACGCGCCAAGGTCGTCGAAGACGAGGCGCGTCGCCTTCTCGATCTGGGGGAATCTCGCGGGGATGGTGCATCCCCAGAAGACCGCGAACTCCCGCATGTCCTGTGCCTGCCTCTCCCGGAAAACGAAAAACGCCCACCCGGACCCCTATGGTCCGTGTGAGCGTCATTGCTCGTCTCTTCAGTTCGGCTCGCCGTTGAGCCGTATGCGGATTCTAGCAGGTTCCGCGCCTCCTGGGAATACGCGGACGAAACGCGGCCGAAACGCACCGGGCCGCAGCCGCCGGAAGGGGGCGGAGCGATCCTTTCGGGGGCGCGATCTTCGCGCCGAGGACAGAGCGCAGCCCCCTTCCGGCGGCTGCGGCTCGCGCGGGACGCTACCCTTCGGCCTCCGACGCGAGTACGACCGCTTCGGCGACGCCGCGGAGCGACATGCGCCGGTCCATCGCGAGCTTCTGCAGGCGACGGAACGCCTCGGGCTCGGTGAGCCCCTTCGCCATCAGCACGCCTTTGGCCCGGTCGAGCGCCTTGCGCGTCTCCAGCCGTTCGTTCAGGTCGCCCACCTCGGACTCGAGGGCACGCGCCTCGGCGAAGCGCGAGACCGCGACGGTCATCGCCGGCAACACGTCCCGCTGCGTGAACGGCTTGACGATGTAGGCCATCGCGCCTGCGGCCGCGGCCGTCTCGACGTACGCCTGCTGGGAGAAGGCCGTGACCATCACGACCGGCGCGATGCGCTCCTCGGCGATCACGCGGGCCGCCTGCAGTCCGTCGGTCCCCGGCATCTTCACGTCCATGAAGACGACATCGGGCGTGAGCTCGCGCGCCAGCGCGATCGCCTCGGCGCCGTCGCGCGCCTCGCCGGCCACCTCGTGGCCCTCGGCAACGAGCATCTCCCGCAGGTCCATGCGGATGAGCGCCTCGTCCTCTGCGATGAGCACGCGCATGTCCGATCAGCCATCCGTTCCGGTGAGCGGGACTGCGACCTCGACGACCGTCCCTCCGACGGTCCCGAACGTCAGTGTACCGCGCAGGTCGTCCTCGACGACGGTACGCACGATCGCGAGGCCGAGGTGGGCGGAGTCCTGGACGGTGAATCCTTCGGGAAGGCCCCTGCCGTCGTCGCTCACGGTCAAGCGCACTTCCTCGTCGGTCCGCTCCATCGCGACACCCACCGCGCCCGGCCCGTACGGCCCGGTGCCATGCTCGATGGCGTTGTGCACCAGTTCGGCGGCCACCAGCGCGAGCGACGTGGCGACCTGGGCGGGCACGAGCCCCGTCTCGCCCGTGACGGTGACCTCCACCTCGGCGCCGGGGCCGGCCAGCCCGCGGCGAACCATATCGACCACCGTGCGGACGGCGACGGCCAGGTCCACCGACTCGTCGGCGGACTCGGCCAGCATCTCGTGCACGACGGCCATCGAGGAGACGCGCTCGACCGCCTCTTCGAGCGCGCTCGCCGCTTCATCAGTGGATGCGCGCCTGGCCTGGATGCGCAGCAGCGAGGCGATCGTCTGGAGGTTGTTCTTGACGCGGTGGTGCACCTCGCGGAGGGTCGCTTCTTTGACGCGCAGCTCCTGCTCGCGCCTGCGCGCCTCGGTGACGTCCTCGACGAGTACGAGCGCGCCCGCATCCAGGTCGATCGTCCGGTACGCCAGCACCCGCCCGCTGACCTCGAGGGTCGCGCTCCTGGCCATGTCGCTGCCGAGCACCGGCGCCACGGCAGTCGCTCCTCCCGGCAACGCCGAGGCGGGCGAGCCGACCACGGAGCCCTCGAGTCCCGCAAGCCGCATGATCGTCACCGCGTTGGGACTCGCGTACGCCACGAGCCCGTCAGGCGCGATCTCGAGCACGCCGTCGCCGGCGGTCCGCGTTGTCGAGTACGGCTCGCCCGTGTCGAGATCGAGCAGCGGACCGGTCTGCAGTCGCTCGAACACCAGGCCCGCAAGCCTCATGAACGCGACCTCCATCTTGCCGGGGGCCTCGGCCGCGCCCTGCCCCACGTGGCGTACCACGACCGCGTACGGCCGCTCGGCGGGACCGACAGGGTAGGCTGTCGCGCTGAACGCGATCCCGCGCCGCGTGCGCCTGCGCACCCCGCACGTGAGGGTCCCGCTCTCGAAGGAGTCGTACGCCTCCGGCTCGTCCCCGCGCGGGATGGCCTCGCCAACGCGCGTCACGGGAACGGCCGCTGTCGCGGTCATGGGCCGCGCGTCGGCGATGACCGTGAGCGCATCATCGGCTCCCGGCGCCAGCAGCGCGACATCGCTGTACCCGAGGTCGGCGGCGAGCTGCAGGTTATCGGCGACGTTGGCGACGTGCCGCTGCGCTGCGGCGTCGGGAGCCGTGGTCTCAGGTTCCAATATGTCCATGCCGATGATTATAGACACGGAGGACGTGCCGCAGACACGGCAGCCTACGTTGAGAACCATGGCTTGGCGGCCATCCGACCTGTATGATTGGCGTGTCCGGACCGCCCCGCGCCGTGGGTCAGGTATCATTGGGGGAGCGCGGGGCTCGTCGGGAGGGGATCCATGTCGTTCGGTACGTCTGACACGTACATCTACACGTACGTCGTGTTCGCGTGCGTGTATCTTGTCGCGAGTCTCACGTTCGTTGCGAACGCACTCCGCGTGAGCACGGGGTTGTCGCGTGCCCGCGAGACCGCCATCGTTGCCGACCCGGCGGCGGTCCAGGAGGTCACTGAGGTGCTCGGGCACGGCCGGAAGCTCGTCGACTACACCCAGCTCGCCACCCTGCTGCCGCTCGTCTATATCGTCGGCAGCATGTTCCTCGGCACGGTGGTGATGAACGACACCGCGCTGGCCAGGACGGTCAACGTCGGCTGGATCGCATTCACGGCGCTGTGCGCGCTGGCGAGCATCGTGCTCGCCTTCCTCGGCGTCCGGGCGGCCGGCGCGATCGGCCGGACGTCCGATCTGCCCGAGGAGCTTCCCGGTCAGGCGCCCGAAGCGCTTCAGCGTGTGGGGTTGCGCCTCGGCGTGAGCGCGGCCCTCCTGCTGCTGGTGGCGGTGTTCACCATGCTGAACCTGTGGTCGGTCGTCGACAGCCTCGGCGTGCTCGAAGGCGTCGACTTCCTCCTCTAGCCAGCGCGCGATGCTATAATCCGCAGGCGTTCGCGCGCCCTCGCCCGGGTGGCGGAATTGGCAGACGCGGAGGTCTCAAAAACCTCTGGCCGAAAGGTCGTGCGGGTTCGATTCCCGCCCCGGGCACCACCATCGTCGCGCGCGAAGCTCAGAAGCCGTTCCAGGCCGCCGGGCCAGGACTTCGCGACGATCCTCCTGGAGCATCCGTGAGTCCGCGCCGCCCGGTGCTCCGCGAAATCGCCTGTGCGCGCAACGCATCAAGCGCTGCGACAGACGCCTTCGGGAATGAATCGGACTAGAACCGCCCGCACCTTCTCGCAAGGAGGACCCGTGACCGACCCCGATCTGCGCGCGTTCGCCCTCGGCCTGCCCAAGGCCGAGCTGCATCTCCACCTCGAAGGCACGCTCGAGCCGGAGCTGATGTTCGCCCTTGCCGGGCGCAACGGCATCCCGCTGCCGTACGAGAGTGCCGGCGCCGTGCGCGCGGCCTACGACTTCACCGACCTTCAGTCGTTCCTCGATCTCTACTACGCGGGCTGCGCGGTCCTCGTCACCGAACAGGACTTCTACGATCTCACCTACGCCTACCTCGCACGCATGGCCGACGAGGCCGTCCGGCACGTCGAGCCGTTCTACGACCCGCAGACCCACACCGCGCGCGGCGTCGCGTTCGAAACGGCGACCGACGGCATCCTCCGCGCGCTCGAGGACGGCGAGCGCGACTTCGGTATCACCTCCCGGCTGATCATGTCGTTCCTGCGCGACCTGCCCGCCGAGAGTGCGGCCGCGACACTCGAGGCCGCCCGGCCGTACGGGGCCCGCATCGCCGGCGTAGGCCTCGACTCCGCCGAGGTCGGTCACCCGCCGGAGGACTTCGCGGCCGTCTACGCCGTCGCACGGCAACGCGGTTACCGTCCGGTCGCCCACGCCGGCGAGGAGGGCCCGCCCGCGTACATCACCGGCGCCCTCGACGCGCTCGGCGCGCAGCGCATCGACCACGGCGTCCGCTGCCTCGAGGACCCCGCGCTCGTGGCACGTCTCGTCCGCGACCGCGTGCCCCTCACCGTCTGCCCTCTGTCCAACGTACGCCTTCGCGTCGTCGATACGCTCGGCGCCCACCCGCTCCGGCGCCTGATGGACGCGGGGCTGCTCGTGACGGTCAACTCGGACGACCCGGCGTACTTTGGCGGCTACCTCACCGACAACTACCTGGCGGCCGCCCGGGAGCTCCGGCTCACGCGGGAAGATCTCGTCAGGCTTGCCGAGGCGTCGTTCGAGGCGTCCTTCCTCTCAGAGCACGAGAAGGCCGCGCGGATCGCGGAAGTGCGGGAGTACGCACGTTCGTAGCGAACACATGTTCGCTACTTCGGCGATTTCCTGCTAGCATCGAGGCACCACCGCTCTCCCCGGGGAGGCCACGATGTCCACAGGCGTATCCGCACCCGCCACAGCCGAACAGGCGGTCTTCGAGACCATCCTTCGCGATCTCAATCCGGGCCAGAGGGCCGCGACGTCGCATGGCGACACCCCCCTGCTCATCGTGGCCGGCGCCGGCACCGGCAAGACCGCGACCCTCGCCCACCGGGTCGCGTATCTTATCGCCCGCGGCGTGCCCCCCGGGCGCATCCTCCTCCTCACGTTCACGCGCCGCGCCGCGAGCGAGATGCTTCGCCGCACCGACGCGCTGCTGCGCAGCGTGGCGGCCGACGCCGAAGGCTCCGCTGCCCGGGCGCTCACAGACGGGCACGTCTGGGGCGGCACCTTCCACGCCATCGCGACGCGCCTGTTGCGGATGCACGGCGAGTCGATCGGGCTGCCGCCGGGGTTCACCGTGCTCGACCGCTCCGACGCCGAGGACCTCATGCACGCCGTTCGCACCGGTCTCGACCTCGGCGGCACGCGACGGCGGTTCCCGCAGAAGGGCACCTGCCTCGACATCTACTCGCGATGCGTGAACGCGGCCGAGCCGCTCGCGCACGTCCTCGAGACGCGCTACCCGTGGTGCAGGGACGACGCCGACGGGCTCAAGGCGCTGTTCGCGGGCTACGTGGAGCGTAAGGAGGCGAACCACGTCCTGGACTACGACGACCTGCTGCTGTTCTGGCGCGGGATGCTGGCCGACCCCGCACTCGGGCCTGTCGTGCGCGGCCGCTTCGACGCCGTGCTCGTCGACGAGTACCAGGACACCAACGCGCTCCAGGCGGACATCGTCGCGCTGCTCAGGCCCGACGGCTCGGGCGTGACCGCGGTGGGCGACGACGCGCAGGCGATCTACGGATTCCGCGCGGCCACCGTGCGCAACATCCTCGACTTCCCAACGCGGTTCCCGGATGCCACCGTGCTCACGCTCGAGCGCAACTACCGCAGCACGCAGCCGATACTGGACGCCACCAACGCGGTCATCTCCCAGGCCGCCGAGCGCTACGAGAAGGACCTGTTCACCGACCGCCAGGGTGGGGCCCTCCCGGCGCTCGTGACGTGCCGCGACGAAAACGAGCAGGCCGACTACGTGGTGGAGCGGGTGCTCGGCCATCGTGAGCAGGGCATGTCGCTCAAAGACCAGGCGGTGCTGTTCCGGGCGGCGCACCACTCGGCGGTCCTCGAGCTGGAGCTCGAGCGTCGCGGCGTGCCGTTCGTGAAGTACGGCGGGCTCAAGTTCGTGGAGATGGCGCACGTGAAGGATCTCGTCGCGTTCCTACGGCTCGCGGAGAACCCGCACGACAGCGTCGCCGCGCTCCGCGTGCTCGGCCTGCTGCCCGGCATCGGCCCGCGCACCGCCGGCACCCTCGCCGCGACGCTCGCCGAAGGGACCGACTTCGAGTCGTGGGTCGGGCGCGACGTGCCCTCGGCCACTTCCGTGCTGTGGCCCGACTTCGTCGCCCTCATGCGGACGCTCGCGAGCGCGCCTGCCTCCGACGTGGCGGGACAGCTGCACGCGGCACGCGCGTTCTACGCGCCGCTCGCCGAGCATCGCTACGACAACGCGTCCGCCCGCCTCGCCGATCTCGAGCAGGTCGAGGCGCTCGGCACGCGGTTCGCCGACCGCACGCGGTTCCTCACCGACCTCACGCTCGACGGTCCGCACTGGACGGGCGACTTCGCCGGACCGCCGTTGCTCGACGAGGACTACCTCATCCTCTCGACGATGCACTCGGCCAAGGGGCTTGAGTGGCGCGCCGTGTACGTGATCCACGCCGCGGACGGCAACATCCCGTCCGACATGGCCACGGGCGATGCGGCCGAGATCGAGGAGGAGCGGCGGCTGTTCTACGTGGCCTGCACGCGGGCGCGCGACGTCCTGTACGTCACCCACCCGCTGCGCTACTACGCCGTCGGCCGTGGCCGCTCCGACTCCTACGGCTACGCGCTGAGGACGCGCTTCATCCCCGATCGCATGCTCCCGTTGTTCGAAGCCAGCCAGGCGGCGCCGGACGCGAGCCCGGCCGATGAGGCCGCCCCTGTCGTGGCCACCACGGCCAGCATCCGCGCGATGGGCAGCGCGATGTGGGAGTGAGCCGGCGCGCCCCGGTGCGCCCTGCCTGACGGGGCCGCTACCGGCCGAGCAGATCGAGGATGACCGCGCTCGCCTCGAGCACGCTCACGTGCATGAACGCCTCCTCGAGCGTGGCGCCCTTCGCGAACGGTCCGTGGGTGCGCAGCACGGCCACCGGCGCGGTCTGCAGCGCGGCAGCTAGCACGGCCGCGGCCTCGGGCGAGGCGATGGTGCTCGCGGCGCTCACGACCGGCACCTCTCCGAGCACGTACAGGCCCTCGGAGTCGGCCGGGACGATCGCCTCGGCGGCGAAGCTGCGCGCGATGGTGTGGACGGGGTGCGCGTGCACGATCGCCCCCGCATCCGTCGCCGAGTAGATCGCGCGATGCACGACGATCTCGCGGCTGCAGCGGTCGTCCGCCGCGCCCGGCTCCAGAGAGGTCTCGACCACATCGTCGTCGGTCAGCTGTCCGAGCATCGAGCCGCGGCGCGTGATGAGTATGCGATCGCCGGCCCGCACGCTCATGTTGCCACCGTGGCTCGAGGTAAGCCCCGCCACGAAGATGTCGCGCCCGATGTCGCGGAACATCCTGATGGTCTCGCGGTCGATCACGACTGCTCCTCACACGCGCTGTCGGACAGGATGCCCTGATACTCGAGGGCCCGGGCCAGACGATAGAAGTCACTCTCGCGGTCGATGAAGCGCACGCGCGTCTTCATCGTGGCCGGGTCGATGAGGTCTTCGAACGGGACGTAACACAGCGACAGCTGGTCCTTCACGCTCACCATCACGCCCGATAGCCCCTCGACGATGAGCGCCCGGTAGGCGCCGACGCCGAGCTGGGTTCCCAGCAGCACGTCGAACGCGCTCGGCTCGGCGCAGCGCGCCTCGTAGCCGATCTGCTTGTGGCGCACCTTGATCGCCACGCCCGTGCGCGCCTCGTACGCGCGCTCGATCTCCTTCGCCAGCACCCGGCCGACCTGCGCGTCGCCGAGCTTGAGGTTGCCGTGGTCGTCCACGCTCTGCGGTCTGAGCGTGGCCGGAAGCCTGTCCGCAAGCCCTTCGGCGATGCAGACGATGCCGTAGCGGCGTCCGTCGCATTCGCGCTTCACCATGAGATCGACGATCTCGGCGCCGACCGCAGTCGCGTCGAACTCCCCCTCGTAGTCCTCGACGGAGAGCATGCGCGTGGCTTCGCCCGCGATGCCGGCGGCGTACGTGAGCCAGCCCGCTTTGCGGCCCATGATCTCGAGCACGTACCAGACCTGCGTCGAGCGGGCGTCAGCGCCGAGGTTGCGGATCTCGGCCGCGGCGAAGTGGGCCGCCGAGAAGAACCCGAACGTCCAGTCGATGCCGTAGTAGTCGTTGTCGATCGTCTTCGGCAGGTGCACGATACGCACCGGCCGCAGACCCGGAACCGCATCCTGCAGCTTGAGCAGGTAGTTGGCGGTCTTGAGCGTGTCGTCACCGCCGATCGAGACGAGGGCATCGATCCCGATCTGCTCGAAGGCCGCGTAGACGCGCCGCAGCTTCGCGGTCCGCGTCTCGTCGGTAAGGTCGGAGGGCGAGCCGACCGGCTTCCCGGGGTTCGCCCGCGAGGTGCGCAGGATGATGTCCTTGCGGTTGCGGATGGCCGACACGTCGTCGCGCGTGAGCCGGATGAACTCCCGGCCCTCGACGAGCGGGTTGTCGGGGGTGAAGCGCTCGAGGCCCTCGTAGCCATCGTACAGCCCGATGACCTCCACTCCGCTGTTCATGAACGACAGTGCCGCCGCCGAGATGACGGCGTTGGCCGCAGGGGCCGGCCCCCCGCTGAACAGCATGCCGACGCGCTTGATCCCCGTTGTGGCGGTCACTTGCATCACCCCTCGCGATTGCCCAGGACTGACGGCCGCTCGCCGGACAAGGCGGCGCGACCCGACATGAGCGTACTTACCCGGTCGCCCGGGCCGGGCCGTCGTCCCCTACGTGCCGGTCGCCTCGACGAACTCGCCGATCGCGCGCAGGCGCTCGTAGCGGCGCTCGACCAGCGCTGCCGCATCGAGGCCGCCGAGCTCCGCGAGGGCGGCCGCGATCCGCTCGCCCGCAGCGGCGACGACGGCCTCCGCGTCGCGATGGGCGCCGCCGAGCGGCTCGGCCACGATCTCGTCGGCGATGCCGAGCCCAAGCAGGTCCTGCGCGGTGAGCGAGAGTGCCGCAGCGCTCTCGGCAGCACGCGCCGCATCCTTGTAGAGGATCACGGCGCACATCTCGGGCGAGATGACCGAGTAGTAGGCGTTCTCGAGCATGATGAGGCGGTCGCCGAACCCGATCGCGAGCGCGCCACCGCTTCCGCCCTCGCCGATGGCGACGACGACCACGGGCACCGGCAGGGCCGAGAGCGTGGCGAGGCAGTTCGCGATCGCCCACGCCTGCCCGCGCTCCTCGTCTTCGAGGCCCGGGGCGGCTCCTGCGGTGTCGAGGAACGTCACGACGGGCAGACGGAACTTGGCCGCAAGCCGCATGGCGCGCTCGGCCTTGCGGAACCCCTCGGGATGCGGGCTGCCGAAGTTGCGCTTCACGTTCTCCTTGGTCGTCCGGCCCTTTCGGTGGCCGATGACCATCACGCGACGGTCGCCGAGCGTCGCAAGCGCCGTCACGATGGCCTCGTCGTCGCCGAACGCGCGGTCGCCGCGCAGCTCGACCACGTCGGTGAAGAGCTGCTCCAGGTAGTCGGGGGTCTTCGGCCGTTCGGGATGGCGGCTCACCTGCACCTTCTCCCACGGAGACAGCGCCTGGTACATGGTCTGCCGCAGGCGCTCGACCTCGTTCTCGAGATCGGTGATCTCCGCGGCAAGATCGGGCATCGCCGCAAGATCGATCTTCTTCAGGTCCGCGAGCTTCTCTTCGAGCTCGACCAAGGGCCGCTCGAACTCCATCACGAATCGCGCCACGTCACACCTCGCCTTCGGAAAAGGCGGCAGGCGCGGCAGGGGCGCGGTGCATCAGGTACGCGAGCACCGTCGTCACCCGTTCGCGGAGCTCGCCGCGGGGCACGACGTCGTCGATCATGCCGTGCTCGACGAGCGACTCGGCGCTCTGGAAGCCCTTGGGCAGTGAACGGCGGATGGTCTGCTCCACGAGGCGCGGCCCGGCGAAGCCGACCGTCGCGCCCGGCTCGGCGAAGATCACGTCGGCGAGCACGGCGAACGAGGCGGTCACGCCGCCGAACGTGGGGTGCACGAGGATCGAGACGAAGGGCAGCCCCCCGGCGGAGAACCGCTCGGCCGCCGCGGCCGTCTTCGCCATCTGCATGAGGGACAGCACGCCCTCCTGCATGCGCGCGCCGCCCGAGGCGATGATGAGCACCACGGCCCGGCGCTCGGCGAGCGCGAGCTCGAACAGGCGCGCCACCTTCTCGCCCACCGCCGAGCCCATCGACGCGCCCACGAAGCGGAAGTCCATCGCGCCGATGGCGACGGGGAGTCCCTCGATCGTCGCACGGCCGGTCACGACCGCCTCGGCAAGGCCCGAGGACGCGCGCGCCTTCTCGAGGCTCTCGGTGTACGGCTTGGCCGCGCAGAACCGCAGCGGGTCGCCGGAGGTGACGCCGGCGTCGGCCTCCACGAAGCTGCCCTCATCGGCAAGAGCCTCGATGCGGTCGCGCGCGATGAGCTCGAAGTGGTGGCCGCAGTGCGGGCAGACCGACAGCGTGCGCGCCACCTCGCCCTGGTACAGCGTGCGCTTGCACTCGGGGCACCGGCGCCAGACGCCATCCGGCAGGCCGTCGGAGGAAGCGCCAGACGTCACGGTGTAGCGCCGGGTCTCCCGCTGCTTGAACCAATCATTGATGGGCATGCGACTCCGCGTGTCCTGAGATACGGTCAAGTGCATATGATAGCGCGGCACCACCCGAACGGGCGATGCCGCGCCGGTGAATCGACGAGCGGCGGTGCGGCCGGGCGCGTCCCTACAGGGAGAAGTCCTTCTCGCCCTTGAAGACCGCGAGCGCGTCAGCCGCCGAGTAGTCCGCGAGCGTGATGGCCGAGATGGCCTTCGTCAGGCGGACGGCCTCGTCGAGCGAACGCTGGTGGATGTTGCGGCCGGTGGCGTTGCCGGAGGCCCCGCCCACGTGGATCTGCTCCCACAGTTGCGTGAGGAACGTCTCGGCGTCGACGGTCGAACCGCCGGCGCATACAAGACCGGTGCGGCCCGCGGCGAGCGATGCTTCCTTGAGCAGCTCGGCCGAGGACTTCTCGCCGGTGCCCTTTGGCGGGTTGACCTTCACGAAGTCGGCACCCAGGCAGACCGCGGCTCCGGCCGCACCGGCGATCAGGTGCGGGTCCTTCTCGTCGGCGACGGCCTTGCCCCGCGGATAGATCCACAGCACGACGACGAGGCCCACCGAGTGCGCGTCGGCGATCAGCTGCCCGGCCTCCATCATCATCTGCGACTCGTACTCGCTGCCCAGATAGATGGTGTAGCCCACGCCGACCGCATTCACTCCGTTGTCGCGCAGATCCAACACGGTCTGGATGTCGTAGAGCTGCGGGCTGTAGGGGTCGTCCTGATGCTTCGCGGGGTCCTTCGCCGAGGTCTTCACCAGATGCGTCTTGGAGTTCATCTTCACGAGGTAGTTGATGTTCGGATAGTCGGCCGCGTACTGCGCGATGAGGCCGCGCTGGCCGGCGAGCACGCCGCACACGCCCTGGCTGCCGATGCGGAACAGGTGCTCGGGCTCGGCGTCCTCGAGCGAGATGCCCTCACCGTAGAAGTCATCGTTGAGGTGCTCGATCTTCTGGTCGCACGCGTAGAGCATCAGGCGACCGGTGCCGCGCGTGGCGGCGAGGTAGTTGTCGATGTAGGCGTCGCGCGCTGCGGCGGGCACGTCCGCCGGTACGCGGACCATCTCACGGGTGATGCTCGGCATGGTTCCTCCTCGTGGATTCGAAACGTCTCACGCGTCCCAGGGGACGTACGGGGCCGGCGCGCGGCGCCAGCCGACGTCCCGTCCCATAGGTTATGCCACGAACACCGCGAACGCTACCGCCCGGGCGCGGCGGTCGCACGGGCCGCTAGCCGACCAGCGGGAGCTCCATGCGGACGTGAGGGATCCCAGTGCGCCCGGACGGGAATCGACCGCTCACGGTCCGGTAGCCGAGGCGGTGATAGAACGACTCGGCGGTGTGGCGCGCGTTCAGCCACAGCAGCTCCAGCCCGAGCCGACGGGCCTCGGCCTCGACCTCCCGCATCAGCGCCCCGCCGATACCCGACCGCTGCAGCGAGGGACGCACGCTCACCTGCCGTACGTGCCCCGTGCCGTCGCCGGGAAGGATCAGGGACGCGTAGCCGACGATGGCGCCGTCGATCGCGGCGACCACGTGCCTGCGGTCTTCGCCCTTGTCGTCCCACCGGTCGTCGCGCGCGATGCCGAAGGGCGCGAAGAGCGCTTCGTGCCGAAGCTCGTGCACGGCGGCCATGCATGGGTCGTCGGCGGCGACCCAGGCGAAGACGGCATCTGCCACGTCAGCCCCGGTAGCGGTTGGTGATCGGCATGCGGCGGTCCTTGCCGAAGGCCTTCGGCGTGACGCGGATCCCGGGAGCTCCCTGACGGCGCTTGTACTCGGCGGCATCGACCATCCGGACGACGCGCGCCACCGTGTCGGGGTCGTGTCCCGCGTCGGCGAGATCCGCAATCGCGCGATCCTCCTCGACGTACGCCCTCAGTATGGCGTCGAGCACATCGTAGGGCGGCAGCGAGTCCTGGTCGGTCTGGTCGGGCCGCAGCTCCGCCGAGGGCGGCTTGGTGAGCGTCGCATCCGGGATGGCTTCACCCTGGCTGTTCCGCCAGCGCGCGAGAGCGTACACGTCGGTCTTGAAGACGTCCTTGATGGGCGCGAAGCCCCCGGCCATGTCGCCGTACAGCGTGGAGTAGCCGACCGAGAGCTCGCTCTTGTTGCCGGTTGCGAGCACGAGCCAGCCGAACTTGTTCGAGAGCGCCATGAGCAGCGTGCCCCGCACGCGCGCCTGAAGATTCTCCTCCGTCACGTCCGCCGCCCGGCCCGCGAAGATCGGGCCGAGCGTCTCGAGATACGCCTGGAACGCGGGCTCGATCGGAAGCTCGCGCACGTCGATGCCGAGGGCGGTCGCGAGCGAGAACGCGTCGGCCCGGCTCCCCTCGCTCGAATAGCGCCCGGGCATGATGACGCCGTGCACCCGCTCCGGACCGAGAGCGTCGGCGGCGATCGTCGCCACGAGCGCGGAGTCTATCCCGCCCGACAGGCCCAGGACGACATCGGTGAAGCCGTTCTTGCGCACGTAGTCCCCGAGGCCGAGCCGGAGCGCCGCGTAGACCTCGGCGGGCCCCGTGAGGCTCGGCTTAAGCGGCCCGCCGTCGGCCGCGGGACCCCCGAGGGCGGCATCCACCAGGTCGTCCGCGAACGGGGCGCCATCGGCGATGACCGTGCCTTCGGGCGAGACCACCACGGACCTGCCGTCGAAGACGAGCTCGTCCTGCCCNNCCGCGCGCGATCGTGCGTCCCGAAGGGTCGGCGACGACGCTGCATCCGTCGAAGACGAGCTCGTCCTGCCCGCCCACCAGATTGCAGTAGGCGATCCACACGCCGTTGTCGCGCGCGCGGTCGCCGAGCATTCGCACCCTCTCCGCCGCCTTGCCGGCGTGGAACGGCGAGGCCGAGATGTTGAGGACGACCTCGGCCCCGGCAGCGGCCAGGCGGCGCGCGGTCCCTGGCAGCCAGATGTCCTCGCAGATCGTGATCGCGCACGCCGTGCCCGCTACGGGCACGACCATGTCGGTCTCTCCCGGCTCGAAGTAGCGCTCTTCGTCGAACACGCCGTAGTTGGGCAGCTCGCGCTTGAAGTAGGTGGCGACCACGCGCCCGTCGGCGACGAGGGCGGCGGCGTTGCGCAGGCCGCGGTCGTCACGGTCTACGTAGCCCACGAGCGCGCATCGCTGTGCGCGCGAGGCGAACTCCCCCACCGCGTCGATGGAGCGCGCGACGAAGTCGGGGCGCGCGAGCAGGTCCTCGGGCGGATAGCCCGTGAGCGCCAGCTCGGGCAGGAGGACGATGTCGGCATCATCGGCCGACGCGACGACGGAGAGACATCGCTCGAGATTGCCCGCGATGTCCCCGACGGTGACGTTGATCTGTGCGAGTGCGACGCGCATGCGCCGAGTCTACCACCACGCGACGTCGGCAAACGCGCTCCGCCCGGGGTATACCCCCATGGGTACCCCGTGGGGTATGATATCCGCGCACCGACGAAAGGAGAACGATGCGCACGCTCGTCCGCATATCCGTGTTCGCCCTTGCCCTCGCCTTCGCCTTCGCGCTGGCGGGGTGCTCCGGGTCCGGTGGCACCGGCGACTCGGCCCTCACACCGAACGAGGACCCCGTTCCGGCCGGCATGCCGGCGATGTACGAGTTCTACACGGACACTTGACCCAGCTGCAAGACGATGGCGCCCGTGGTCAACGGGCTGAAGGACGACTACGACGGATCCGTCGCGATCCGCATATACAACGTAGGCACGAGCAGCGCGGGCAACGCGCTTGCCGACAAGTATGGCGTTCAGTACGTCCCGACGTTCGTCTTCGTCGATGGCGACGGCGAGTACGTCGACATGATCATCGGGGAAACCAGCGAAGCCACGCTCCGCAAGGCCCTCGACAGCCTCGACTAAGGCCGGCACCTGCGCCGCGAACGAGGCCGCCGGATCCGGCGGCCTCGTTCGCATCCGGATGTCCCCCCGCAAGGCGTTCGGCAGGATCTGGCGGGGCTTTCGCGCCGATCTGGCGGGGCTCCTCGGCGCGGATCTCGCCGGGCGTGGGGCCCTCAGCCGCCGCTGACGGCGACAGCGAGCGTGCGCACGAAGCGCTCCACCTCGGCGGGGTCCTCCTGGCGCCTGACGATCGCGCTGCCGACTATCACGCCATCGGCGACAGCCGCGACCTGCGCGGCCTGCTCCGCCGTGCCTACCCCGAATCCCACGGCGACCGGCAGCGACGTGTGCGTGCGTATGCGCCCGACCAGGTCGCTCAGGCCGAGCGCGAGCGACTCCCGCTCGCCGGTGACACCCGTGGCGCTCACGCAGTACACGAACCCGGCCGACGCTCCGGCGATCACCTCGAGCCGCTCGTCGGTGGAGGTGGGCGCCGCAAGAAAGACGGTGTCGATCCCTCCTGAGACCCGCAGCCATGGCCCGGCCGCCTCAGGCGGCATGTCGGGCACGATCGCCCCCGCGACGCCGGCGGCGCGCATACGCGCCGCCGCATCGGACAGCCCGAGCCGCATGAGCGGGTTGAGGTACGTCATAGCGACCACGGGAGGGCCCTCCGGCACGCCCGGGTCCTGCACGAACGCCTCGGCCACCTGCAGGGCGTGCACGAGACCGAACCCGCCCTCCTGCTCGCGCGCCACCTTGGCGGCGGCGGCGATGACCGGACCGTCGGCCAGCGGATCGCCGTACGGGACGCCGAGCTCGATGACGTCGGCGCCCCCGCGCGCGGCCGCGCGCAGCGCCTCGAGCGAGGCCGCGCGGTCGGGGTAGCCCGCGAGCACGTAGGCGACGAGCGCCGGCCTCCCCTTGCGAAAGGCGGCGGTCAGGCGGGACGTCGTGCCCGCATCAGCCGACACCGAGACCCGCCTCGCGCACGATGTCCATGTCCTTGTCCCCGCGGCCCGAGACCGTGACCACGACCACCGCGTCGGACCCCAGCTCCCCGGCCAGGCGCGGCAGCAGCGCGAGCGCGTGGCTCGACTCGATGGCCGGGATGATGCCCTCCGTGCGGGTGAGCAGCGCGAACGCCTCGAGCGCCTCGGCGTCCGTCACGCCTTCGTAGCGCACGAGCCCCTCGTCCTTCAGGTAGCTGTGCTCGGGACCGACGCCCGGGTAATCGAGCCCGGCCGAGATGGAGTACGCCTCCAGCGGATTGCCGGCATCGTCCTGAAGCAGGTACGAGTAGAACCCGTGAAGCACGCCCGGCGAGCCCTTGGTGAGCGCCGCCCCGTGCTTGTCGGTATCGAGGCCAAGCCCGGCCGCCTCGGCGCCGATGAGCAGCGGGCGCTCACCGGCCGGGACGTCGCGCAGGAAGGGGTAGAACGTGCCGATGGCGTTGCTGCCGCCGCCCACACACGCGACCACCGCGTCCACACGCCCGATCTCCTTCTCCTCCATCTGCCCGAGGATCTCCGAGCCGATCACGCTCTGGAAGTCGCGCACCATCTGTGGATACGGGTGGGGCCCCAGCGCCGAGCCGATGACATAGAACGTGTCCTCGACCCGCTCGACCCAGTGACGCAGCGCGGCGGTGACCGCATCGGCAAGCGTGCCCGACCCGTCGGAGACCGGCACGACTTCGGCGCCGAGCAGACGCATCTTGTAGACGTTGAGCGCCTGGCGGCGGATATCCTCGACGCCCATGAAGACCGCGCACTCGAGACCCATCAGCGCCGCCGTGGTCGCCGTGGCCACGCCGTGCTGGCCGGCGCCCGTCTCGGCGATGACGCGCTTCTTGCCCATGCGCTTCGCAAGCAGGCACTGGCCGATCGTGTTGTTGATCTTGTGCGCGCCCGTGTGGTTGAGATCCTCGCGCTTGAGATACACCGCGCCCAGGCCGACGGCCTCCGCGAGGCGATCGGCGCGATACAGCGGGGACGGACGACCGACGTAGTCGCGGAGCAGGTAGATCAGCTCGTCGAGGAAGGCCGGATCGGCGATCGCCTCCGCGTATGCGGCGGCGAGCTCGCCCAGCGCGGGAACCACGGTCTCGGGCACGAACGTCCCGCCGTACGGACCGTAGAAGCCCTGCGCATCGGGCGTCGAGTACGCGAGTTCGGCCGAGGGCAAAAGCACGTCAGTCATCCCAGAACCTCCCGATCGGCGGCGTGCACGGCCGCGCAGAACGAATCGATGAGCCCGTGGTCCTTGAGGCCCGGCGCGGACTCCACGCCTGAGGACACGTCGACGGCGAACGGGCGCAGCGTGCGTACCGCGTTGCCGACAGTGCCCGGCTCGAGGCCTCCCGCGAGCAGGACGGGCGCCCAGTCGGGCAGTCGTCCCGCGACATCGTACCAATCGAACGCCACGCCCGTGCCTCCTCGCTCCCCGCCCGGCACGTAGGTGTCGAGCAGCAGCGCCGCGACCGTGGTGCGGTAGCGGTCCACCGACGCCGCATCGAACCCCGGCCCGACGCGGAGGGCCTTGATCACCGGAACGGGTGCGGCAGCGCAGTCCTCCGGCGTCTCGTCGCCGTGGAACTGCACGGCGGTGAGGCCGAGCCGGGCGACGGCCTCGCCGATGAAGCCGGGACTCGCGTCCACGAAGACGCCGATGCGCGCCACGAGCGGCGGCGCCGTGGCAAGCACGGCCGCCGCCTGCTCGAGCGAGACTCGGCGCTTCGACGGGGCGAGAACCACGCCGAGCGCGTCGGCGCCCGCCGCGACCGCTGCCGCCGCGTCCTCGGCCCTCGTGAGGCCGCAGATCTTGATGCGCGTCCGGCGCATCGGGGCTACTCGGCCTCGTGCAGGGTCGCGCCGGCCGCGAAGTCGAAGTCCTTCAGCTCGCCGGCGTTGTACTGCGCGTACGCGGCCAGGTCGAAGTGCCCGTGACCCGAGAGGTTGAAGAGGATGACCTTGTCCTCGCCGGCCGCCTGGGCCGCCTTGGCCTCGTTGATGGCCCCAAGTATCGCGTGGCTGCTCTCCGGCGCGGGCAGGATGCCCTCGGCGCGCGCGAACTGGACTGCCGCCTCGAAGCATGCGGTCTGGTCGACCGCGACCGCCTCGACCTCGCCATCGTGCACGAGGCTGCTCACCAGCGGCGAGTCGCCGTGATAGCGAAGCCCACCCGCATGGATGCCGGCCGGCACGAAGTCGTGTCCGAGGGTGTACATCAGCAGCTGCGGCGTCATGCCGGCCTCGTCGCCGAGGTCGTAGCGGTACTCGCCGGCGGTGAGTGTGGGGCAGGCCTTCGGCTCGACCGCCACGAGGCGCGCGTTGCTCTTGCCGTCGAGCTTGCGCCGGTAGTACGGGAACGCCAGCCCGGCGAAGTTGGAGCCGCCGCCGACGCAGGCCACGACGACGTCGGGCTCCTCCTCGGCGAGCGCCATCTGCTCGATGGCCTCGAGCCCGATGATGCTCTGGTGCAGGCACACGTGGTTGAGCACGCTGCCCAGCGAGTAGTGCGTGCCCGGGTCCTTGAGCGCGACCTCGCAGGCCTCCGAGATCGCGATGCCGAGCGAGCCGGTGGAGTCCGGGTCCATGGCGAGCACGTGGCGGCCCGCGTCAGTCAGGTTCGTGGGCGACGGATGCACGCTGGCGCCGTAGGTCTCCATGAGGATGCGGCGGTACGGCTTCTGCTCGTAGCTCACCTTGACCATGAACACCTCGACGTCGATGCCGAAGAGCGCACCGGCGATCGCAAGCGCGCTTCCCCACTGGCCCGCGCCCGTCTCGGTGGAGAGCTTGGTGATGCCCTCCTGCTTGTTGTAGTAGGCCTGCGGGATGGCGGTGTTGGGCTTATGCGAACCCGCAGGCGAGACGCCCTCGTACTTGTAGAAGATCTTGATGCCCGCAGGAAGTCCGAGTACGCGCTCGAGCGCCCTCGCGCGCAGCAGCGGCGACGGACGATACGTCTTGTACACGTCGATGACGGCGCCGGGAATGTCGATCCAGCGGTCCGGCGACATCTCCTGCTTGATGCACTCCATCGGGAAGAGCATCGCAAGCCGCTCGCCGATCTGGTCCATCGAAAGCTCGGTACCGTCGGGCGCGAACGCCTTCGGCGGCGCGAGCGGTGTCTTGAGATCGGGGATCACGTTGTACCAGGCCTCCGGGATCCTGGTCTCGTCGAGCCCGAACCTCGTCTTGTCGCTCATTGCCGTGCTCCTTTCCGTACGCCGGTCAGTTCTGAGAGTACGTCTTCGGGAAACGGCGAGCGCATCAGCGTCTCGCCGACAAGCACCGCATCAGCGCCGGCCGAGGCCGCCGCCCCCACATCGCTGCGGGTCTTCACACCACTGGCAGCCACGAGCGTCACATCGAACCGCCTCGCCTCCTCGAGAACCCGGTAGGCGCGCGCCGGATCCACATCGAGCGTTCGCAGATCCCGGCTGTTCACCGCGATCACGCCTGAGCGTACGCCGAGCGCGATCGCGAGCTCATCGGCGCTCACGATCTCCACGAGCGGCGTCATGCCGAGCGTCACCGCGGTGTCGGCGAAGTCCTTCGTAAGGTTGCCGAGCACGCTCACCATCAACAGCACCGCGTCGGCGCCATGGCCTCGCGCCACGAACAGCTGCGCGGGATCGACGATGAAGTCCTTGCACAGCACCGGGATGTCGACCGCGTCGGCCACGTCCGAGAGGTCGGCGAACGAGCCGCCGAAGTAGTCGGGCTCGGTGAGGACCGAGATCGCGGCTGCGCCTCCATCCTGGTAGTGGAGTGCCTGCTTGGATGCCTCGCACTCCGGCGCGATCGGCCCCGCGCTCGGAGAGGCCTTCTTCACCTCGGCGATGACCGCCACGTCCGCGCGCTCGCGAAGGGCCGCGCCGAAGTCACGCGGTGAGCGGGGGCAACACGCGAGCCGCTCGCGATCGGCCGCCGAGAGGTCGCCGTACTCCGCCCGAATGCGCTCGTGGCGGCGCGCCATCACCGTCTCGAGGAAGTTCATGACGCCTCCCTCGCCAGTCTCCGGGTCGTGGACACCAGCCGCTCGAGCACGTCGATCGCCCGCCCGGAGTCGATCGACTCACGCGCGCGAACGACGCCCCCGGCCAGGTCGTCCACCGCGCCTGCCGCGAGCAGCGCCGCAGCAGCGTTAAGCAGCACGATGTCCCGGCGCGGGCCGTGCTCGCCCTCGAGGACGGCGCGCACCAGGATCGCGTTGGCCGCGCCGTCGCCGCCTGCGATGTCGGCGAGCGTGGAGCGCGCGATGCCGACCTCCTCGGGCGTGATCGTGTAGGTGCGTACGCCGCCGCGCCCGGCATCGGACTCGGATACGGTGGTCGGGCCGCTGGCCGAGACCTCGTCCATCCCCGGGTGCCCGTGCACCACGAGCACCCGCTCGCTCCCCAGGTGCCCCGAAACCTCGGCAAGCACCGGCGCGAGACGCGGATCGTACACCCCGAGAAGCTGCCGCTTCGCGCTCGCGGGGTTGGTGAGCGGCCCCAGGATGTTGAAGACCGTGCGGATGCCGATCTCCCGCCGGGTGGGTCCGGCGTGCCGCATCGATGAGTGGAGGGTCTGCGCGAACATGAAGCCCACGCCCACCTCGTCGACACAGCGCGCGATGTCGGCCGGCAGAAGCGAGATGTCGATGCCCAGCGCCTCGAGCACGTCAGCGCTGCCGGCCGACGACGAGACCGCGCGATTGCCGTGCTTGGCGACCGGCACGCCCGCCCCGGCCACCACGAACGTCGCCGTCGTGGAGATGTTGAAGGTGTGCAGCCCGTCTCCGCCCGTGCCGACGATATCGATGTAGCCGGGCGTCGAAGGTCGCACGGGTGTGGCGCGGTCGCGCATCGCCCGGGCGAAGCCCGTGATCTCGTCGACGGTCTCGCCCTTCATGCGCATCGCGACGATCAGCGCGGAGATCTGGGAGGGAGTGGCTTCGCCGTCCATGACGATGCCCATCACGCGCTCGGCCTCGTCCTCGTCGAGCGCGTTGCCGCCCGTCACGCGGGCGATCGCCCCCGGGACCGTGGTCACCTCGGCCAGTCGTGCCGAGGAGCGCGCCGTGCCGCCCGCCGCGGCGATGGCCGCCGGAGCTTCGGGCGTCGAGCGCTCGAGCGGGACCTCGCCGCACACGTCGAGGAAGTTCGCGAGGATCTTCGCGCCCTCGGGCGTGAGCACGCTTTCGGGGTGGAACTGCACGCCGAAGACGGGCTTGCCCGCGTGCCGGAGCGCCTGGACCACGCCGTCCGAGGTCGTCGCCTGCACCTGAAGCGGTTCGCCGATGCTCCCGGCCTCCACGCACAGCGAGTGATAGCGCGTGGCGGTGAACGGGTTCGGGACGCCCGCGAACAGGCCGGTGCCGTCGTGGACGATCTCGTCGGTCTTGCCGTGCACCGGCTTCGGTGCGCGGCACACGGCCCCGCCGAACACCTCGGCGATCACCTGATGGCCGAGGCACACGCCGAGCACCGGCACGCCCGCTTCCACAGCAGCGCGCACGACACCCGCCGAGATGCCGGCGTCCGCGGGGGTCCCCGGGCCCGGCGAGATGACGACGCCCGCAGGCGCGAGGGCAAGAGCCTCGACAGCCGTCAGCGCATCGTTTCGCTCCACCCGCACGTCCGCACCGAGCGCGGCGAGCAGCTGCACGAGGTTGTAGGTGAAGGAGTCGTAGTTGTCGATGACGAGGATCATCGGGCCACCTCCCCGGACGGGCGATCGGGAGACCTAAGGCCGATCCTTTCGCAGGAGGCTTCCGCCGGGAGGCGGGAGCCTCCGAGGACAGAGGCCGTGGTCTCCCGATCGTCCGGGCGGGGCGTGATCGCATCCTCCCCGTGCATCCCGGCTGCGAGTTCCAGCGCGTGGTGCAGCGCGCGCGCCTTGTGCAGGCACTCCTCGTATTCGCGCTCGGGTTCGCTGTCCGCCACGAGACCGGCGCCGCTTTGCAGGTAGGCGCGTCCGCCGGCGAGCACGAACGTGCGGATGGTGATGCACATGTCCATCGCGCCATCGAGGCCGAAGTAGCCGACCGTGCCGGCGTAGGGACCGCGGGCGGCCGGCTCGAGGTCCGCGACGATCTCCATCGCGCGAACCTTCGGGGCGCCTGAGACCGTCCCTGCGGGGAACGTCGCGCGCAGCGCGTCGAAGGCGTCCTTGCCCGGCGCGAGCGTGCCGGTCACGTTGCTCACGATGTGCATCACGTGGCTGTAGTACTCGACCTCCATGAGCTCGTCGACCGTGACCGTCCCCGGCGCGCTCACGCGACCGAGGTCGTTGCGGCCGAGGTCCACGAGCATGACGTGCTCGGCGCGCTCCTTCTCGTCGGCGAGCAGGTCCGCGCGCAGGCGGCCGTCCTCGGCGCTGTCAGCGCCCCGCGGCCGCGTGCCGGCGAGCGGGCGTGTGAGCACGGTGTCGTCCTCGACGCGCACGAGCGGTTCGGGGCTCGAACCCACAAGCGTGACCTCGGCGGTACGGATGTAGAACATGTACGGGCTCGGGTTCACCGCGCGGAGCACCCGGTACAGGTCGAGGCCGTCGCCCTCGTACGGCGCCGAGAAGCGCTGCGAGAGCACCACCTGGAAGATGTCGCCGGCGGCGATGTGCTCCTTGGCCGCGACGACGCTCGCAAGGAAGTCCTCCTTCGAAGTGTGCGCCTGGAGCGGCACCTCTCGGGTGACGCCGACAGCGCCCAGCTCGGCGCCGCGCGGACCGCGATCGATGCGGCGCAGGTAGCCGTCGATGCGCTTGAGGGCCGCGTCGTACGCGAGCTCGGGGGCGCCGCCCGGACGCACGGGCGCGATCACCTGGAGCACGCGCCGCGCGTGATCGAACGCCACGACGACGTCGGCCATCATGAAGACCATGTCCGGCACGCCCAGCTCATCGTTCCCGTGCCGGGGGACGCGCTCGAAGCCGGTGGCCGCCTCGTAGCCGACGAAGCCCACGGCCCCGCCGACGAACAGCGGCAGTCCCGGCACGCGGGCGACGCGTCCTGCCGAGAGGCGGTCCGCCACCACGGTGAGCGGATCGTCGACGGCCATGCCGTGGACGCCGCCGTTCTCGACGACGACCTCGCCTCGCCTCGCCGTGATGACCTCGCGGTCGCCGACGCCGAGAAAGCTGTAGCGGCCGAGACGCTCCCCGCCGATCACGCTCTCGAGCAGGAATGCGTGCGCGGCGCCCTCGGAAAGCGCCATGAACGCCGAAATCGGCGTCGCCAGGTCCGCGTAGACCTCGCGCGCGACCGGCACCACGTCGTGGTCGGCGGCAAGCCGTACGAATTCGTCCTTCGCTGGCAGGATCACGTTCGCTCCTTCTCGGTACCCGGGAATACAAAAAAGCCCTCGTCCTCTAAGGGACGAGAGCTCGTGTCTCCCGCGGTACCACCCTTGTTGCCGAAGCCTGTCACGGCTCCGGCCACTCTTCCTGCAGTACGCGGCCGATGATCCGGCCTTCATACCCGGTCCCTGGTATCGGTGGGCGTCCGCCGGGACTAGTAGGCGCTATCGCGCTGTTGCCCCGGAGCCTCGAGGGTCCATTCCTACCGGCCGCTCATGCCGGGTTTCCACCGTCCCCGACTCTCTGGCGTTTCGCGTAACCGGAGTACTACTCCCCGTCACAGGCCACGTATGTGGTTGCGGAGGACTCTAGCAGCCCCGGCGGCGGCGCGCAAGCGGTGACGACTACGGCGTCCCTGCCGGCTGGTCGATGAGCGCCGGATCGCCGAGACAGTAGAACCGCCCGTCCCTCGAGCCGATGTAGATCCGGCCCCGCCACACGATCGGCGTCGACTCGTAGCTCCCGCCCGACGCGAACGTGGCCACCTCGGTCACGCCGACCGTCCACGTCCCGCCCGACCGGTCCGTCATCGGCACGCCGCCCTCGGCCTGGTAGTCGATCTTGTAGACGTGCACCTGCGCGTCGTACCCCGCCGCGATCACGTAGTCGTCGACCATGATCGGCGTCGAGATGGCGCCGCCGATGTTGTCCTTGAAGACGAGCTTGGGCTTCGGCACGTTCGCGACGCCCTGCGGGCTGGTGGCGGTGCCGTCGATCTCGTCCTGCGAGATCACGTACAGGTTGCCGTCGATGGCGGTGAACGCGGCGAGTGCGGGACGCTCGTCTCCGCTGCCGTACGCGTCGTTGACGGTCACCGACCCGATGACCCCGCCCTGCCAGTCGGCGAACGACCGGTTCTCGGTCGGGAAGTACCACACGAGCGCCTGGTCGGCGGGCTTGCTCGGATCGAGCTTGAGCACACCGCCCTTCGCCGAGATGTACTGCTTCTCGACCGCCTGCAGGATGTGGCCGTCCTCGGTGGTGGCCGGCGAGCCGTCGATGTCCGAGCCGATCCAGTAGTCCCACACGATCTCGAGGGTCTCGAGCTTGAGGCCGTACACGTGGCCGGCCCCCGATGAGATGTACAGCACGTCGCCGATGACCGACGGCGAGCTTTCGAGCACCAGGTTGCCGCCGTGCGAACTCGCGCGCGAATCGCCGAGAAGGACCTGCTCGGCCTTGATGACCGGCCAGTTGTAGCCGCCGCGCTGCTCGGTCTTCGTCGGGTCCACCGCGTAGACGTGCCCCGTCTCGATCGCCACGTACAGCGTGCCGCCGACCATGACCGGGCTGGAGTCGGCGTCCCGGCTGTAGCTTTTCGTTCGGGGCGCCGTGAGCCGCCACAGCTCCTCCCCGGTCTCGAAGTCGACGCACCGCACGGGCGCGATGCTTGCGTCGCCGATGGAACGCGGGAAGCCGCGGCGCGAACCGCACACGACAGCGAGCTTCCCCGTGTCGGGCATGCGGAAGACGGTCGGGCTGCCCTTGATCACGTCGTCGAAGGTGTAGGCCCACAGCTCCTCGCCGGTCTCGGCGTCGAGCTTGACGAGGTTGTGATCGAAGCCGCCCACGAGGAGGTAGTTCTTCCCGTCGTCGCGGACGAGCGCGGGCTGCCCCGTCCACCCGGTGCCCGACCAGGTGATCATCCCGGACGACGATGCGGTGCCGCCGGTCGTGCCGCTGCCGATGTTCGCCCTCCAGATGACCTCGAGCTTCTCGGGCACCGGACCGAGCCCGTAGAAGCGGCGCGTCTCGTCGCCGAGGAACGACGCGACCTTGATGCCGTCCGTGACCGGGTTGGGACCGAGCGGCTCGGGAAGCGAGATCGTCACGGTCGGCAGGATCGACGGAGTGTCAGGCCTGTCCAGCACGGGGAGCGATGCGGGCGCCGGATCGCCTTCGCACCCGACGGTCGCGAAGGCGATGCATGCGAGCAGCAGCACCAGGACCCATCTGCGCACCGGCGAATCCCCCTTGTCCTGTGACGTAATGCACGCTTCGGCCATTGTGGTATGCGGTGGAGCCGCTATCAAGCTTCCCCGTCGGGGGGGATCCCTATCTCCAGCCGCGGAGGTCGGGGCCACTCGGGCAGGTTGGGCCGCGACGCGCGCGGCGCCCCCTCCGCGCCGAGCGCTTCGCGCAATCGGGCGACGCGGCGCATCTCGGGATCGTCCTCCGGCGCGAATCCGAACCCCGCCCAGCAGAAGAAGAGCGTCGAGTACGCGTCGCCGGCGCTCGGGACGTGGTTGTCCCGCTCGAGGACGTGCTCGATCGCGTCGAGCATCGCCCGGGGGTGTTTCAGCAGCATCATGCCCTCGGCGTCCGCCTTCTCCGCCGCCTTCCATGCCGCTTCCTGGTGGTACCAGGCCAGCGCCTCGGTCACGAGCGCGGCGGCGCCGAACACGACGAATCCGCCGACAGGTGCTGCCGACGTAACACCCGTACGGTCTCCCAGGCGCTCCCCGGACTCGAAGTCCGCGTCGCGCGTGAGGTCGTGCTCCCGATAGCCCCAGATCGGCCCCATGAGCGCCGAGACTGCGGTGGCCCACAACGTGTCGCGCGACACGACGCGCGCGATCAGGTTCGCGAAGACCGCGCGCTGCTCGCCCAGCGGTATCTTCTCGATCATGCCGGTCGTCATCCCGATGCGCACGCGGCTGAGCGAGCGCCCGAGCACGAAAGCGTTCACGCGAGAGGTCTCGATGATGTAGAACGTCGGGACCGGCTTGATGCCCGCCGCGATCGCCATATCCCGCAACGCGCTCCTGGTGGGCAGGTACGTCCCCGGGCGAGGCACGCGGGCGTCGAGCCGCCGGATGAGCGTCACGTCGGAGCGCGCGAGCCTCACGAGCGCCCACGCCCCCGAGGCCACGAAGCTCATCCCGAACGAGAGGAGCAGGACCTGGCCCGCGAGCGCCATGGGGTGTGCGACGAGCGGGTCGTTTCCCCTGAAGATCCAGGCGAGGTACCACGCGAGCGCCACACCGAGCCCGCTGGCCACGACGATCGCGAAACCGACAGACACGAACGTCGTGAACGCGAGCATGAAGGCGACGAACTTCCACCGGTTGCGGTCCACGCGACGCTGGAGCGGCTCGATGCGGCCGACGCGCACGCCGGGTGCGACCACGTCCTCGAGCATCGCCGACGGGCGTACCGCCACGGCCGGGCTACTTCCTGCGACTCTCGAGCTCGGCGGCAAGCTCGCCGAGAGAGATGCCCTCGCGCGTGAGCACTACGAGCAGGTGGTAGAGAAGGTCGGCGGCCTCGTAGGTGAGCTGTCCGAGATCGTGATCGCGCGCCGCGATGATGACCTCGCCCGACTCCTCGGCGATCTTCTTCAGCAGCTTGTCCTGNNAGGGTGGGGCCGATGGACGGCGCGACCGGCGACGGCTCGCCGAGCGTGCGGTAGAAGCACGTCCGCTCGCCGGTGTGGCACGCGCCCGCCCCCACCTGGTCGACGGTGACGAGCAGCGTGTCCGCGTCGCAGTCATAGCGCACTTCGCGGACGTTCTGCACGTTGCCCGAGCTCTCGCCCTTCTGCCAGTACTTCTGCCGCGACCGGCTCCAGAACCAGGTCTTCCCGGTCTCGAGCGTCTTGGCCAGCGACTCGGGATTCATGTAGGCCACCATCAGGACCTCGCCGGTGCCCTCCTGCTGCACGACGGCCGGGATGAGCCCGTTCTCGTCGTACTTCAGGTCGCCGACGCCGAGCGCGTCTCGCTCGCGATCCATGTCACGCTCCTTCTTCGGCGGCAGGCAGGTAGCGCTTGCCGTCCATGGTCTCGATCTCGATCACGATCACCGACGTCTTCGCGAGCGTCTCGTCGGGCATCCCATCTTCAGGTCCTCCATAGTGTCGCATGATGACGCCCAGCCCGTGGCGCTTCGCCCCGAGCGTGTCGGCAAACCGGGCCGTGCCGTAGCCGACGACGCTCGCGAACCGCGAGGTGAAGCCACACGCCCGATCGGAGCGCACGATCTCGCCTTCGTCGGCCTCGAAGCACACGCGCGGGTTCGCACGTACCGCGTCGATCCGCCGCCCCTCCAGAGGGCCGTGGACGTAGAGCCGTCCGTCCTCGTAACCGAAGTTCACGGGCACCACGTACGGTCCGTCATCATCGGCAAGCCCGAGGCGCAGGACCTCGGCCCGACGCAGGAACGCCTCGCACTCTCCGGCGGGCATCCGGTGCCGCTCCTTGCGCATCTGTCGCACTAGCGCTCCCCCCGGCCGGTCACGGGCGGACTCCGCCGACCGGCTTGCGATGATCGAGCACCGACATGCCGAACGCGAGGCCGAACGCCCAGGGCACGACCAGCGTGACGACCGCGATCACCCAGGACGAAACCTCGCCGAAGGCGGCCATCCCGCCCACGGGATCCCACGTCAGCGCCATCGACAGCACGTAGCCCGGGACCGCCACAAGGCCGGTGAGCATGCCCGCCGACGTGCGCCCCGAGATCGTCACAGCCGCGGACACGCCCATCGTGAGCGCCATCCACCACGCCATCACCGTGATGAACGCGTACGGCGTGACCCAGCTCATCGGCGAGGTGTCGGTGGACGCGACCCAGGCGAGGAACACCGCTGTCGCGACCGAGAACACACCCACGCCCAGTCCGAGCACGTACCTCAACGCGCCACCCATCGCTCCCACCAGCTCCTACAGTCTCACCGGGACGCCGTGCGCCGCCATCGCCTCTTTGACCTGGCGGATCGTGAAGCGGCCGAAATGGAACACGCTCGCGGCAAGGACCGCGTCGGCATCGGCCTCGACCACCACCTCGGCGAAGTGCTCGAGCTCGCCTGCACCGCCGCTCGCGATGACCGGGACGTTCACCGCGCGCGTGACCGCGCGCGTGAGCGACAGGTCGAAGCCGTCTTTGGTGCCATCGCGGTCCATGCTCGTCAGGAGTATCTCCCCCGCCCCGCGCCTCTCAGCCTCGGCCGCCCACGCAACGGCGTCCAGACCGGTGTTCGTCCGACCGCCCGCGACGAAGACCTCCCACCGCTCGGGCGCCGAGCCCGGCTGCCGCCGCGCGTCGATCGCCACCACGATGCACTGCGAGCCGTAGATGCGGGCGGTCTCGGTCACGAGCGCCGGGTCGCGGACCGCCGCCGAGTTCATCGAGATCTTGTCGGCGCCCGCGGCGAGCATCGCCCGGATGTCGGCCGCCGAGCGCATCCCGCCTCCCACGGTGTACGGGATGAAGACCTCCTCGGCGGTGCGCGTGGCCACCTCGAGCATCGAGGGGCGTTCCTCGTGCGTCGCCGTGATGTCGAGGAAGACCACCTCGTCGGCGCCCTCGCGATCGTACGCCGCGGCGAGCTCGACCGGGTCGCCCGCGTCTTGCAGGTTGATGAAGTTGACACCCTTGACCACACGGCCTTCGTGCACGTCCAGGCACGGTATCACGCGCTTCGTGAGCATCGTCTCAGCGCCCCTCGCCCGCGATGGCAAGCGCCTCTCGAAGCGCGATCGCGCCCTCGTAGATAGCCCTGCCGATGATCACGCCCTCGGCCACCGCCTCGCCGAGCGCGGCCACGGCGCGCACATCGTCCGGCGTCGCCATCCCGCCGCTCACCACCACCGGGAACCCCGCCCGCGCGGCCACGTCGCGATACGCGTCCGCCGCGATGCCGGTGCCCATGCCGTCGCGGCTGATATCGGTGTAGACGAGGTGCCGCACGCCGAGACCGGCCAGCTCGCCGACCAGCTCGACCGCCCGCACGCTCGTGCCCTCTCGCCATCCCGCGACCTTCACCTCGCCGTCACGCGCGTCCACTCCCGCCACGACGGCGTCCCCGAACTCGGCGACCGCCTCGCGGACGAACGCCTCGTCGGTGGCGAGCTTCGTGCCGAGCACCATCCGCGCCGCGCCCGCATCGGCGAGCCGCCGCATCGTCTCGATCGTGCGGATGCCGCCTCCGGTCTGCACGCGCAAGCCGCTCTCCCGCGCGATGCGCTCCACGACCGCGATGTTGCCGGGCACGCCGTCGCGCGCGCCGTCGAGGTCGACCACGTGCACCCANNGCGAGCCGCACCGCGCGCCCGCCGAGGATGTCGATCGCGGGGAAGACGATCACGTCACGCCACGCCCTCTCGCACGATGTCGCCGAAGTTGCCGAGCAGGCGCAGGCCCATCGCCGAGGACTTCTCGGGATGGAACTGCACGGCGAATGCGCTTCCCCGCTGCACCGCGGCCGCGAAATCGATGCCGTGGTGCGTCGTGCCGATCACCGAGCCCGGATCGGCCGGACGCAGGTGGTAGGAGTGCACGAAGTAGAAGGCGGTGTCCTCGGCTATGCCGGCAAAGAGCGAGCTCTCACGCGGGTAGGCGACGGTGTTCCACCCGATGTGCGGGACCTTCACGCCACCGGGGAGCCGCTCGCACGTGCCGCCCATCACGCCGAGGCCCCGCCACTCGCCGTCCTCGAGACCGACGTCGGCAAGCAGCTGCATGCCGAGGCAGACGCCGAGGAACGGCACGCCCTCCGCGATGCGCTCGAGCAGCACCTCGCGCATCCCGGTCGCAACCAGGCTCGCGGCCGCGTCGCGAAACGCGCCGACCCCCGGGAGCACGATCCCCCCGGCGGCGGCCACCGTCGCGGGATCGGCCGTCACGACGACATCGGGCACGCCCGCGTGCTCGAATCCCTTCTGCACGCTTCGCAGGTTGC
>DCVQ01000003.1:40464-43460 GCA_002328745.1 Actinobacteria bacterium UBA2184
TTCTCGCCCGCGAACGCCATCACGTGCACTGTGATGCCCGCGTTGGCGGCGAGGGCGATCATGAACTCCCTGGCGAGCGTGGTGTCGAAGGTGCCGATCAGCTCGATCGGCACGGCCACGTCATAGTGCAGCTGCCCGCGACCCGAGATGTCGACGGCGGCGAGCACCAGCGCCTCGTCCATCGGCACGAACACCGAGCCGAAGCGCCGGATGCCGCGCTTGTCGCCGAGCGCGCGCACGAAGGCCTGGCCGAGGCAGATGCCGACGTCTTCGACGGTGTGGTGATCGTCCACGGCGAGATCGCCGGTGGCCTCGACGACGAGATCGAACAGGCCGTGGCGCCCGAACGCCTCGAGCATGTGATCGAAGAACGGCACGCCGGTCGCCACCTTGGTGACGCCCTCGCCGTCCAGCCCGAGGGTGAGCCGGATGTCCGTCTCGGCGGTTCTGCGCTCGATGGTCGCGCTGCGCGCCACGTCACTCACCGTCCTTCGTCATGTGCCTCGACGCGGTCGCGTTGAGTCCGAAGTGCTCCGATGCGCGCTTGGAGGCCATGATCTCGTCCATCGCGCTCAGGAACTTCTCGATCTCCTCGTCTGAGCCCACGGTCACGCGCAGACAGTCCTCCAGCCCGGGCGTGCGGGACACGTCGCGCACGAGCACCGAGTGGTCGTGCAGCAGATCGCGCCACACCGACGAAGCCTGCGCCACGCGGAACAACACGTAGTTGGCTTCGGTCGGGAAGATCTCGATGCCGGGCAGGTTGGCCAGGCCGTGCAGCAGACGGTCGCGCACGCGGATGGTGTCGCGCACGCCCGCCTCGAACACCATGCGCTCGCGGAACGCGAGCGAGGCGGCGACCTGCGTGAACCGGTTGACCGAGTACGGCTGCCGGACCTTGGTGAGCTCGCGGATCACCTCGGGATTCGCGAGCAGGTACCCCGCGCGCAGCCCCGCGAGCGAGAACGCCTTGGAGAACGTGCGGAGGATCGCGAGGTTGGGGTTGCGTTCCATGTGTGGGCGCATCGTCTGTCGGCTGAACTCGAAGTACGCCTCGTCCACGAGCACGAGCGCGTCGGTGGCCGCCAGCACGTCGATGAGCAGCGTCTCCGGCGCCATCGTGCCGGTCGGGTTGTTAGGGTTCGAGACCACGATGATATCGGGGTCGCGCTCCTCGATGGCGCGCATGAGCGCCTCGCCGTCCACGTCGAAGTCGGCAAGGCGGGGCACTTCGATGATCTCGGTGCCGGTCATGTGCGCGTCGATGCCGTACATCGCGAACGTCGGCGGCAGGTCCACGAGCGACCGCCCGGGGCCGCCCCACGCCAGCACGACGTCGAGGATGATCTCGTCGCCGCCGTTGCCGACGAGCACGTTGCCCGCGTCGAGGCCGTTTGCCTCGGCGATCATCGTGCGCAGATGCGTGGCGAGCGGGTCGGGGTAGCGGTTGAACGCGATGTCGGAGCGCACCCTATCGGCGAGCTTCTCGAGCAGCTCGCCCGGCAGGTTGTGGGGGTTCTCGTTCGCCGAGAGCACCACATCGGCACGGATGTCCCTCGCCTCGTAGGGCACGAGGTCATCCAGCTCGGGGCGCGGGGATCGGAGGCGGTCCATCACACGTCCTCCTCAAGCCCGAACGCGAGGGCGAGCCGCAGGCCCACGGCGCGCGCATGCGCATCCAGGCCCTCGGCCTCGGCGATCGTCATCACGGTCGCTCCGTCGGTCTCGAGGCCCTCCAGCGAATACGAGAGCACGGAGGACTTCTTGACGAAGTCATCGACTGAAAGCGGGCTCGAGAACCGCGCCGTGCCGCCGGTCGGGAGCGTGTGGTTGGGGCCGGCGACGTAATCGCCCACGCTCTCCGGCGTCCACGGTCCCAGGAAGATAGCGCCCGCGTTGCGGATGGCGCCGAGCAGCTCGAACGGGTCGCTCATCATGACCTCGAGGTGCTCCGGGGCGATGAGGTTGGCCGCGTCGAGCGCCGAGTCGACGTCGGGGCAGATCACGACGACACCGTTGTCCTGGAGCGAGCGCTCGATGACCTCGGCGCGCGGCGAGTCGACGAGCAGCTCGCGGAGCGCCAGCTCGACGTCGTCGGGCAGCGTCGGGTCGGTGGTGACGAGGTAGGTGGTTGCGCGCGGATCGTGCTCGGCCTGCGCCATGAGGTCGATCGCGACGAGCATCGGCTCGGCGGTCTCGTCGGCGAGGATGAGAACCTCGGAGGGCCCGGCGAGCATGTCGATGCCCACATCGCCCATGACGAGCTTCTTCGCGGCGGTGACGTACGCGTTGCCCGGTCCCGTGATCTTGTCGACCGCGGGGACCGATTCCGTGCCGTACGCGAGCGCGGCTATCGCCTGCGCGCCGCCGATCTTGTAGATCTCGGTGAGCCCCACCTCGGCCGCCGCGGCGAGCGTGAACGGGCTCACGCGGCCGTCCGCGTCGGGCGGCACGACCATGGCGATCTCGTCGACGCCGGCCACGAGCGCCGGGATCGCGTTCATGAGCACGGTGGACGGGTAGCGGGCGCGGCCGCCGGGCACGTAGATCCCGACCCGTTCGATGGGGGTCACCTTCTGGCCGAGGAACACGCCGTTGTCAGCGGTCGTGAACCATGACTGCGTGACCTGCCGCTGGTGGAACTCCTCGATCGAGTAGGCGGCGGTGGCGATGGCGTCCCGGAAGTCCGGACCGACCTCGGCGACCGCGGCCTCCACCTCTTCGAGGCTCACGCGGAAGTCCTCGAGCACGACACTATCGAGCTGCGCGGTGAGCTCGCGGACGGCCGCGTCACCGCGCGCCTTCACGTCGTCGATGATGCGCTGCGCGACGCCGAGCACCTCGGCGTCGATGCCGCCCGTCCGCGGCACGTCGCTGCGCTCGAGCCTGCGTCCGCGCGTGAGTTCGATGCGACGCATCATGTCGTCCTCATCCTTCCTCGCGGGGAAAAGCCGCTTCGGCGAGCAGCGCCGCCAGCTTCGTCACCCGCTCGCTGT
>DCVQ01000020.1:0-133 GCA_002328745.1 Actinobacteria bacterium UBA2184
AATGACTGAGCAGCGTAGTTGGTCTTGCCAGAGACCACGCCGAGGGTAGCGTCATAGGCGCCGCCGCTGTGGCAGGTGTAGCAGTTGCTCGCACCAGTGTGGCAGTTACGGCAGTGCGGACCCTCATTGTCGT
>DCVQ01000020.1:220-28818 GCA_002328745.1 Actinobacteria bacterium UBA2184
GGACCAAGAGGCTCTTCCCAGTCGATCATGTACTTGTTGACACCGTCGGTCGCAATCTCGTTCGCGACCGAGGTGACCGTGGTGTCGGCGACCTCAAGACCTGTCACGCTGCTGATCTCCACGTGCGGGTTCTTGACGAGCAGGAACCGGCCGTTCGGCCAGATCGGCTTGACCTGCAGCGAGCCGCTCCACCACTTCAGGTTGCCCTGAACGGGGTCGATGCCCCACTCGGTGCCGATCACGCCGGCTCCATCGATGACACCGTCGGTGTTCCCGATATAGCCGAAGTCGGCCGGAGCGAGAGCCAGGTTCCCGGTGCCCATCTCACGACCAGGATTCGCGAACGTGGTCAGGATGCGCGCGGAGTTACCATGCGGGCTGTGGCAGTCGAAGCAGGCGAGGCCTGCGGTCGACGAGAACGCGGGCTTGATGTCGGCCGGAGCGTTACCGGTGTAGCCGAGCGTGTGGCCCGTGCCGTTGCCGGAGCTGCCGTCGATGACGGCGATGCCAGCCGTCGTGGTGGTCGGATCGGACATCAGCTTGTAATCGTTATCCATCATGATGTTGATCGTCGAACCGCCGCCACCGCCATGGCAGTAGTCGCACGCCGCTTCACGGGAATTCGCACGCAGGAGCATGAAGCTGCCCGCAGCGTAGTGGGTCGAATGGCAGTCGGCACACTTGTTTGTGGTCGTCGTGTAGCCGCCATGCGGACCCGAGAAGTATCCGTTGGCACGCGTGTACTCGGTCGGAGTGTTGTAGCCCTCGGCAAACGCCGGAACGACAGCAATCGCGAAGATAGCAGTGGCCACGAGCGCGACGAAGAGGATCCTCTTGGACACCCTTGCCTCCCTGTGGTTTGAATGTACGGAACCCGTCATTTCTGTATCACCTCCTCCCTGGAGACGGAGAGCCTTCCGTGACGCGGGCATGTGGATGCCCGCGAAGTTCGGATGCTCCACCGCTATGTTAGTGAATGCACGAACAAACCGGCAAGGGGATTTGGGCATCAGATTACGGTGTGTTAACTATCTGTCCTACTTATCCTTGCTGTTCAACCGCACAAAAGGAAGAACCCGCCATTTGGGCGGGTTCTTCCACTCTGTTCGTAGCTTATCGTTCTCAGAGTCACTGGCGCTCGGCAGGCCGCTCTCCGTCGAGCACATACCGGGCAACCAGATCCTCGTACGGACGAGCCCGTCGCTTCATCTCGGAGATGCGGTCGCACTGCTGCTGGTCGGCGCACAGGACCAGGTGCCTGCGCAGCAGCACGCGGCCGAGACGGCTCGGCTCGGCAGCTCTCGCGAGCGCTTCCTCGGCGCCTTCAGGGCCGTCCGAATCACGCGAGGGCGGTTCGACAGCGCGCAGGTACCCGCCGATCCTGACGCCCTCTTCCTCGGCGTCCTTGTACCGCTCGTAGACCTCGGGAAGCACGTGGATACGCTTCAGCACCGCGGCAAGCAGGCGCAGTCGGCCCTCGGCCGCCGCACGGTCGAGCGTCTCGGCGGTGGCGAACCACCGCTTGCGCCCGAACAGCAGCAGGAGGAGGAGCGCCGGAAGCGCCCCGAGCCAGCCGAGCCACGGCGTGCGGGCCAGGACGGTGTTCTGGCCCGGCCGCAGCAGGCGGAATATCTGCACCCGGTTGTTCGCGGTGTCGGTGATAGCGAAGGTGTAGTCGCCAAGATAGGCGATGCCGCTCGGCAGGTAGAGCTGCCCGTCGATGACGCCGGTCGTGAAGTCGAATCGGTGGACCGGCTCTCCGGTCTCGGGGTCAAGCACACTCACCTGCGCCCGGAAGCCGTCGAGAACGTACGCGTATCCCTCCCGATCAAGCGTCACGCTCGCGGGCACGCCGAACAGCGTGGTGTCGTCCTCCTGGTTGAGCGGCGGACGCCCGTAGACCCAGTCCACTGTGGCCGTCATCTCGCCCGAGAACTGCACGCGCTGTGCCCGGGCGTTGTTGGTGTCCGCGATGATCGCAGTGTTCTCATCGAGCACCGCGATGCCACGCGCGTAGTCGAACTGGCCTGGCAGCTCGCCGCGCACGCCGTACTCCCCGACCAGCCCGCCCTCGGCGTCCAGCTGCACGAGAGGGCCGAACGTCGTCACGGCGACGCCGGTGGGAGTGACTGCAGGAGTCAGCGGATTGAGAACCGGCAGCTCCCAACGAAGAGCGCCTTCCAGGTCGTAGCAGAGCACCCGAAGGCGTGAGCGATCGGTGACGTAGACGCGGGCACCGGCGCGATCGACGGCAACGCCGAGCGGGATCATCAACTGTCCCTGCCCAAGCCCCCGCTCGCCCCAGTGCCGGATGTAGTCGCCGTCGCTGTCGAACTCGACGATGGTCGCCTGGTCCCGCAACGTCACGAAGAAGCCGCCGTCGCTGCCGGCCCCGATACCGACCGGAGTGGTCAGCCGGTACTCACCGTACGTCTCGATACTGCGCACCCACACGATGCCGGTCTTGGCTGCGGGCTCGGCATCCGACCCGCTGCCCTCGTTGCCGCTCTCGCCACCGAACAGCAGCAGTGCGACCGTGCCCAGGGCAGCAAGCAGCACAAGCACGATGACGATCGCGATTATCAGGGTTCGTCTGGAGGACATTCTCGCGGACTCCTTCGAGTTGTGGCGTACTGCGGCTAGTTGCCGTGGGGATTGGGCGTGGATGTCTCCTCGTACGTGATACCGAGGCGCTCCAGCCCCTGGATAGCACGCTCGTTGCCCGGCAGTACATCGAGGCCGGCCCTGTATGCGGACTCCGCCTCGGCTTCGTACCCTGCCGCGGCGAGCAGGTCGCCATAGTAGATGCGGAAGTCGCCATCGAAGGGATTGATCTCGAGAGCCCGGAGCATCGCTTCAAGCGCAGCGGCGAGATCACCCTGCTTGTCGAGGACCTGCGCGAGCAGGAAGTACGCTTCCGCGCT
Source organism: Actinobacteria bacterium UBA2184 (assembly GCA_002328745.1). Lineage (GTDB taxonomy): Bacteria > Actinomycetota > Coriobacteriia > Anaerosomatales > Anaerosomataceae > UBA2184. The sequence goes on from DCVQ01000020.1 coordinate 3,145, forward strand.
CGTATGGTCGATTGCCAGCTCCGTCTCGAGGGCCACCTTCGCCTCGTCGAGCCGGTTCTCCTGCGCCAGCAACATCGCGTAGCGCAGGAAGATGGTGGTGGTCTCGCCAGCGTTGTCGATGGCCTGCCCTGCGTGATCCAACGCGTCTCGCGTCCGGCCCATCGAGTACTCGATCTCCGCCAGCGTCATGAGGAGGCCCGGGTCGCCGGGGCTCTGGTCGAGCGCGGCAAGCGCTTCACGCCGGGCAAGCTCTTCGGCGGTCGGATCGCGGAATAGCGAGCTGTTCGCGAAGAGGACCGCGATCGTGACGACCAGCGCGATGATCAGCCCGGCAAGGACGAGCACGAGCGCGGAGGGCCCGCCCCCGACGCGCCGGGCTCTGAGTCTCTGTGCCATGTGGGACTCCAACTCCTCACGGGTTCGGGCAGCCGAGAACCTCGTCCGTCCGCTAACGAAATCGGGAAACACCGTATCCTAGCAACCTTCGGACCGCTTCTCAATAAGCACCGGACATACCGCCCCGCCTACGGCACTCTGTCGTGACACCAGTGGCAGAACGTGATGTCGTGGCACAGGCATCCGCCCGGCCACGACGTGCGGGCGCTCGGGCCGTGCTGCGGGAACCACTCGCTGAACGTCCCGTGAACGTTCACGTCGCCGTGGCAGTCGCACGCCCCGCTGCGCCCGGCTGTGTCGTGACAACGGCCGCACAGCGACGGCGAGGCTGCGGACAGGCTCGCGTGCTGACGCATGAAGTCAACGGGGTGCGGCAGCTTGAGCCCGTGGCAGTCCACGCAGCGCGCCTCGACCTCCGGGGCGTGGCAGCCGCCCTCGCACGTCAGCGGCGCCGGCGTGGTACCCGCGATCGGCACGCCGGGCGTGTCGGAGGGCGGGGCATCGTGACACAGGGTGCAGTCTGAAGACGCGTCGACTCCGTCATGGCACCCGAGGCACGTGCTCATGCGGGACCGCACAACCGGCAGCGGTTCGCGATCGAGCGATGAGTGACCCACATCGGCGTGACAGGACAGGCACGGATAGGCGGCATCGACGACGTCGGAGTGGCGCATGCGCACCGGCCCCGCCGTCACCCCCGAGCGGATATCTTCATGACAATCCAGACACCGGTCCTCGTACGCCACCGTCCGCGTCGCCGACGTCTCGGCCGACAGCACCGCGCGGAGGCCTCCCTCCGCGGCTGCGCGAGCCGCGCCCGTCAGACCGGGACGCGCATGGCATGCGTAGCAGGAGACACCCGAATGGGCATCGGCTCTCCATGCCGCGACCGCCGCCTCCGTGCGATGACACGCTCCGCACGCGCCACCGACCGCCGGCACGAGCGGCACGAGCGAGACCGCCAGCAGCACACCACTCGCGATCGCGATGCCGATCCCGGTGCGGATGGCGAGCTCGTCCCACCTGCGCCGGAAGCCGATCTGGCGACGCAACCGCCACGTGCCGACGCTCTCGATACCGATGAGCACGATCAGCACCACCACGAGGATCACGAGCACCGCGATCGCCGCGAGGATGAACGCTTCCTCGGGATATGCGCGCGGGTCCTCGAGCACCGTGGGGACGCGGCCGACCACGCGGTCCGCTCCACGGGCCACGCGGTCGAAGAAGTCGCTCAACGACTCGTTCACCGGCTCACCACCCGTGCCCGGTGGTCACACCCGGGACGTCGGGATGGCTGGACGCGTAGTGGCAGACATCGCAGGTGACCGCCGGATGACAGCGGTTGCATGCGGCGTCGCCAAGCTCCCGCGCCTCGAGGCCGTGCACCGGCAGGAAGGTCGCGGCATGCGGCATCTCGAGGCCGTGGCAGTCGGCACACCAGGCTGGGTCGTGACAGGTCGCGCAACCGCTCCCCGCCGCGGCGATCGCACTCGCGCCATGCGATGCGGGCCAGTCCGTGGGGTGCGGTATCCGGGTGCCGTGGCACTGCACGCAATAGGCGGGGACGTGGCACGAGATGCACGTGGAGATCTCGCCCATGCCGTGCGTGGACTCCCAGCCCTCCCCGTGGGTCGATCGCCACGACGTGTCCCCCGCGACGCGTTCGGCGTCGCCCGTGTGGCACAGTCCGCAGCTGTCGGTATCGGTCGCCGCGGCCTTGTGGCACACGAGACAATCGTCCATCTCGAGCAGGCGGTAGTACCGATACTCGACGCGATGGCCGGTACCGGCGTGGCACGTGTCGCAGGGCTGCGCGATGAAGTCCGAGTGGCGCACGCTGACACCGCGTGACGCGACGACACCGTCGAGTTCGGCAGCGTGGCACTCACGGCACGCGCCGTCATCGTCGTGCGTCGGCCCGGGATCCCGGCCGAGCATCGTCCCGCCGATCCACCCCATCATGCGGAGTCCGTCGGCGGGGATGGCGAGCAACGACGACTCGACGTGGCAGTCGGCGCAGCCCTGGTCCGAATGGCCACCCAGCGTCAGCGCCTCGGAATAGGGCCGCATCGAGTGGCAGGCGGTACAGCCGACGCCTTGGTGGACGAGAATGCCGCCGCCGATCCACAGCGCGAGGAGGAGGAACCCGAGCGCGGCCGCGCCGATGCGCACGCGGCGGCGGACCGCCGGCGTGAGATGGCCCCGCACGCGTGTCGCCCTCAGGCTCATCGGCCGCCTTCCTCTACGACGCTCAGTGCGAGCGCGTCGTTAGGATACGCCGCGAGCAGGCGCAGTGCGATGTCGCGCGCCACTTCGGTGTCCCCCGCCGCCAGCGCCGCTCCGATCGCCTCGTGACCGACGGCCTGACCGAGCGGGTAGCTCTCGTATGCGGCGCGGTAGGCTGCGAGGACCGCGTCGGACGGAGTCCCGGAGGACCGCAGCAGACGGGCGCGGGCAAGGAGCAGGTCGTAGCTCATGGGCTCGAGGCGGATGCCGGCCTCCACCGTCTCGAGCGCCGCCGCATCCGACGCGGCGCCGTACGAGGCAGCGTCCGCGGCGCCGACGCGATAGCTGTCCACCAGCGGATTCCGCCTTGTCGCCGCAGTCTCGAGGTCCCACGCCGATTGCATCTCCCCCGCGTAGAACGCGTCGATGCCGCGAAGGTGAAGCGCGTCGGCGCTGACATACCACGCGCAGCCGGCAACGAGCACCGCCGAAGCGACGCCGAGCGCAAGGCGGCCCGAGCCGGACGCCGAAGCGGTGCCGGAGCGTGCGAGAAGCACTCCCGCGAACATGAAGGCGAGGCCGTCCGCCTCGATCGTCGATATGCCGAAGAACGCCTGCGCCGCCCATGCGGCGAGTCCCGCCGTCGCTATCAGCGCGGCCGCGTCGCCCTGCCTGATGCGCGCGGCTCCTGCCGCGAGCGACAGCGCGATGAACGCGCCCGCCGCGAGCGCAGCGAGAACGCCAGACTCGGCCGCAGTCTGCAGCGGCAGGCTGTGCGCCTGATCGGCCCGGACTCCGGGCTCGGCCTGAGCGTGCTCGGCCGGCTGATGCACCGGGAAGACGTACAGGAACCTGCCCGTGCCGACGCCCAGCTGCGGGTGGTCGGCGATCATGCTCGCGGTCCCGCGCCAGATGTGGAACCGGCTCGCCGCCGAGCCCTCATCGAGCGAGCCCGGGTCGAGCTTCGCAAGCGATGCGGCGCCCCCGGCGAGCGTGCCGATGACGACGACTGCCACCAGGGCCGCTGTGGCGAGGCGCACGCGCGTCGAGCGAGCGGCGAGCACGCCGACGCCAAGCCCCGCGACCACGCCGACCCACGCCCCGCGCGACCCCACTGCCCCGAGAGCAAGGGCGCCGATCGCTCCAGCGGCCCACAGCACCACCGAGACCGGCGGGCGCTCGGCACGGCTCGCCGCGATCACCACTGCGATCGCGATGGCAAGCCAGCCGCCGGCGAGAACCTGGTTGCCGATGGTGCCCATCGGCGCCGCCCCCTGAGGGACCTGTGCGAGGACGACGACGGACTGGACCACGAGCACGAGCGCGATCGCGCGCGCGAACGTCCTCGTGTGGCGTGCCGAGGCCAACCCGACTCCGAACGCGACCAGCGCGGCGAGCCCCGACGCCAGTCCCTGGTACCTGCCGTGCACGCCGAATACCGCCGAAGCGGGACCTCCGACGATAGCGGCGGCGATGACCAGGATGGTCGCGGCCGCAAGCGCCAGCAGTGCGGCACGGGCCTGGCGGGAACGCGGGACGCCGATGCCGCCTGCCGCCGCGACCGCGAGCAAGCCCGCTATCCCCAGCACGAGACCACGCCCCGGCTGGTACGGGTCGGCGGCGAAGCGCAGCACCACAAGGGGCAGCGCCGCCATGAGGACGACCGCGACTTGCTGGAGCATGGCGCGCGCCCGTATCATTGACATCGGTATCGGCATAACGAACTCAGACTACGAACCGACACCCCGCGCGTCAACGCGCAGTGTTGACCCGCCGCGGCGCCACGGGCGTCGCGGAACGACATCTCGAGAGGATGCACATGAACTCCAGCGCCCGCGTTCGGACGCTCCGGATCGCCCTCCTCGTGCTGGCGCTCGTCGCGCTTCTCGGCGTGACCGCGTGCAAGGGCAAGGACGCGAGCCTGAGAGACGTGGCCGACAAGTCCGGCCTGCTCCACTTCAAGATCCCGTCGGACTGGCAGTACCTCGTGGGCGACGGGATGATCTCCGTCTATGCGGATGAAGAACTGCCCGGGGAGGGCGAGACCGCGGATTCCCTGTCGATCGTCGTGTACGTGAGCAGGACCGCCACCGAGACCCCGGTCGCCGACACGCTGCTCGCCTACGTCGATTACTGGAGCGAGGGTCGCGGCTGGAGCGGCGTCTCGGTGACCGACCCCGAGCAGACCGTCGTGGGCGGACGGGACGGGCTGCGGGTCGGCATCGAAGGGACCGACGGCAGCGGGCGCGCCTTCCGGGCGACGTACGTGTGGGTCCGCACCGCCGGACAGGAAGTGCTCATCACCGCGTTCGCTCCGCCGGAGGACTGGGACGACCACTCCGCCGCGCTGGATGACGTGCTGGCCGAGTGGTACTGGCACAGGGCCGACGATGCCGCGGCCGTCGACAGCACGGCAACGCCCTAGGCCGGGTGCGGCCTCTCTAGCGCGTGCCGACCGATCCTACGACCGTCTGGCAGCGGCACGCCAGCGACTTGAGATCGCACGGCATGCGCAGCTGGGTGACGTTCATGCCCTCGGGACGCCGCATCTTGATCACCGGCGTCAGCAGCAGCACCCCGTCGACGCCCGCCTGGTGGAGCAGGTCGAGCGTGATCTGCACCCAGCCGGGCGAGCATGCCACGAGCGCGATATGCGCATCGAGAGCCGGATCGATCTTCGCGAGATCCGTCAGGTGCTTCACCTCGATGCCACCGACCACACTGCCGACGTCTTCGGGCAATTCGGAGAAGTACGCGACGGCCTTCACCCCGAACCGCTCGCCGGGGAACACGACCTGAAGCGCGTCGAGCATCTTGGCGGTCCCGATCTTGATGATCGGATACTCCTCGGAGAGACCGAGGAAGGACATGAGCGCCTCGTAGAGCACCTCGGGTTCGTACCCGGCGCCGGGCCGTCCGATGTCACCGACGAAGGAGATGTCGCGACGGACCGTCTCCTCCTTGATGTTGAGCTCGTCGGCCAGCTCGCGCGACGTGATGCGTGCCGGAGCGCCGGCCCTGATGTACTCGCCGAGATAGCAATGGTACATGGAAAGCCGGTAGAGCGTCGCATCGGGTGCAGTGCGCGAGTCGGCCATCGAGGATGCCTCCACACGGTGAGCGGCAGGTACTCAAAGTCTACGCCATGTTAAGGAGTTCGTGAACGAATGAAGTGCAGATCCCGCGCAGGCGATGCCGGGCCGCTGGAAAAGCCGTTATCCGTGAACGGAGCGTGAGCCTACTCTCGCGGTTCCGCAGGCTCCGGCGCACTGGATGTCTCCACGGCGTCGACGATAACCCATCGCCCTTCGAGCAGCCTCGTCGAGAAGACGTTCACCGCCGGCCAGTCGGGAAACTCGGCTGTGTCCCTCCAGACCACCACGACGTCCGCCGTCGTCGATGTCTCCCCGCTCACGTACGGCGTCTGCCACCCGGGAACGCGCGGTGTGCCCGTGGGCACGTCGGACGCCTCGGCAAGAGCGGTGGCCACCTCTGAAGACTCGAAGTAGGGCGCGTACGCGTCGACGTCGCGCACGTCTGCCTCGCGAAGCTCCAGCACGGTCTCTACGGCGCGTGCGGCAGGATGCGCCTCCGCGTAGCTGAGCTTGTCGGTACCCCCACATGACGCCAGCAGCACCGTGGCTGCCGTCATGCCGACGGCAAGAAGTGCGACGACGCCCGGACGCCGGAAGCGCCGAAGCGCGGGTGATGGGTTCACGAGATCCTCCTGACGTACGGTGTAGTGCGATGTCACGCACGTACGATACCGCACCGGCCTCAGCCGAAGTACTCTGCGTGCAACGAGGTCGTCAGCAAAGACGTGAAGAACAGCGAGCCGATCGCGAATAGGAACCCGAGAAGCAGGAGCGCAGCAGCCTTCTCGCCGCTCAAGCGATAGAAGCGTCGCGCGTGCAGGTAGATGCCGTAGACGAGCCACGTCACGAGCGACCACGTTTCAACCGGGTCCCATCCCCAGAAGCGCCCCCACGAGTAGTGCGCCCAGATCGCGCCGGTGAGCATGCCCACACCCCAGAAGGCGAAGGTGAGGCCGGCGAACCGGTGGGACTCCCGGTCGGTCGTCGCCGGGTCGGTCGTGGACAGCCTCCGGGCCAGACGCCGCAAGCCGAACCCGACATGCGCGATCGCATACCCGAGCGAGATGACCGCGGCCGCGAACGCGACGAAGTAGAAACCGACATGCAGGACCAGCCAGACGCCCGTGAAGGTGGGGGGCAGCATGAGCACTTCCGGACCCGAGTACACGCCGATGCCGAGCACGAGCAGCGCCGTCGGGTAGACGAGCGCCGCGAGCGGACGCGCATGGCGCCGTCGCCACGACACGAGTCCGTACAACACCATCACTGCGAGCGCGTTCGATGACAGCACTTCGTACTGCGTCAGATACGGCCCGTGACCGGTGCCGTACCAGCGCAGTCCGAGCGCCGCCACGTGCACGGCGATCCCGGCGAATGCTGCGGCGCGCCCGGCGTGCTCCGCTGCATCGCGTCCCATAAGGACGCCGTACATCGCGAGGCCAGCCGCGAACGCGTAGAACACGAGCGCGGCGATGTGAAGCGGCGTCTCGAGCCCCAGGGCCTCCTGCATGCCGATCATCCCGCACGCCTCCTGCCCGCTATCTCATCGATCTCGACGCGATACCCCTGGACCATCCGGGGCGCCCACCAGGCATAGCGCACGCCATCGCCCTCCCGGACGAGAACCAGTCTCCGCGGGACCCAGAGGTAGATCATGAGGGATCCGAGCGCGATCACCCCGAAACCGGCGAACAGGACGCGGGTGGCGTAGGGCCGTGCCACGATGAGGCGCGCCCACTGGCCGCTCTCGACGAATTCGACGCTGTAGCCGTCGATGGACGCCATATCCCCCTCGGTCAGCGTGACAGGGTCGAAGTCGTCATCGCCGGCCGGACGAAGCGCGAGCGGCCTGTCGCTCCGAACGCCGTCCGGGTCCCAGCGGCCGTCGATGGCCGGCGCGCCGTCGATCGTCACGCCGGAGTAGGCCACCTCGCCCGGGCCCGCGAACAGGAACTCCATCCGTACGGGATGGCTCACGCCGGCTTGGTCCGTCACGACGAGGTATGCGGCATCGCCGAACTCCCCCGCCTGCACGTAGACGACGTGGCCGAGTACCGTCAGCGGATCGTTCGCGGTCGACCGATACGCGCGCCACTGCCCCGCCTCGTCCTTGACCGACAGCGTCGCCGTCAGGGTCTTGAGCTCGCCGGTGGACCACGTCTCGGTCTCGAGGCCGTCCAGCCGAAGAGGCGCACCGAGCTCAGGCGCCCCTCCGAAGGCCCCTCTCTCGGTGACGAGGTAGGCATCGCCCGGCTCGAACACCTCGCCCGCCGAGAGGTCGAGCACCGCGCGGGAGGTCAAAGCCGACGATGCGGCGGCCGCGGCAAGCGCTATCACCATGCCCGTGTGCATGACCGCAGGCGCCCACACACCGGCGCGGTGACGCCACAGGACGGCCGTGCCGTCGGCGTCCACGCGACCGCTATAACCGAGCGCATGCGCCCGGTCGACAGCGTTCTCAAAGCTCACGCCGGGGATGTCGGTCGTGCGAGACGCCTCGCACGACCGCGTGCGTCTCGCCGCGTCCGCGATCATCCGAACGGTCGCGATGCCGAGCGACACCACGAACACGCTGAGGACCGCGAGGAACCACCACGTGGAGAAGACGGCGTCCAGCGCGAGCGCGGCGGCGATGCCCGCAAGCGAGGGATGCTCCGCCTGCCAGGCCTCCAGGGCGACCGTCGTCGTGTTGCTTCGCTGGGGGATCCAGGCGCCGACCGCGCCGACGCCGGCGATGAACGCCATCAGCAGGATCGACGTGCGTCGCGAGGACAGGGCGTCGAAGAACGCACGCACGCCGGTCACCGCTCCGCGCGTCCGCAGACCGTGGACCTCCGGGAGGGATGCTCGATCCACTCCACTACCAGTTCTCGTATCCCGGCGAGGTGATGTCGCCGACCGCGTGCGAGGTCTTGCCGGCCACGCAACCCGAGTCGGTCACCGAGCAGTCGGCGACGCTGTAGTTGAGCGGGTTTGCCTGCTTGCGGTAGCTCGCCACCTTGATCGTGGACTTGTCGTTGTCGTACGCGTAGCGAGCCGGCATCGAGCCGTTGCCGTCGCCGATGAGGCGGGACATGCCGCCTCCGTGCGGGATGAGGATGTGACACTGGATGCAGGGGCCGCTCTGGTGCTTGGCATTCTTGATGTGCGCCTGGTTGCCCTTGATGTTCTCGTGGCAGTTGGCGCAGAACGGCATCTCCGCGCCGGGGGTGCCCGATGCGGTCTCGACCATGTCGATCGTCCACAGCGTCCCGGCCGAGTTCGCGGGCCAGGCCGTGTTGGGGCCACGGAGCGAGTACTGCACGGAAGATCCGTGCGGGCCTTGAGCGTGATCGAGGTTCCCGGGGTCGCCCGCAAGCGGGGCGGTCGAGTCGCCGTGACAGTCCGAGCAGTACATCGTGTCGCCTGGTTCCCAGATGCCGCTCAGTTGACCGGCAGCGACCCGGCTCGTCCCGTAGGTGGTGGTATCCGGGTATGCATCGTTGGGCGCGATCACCGGATGCCGTGACTGGTTGCCGACGCTGACCTCGGCCGCGACGTTCGTCCAGCGGTTCGTCGTGACCGCGCCGCTCTTCGTACCGCCCCAGGAGGCCAGAGCGGTGTTCTCGCTCGAATGGCATTTGAAGCAGATCGCGTGCTCGCGCGTGGCGTAGCCGTTCGCCGCCCCCATCCACGTCAGGCCGGCGTTCACCTGCGCGTCGGTCGGACGGTTGACCGTCGAGAGAGTGGTGAGCGCTGCCGGGGAGAACTCCTGCCCCGAGACCCCGCGAATGGCCTCCGAGACGAGGTTGCTGGTGCCCCACTCGTGACGGGCGTCGCCGACCACGTGGTGGTTGTGGCAGTCGGCGCACTCGACATGCTTGTTGGCGCTGATGTACGCCTGCGTCTCGTCCGTGTCGCTGAGCAGGTGGACGCTCTGGTAATCGGCGGGCTTGTGCCCGTGTTCGTTGATCGTGGGGTCCATCTGCGCGTAGATCACGATATTGGACGTCGACATAGGCTGCGTTCCGTACCAGTCGACCGAGTCTGACGGCTTCGGCACCCCGGGCAGCGTGCCCCCGTTGACCGCGAAATCGGCGGCAACGCTATGGCACCGGAAGCACATCTGTTCCTCGTTGATCGCGAGGTTGATGGCCACCGTATCGCCGAGCGCGTTCAGAAGCCGCTGCTCCGCCGAGAAGTGCACCGAGAACTTGCCGCTCGAGAGCGTGCCTTGCAGGTTGCCGTGGCACTTGGCGCAGTTGGCGTAGAAGGTGGAGCCATCGTTGAACGGCCCTGGCGAGTCGTAGTTGTGCGGCGAGACCGCCCACAGCGACGAATCGATCTTCCACACCAGGGTCTCCTGGATGGCGTTGGCCTTCTGCCCGCCGGTATTGCGGGCGACCTCGACGCTGTGGCAGCTGAGGCACAGCGTGTCGTCCGTGTTGCTGGCCGCCGGGTACGCCACGATGGCGCTGCTGCGAAGCGAGTAGCCCTTGCCGTCGGCACGCAGCGGATCGGAGCCGGGCAGGCTCTCGTACTCGCTATGGTCGACGTGGCAGCTCACGCACGCGAGCGAACTGGTGCTCGTCGGGTAGGCCCCTCCCGTGCCCGGTGCCTGGTCCCAGTTCGGATCGTCCAGCACGTGGTGGTACCGGGTGGTGTCGCCGACCATGCCGTTGAGCGCCGAGTGACACGTGGAGCACGTCACGCCGCCCTCGGAGACACCGCTCATCGGCCGGTGGACGTCGCCGTGACACTCGTAGCACGCGCGATCGACGTCGGCCTTCTCGTGGCCGGTGGCCATCGGCAGACGCAGGTCGTTCGTGCCCACCGCGACGTTGCGGGGAAGGTCCACCGCCGTGTCGGCGATGCCGACCGCGACGTACGCTCCGCTCGCGCTGTCCCACGCCCAGGGTCGGCCCGTCCCCGGGTCGGCATCGTGCGTGACGTGACAGCTGAAGCAGAACTGGCGGACCTTCTCCTTCGATGCACCGACATTGGCGGTATCCGCCGGGTCGCGCGGGTCGAGGTTCTGCCCGAGCGCATCGCTGACGTTCATCGTGTTGTTGCGGCTGGAGCCATGGGGGTTGTGGCATTCGTAACACGGCAGCGGAGCGCCGGGCTCATAGGCAGCCCCGCCGCTCCTGATCGTGTGTCCCGAATCGACGGCGTCACCCGTGGCCAGCGACTTGATGTCGGGAATGCCGGCAAAGAGGATCTCCGCCTCCGAGGAGTCCGCATGGCACCTGAAGCACACGGCAGCGTAGTCCCCGTCGACGGTATCAGCCAGAGCGGCAGCCGGAGTCGAGTACGTCGCGACAAGGCTGTCGTACACGCTTGCGCCGCGGTGCGCGGAATGGCAGTAGAGGCAGTCACCAGCCGAACGGGTCGTCTCCATGCCGGGGACGATCGGGTCGGGGGCCATGCTCGCAGGGATCGACACGTGGGCGTTCAGCCCCGCATCGCTATAGACGCTCGCACCGGGGAAGCGCCCGAGCACCGGATAGCCGTCGTCGCCCTCGAGCGGCGATGACAGCGCAGGATACGGCGTCGCCGTGAGCGAGACGTACCAGCTCTGGCTGTCATCGTGGCAGGCCAGGCACCACCCCGTGCCTGCCTCGCTGACCGGGACGCCGTTTATCTCACGCTGCGGGATCCGCGGAAGCGTCGCCGGGTCCTCGTGCGGATAGTGGCAATCCGAGCACGCATCGGTGAGATCCCGCTCGGGATCATCGGTGCCGCGCTCCTCGACCGAGTGCCCGCTCGCCGATCCGAACGACGCCGAACCCGTCTTGACGTTGGTGGCGGCACCGCCGTCGTGGCACGTGTAGCAGAGGCCCACCTGCGTGACCTGCTGTCCCGAGTCGCCCCGATCCCTCAGGAGGCCGCGAGCGGACCCCGCGCCATGCGACGAGTGGCACTCGCCGCACAGCGCCGTGTCCGCGCCGAACGGCGCATGCGGCACTGCGGCGACCGCCACGGCGGGTATCGCGATCGCCACTACGGCTGACAGGATGAGGACTCGCCGAATCGCTCGCAAGCCGCAAGCGGGCCGGTCGCTGCGGAAGGTGCATTCTCCCGTGGCACACGGCCGCGCGGCACTCAGATCGTCGGGTGCGCGAACGGTTGGGGTCACGCCTGCACTTTCGGCCCGGGGTCACATCACGAGGCACGCCAAGCCCTTCTGCGCACCTCCTTGATGGATTCGATGCACTGGCCCCGGCACCTGCATAGTGTGACACAGCGCACAAGTCTGCGCCAACCGCGCGATTCGCTAGTTGAGGCGGACGTTGTAGACAAGAACGCGTCCTGCCCCCGCATCCGTCACGTACAGCCTGCCGTCCTCACCGACCCAGGTGACGCCCCTCGGGGAGGCGAGCGGGCCGTCCGGAACGGATTCAGCGTCTATCACGTCTCGACGCACCCCGTCCGCGCCTACGAGGTACACCGCATGGCCGAACGTGTCCACAAGAGCAAGAGCGTCATCGCTCACCGGAACTATGGCCCTCGGCAGGGCGTAGCGGTCTTCAAAGACCCGAACCTGATCGCCCGTGCGCGCATCGAGCACGACCACCCGGCCGCCGTTGGAATCCGCGATGAACAGGCGCCCGTCTAGAAGCGCCACGCCACCCGCGAATGCGAGTGGAGGCTCGAGCGAGCCCCCGATAGCGCGCACGAAGGCGCCTTCGGCGTCGTAGACCTTCACCAGCGAGTCGGATGCGTCCACCACATAGAACTCTCCGTCACCGTAGGCGACCGAGATCGGCTGGCCGGGGGCATCGTCCTTCCCGCCGAGCACCACGAGCGGCTCTGCAGCCTCATCGGCAGGCTCCGCGTCCACGATGATGATGCGGTTTCCGGCCGTGTCGACGATAGCGAGACGCTCGCCGGCAGCCACGAGCGCGGATGGATAGACGGCCTGCGCACCTGCCGCCACCGGCAGGGCGATCGAGCCGATGCGCCCACCCGCCTCATCGAAGACGCGGACCACTCCGGCGTCTGATTCGGCGACGTACAGGCGGTCGCCGTCCCACGCGATGCCGAGCGGGTTGGCGAGCGCCGGTTCATCGTCCGCCGGGAATGCACCCGCGAAGCCGACGGTCGCTGTGGTGTCCCCCGGAAGATCGGCGAGCCGCACCCTGCCGGGGTAGCGGCCGGGACGCAGCGACCAGGCGACGACGGCCGCCGCAACGATCACGATGATGAGCATCGCGATCACGACGGTGCGAGGCTTGACGGCGAATCCGCCCCGCGGCGTGCCGGCCGCGCGCCTACGGCGCCGGGCAGGTCGCGGAGCCTCGATGCGCGCCTTCTCGACGCCCCGGGCGTCGTCTGCGGATGTCACGTAGCGCCTCCTACAGGTCGTGCCGTGCGATAGGGCGCGGGATACGCGCTCGCGCAAGCGATGGGGCAAAAAACGCCGCCGCACGCCGGAGTGCCCGGCGCAGGCTAGTAGTCTACGCCGACGACGCTCCCCGGCACCACACCGTGGCAGATCAGGCAGTTGCCATCTCTAGGGTACGGGTAGTGTCGAAGCATGAAGCGATTCGGGGTGCCATGGGGATCGTGGCACGACGACGTACAGGTCAGCGCCTCGCGCGAGTTCACGTCGTAGTAGACCGGCCTGACGGGATGCTTGTTGCGGTAGTTGCCTCCCGCCGCATCATCGTAGCCCGTCCTCGTGTGGCACGGGAAGCACAACTCCGGCTGCACGTCCTTGAGCAGCGGACCGTATTCGGAACCGTGCGGCGTGTGACAGCCCCAGCACGGCGTCTGGAAGTGCGCTGACCGGTCGTAGGACGCCTGGATGGGTGCCGCGTGGCACTCGTAACACAAGTCGTTGTCTTCAGCGGGAAGCAGCCCTTGATAGTTGGCCGCGTGCGGATCGTGACAGCCACTGCACACGAGCGAGATGGTGCCCACCGGATGGTGGCTTGCCTTCAGGAAGTCGTCCTGGATCCCTCCGTGGCATTCGTAGCACAGCGACGGCTGAGCCGCGCGCAGGAGCGGCGTGTAGTCGGAGCCATGAGGCTCGTGACACCCGGTACAGTTGTCGTAGAGGAAGGGGTGGTGCTGCACGCCGAGGTTCGACAGCCGCGCGACCGTCGGATGGCAGGTGAAGCAAAGATCTCGCTGGTTATCCGCCAGAATGCCCGAATAGCGCGACGAGTGCGGGTCGTGGCAGTTGGTGCAGAAGCGGCCCTCGACGGGCGCGTGCACCTGCATGCGGTTGAGCTCCGTGCCTATCGGATGACACGTCACGCAGAGGTCTCTCGGGTCCATGGCGAGGATGGACTTGTAGTCCGAAGCGTGCGGGTTGTGGCAGGTCGTGCAGTATCCGCTCTCGAACGGCGAATGCGGGAACTCCCACGAGAGCATCGGGCCCATATCGCCGTGGCACATCCAGCAGAGCTGGTCCCCGGGCAACACCAGCTCGGACTCCTCGCCTCGTATCTCAGTCGTCTTGGTGGTCTTGGTCCCTCCGCCCGACCCGGAACCATCGCCGCCGCCGTCGAAGACATCCAGAACCAGCTTCAGCGGCAGCCACTCCACGAGCGTTCGCGTGCGGTTCCAGGTCTGGGTGATGCCTTCGATGACGGTCCTGGTCTCGATCTTCCCGTGAGGCGTGTGGCACGTGGTGCACTGCTCGGCCATGAAGGGGTTGTGGACCGCGGCCATGGAGAACTGCGGGATGAGCTCGCGGTGGCACTGCAGGCATTCGAGATTCTCGGTGACCTGCGTGATGACCTGGTCTCCACCGTGGACCACGAAAGACTGCGTGATCGTCGTCGCTGTGCACAGGAACAGCAGGAGGAGAAGGATACCGGCGAAGACGCCGCGGCCTCTCCGGTTGGAGTTGCCGTCGAACGCGGCCTCATCGGGCACACGAACAGCGCTCTCGACTACCGGCTCGCTCAACGACCCTCCCCCGGGTGCATGTCTCGCCCTCGTTCGTCTAGTCGGGTTGTCCGTGACAGTTCAGGCACAGATCGTCGTCGGTCTCTATCAGGAACCGGACGACCTGCGACTCGTGCGGGAACACCTGAAAGCGGGGGTTGTCGCTCACGCCCGCACCATCGGTGGCGGTGACGCTGTATACCTCGGTCACCGGGTAGATCTGCTGCGGTACCTCGTCGCCGAGGTTGCGGGCGTCTTCGTGGCACTGCTGGCAGATGGGGTAGTGCCCGTCCTGCAGCCCGCTGCGCGGATCCGGCATCACGTAGCCGAAGTTGTTGCGCCCCATAGTGCCCATCTCGGTGGTGGTCGTGAGAGTGCTCGTCACGCGCGCCACGTTGTCGTAGTAGAAGGGCGCGGTCTGCGTCTGCGACACGCTGGAGTCGACCGGATGGTTCCCGGTGGCGCCGGAGCCAGACAGCCGGCCCGCGTGGCACTGGCCGCACCAGTCCGACCCGTACGTGGCGACGTCTGCCGTTGCGCCGGTGGGACGCTGGCGCAGGATCCTGGTCGACGTGATCGTGGTATCCACCGATGATCGGGCGCGATCACCCGTGAACGAAGCGACCACGTGCGAGCCGTGAGGGCTGTGGCAGTCGGTGCAAGTGAGGTTGCCGCCGGAGCCGGTGAAGGTCGTCTCAAGACTGCCTCCCGAGGCGGCATCGCCGCCCGGGATCACGTTCGTCGTACCGACCATGCGATGCGCTGCGTTCACCGTCAGGCCCTGTGCTGCGATGGCCCCGTACACGCTCGTGCCGCCGGTACCGTCATGGCACGTCTCGCACGTCTCTTTCACCGTCGCCGCAGGGAGGAGCAGCACGCTGTCCACGGGAGCCATGTGCACGGCGTGACACGTGACGCACTTGTTGGTCGTCGCAAGATAGCCGCCATGCGGACCCGAACGCTCATCTGCCGCCTGCGTGCCGTGACACACCCAGCATTCGGTGGTCGGGTCGGGATCGCTCCACGTGTTCACTGCGGGCAGTGAATCCCACTT
Organism: Actinobacteria bacterium UBA2184; assembly: GCA_002328745.1. Lineage (GTDB taxonomy): Bacteria > Actinomycetota > Coriobacteriia > Anaerosomatales > Anaerosomataceae > UBA2184. The sequence goes on from DCVQ01000020.1 coordinate 18,799, forward strand.
GCTCGGATCGAGCTCGCTCGGGTACGCATAGGCGACCCCCGCGAGAGACACCATCGCGGCGGCAGAGAGCACGATGACGATCAGCCGTCTGGCTGTCACGAACCCGGTCTCCGCCTCCCATCAGGACATGGTGAGCACGCACACGTTCGATGATAACAAATAGCGTGCCTGATTCGACAGTCTCATTAATACGTAAGGCGGACCATCTGGAGACGGTCGCCGCCCTTGTCGGCGAGGAGGATGAAGCCCCGCAGGGTCGTCACATCGTTCGCGAAGTTCATCTGTCCGGGAAGCGTGCCCCGCTCACCGTACCGGCCTATGAGCGTGCCGTCAGCAGACAGATGCACCAGGTCGGACCTCAACGCGTCCACCACGAGGATGGAGTCGTCCGCGAGCACGGTGATCCCGCGTGGCAGGTCGAATATCCGTTCGCTCGGATCCTGGATGCCGCTGGCGATGTGTCCTACCTGCCAGATGACCTCGCCCTCTGGNNCGCTGACCGCGATGCCGTTGGGGTGGTCGAGGTCCGCGCTGGCAGTTCCAGGTCTGCCCCATTGCGTGATGAGCTCTCCCTCGAGCGTGAACGCGAGGACCTGATACGTGTCCGTGACCCACACCCGATCGTCATGCACCGCGATCGCCGTGACCGCGATACCGGTGCCGTAGGCACCCGATCCTCCCGCACCCGTCACGACGAGCGGGTCGGGGAAGCGCCTGAGAGGGTCACCCTCGGACGTGAAGACCTCGATCGAGTCATTGTAGAGGCTCGCGACGTATACGTTGCCGTCGCCGTCGGTGTCGATGCCGACCGGGAAATTCAGCGTCCCGGCTGCGTACGTCGCCTTCACGCCGGGCGCCGGCTTCGCGATTCCCGTGGCACCGAACTCGAACAGGAACCTGCCTGCGGGGTCGAACACGCAGACCCTATCGTTCCGTGCGTCGGTCACATAGACACGGTCTCGCGCTCCCACGGCGACGCTCATCGGGCGATCGAATCGCGGCAGATCGCCCTCGCCCGGCCCGAACACCTGCCAGATCGGCTGGATACCCGCGCGCGCAGGCTCACCCGTCAGCACCTCGGGCCGGCCCAGAAACCAGAAGAGGTAGACGCCCAAGGCGACGAGGGTGAGCGCCAAAACGATCGCGATGATCACGAACACCCGTCTGGGCGTCATGCGGCGCTCCGCCTGGAGGGGGGCCACGTCCGCCATCAGCTCACTCCCGGTCGTCCAGGCGCACGAGACCGTCGCGGGCCTCGACCATGTCCGGGGCGTACGTCAGGGCGGCCTCGTAGTACGCGCGCGCCTCTTGCGTGCGCCCGAGCTGCTCGCACGAGTATCCCGCGAGATACTGCAGATCGGCGAACTGCGGACGAGTGGCGATCACCGGCTCCAGGGCGACGAGCGCTGACTTGTACTGGCTCTTGGCCACGTAGTATTCGCCGAGCACCTTCGAGGCGAGCGCGTGATCCGGCGCCACTTCGAGGACATCCCAGAGCGCAGCCTCGGCGTCCTTGAAGCGCTCGAGCTGCATGAGGACCATGCCACGGTTGTAGAGCGCACCGGTGTTGTCCGGATCGAGCCCGATGACCGACTCGTACGCGATGAGCGCGTCCTCATACCGCTCTTCAAGCTGATACGCGTAGCCGAGCTGCAGCAGCGTCTCGGGGTCGTTCGGGTCGCGATCGGCCGCGCGCTCCCACTCGGCGATGCTCGTCTCGGCCGACGCTCCATCGCCCGGATCCGACAGCATCCCGCGAACGACGAACCCGCCTGCGGCCGCCACAGCCACCAGCAGGAGCAGGACCGCGAGTGCGAGCCAGCCCGGCACCAGGTCGGCCTGAGGGCCGCTCTCGCTGCCCGTGGTCTCAGGCGCTTCTCCCTCGACCAAATTATCATGCGTGGATCCAGGCACAATGCTCCCGTCCCGACGGTCTTGCGCCATCGGTCACAGCGCCTTCCGTGCCAGATAGAACGACAGAACCTGCAGGTCCGTGGAAAGGCACACCTGGCGCACCGCAACGTCCTCGGGAACGACCAGGCGCACGGGTGCAAGGTTCAAGATCGCCTTGACCCCGGCCTTCACGACGCGATCGGCGATGGCCTGGGCGGCCGCTGCGGGCGTGGAGATGATCACGATGTCTATCGGGTGCTCGGCCATATCGCGCTCCAGATCGTCGAGCGGCGCGATCGTCACGCCTCCGGCGACGGAGCCGATCTTGGCGGGATCGACGTCGTAGGCAGCCACGATCTCGAACCCCCGCTCGGGAAAGCCCGTGTAACCCAGGAGCGCCCCGCCGAGACGGCCGAACCCAACGAGGGCCGCACGTCGCTGCTCCGTCACGCCCAACACGCCCGAGATGTGCTCGATGAGGCCGTCGACATCGTAGCCGATGCCGCGTGTCCCCAGCTCGCCGAGGTACGACAGGTCCTTGCGGACCTGCGCCGCATTGGTGCCGCAGGACTCGGCGAGTTGGACCGAGCTCACGACGGGCATGCGAAGCTGCTCGAATTCGAGCAGACAGCGCAGGTAGAGCGGCAGGCGCTGGATGGTGCTGTCCGGAACTGATGTCCGACCCATGGTGACGGTTCTACTCCCCTCCACCGGAGGCGGATGCCTCCGCTGACTCGCTGGCCTCGACAGCCGCGAGGGCTTCTGCGATTCCCGCATACTGCGGATCACGCGACATCACGTGCTCGTACGCCTCCCGGGCACCCTCAAGGTCCCCGAGGAACATGCGCACATCGCCGAGGAACTTCCATCCCTGCAGGTAATCGCTGTCGAGCGAAGCTCCGAACTCGAGCTCCGCAAGAGCATCATCGTCACGGCCAGCGAGCAGATACGCGCGGCCGAGCAGGACGCGGATCGCGGGACCGTACGGTTCGACATCCCGTCCGATCTCACCGATCTGGATCGCACGCTCGACGTACGAGGCGCTGAGCCCCTCGGCAAGGTCGTTGTAGAAGGCGGTAAGGAACACGTACGTGTCGTACTCGTACGGCACGTAGTCGATCGTCTCGAGATACGCCTGCTCGGTACGGTCGATCGTCTCGATCACCTGAGCGCGATACGAATCGGCACCGACGGTGCCCTGGGCACCAAGATACAGCGCGTGCGCAGCACGGTATGCCATCTCCCAGGCACGTGCTTGGTCCAGCCGGTACATATCGTTGTACGGGTTCAGGTCCAGCGCTCTCTCGTACTCGCTTATCGCCACCCGCCGGGACGCGAGCAACTCGGCGGACGTCGCGCCGGTGCTCGCGGACGTCGTCTTGCCTCGCAGGTAGAAGTGATCGGCCACGATGTACATCGTGTTGAAGGTCAGTCCCACGGCGACGGCCAGGCCGATCAGGACAGCGGCGATCGAGCCCCAGCCCGGCACCTTCACGACACGGGTCGCGGCGCGCGAGCTCACCAGGATACCCATGGTAAGCCACATGAACACCGTGACGCCGGTGACCGAGAGGCCGAAGATGAGCGCCACCACGTAGCCAAGCCACGCCGCCCAGAATCCCGCCAGCAGCAGCCGCTCGGTCCCCTTTCCGCGCGCGAAGACGTCCCGCGCGGTGATCGTGAGCACGGCCGCGATCAACCCGTACATGAGGAGCGCGCCCGGTATGCCGATGCCGCTCGCAAGCTGCAGCGGGTAGTTGTGCACGTTGTCGGCCACCGAGATGTACCCGGCGGCTTCGACGTACTCGGCAGGCTTGAACATCGGGAACAGCAGCCGGAACGTATCGGCGCCCCAGCCGAACACCGGACGCTCGGCGATCGCCGAGATCGCGGCGTCCCAGATCTGGAAGCGCGTGAGCGCACTGCCCTCACCGAACTCGAAGATCGACAGTATCCGCGTCAGCACGTTGCGGACGGCGTCGTCCCGGAGCGACGTGGTGACGATGACCGTGATCCCCGCAGCAAGGGAACCCGCGATGAAGGTCAGGTCGATGGGCTTGAGCCGCATCTCGGAGCCCTTACGCGCACGCACGTATGCGACAGCGATCGCGATGAGCGCGATCGTGGCGCCGATCCACGCACCCCGCGTGTACGACGTCAGCCCCACGAAGACGTTGAACAGGGTGAAGACCCAGTAGATGGCCCGCCAGCCGGTGTGCCGTTCGGTGAGGGCCAGCCCCAGGACCACGGCGAAGGGGAAGATCAGGAACGCCCCGAGCATGTCGGGGTTGCCGTACGTGGAGAACGCGCGGTTCGTCTCGAAGCCGAGACGCCCCCACCGCACCGGGTCGAGCGCGACGGTGTCCACACCTGTGGCCACTGCGGCGGCGATGTTCTCCTGAAGGCCCGCAGCCATGAACGCGCCCGCGAGCAGTGCAAGGCCCGCGCCGATGAAGAGGGCTCTCCTGGTCTCGGGGTCGGACACTCTGCCCAGGACGATCGGCGCGATGCAGGCGACCGGGCCCGCGATGGCCGCCACGAGCGCGAGCGGCTGGAGGATGCGCGCGGTGCCGATTCCGATCGTGCCGATGACCTGGGTCACCCCATAGGCGGCGACGACGAAGCCGCTGATCGCGAGCGTGCGTGCGAGAGACCGCACCCGCGAGGGCCTGTCGGCGTACTGCATCACCATGAAGAAGACCACCGCGTACGTCACGAACGAGATAAGGCCCTCGAATCGACGGTACTTGCCGAAGATCGCGGTCGGCGGGTGGATGGACAGCACCGAGGTAAGTCCCACCCACGCAAGGAACCCGAGCACCAGCCATACGGACCAGTGCCAGCGGACCTTGCCCCCGCGAACCAGCAGGCCGATCAGCCAGGCGCCGAGCGCGATGAGGATGAAGCCGCGCTGGAGGAAGACCTTCACGATGTCGAACTGGTCGTACGTGAGCGGCAGACCGTCGAAGTTGAACGGACCGAAGTTGGACATCGCCGGAGGCACCAGGAGCACCAGGGCGTGGAGGCACCACCAGGCGATGCGGTCGAACAGGTCCATCGGCGCCGACACGACCGCCGGCCGCCCGGCTGCCGCCCGCACCGACGCGCCCGCGCCCGCGGGGCCGCTGTGCCGCTTCTTCTTCGCCACGAGGGACTCCTAACGCGCGCCGTGCCCGGTGAGCACGACCCGTATGGTCTCGACTACGATCTGCAGGTCCATGAGCAGGTTCTGATGATACATGTAGATGAGGTCGAACTTGAGCTTGCGCTCGGCGGTGGTCGCGTAACCGCCGCTCACCTGCGCGAGCCCGGTCACGCCTGGCTTGACCTTGAAGCGCTCGCGGTAGCCCGGGATCTGCTGGGCGAACTGCTCGACGAAGAACGGCCGTTCGGGCCGGGGCCCCACGAAGCTCATCTGGCCGAGCAGGATGTTGGCAAGCTGCGGCAGCTCGTCGATACGGTAGCGCCTCAGGAGACGGCCGAGCGGCGTCACGCGCGGATCGGCCTCCTCGGCCAGGACGGGTCCCGACTCCGCCTCCGCGTCGCGCACCATCGTGCGGAACTTGAAGACCGGGAAGGGGGCCATGCCGCGCCCCACCCGCTCCTGCGAGAAGAACACGGGGCGTCCCATGCTGAGGAGGATCGCGAGCGTGGCCAGCAGCAGCACGGGGCTCAGCACCGCGAGCAGGAGCGCCGAGAACACGACGTCGACCAGCCGCTTGGCGCCGGCGTACCACGAAGGCGTCGCCGGACGCGTGAGCTCCATGAGCGGGATGTCCGAGACCGTGCTGTCGACCGTGCCGATGAAGATCTCGTACAGCTCGGGGATGACCTCCACGCGCACCGGAGAGTCGTTGCCGATGGCCATCTCCTCGATGAGCTCGCGGAGAGCCACCGGGCTCGCGACGATCACGCGATCGATGTGCTCGCGCGCGACGATCTCCGCCACCTGGCCCGCATCACCGAGCACGGGCAGATGTCCCGCGGTCGCGGGCTCGGCGTCCGAGCGCCGCACCATCCCCACCACGCGATAGCCCCACGCGGAGCGGCGCTCCAGCTCGACGGCAAGCTCACAGGCGACCTCGGACGTGCCGACGATAAGGATGCGCTGCTCGGGCCAGTGGATGCGAGTGAGACGCATGAGCACCAAGCGCCAGACGACCAGCAGTACCGACTGGCCGACCCATGCGAGCAGGATGGCGAGACGGCTGAAGCTGAAGAAGCGCGGGCCCGCGAAGAACGCGACCGCGGCGGTGAGCACCGTGCCGAGGGTGACCGCCTGCAGCGACGCCCGGATGACCTCCCAGAGGTTCTCGGTGCGCTCGGGTTCGTAGAGGCCCGACACGTAGCCCGCGCCAAGGTAGATGGCGGTGATCAGCGGCCACAGGCCCGCATACGCCGCGAAGTTGAATTCGGGCAACTCGCCACCGAAGCGCAGGAAGAACGCCGCGACGATCGACGCGTTCACCACGATCGCGTCGATCGCGAGCGAGATGGCTATGAACCGGCGGCGTGTCACGAAAGCCTCCTGCATGTCATGACATCGCCTCATCGTAGACCGCGAGCGTCCGCTCGACCATGCGCGGGACGGTGAAGTCCGCGAGCGCTCGTTCGCTCGCCTGCCTCCCGAGGCGTGCGCGGAGCGCCTCGTCCCTCACGAGCGTGCCGAGCGCGTCGGCGAGCGCGTCGGCGTCGCCCGGCGGGACGGTAAGCCCGGTCACCCCGTGCTGGTTCACGAATGGCACGCCCGTGGTGAGCGTGGTGGAGACCACCGGGACGCCTGCGGCGTGCGCCTCGAGCTGCACGAGCCCGAAGGCCTCCGAGCGCGCGACGCTCGGCAGGCAGAAGACGTCCGCGGCGTGATACCAGGCTGCGAGGTCCTCGTCGCCCACGGGGTCGACGAACCGCACTCGCGCACCGACGCCGAGCGAGGCGGCGAGTGCCTCGAGGTCGGCCTTGAGCGGACCGCGGCCGATCATGACGAGATCGGCGTCCACGTCGGCCATCGCGCGCACGAGCACGTCGGCCCCCTTGTAGTAGATGAGCCGCCCGACGAAGAGCACGACGGGCCGCTCGCCTCGCGAGGGAGCCACCTCCGCGCGCAGCACGGCCGCGCGCGCCTCGCGCTCCGGCGTGGCGGCGAAGCGCTCGACGTGGATGCCGAACGGCACGACGCGGCACTTGTCGGCGATCCGATGAAGCTCCGGCGAGTGCTCCACCATGTTGGGCGACGAAGCGATGACGAGGTCGACTTGGTCGAGCACGCTCCGGAGGACCGGCGCGTACGCGGCCCCGAGCACCTTCTGGCGCACGATGTCGCTGTGGTAGGTGAGCACGGTGGGCACGTCGTGGCGGGGCCGCCAGCCCGAGAGCGCCCCCCTGCCGCCCCGCGCAGCGAGCCACGAGAACTCGCCCCAGGGGTACGGGAAGTGCAGGTGGAAGACGTCGGGCGCGTCCGGGCGCACCGCTTCGGCGGCGATCGCGCGCTTCATGCCGAGCGCGACCGGCGTGGAGGCATAGGCGAACGCGCGCTTCAGGCGGGTGACCCGTACGCCGTCGAGCGTCTCGACGGACGTGGGGCCGCCTTCGTTGGCGACGATGGCGCGCACCTCGTGGCCGTCGGCCGCAAGCGCGGCGGCGAGATCGCGCATGTGGTACTCGATACCGCCCAGGTGCGGCGGGTAGTACTTGTTCACCATCGTCACGCGCATCGGCGGATGAGCTCCTCGGGTCGTAGCGCTCAGGCGCCGGTCACGAGCGCGCGGCCGGCGGCGAGCAGGTCGTCCACGACGCCCCCGTTGAGGCCCTCGGCGTAGACGCGCACCAGCGGCTCGGTGCCCGAGGTCCGCAGCAGCAGCCACGCGTCGTCGGGGAGCATGAACTTGATGCCGTCGGCGCGCACGATCTCGCGCACCATCAGGCCGCCCACATCGGGCGGCGCAAGCGACGGCATGGCGGCGCGGAACGCGGCCATAGCATCCGGATCGAGCGTGAGGTCGACGCGGCCGTACTCCATCGGGCCGGTGACCTCGAGCAGTTCCTCGACGAGCTCGCCGAGGCCCTTCCCACGCTGCGCCATCATCTCGGTGAGCAGCAGCGCCATGAGCAGGCCGTCGCGCTCGCGCACGTGCGAGGGGATCCCGATACCGCCGGATTCCTCGCCGCCGACGAGCACATCGCCGCGCACCATCTCCTCGTAGATCCACTTGAAGCCGACCGGCGTGGTGGTGACCCGGCTGCCGAGATGCCCGGCGATGCGGTCGACCAGGACGCTCGTGGAGAGCGTCTTGACGATGCGGCCCTTCATCCCCCGGTCCTCGATGAGGTGCCGGGCGATCAGCGCGATGATGCGGTGCGGGTTGACGAACTCGCCCATACGGTCGGCCGCGCCGATCCGGTCGGCGTCGCCGTCGGTGATGAATGCGGCGTCGAGATCGGCGTCACGCACCAGCGCGCGGGCCTCGTCGATGTGCGGCGGGATCGGCTCGGGGTGCAGGCCGCCGAAGCCGGGGTTGCGCTCGCTATGGATCTCGGTGACGTCCACGCCGAGCGAGCGCAGCGTGTCGGCGAGGTACGACTGGCCGGCCCCGTAGAGGGGATCGACCACGACCGCGAGATCGGCCGAGGCGATGACGTCCGCATCGACGAACGCACGCAGCGCGTCCAGATACGGGGCCACGAGGTTCGCGGTCTCGACCTCCGGAGCGGTGGCCGCAGCGCGTGCCGGCGGGGCCTCGAGCAGCGCCGCTTCGACGCGGTCGGTGAACGCCACCGTGCTCGCCCCGCCATCGGCCATCCGCAACTTGAAGCCGAGGTAGGAGGCGGGATTGTGGCTCGCGGTGAGCATAACGCCGCCGATGGCGGCCTCGTCGTGCGCGATCGCCCAGCACAGCGCTGGCGTGGGGAGGTAACGGTCGGAGAGCACGACCTGCAGGCCATGTGCGGCGAGGACCTCCGCGGCGGCCAGCGCGAAGCTGCCCGCCTCGAAACGCGTGTCGTAGCCAACGAGCACAAGACCGCCCGGGTGATCGGCCGCAAGGACGCGACCCGCGGCGTCGGCCACGCGGCGCAGGTTGTCGTAGGTGAAGTCGCCGCCGATCACGGCGCGCCAGCCGTCGGTGCCGAAACGGATGTCCGTGCCCATCGCGACCTCCTCGCCTCGGGTGCGCGGACCTGCCTGCCCATTGTGCCGCATCGTGCCTGCATCGGGTACCATCGGGACATCTGACGACACGAAGGTGACACCATGCCGAACATCACGCGGATTCCTCACCTGCACGCAGTCATCCTCGCCGGCGGCAGCGGCACGCGCTTCTGGCCGCTCTCGCGCGAGCTCTCGCCCAAGCAGTTCATCACGATCTTCGGCGGGGCGAGCCTCATCACGCAGGCCGTCCGTCGCGTGCGTCCGCTCGCCGAAGAGCACGGCGTCCACGTGCTCACCAACGAGCGCCTCAAAGACGAGCTTCGCAACCACCTCATGTCGCAGGCCGAGCTTTCGGAGTGCGCCATCGAGTACCTCGCCGAGCCGACGCCGCGCAACACGGCTCCGGCGATCGCGCTCGCCGCCGCCTACCTCGAGCGCCTGGACCCCGACGCGGTCCTCGTGGTGCTCCCGTCCGACCACATCCTCGAAGACGGCGACGCCTGGCAGCGCACGCTTCGCGTCGCGGTCGGACTCGCCGGCCAGGGCCGCCTCGTGACCATCGGACTCGCCCCCACCTACCCCGAGACCGGCTACGGCTACATCCGCATGGGCGCCGCGATCGAGGACTCCGCCGAGGGCGACACGGTCGGCCACGATGTGGCGGCCTTCATCGAGAAGCCCGATCGCGCCACCGCCGAGTCGTACCTCGGCGAAGGCGGCTACCTGTGGAACTCGGGCATGCTCGTGGCGCGCGCCGACGTGGTGCTCGCCGAACTCGAGGCGGCTGGCGAACAGTCCGCGACACCCGAGAGCACGGATGCGGCCGAAATCGCGGCCGTCGCCCGCGAGATGGCCGCGCTCGACCCGGCCGCATGGACCGGCGACGCCGCCCGCGAGCGGTTCGGCGCGCTGCCCGCGGTGCCGTTCGACAAGGCGGTCCTCGAAGTCTCGGAGGCCGTCGCCGTCGTGCCCGCCGAGCTCGA
>DCVQ01000020.1:28906-92163 GCA_002328745.1 Actinobacteria bacterium UBA2184
AAGAACCGCGCGCAAGACGTGCGGCTTATCGTGGACTCGCTCAAGGCCACGGGAGCGCGCGAGATCGTCGACACGAGGTCGTCGCTCCGGCCGTGGGGCTCGTGGACGCTGCTCGTCAAGGGAGAGGGCTTCCAGGTGAAGACCATCGAGGTCGCGCCGGGCCAGCGCCTGTCGCTCCAGAGCCACGAGCACCGCAGCGAGCACTGGGTGGTCGTCGAGGGCCGTGGGCGCATCACGCGCGGGCCGGAGGTCTTCGATGTGGGGCCCAACGAAAGCGCCTACATCCCGCGGGGCTTCACCCACCGGCTCGAGAACCCGGGCGCCGAGGTGCTCCGCATCGTCGAGATCGCCGTGGGCGACTACCTCGGCGAGGACGACATCACGCGTTACGAGGACGACTGGGAGCGGTAGGGGCTACATCCCGGCGAGCTCGCGTCCAGTCGCGACCCATGTGTTGCCTGACCACTCGAGTTGCCACAGGTATGCGAAGTCGCCGTACGGCGTGATCATGGTCACCGACACCGCTGCGGTATCGCCGTTGTCCACCACAGCGTCAACCGAGAAGCCGGTTATCCCGTATCCGGCGATCTGCGCGGCGAACTCATCCTCGGTCATCGCGGCCTGCTTGTCCGCCGGCAGCAGGCGATACGCAGTCGCGTAGTCGCCGAGCATGATCGCATCGAAGTGGGCCGTCACCACGTCCTCCGGATAGTCGTACAGCCCGCTGTTGCCCCCGATGGCCGGATGTCCCCCGGGGAGCTGCCCCTGCTGGAGCTGTTCCTCCGTGAGCTGCGGCACAGGGAGCTCGCCGCCTTGGAGTTGCTCGTCCGTCAGCTGCGGCGCGCCATCACCGTCGAGCCGGTAGCCCTTGTCCGCAAGGTACTCGAGGTACTCCTCGGCGAGGTCATCCGCATCCTCGTCCTCGTCCCAGAAGGTGAACTCGGCGTTCGAGCCGTCCGTGCACTCGTAGCGCGCCACCCGCCACGCACCGTCGAGCCATACGAGGTCGATGATGATATCGGCTTCGCCGCGCTCCCCTTCGGGCGGGCCCCACTCGACGGCCGCGATTACCGTCGCGCGGGTGAGCGACGCGTCGCCGTCGAGCTCCCACTCGGCGATAAGGTCGTAGTCCTCGAAAGTGTCCCGATCGGTGTTGAGGTACGTGTCCGTGATGACGCCGTCGGCGGTCTCGCGGTCGTCGTGCTCCCACGAGGTGCCGAAGTAGCCGATGCCCGCCTCGAGCTCATCGTCCTTCAGCTCGTCCGCGAACCCGGGGGGCAGGAACCCGGCCCACTCGTCGGCGTCGCCGTCGCGACCGGCGAGTTCGAAGTCGGCGGCCGTTTTGATCGCGAGCCCGGCTCGCGTGTCCAGGAGGTACCGGTAGCCGAACCAGCCGCCGCCGCCAAGCGCGGCGAGCGTGAGGAGGACGACAACCGGGATGATCGCCTTCGAGCGAGCGCCTGCCATGGGATCCCCCCGTGTCGTGATTGGACGCCCCTGCGAGATGAAGGGTCCCCACTGCCGGTGTGACGACCCCGTGCATACGATGGCGAAAAATGACACGGCGCGCAACTACCGCACAAGCCCTCGCAGCAGCTCGAGCCAGCGGACCGCCACGCCGCTTTCGGGGTGGTCGTCGAGCACCCGGTGGCGTGCCGCCTCTCCGAGCGCGCGCGCACGAGCGGGGTCCGCCAGGAGGGCCGATACCGCATCGGCCAGCTCGGCGGCGTTGCCGCGCGGCACGAGCACGATCTCGCGGCCGTCGGCGAGTGTCTCGCGGATGCCCGGCACGTCGGAGGCGACGATCGGCCGGCCGAGCGCGGCGGCTTCGAGAAGCGATGTGGGGATGCCGGCCTCGCTCGCAGGGAAGACGCAGACGTCGAGAGATGACAGGAACGCCGGGACGCTGGACACCCGGCCCACGAGCTCGATGCGGCCCTCGTGCGCCGCGGGGAGCAGGCCGAGGCGCGCCGGCCCCTCGCCCGCGACGAGCACGCGCGTGCCGGGATGGCGCTCGCGGATGCTCGCCGCGGCCGTCACGAGCGTTCCGAGGCCGCGGCTGCGCTCGAGCGCCCCCGCGTAACCGACCCGGAAGCCCTCGGGCGTCCCGGGACCGACGCCTTCGACCGCCGCAGCTCCGGCGGCCTCCCGCGCCACGCGGCCCGCGTCGATGCCGGGCCTGACCACGTGAAGGCGATCCGCGGGCACCCCGTCGGCAACGAGGCTGTCGCGAAGCGCGATCGTGTCGACGACGAACGCGTCGACCTGCTCGCGCGTGCGGCGGTCGACCTTCCGCCGGCCGCCCGTGGTGAGCGGGCCGCCGCTCACGAGCGGCCATCCGCCACAGCGGTACGTGCCCACCACCTTCACGGGCAGCCCGCGCGATGCGAGGCGAAGCGGGATGTCGGCGTGATACCCGGTGGAGATCGCCACCGGAGGCTCGAAGCGCTTCAAGGATGCACGCAACCGGTTGCGGGTGACCCAGAGGTTCAGCCGGTCGATGCGGTAGTTCGTGATCGTCACGCCCAGGTTCCTCGCGGGCTCCACGAGCGGCCCGTGGTGCGCGGCGATGAGGTACACGCCGGCGCCCTCGGCAAGCAGCGCCTTCATCACGGGGAGCCACGACCGCTCGACGCGCGACAGGGTGTGGCCCGTCCGGCCGGACACGAAGAGCACGGTGCTGTCGCGAAGCGATGAACGCATCAGCCAGCATTCCTCTCACGTCGTGTGCCTTGCACTACGGAGTATCTCCCCGCACGAGCGTCGAGCGGGTGCCACGGCCGCGCCAGCGTCCTCAAGCGCGAAGCGCCTTCGGCTGCCTTTTCTGTCCGGGACGCACGATGACCGGTCGGTGTCGACAGCATGCGCCGGACCATCGTATACCAGAGGCTCGGGTATACTGTGCAGGCCAGCCAGCGCAAACTGCCGACGGAAGAGCACCCGTGTTCAAGCGTGTCGCAAGCGCACTGCTCGAATACCTGCGCATCAACGCGATCCGGCGCATGCTACGCATCGTTGACGTCCGCCGCGGCGAGATCGCGGGGCTCGCCGGGTTGGCCGCGGTGTTCGCCGTGTTCGAAGGCCTCGGCCTCACGATGCTGCTGCCCGTGCTGCAGTACGCCGAAGGAAGCGAGACTGCGATAGCCGAAGGCGGGGGGCCCGTGTGGGGCACGGTCGATGGCTTCATGACCGCGCTCAGCCTACCCAGGACGCTGCCGGTGCTGCTGGCGCTCGCGTTCGCTCCCATCCTGCTCCGGCAGGTCGTCTTCTACGGCAACACCTGGTACTCGGCGGTCGTGGCCGGACGCATCGGGCTGCGGATGCGCATGGCGACACTCGATGCGGTGCTTCATGCCGATCCTGAGTTCTTCACGCGGCACACGGTGGGTCATCTCACCGGCATAGTCATCACACAGACCGCGGTGGCGGGCCAAGCTGTTCTCGCGGTCATCAAGCAACTCGCTATCGGCCTCCTCATGGCGCTGTACGTCGCCATCATGTTCGCGATCTCGGCTCCGCTCACGCTCATCGCCCTGGCTTTCGCGGCGCTCATCGCGCTCATCATCCAAACGAGCGTCCGGCGGATCCGGACCTTCGGAATCGAGGCCGCGCGTTTCAACCAGGAGCTGTACGCCAAGGTCGTGGAGCGGCTCGGACTGATCCGCCTGGTGAAGCTGCGCAACCAGGAGGATGCCGAAGCGGCACGGATCGACGATTACTCGGAGCGCATGCGCGACATCGCCGTCAAGCAGGCTCGCATCGGAGCGCGGATCGAGGTGACCGCCGATCCGTTGCTCATGCTGTCGGTCTTCGTCACGCTGTTCATCGGTATCAGCGTGCTGCACATGACCCTCGCTCAACTTGGCATGATGTTGTTCGTCCTCAGCCGACTCAACGCGAAGGTCAAGGAATTCAACGGAGGAAGGCAGGCGATCTCGGCCAACATGGCGGGAATCCTGCTGGTCCGCGAGACGCTCGCGAATGCACGCGCGGCGGATACCATCAACGGCGGCACGCTCCCGTTTCCCGGCCTCCAACGGGAGCTCGTGCTGGCCGACGTCGCCTTCAAGTACCCGACCGAATCCGGCCCGGAGGACACCGGACCGGCTGCCTCCACGGTGCTCAGCGATGTCTCGCTCGCGATCCCGGCCGGTTCGTTCACCGCGATCGTCGGCCGCTCGGGAGCCGGCAAGTCGACGCTCGTGGAGCTGCTGCCGCGTCTCCGAGAGGCGACCTCCGGCAGAATCACCTACGACGGCACCGACATCCGTGACTTCGAGGTCGGTTCGCTGCGCCGGGGAATCGGCTACCTCACCCAGAACGCCATGCTCTTCAACGACACGGTCCGCGCGAACCTCGCATACGGATTGGGCTACGAGCCAGCCGATGAGCAGGTCCGAAGCGCGCTCGAGCGCGCGTACGCCACCTTCGTGTACGACCTGCCGGCAGGTCTCGAGACCCAGCTTGGCGATCGCGGCGTGCGCTTTTCGGGAGGCGAGCAGCAGCGCATCGCGCTGGCCCGCGTCCTGCTCGCCGACACCTCGGTGCTCATCCTGGACGAGCCCACGAGCGCGCTCGACTCGGAGTCGGAAGTCTACATCCAGAAGGCTCTCGCCGGGCTACATGGCACCAAGACGGTGATCGTTATCGCGCACCGCCTCGCCACGGTCATCCAGGCCGACCAGCTGCTGGTGATCGAGGACGGCCGGATCGTCGAGCGCGGCACGCATGCCGAGCTCGTGGCTCACGAGGGTGCGTACCACCGGCTGTTCGAGAGCCAGCTGCTGGGCTAGGCGCGGCGGGGCACGAGGATCACCCGGACGGCGCAACCTCAAGACGACGGAGGGGACCGAAGTGAAGGCGCTTGTCACCGGAGGGGCCGGGTTCATCGGCAGCAACCTTGTGGAGCTGCTGCTAGGCGAGGGTCACCAGGTGGTCGTGCTCGACGACATCTCGTCCGGCTACGAGGAGAACCTGCACCCGGATGCCGAATTCGTGCGCGGCGACGTGAGCGTCCCCGACGTGGCTGCAAGCGCTGCGCTTGGCTGCGGCGTCATCTTCCACCTCGCGGCGAGCGTCGGCAACACCCGGTCGATCGACGAACCGGTGCGCGACTCCCAGGTGAACGTCATCGGCACGCTGAACGTGCTCGAAGCGGCGCGAGCCGAGGGCATCAGCCGCGTCGTCTTCTCGTCATCGGCCGGGATCTTCGGTGAGCTCAAGACGCTGCCGATCGCCGAGGACCATCCGCAGGATCCCGACTCACCGTATGGCGCGAGCAAGCTCGCGGCCGAGAAGATGTGCCTCGTCTACAACAAGCTCTACGGCATGCGGAACGTGTGCCTGCGCTACTTCAACGTGTACGGCGTGCGCCAGCGGTTCGACGCGTACGGCAACGTGATCCCCATCTTCGCCGAGCGGATGCTGCGTGATCGGGGCGTCACGATCTTCGGCGACGGGGAGCAGACCCGTGACTTCGTACACGTGGCCGATGTCGCGCGGGCCAACTACCTCGCAGGGACCTCCACGAGCGCCGCAGGCGCGTTCAATATCGGCAGCGGGACCCGCATCTCGATCAACGATCTCGCCCGGGTGATGGCCGAGGCGATCGGAGTACCGGCGCACATCGAGCACGGCGAACCGAGGCCCGGGGACGTCCGGGACAGCCTGGCCGCGGTCGACGCTGCGGCGGCGGGTTTTGGGTTCGCGCCATCCGTGGACCTCGCAGACGGGCTGGGCACGTACCTCGAGTGGCTGCGCAACGACCCGGTCACTCGGCGGCGCTGGGCGGAGCAGGAGAACTAGCCGGCGCGGCGCCGAGGACGTCCTCGTAGACCCTCAGGTAGCCACGCACCATCGCCTCGACGGTGAACGCTTCCCCGACTTGTCGCTGTCCGGCCACCCCCATCGCACGCGCTTGGCCAGGGTCTCCGAGCAGCTCGAGCACTGCCGAGGCGAGGGCCTGCGGATGTGCGGGCGGGACGAGCAGACCGGTCGCGCCGTGCTGCACCACCTCGGGCAACCCCCCGACGGCCGAGGCGACCACCGGGACTCCGAGTGCAAGGGCCTCGATCGCCGACAGGCCGAACGCCTCGGACAGCGAAGGCACACAGACCACGTCGAGTAGCGGGTAGAGTGGCGCCACATCGTGCAGGTGTCCCAGGAAATCGATACGATCGGCCACCGTGCCGAGGGCGGCTGCGTCAAGCAGCGTCGCCTCGAGCGAGCCGGCGCCTGCTACGACGAAGCGCACCCCGGGATCGCGAGCCCCCACAAGCGACGCCGCTTCGACGAAATGCTCGCACCCCTTCACGCGCTCGAGGCGCCCCACATAACCGACGCGCCGCGGGGCGGGCGGCAGGCGAAGATCGAGCGGTCGGGCAGCCGCTGCCCGGAACGCCGCCGTATCGATGCCGTTCGGCACGACCGCGATGCGGTCGCGCTCCACGCCCTCGACGATGAGCGCAGAGGCTACGGCCTGGGAGACCGACACGAACCGGTCGACGCGCGAGCGCGACGACCGGTCGAGTGCGCTGCGGGCGATGCCCTCGAGCCATGAGCGGCCGTCCAGCCGGGCGGCATCAGGCATCACATGTACGCCGTTGATGACGGGCACGCGCAAGATGTGTCCCACACGACGGGCCACCAGATTGGTGAGGAATCCGGTGCCGTGCACCACATCCGAGCCTTTGAGTCCACGCGCCGCCATTCGAGAGAGCACGCGAGGCATGCTCGCCTCGAAATCGATCTCGGTGACCCGCACACAGGAGATCTCTGTTGCAGCAGCCGCAAGCGCCGACCCGGGCGCGCACGCGAGCCTGAGCCGAACACCCTCTTCACACAGACCACGCATCAGCGCCAGCAACTGCACCTCGCCGCCGCCGAGCGTGGAGCCCCCGAAGTTGTTGATGAAACCTACAGACAGCGGTCCGGTCACGGCCGCCTCCGGTGTATCCGGCCGATCAGGCGCTCGGCTAGTACCGGACCCAGCATACGGTGCGCCGACCGGCGAAGCACAAGATTTCGCTCCAATCGCGCCAGCGACGACCGCGCTGCCGTCAGGTCATCATCACCGAGCAGCCCGGAGCGGATCACGGCGCGAATCGCAACGGCATCCGCCTCCCGCATGGCGATCGCGCGTGCGGACTTCTGCACGCCATCGCGCCGGTGCACCGACAGCGGTTGGGCGGTGTGATCGTGCGAGAACCCGTACGCGAGTGCGAGCAGCCAGAACAGGAAATCCTCGGCGTAGATGTCCTCGCGAAAGCCGCCGACCGCATCGAACACCCGGCGGCGGAACACGGCGCCCACGCCGTAGAAGCACGCGCGCAGCAGCTCCGCGAGCGTGCACTGCGCGGGATCGGCCCACGCAGCCTGCGGATCGGCGGGTTCGCGGGAACCGTCCGGGTACTCGTAGTAACCGTTGCACGTGAAGACCGACGCCTCGGGATGCCCGGCTACCAGCGCGTCCATGGCGGCCAGGTGCTCCGGCAGCAGCACGTCGTCGGCCGAGAGCATCACGAGGAGGTCGGATCGCGCCTCCCGCACGGCGGTGTTGTAGGCTCCGCCCGAGCCACGATTGGCCTGCGTGACCACGCGGATTCGGGGGTCATCAGCGGCAAGACGCTGTGCGAGCGTGAGCGTGCCATCGGTGGAGCCATCGTCGACGATCACGAGCTCCCAATTCGCGAACGTCTGGGCGCGAACCGAGGCGACCGTCTCGGCCAAAGTGGCGGAGGCGTTGTAGGCAGGGGTAACGACGGAGAAGCGAGGCTGAGGTTTCGGGGACGCTGATGTCTGCCCGCTACGCGCTCGCATCTCATCTCCCTCGTCGACCATCGAACGCCCTCCAGATGTCTGACCAGGGCGATACCGGACGCGCCACGCACGCGGGGGACCACGCTTGGTATAGTACCATCGTCGAGTCCCGCCTCTCGTGAGGGGATACCGAACGCAATGATGCACAACGGCGACCCCAGCGAAGCCTCCTCCGACAACGACCTCGACTACTCGTCACCCGCCGCCCAGGACTCATTGCGGGACATCACCGCATTCATCACCGAGGTCCGCAGCAACCTCTACAGAAGGACTGCGCTGTACGAGCGCACTCTCGGCCTCGCGGTCATCCCCGTCCTGATCCGGCGCGCGCTCATCAGGCTCCGCCGGAGGATCAAGCGGCGCGGACAGGTCAACCGGTGAACGTCCTTCAGGTCAACTACACGGACCTGGACGGCCGCAGATTCAACGGGTACGACCTGATCGCGGACCTGAGGCCCCGCGGTTTCGACTGCAAGCAGGCCGTGCTCACGCGCCGCAGCAAGGACCCGGCAGTGTTCTCTCTGTGGGAAGGCACCGTCGACGAAGGCATCCACGGCGCCCTCGACAAGATCGAGACGAAGCACTCCATGTCCAACCTGCTGTTCCCCTGGTTGCGGCTGCTGTCTGAGAGGCCCGAGTTCGCGGCGGCCGATGTGGTGCACTACCACCTCATCCACAACCAGATGATGTCGCTGTTCGATCTCCCCTGGCTGTTCCGGATGAAGCCGTCGGTGATCACGATGCATGACGCGTGGTTCCTCACAGGCCGCTGCATTCAGCCCCAGGGCTGCGAGCGTTGGCGGACTGGCTGCGGGGCGTGCCCCGATCTCAGTACCGTGTTCCCCATGCGCAGCGATCACAGCGACCAGATGTGGCGCATCAAGAGAGACGTGTTCGCGGACCTGGAGGCCGACGTGGTCGTAGCCTCCGAGTACACGCGCCAATTGGTCCGGCAGAGTCCGATCACCGGACACCTTCCGCACGTGCACCTCGTCCCCTTTGGCATCCGCGCCGACTCATACTTGCCTGACGACGCACGCGCAACGAGCCGCAGGGTGCTCGGTATCCCGGAGGACGATTTCGTCATCCTGTTCCGCTCCACCGCGTCCGCATACAAGGGACTCCGGTATCTGATCGATGCCCTGAGTCTGCGTCCGCCAGCGCGACCGACCACGCTCCTCGCCGTCGACCAGCGCCGCCTGCTGACTTCGCTGGCCGGCGAGTACAACATCCTCGAACTCGGCTGGGTCGAGGACGAAAGCCTCTATCACATGATGTACTCGGCCGCCGACGTGCTGGTGATGCCGAGCACGGCCGAGGGGTTCGGCCTCATGGCGCTTGAGGCGATGGCGGCAGGCAGGCCGGTCGTAAGCTTCGCAGGCACCGCCGTCCCCTCTGTCACCAGAGCCCCGGAGTGCGGAATCGCGGTGCCGATGGGCGACTCCATCGCTCTGCGTGAAGCACTTGATCAGCTCGCCGCCAACCGCGCAGACGCGCTCCGTCGCGGACAGCTGGGCCGACGCATCGCCCGGGACGAGCACCGCCACGAGCGCTACCTTGATGCGCTGACCGACGTGTATAACTCAGCGGCCGAGCGTCGGAGGGTCTCGTGAGCGGACCCGCCGCACAGCGCCCACTCGCCGGAGTGCGGATCTGCCTCGTCTTCGAGCACAGCCTCTCGCACTACTCAAGGCTGCTCACCGAGATCAGGGGTCTGCAGGAGGCTGGGGCCGAGGTGTCGCTGCTCACAGCGCACCCGGGCGGACCAGGAGAACCCCCCTGGATGTCCCGGACCATGACACCTCTCGATCTGGCATCGGCGATTCCTCCATCGACGGCATCGATGCGCCCTGTCCGGGTGGCGAGCAATCTCACTCGCGGACTGATGCGACGGCTGGCGGAGCGTCTGCCGCTGTCAGTGCGCGCGTTCGCCCGGATACGCGCCCTGAAGCGGCTTGCCAGGACGACCGACATCTTCTGGGTGATCGATTTCCCGAGCCTCCCCAGCACCCTGAAGGTCGCCCTCGAAACAGGGTGCAAGGTCGTCTACGAGACGGTGGACCTCGTTCCTGAGTACCTGTACCGGGGCCCGCGGTATCGTGACCGGCAACTCAGGGCCGAGCGGGCGCTGATAGACAAGGTCGATGGCTTCATCACCGCATGCGACTCCTACGCGGATTACTACGTCGAGCGATACGGCGACGTCCTCGAGCGACGTCCGACCGTGCGCGACAACATGCCGGAAGCGATCGCCGCAGACATCACACCCAGGCACACCCCGCTCAAACTGCTCTTCTTGGGGTCGCTGATGTTCGATCGACCGATCGTCCCGATAATCGAGTCGATGGTCTACACGACAGCAGACGTGGTTCTCACCCTCCAGGGCAAGAACCTTGTGGGGGATCCGCTCAACACTCGGATCCGTGAACTCGGCGTCGCCGAACGGGTCCGCATCGTCCAACCATGCGCGCCGGATCGGATCGTCGAGGCCGCCCACGAACATGACGTGGGAATCGTCGCACTGTCGGGCGCGGATGAGAACGAGCGGCGCGCGGCCACATCGAAGCTCTTCACGTACATGGCTGCAGGGCTTGCCGTTCTCGGATCCAACCTGCCAGGTATCGGCAGAGCGATAGACGCTGCTGGAAGCGGCTGTCTGGTGACCGGCATGCAGGCGCGTGACTGGGCCCGGGCCATTGATGAGGTCGCCTCGCTGCCCGAGACCGAAATCGAGGACCTCAAACGTCGTTCGCTGGTATGGGCGTCCGAGTACGCGTGGCCAGTACAGAAGCCCCGATTCATAGCGGAGTTCGTGCGAGCACTCGACGCTCTAGACCCCTGACGAGCGGCGTGCGCGCCTTCTCAGAATCACACGGCGGGCCGGTCGACTCGCCCACGAGAGAAGATGCACAGCTCGCATGAAGACGTTCGCCCCCCTGCGACCGAGTACCTTCGTCGCCGACTTGCGCAGACCGTCGCCCTGCTTGGCGAGTCCGAGCCGGGCCATCTCCTCAACGACCTGGTCCCGATTCACGGCGATGGCTGCCTCCACCGCAGACGCGCGTGAACCCGTCACAAGTCCCTCGTTGATGAGGTTCTTGAGCACGGCCGAGTTAGACTCATAGACCCTGACCAGGTCGGCAGTCTGCTGGAAGTCGGAGATGCGGTGAACGGCTAGGACCTCCGGCGTGTACCAGTGCCGTGCCCCACGTGCCATGGCCCGGAGCCAGAGATCGTAATCATCGACATAGACTCCGGGACGGTGACCACCGGTAAGATCGTACACGGATCGGCGCAGGACAGCGCCGACGCTGAAGAAGCATGCCTCAACGACTTGCTCGAAGGAAAGCGAACGCTCTTCGCTCCACTCGGGTGTTTGATATACGAGTCGGCGAAAGCCTGTCTGCTCGAACAGATACTCGCCGTTGCAGGAGAAGATGTCCGTTTCAGGATGGCTGCTCGCCAGGCGGTCCATCACCATCATATGTTCAGGCAACAGGAAGTCGTCCGCTGCACATATCACCAAGAGATCGGCGACCGCATGTTGAATCCCTGTGCGGTAAGCTCCCGCACAGCCGGCATTGGCCTGCCTGATGAGCCTGAACCTCGAGTCCCGATCGACGTAGGTCTGCGTGATCGAGGCGGTGCCGTCTGTGGACCCGTCATCCACAACGACGCACTCCCAATCGCTGAACCGCTGAGCGAGAACGCCGTCAAGAGTCTGGGCGATCGTCACGCTCGCGTTATATGCGGGCACGATCACAGAGAAACGCGGCACGCCCACCCCTACCCTCGCGCCCTGAAGTCGAACGCCAGCGCCTCGAGCATCTTCTCCCAGCTCGGAGGCGTCCAACCCGTACGCTCGCGGAGCCGCGTGCTGTCGAGCGAGCGATCGATCACGGGTTCCTCGCTCGGCGTGAGATCCACATCCCAGCCGAGGTGACCGGCGAGTTTGGCGAGCAGCGTGTACTTGTCGATCGGCTCAGCCGAGACGTGCCACAGGCCCGAGAGCGATGCGTCCGGCAGCACCACGTCGCGGATGACCTCCGTGAGCGCTCGAGTCGTGAGCCCGCTGAAGACCGCCTTCGTGAAGCCCGTGAGCGCCTCGTGCCGGTGCGCGGCGAACCAGCCCACGAGCCCGGTGGCCTCTCCTCGCTGCCAGCCGATGATCGAGGTCCGGAGCGTCACGGCGTTCTCGCGGTCGGTCACCTCGCCGAGCAGCTTCGAGCGCCCGTAGAGGTCGAACGCGTCGGGCACGTCGACCTCGGTGTACATCCCGCGCAAGCCGCTGAACACGCAGTCGGTGCTCACGTGCACCATCCGTGCGCCGTGCTCGGCACACGCGTCTGCGAGCACGTGGGGCCACAGGCTGTTCACCTGGATCGACGGAATCGCGGCCTTCGCGTCTGCGCGCTGCTTCACGATCCCTACGGCGTTCAGCACGAGGTCGGGCTTCACGCGCTCGACGAGGGCGTACGCGCCCGCCGTGTCGGTGGCGTCCAGGCCGCCGAGCAGACGCTCGGCCGGTACGCCAAGATCGGGCAGCGCCTCGGGCCGACGGCATGCTCCCCATACCTCGAAGTCGGGAGCCAGCACGCGCACGGCCTCGTGCCCGAGCATGCCGCTCGCGCCGACGACCAGGATGCGCTGCACGCTCACGCGATCCCCAGCACGATGCGGGCGACGATGTCCGAAACGTTATCCGCGAGGTACTCGGCGGGCGGCGTCCACGTGCCGCGCGAGCACACCGCAAGCTCGATGGCGGGCAGAATCCGATCGCCCTCCACGCCGGCGAGCAGGTTGGAGCCGCACTCGATCGTCTCTGGACGCTCGGTGACATCGCGCATGGTCACCGTGGGCACGCCGAAGATGCAGCATTCCTCCTGCACGGTGCCGCTGTCGGAGAGCACGCAGAACGCCTCCTTCTCGAGGCGCACGAAGTCGAAGAGACCCATCGGTGGGACGAACGTCACTTTGCCCTCGGCCACGCCGAACGTCTGCATCTTGTCGGCGGTCCGGGGGTGCAGCGAGCACAGCGCAGGCATCCCGTGCTTATCCACGGCGGCGTTCAGTGCTGCCACGAGCGCGGCGAGCCGCTCGGGCACATCCACCGTCTCGGCGCGGTGCGCGGTGACGAGGAAGTACTCGCCCGGCTTCACGCCGAACTGCGTGAACGGATCGGCCGCCTGCACCTGGGCGTCGTAGAAGTCGAGCACTTCCTTGATGGGATTGCCGGTGACGTACACGCGCTGGCGCTCGATGCCCTCGCGTACAAGGTTCTCAGCACTGCGGTAGGTGTACGGCATAAGCACGCTCGACGAGTGGTCGATCACGCGCCGGTTCACCTCTTCCGGCACGCGATCGTCGTAGCAGCGGTTGCCTGCCTCCATGTGGCACACGCGGATGCCCATGCGCTTGGCCACGAACGCGGCAAGGCCGGTGTTGGTGTCGCCGAGGATGAGCACGGTGTCGGGACGATGCTCCGTGAAGAGCCTCTCCGAGGCGGCGAGGATCTGGCCGATCTGGTCGGCGAAGCCCTCCCCGCGCACGCCCATGTACACGTCGGGCTCGCGCACGCCGAGCTCGCGGAAGAACATGCCGGAGAGCCGGTCGTCGTAGTTCTGGCCGGTATGAACCAGCAGGTGGTCGCACGAACGGTCGAGCACGTCGATCACGCGCGACAACCGGATGATCTCGGGCCGCGTGCCGAGCATAGTGAGGACTTTGGGCATGCTAGGACTCCTGCCGTTCAGCGGAATCTGAAGACTCCGCTCTATTGTAGCGGGTGTGAGATGCGAGGAGGTTAGAGCGGAGTCTCTTCATGCGTGCAGCCAACCGCACAAGACGACGCTCTCCCAACACCTGGGCGAGTATCCGGCGAACGGCCGAGCGCACGGGCGGCCGGGACGGCTGGCGCCGGGGCGAATGGCGTCTGTACCGCCAGTAGTTGCGAACACGCTGGATCAACGGATAGTCCAACGTCAGCAACTTGCGGCGTGATGGTCGACTCTTGTCGGCAAACCGGCGCGCGACAACATCGCCCTCATCGGCTTTCACTCGGTAGATGGGGATTCCCGCGCACTCGGGCGGAAGGCTCACATCACCGATGAACAGCAGATCGTTCGCCGGGTGAAAACGGCGTAGACGCGACAGGACCGATGGCATGTTCTCGCGCAGGTAGTCGAACTCATCCGACGCGGCGACATATCGGACGAACAGTGCACCCCGGGCCATCGCTTGCTCAAGACGCCGGACTCGGCGCCTGTACTTCGCCCGTACTAGATCGAGCTGGTCCTCGATGGGCAGACGCGGATCGAAATCGTGGTAAAGGTCGACGCTTGGTCGGACGCTATGAACGATGT
The DNA here is from genome assembly GCA_002328745.1 of Actinobacteria bacterium UBA2184. Lineage (GTDB taxonomy): Bacteria > Actinomycetota > Coriobacteriia > Anaerosomatales > Anaerosomataceae > UBA2184. Next base: position 43,087 of record DCVQ01000020.1, read on the forward strand.
AGGCGTGGGTGCGATCCCGCTGGAGATTCTGCGCGTCGAGTACGCCGTCGAACCCAGACTCCAAGAGCTCGAGAGCCGACTCAAAGCAGTTGCATATCACCCAGTCGAACGGATAGCTGCCATCACGGAACCCGAAGCGCTCGAGCTCAAGAGCAGTACTGCAGAAGTAGCCCAGCGAGATCACGTGCCGGTATCTGGGTCGGAAGAGGTTAACCAGCGTCATCATCGAATGCTCCTGCCGAGGCGGAATCCAGGCGGCAGACAGTTGGAATTCGCCGACGGCTCGACGACGTGCGTGAGTCTACGGTCCTCGCTGGTCTATGCCTCCAGGTAGCCTTGACCGATCACGTCCGGGATCTTCGTCTCCAGGAACTCCGCGAGCTCGGCGTGGGTCATCAGCGCGTCGGCCGAGCTATAGTCGCCCACGAGCGCGGGCGACTCCACGGGACCGGCAAGTTCGGGCAGCATGGGCCGCAGCGCGAAGTAGCCCTTGGCGCCGAAGACAGTCCGCGTGGCCTCTTCCTCGGAGAGAAGGATCTCGTGGATCTTCTCGCCGGGACGGATGCCGGTGATCACCGTCTCGATGGGCTTATCCCCGATGAGGTACGCCGCGAGGTCGGTCATCTTCGCGCTCGGGCACTGCGGGATGTAGGTCTCGCCCGGAGCGGCGTTGCCGACCGCGGCGAAGATCGTGTCGACCGCATCTTCGAGCGTGAGGAGGAAGCGAGTCATGTCGGCAGTGGTGATGGTCACCGGACCGCCCGCCGCGATCTGGTCGAGGAAGAGCGGGACTACCGAGCCGCGAGAGGCCAGCACGTTGCCATAGCGTGCGCAGATGAACCGCGTGTCCGGTGCGCGAAGGTTGCCCTCAATGTAGACGCGCTCCTGGATCGACTTCGTCATGCCCATGACGTTCACCGGCTTGCATGCCTTGTCGGTGGAGATACCCATCACCGTTTCGACCGGCAGGTCGTTCTGCGCGATGGCGCGCACCAGGTTCTCGGCACCCCCGATGTTGGTCCGCACGGCCTCCCAGGGGAAGTACTCGCAGCTCGGCACCTGCTTCAAGGCCGCAGCCGCGAAGATGATGTCCTTGTTGCGTGCGACGCGCAGCACACTCGAGTAGTCGCGAACGTCGCCGATGACGAACTTCAAGCGCTGGCGGCAGTTCTCGAAGATGACCTCGTCTGTTGCGGCGCGCTTTTGCATGAAATCAAGCCGCATGTAGTGCTGCTTGGCCTCGTCTCGCGAGAAGACGGTGACGCTCTCGGGAACCCCGTCGACGCCCGACATGAGGCGCCGAACCAGCACCTGGCCGAGCGAGCCGGTGCCACCGGTGACGAGTATGCGCTTGCCTTCGAAGAGCTTGGGCATGACATCTCCAACCCTCTGGCGGACGACTCAACAGTCTAGCGCAGTTGGCAGGTCAGATGATGGCCCACCACGGGGGAGACGCCTCATTGCGGACGATCTGCGCCGGGATGCGCTGAGAGACTGAATGCTATGATTGCGCGTGCGGTCCGCCGGCGTCCGTGTGCTCTGTCGAGCTGGGACCGAGCGGACTCATGCAGGACATCGCCTGACTGTCCGCCATACCACGAATGTCGGGAGTGCCGGTGGTCAACGTCGCCTACCTCTGGTCGGACTTCCCCGAGATGCCACGGCTCGCCCGAAGGCTCGAGGAGACAATCGGCTGGCACCCCGTACTCTGGCTTGGCCACGCCCACCTGCAGCAGGGCGTCCGCGAGGCGTTTCCGCAGACAGCCTGGCAGACGATATCTGACGCGTGGTTCGGTCTCCCGATCGAAGGCGTGAACTCCGCTCAGCCGTACGCACTCGACGCCGAGTGGTGGACCAGGCTGCAACCCTATCTGCCCCGCCTGATGAACCAGATGAACCGTTTCGGACCCGCCGATTACTTCCTGTACGACGAGAGGGAGGCGTTCGCTCGTAATCTGCTGCTCCGCTGGCACGAAGCGCTTACGGCAACAGCCGTGCAGGTCGCCTTTTTCGAGGAGTCCCCGAGCGTCCCGTTCAGCTACGCAGCTTATGCCGTCTGTTGCGAGCTCGACATCCCAACGGTGTCGCTCGTTCCTACCAAGGTATTCGATCTGTCTCTGCTCCGCGAGAAGATCGAGGCCCCGCCACTGCGCATCGGCGAGGAGTACGTCCACCGCCTTGAGGCCGGCGAGGATGTTGTCTTGACCCCCGAAGCCGCAGAAGCCATCGCTGGAGTTCGAGGTCACGCTGACTTCCGCCACCTCAACGAGATGGCTCTCGCTGAGCGCGAGCGCCAGACCCGCGCGGAGCTCGAAGTCCTTCAGGGCCTGGTTCGGGACGACCACGCATCGCCCGCAACTCGACTCGCCTTGCGGACCCGCTGGTTTGCGACCAAGGCCCTGCATGCCTTCAATGTGCTGAAGTGGCCGCTGTTCGTCAGCAATGCGGTCAAGACGATCCGGGCTCTTCGGGCTCGAGTCCATGCACCCTGGAAGGCCCCCGATCAGCCTATCGATGCTGGCGTTTGGACCGGAGCGCGCGTTAGGCGTTACTGGAAGGACGCAGCTCGCATGAAACGGCAGCTGCGCCTTGACTACGAACGACGGTGTGAACACCCTGACTTCGCGAACGACCGCTACGTCTACTTCCCTCTTCACTACCGGCCGGAACGGACGAGCAACCCCGACGGCGGAGTCTTCTACGATCAGATCATCCCGCTGATGATGGTGAGCGCGGCACTCCCCGACGGGTGGAAGCTATACGTGAAGGAACACGGCGTTCAGTTCAACACGACCATGTCTGGTGAGTGTGGACGAACTCCAGCGTATTACGACCAGATAGCCCGCTTGCGCGGAGTGAAGTTCATCCCCCACGAAACGCCGAGCAAAGATCTCGTGCTCCACGCGCAGGCGGTGGCGTCTATCACGGGAACGGTATGCTGGGAGGCGGCGCTTCTCGGCAAGCCCGGCATGCACTTCGGGTATCCGTGGTACGAGAGCTGTCCGGGTACGGTGAGAGTCGGATCCGAGAACGACGTGCGGGCTGTTCTCTCGAGCCTGCAGGAGCACACTGCCACGGAGGCGCAGATCGAAGCATGGCACGCCGCGCTGGATGACGCCGGCTGTCACTTCGAGTTCAATGCCTGGCAGCGGTTTCCCGGAGCGCTCTCCGCTGAGACCCAGCTCCAGGGTCTCGCCTCAGCACTTGAGTGGTGGCATACGACTATTACGGAGATTCCTGAGGACTGACGGTCCGACCGCGGTGCCCAAGTGTTCGCACGGCTGGGCACCATCGAACGTCTGTTAGGAAGAGATCGGACAGGTGTTGGAGGGCTACTGCATCAACCGGTTCGAGACCTTAGCCGCGCTGACGGGATACGAGTGAGACAGCCTCACCTGGCCGCGCAGCCCGGACCTCGCCAGCGAGCGCTCGGCATGCTCGGTTCGACACTCGTCGCGATCGCCGTCGCGGGCCTGTCGAGCGATCGCAAGAGTCCCTTCGTCGCGTAAGCGGAGGTCAGCTGCATGGACGAACACCTGCTCTTGAGCTTCGCCGATCTCGAGCGCTCGCACTGGTGGTTCACCGTGCGGCGCCGGATCGTCAGTGAGGCCGTCGGCGCTCTGGGCGTGAGCGGATCCCTCTCGATTCTCGAAGTCGGTTGCGGAGTCGGCGGCATGCTCGGCGAGTTGCGGACACGATTCCCCGAGGCCCGCGTCTGCGGAGTCGAGCCGAACGATGCGGCCGCCGCGATTGCGCGCGGGTACGGATGCCCCGTCGATCGTGGCACCTTCGAACACCTCCCGGCGGCGGACGCGTCCGTCGACCTCCTGGTGGCGCTGGACGTCCTAGAACACTGCGAGGACGACTCTGCGGCGCTTGCCGAGGCGCATCGCGTGCTCCTGCCGGGTGCCCCGCTCGTGCTCACGGTACCGGCGCTGCCGTCGCTGTGGAGCCAGCACGATGACGACAATCGCCACTTCCGCCGCTACACCAAACGGACGCTGCGCGATGCGATCGCGGACTCAGGGCTGGTCATCGAACGGATCACGTACTTCAACGGGCTCCTCCTGCCGGTCGCCTACCCCGCACGCCATCTTGCGCGCGTGACGGGCTGGAGGAAGGCGCTCGGAGTGGGCAGGCCGCCGGCGCCGCTCAACGCACTGCTGAAAGCGATCTTCTCGGTCGAGCGCGTCCTGCTGCGCCGTACGGACCTCCCCGCCGGCATGTCGCTTCTCGCGATCGTCCGCAAACCGGAGGCGTGAGGCGGGCGTCCCCTGCGCATCCGCCTACACGGTGTAGCCGAGCTTGTACCCGGCGCGGTTGACGGGATCGGAGAACCACTCGGCGGTGCGCGTGAGCCCCTCGCGGAGCGACACTCGCGGCGTCCAGCCCGAGAGCGATTTCGCAAGCGAGTTGTCGGAGAGCAGCCGCTCGACCTCGCTCTTCTCGGGACGCTGGCGCGCGTCCTCGGACACGATCGGCACCTCCCTGTCCACGATCTCCATGAGCAGCTTGGCGAGGTCGCCGATCGAGATCTCGTCGCCCACGCCGAGGTTCACGTCGCGCCCAACAGCGTCGTCGCACTCGCCGAGCGCGATGAAGCCTGACGCCGAGTCGGTCGCGTACGTGAGGTCGCGCGTCGGGTGGAGCGCGCCGAGGTGCAACTCCTCAGCGCCGGCCATCAGCTGCGTGATGATCGTGGGGATCACGGCGCGCGCCGACTGCCGCGGGCCGTAGGTGTTGAAGGGGCGCACGATCGTGACCGGCAGCCCGAAACTGCGGTAGAACGACTCGGCCATGGCATCGGCGCCGATCTTCGACGCCGAGTACGGCGACTGGCCCTGGCGCGGGTGCTTCTCGTCGATCGGCACGTACTGCGCGGTGCCGTAGACCTCGCTCGTGCTCGTCACCACGACGCGCTCCAACTCGAAGTCTCGTGCGGCCTGTAGCACGTTCAGCGTGCCCTTCACGTTGGTGTCCACATAGCTGTCGGGTGAGTGGTACGAGAACGGGATACCGATGAGCGCAGCAAGGTGGAAGACCACGTCGGCGCCGGCGAGCGCGGTGCGCACGCCGTGCGGATCGCGGATGTCGCCCATGAAGACGTCCACGGCATCCATCACGCCGGCAGGGACGGTGTCGAGCCAGCCCCACGAGTTGAACGAGTTGTAGTAGCAAAAAGCCGTGACGTCGGCGCCATGCGCGACCAGTGCCTCCACCAGATGACTTCCGATAAAGCCATCGGCGCCCGTGACGAGCACCTTCTTGCCCTTCAGTTCCACATCGCCCTCCGGATCGCGACTGCCGACAACCAATCCTAACAGGGTTGCCGCGCGGAGACAGCGCGGCCGCGCCGACTGGCGTCCCGTAGGACGAAGCTACCCCAGCATCTTCGTGAGGCTCTCGCGCAGCTGCGCGCCGTACTCTTCGCTCTCGAGCGCGAAGGCCACGTTGGTCTCGATCCACGAGAGGATGTTGCCGGTGTCGTACCCCGGGCAGTCCATCGTGACCGCGTAGATGTCCTCATGCTTCAGGAGCTCCTTGAGCGCGTCGGTCAGCTGGATCTCATCGCCCCGACCGGCGTCGATGTGCGGCAGGATCTCCATGACCTTCGGCGTGAGCAGATACCGTCCGAAGATGGCGAGGTTCGAGGGCGCCTCGTTGACCGGCGGCTTCTCGACCAGGTCGGTGACCTTCCACACGCCCGGCTCGACCTCGTGACCGGCGATCACGCCGTAGCGGCTCACGAACTGCTGCTCGACAGGCTCGACCGCAAGCACCGAGGCGCCGTACTTCTCGTGGATCTCGGCAAGCTTCGGAAGGCAGTCGCCCTTGGGCACGATCACGTCGCCGAGCATGACGAAGAACGGCTGATCGAGCGTATGTGGGGCACCGCACAGCACGGCGTGCCCCAGACCACGTGGGCGACCCTGGCGGACGTAGAAGACGTTGGCCAGATCGGGGATGTTGCGGATCTGGCGAAGCTTCTCGATGTTGCCCGAGCGCTCGAGCAGATCCTCGAGTTCCACCGAGCGGTCGAAGTGATCCTCGATCGCGCGCTTACCGCGACCGGTGACGACGAGCACGTCGCTCACCCCGCCAGCGACGGCCTCTTCGACCACGTACTGGATCACCGGCTTGCCCACCACCGGCAACATCTCTTTCGGCTGCTCCTTGGTGGCAGGCAGGAACCGGGTCCCGAGCCCAGCCGCGGGAACGATCGCCTTCATGACTCGCCCTCTTCCCTCTGTAGTGAGCAACGCGCCGTGCGCCGCGCCCAGTACGCAGTTGTGGCGCGGAGGTCTCCGCGCCGTACGCCTAGCCTACACCAGGGGTCCGGTACGTCAATCGCTCCGACGCCCCGATCCTACAGCCCGGCAAGCACCTCGGCCGCCGACGACGTCATCGCGTCGATGTCGTCGTCGGTGTGCGCCAGCCCCACGAACGTGGCCTCGAACTGGCTCGGCGCGAGCACGATGCCGCGATCGAGCATGCCGCGGAAGTAGCGGGCGTAGCGGTCGGTGTCGCTGGTGGATGCGGTGGGCCAGTCGCGCACCGTTTCGGCGGTGAAGAACATGCACGCCATCGCACCCACGCGGGTCAGGAAGGCGTCGACGCCCGCGGCATCCACGGCCGCCCGCAGCCCCGCCTCGAGCCTCGCGCCCTTGCGCTCGAGCTCGTCGTAGACGCCGGGCTTCGCGAGCTCGGCCATGAGCGCGAGGCCCGCGACCATCGCGATCGGGTTGCCGGAGAGCGTGCCTGCCTGGTACACGGGGCCCACCGGCGCGAGATGCTCCATGATCTCCCGCTTGCCGCCGAACGCGCCCACAGGGAACCCGCCGCCGATGATCTTGCCGAGCGTGGTGAGGTCGGGCATCACGCCATAGCGCTCCTGCGCGCCGCCGCGCGCGACGCGGAAGCCGGTGATGACCTCGTCGAAGATGAGCACCGCGCCGTTCGCAGTGCAGGCATCGCGCAGACCCTGCAGGAAGCCCTCGGCGGGCGGAACGACGCCCATGTTGCCGGCAACCGGCTCCACGATGATCGCCGCGATCTGGTCGGGGTACTTCGCGAACGCCTCGGCGATCGCGCCGAGGTCGTTATAGGGCAGCACGATCGTGTCGGCCACGGCGCCCTTCGTGACGCCGGGGGTTCCGGGGATGTTGAGCGTGAGCAGGCCGCTGCCGGCCGCGGCGAGCAGCGCGTCGGAGTGGCCGTGGTAGTTGCCGTCGAACTTGATGAACTTCTCGCGCCCGGTGTAGCCGCGCGCGAGGCGGATGGCGCTCATCGTGGCCTCGGTGCCGCTGGAGACCATGCGCACCATCTCGATGGACGGCACGGCCTCGATGACAGCCTCGGCGGCGCGGATCTCGATCTCTGTGGGCGCCCCGTAGCTCGTGCCGTGATCGAGCTGCTCGCGGACCGCATCCAGCACCACATCGGGCGCGTGGCCAAGGATCATGGGGCCCCACGACGCCACGAAGTCGATGTACTCGTTGCCGTCGGCGTCCCACACGCGCGAGCCTTTGGCGCGCTCGTAGAACAGCGGATCGATGCCCACGCTCTTGAAGGCGCGCACCGGCGAGTTCACGCCGCCGGGGATCACGCGCTGCGCGCGGGCGAAGAGGTCCGAGGAGTGTGCGTGCTGCATGGCGGAAGCGCCCCTTTCGGGAGGTACGGACAGCCGAGAGCAGAGTATATCAGGCGGGCATCTCGTGCTCATCGCTCCGTGGGTGAGCCGTGGGCGGGGCGGGGGTGACCGAAGCGAGTCACTTCCGAAGGCTACGAGCGAAGGTCACCCTCGGCCGCCCGCGACGCGACCGTCAGCTACTCCCCTTCGGCGAAGTACCGCATCGGCCCGCGGTGGAACTCGCGGAGCGGGAACGCGATGCGCGGCGCGTCGAGATCGGCCACCGCGCCCATGCGCGCGATCGTCTGGTCCAGCGTGGAGCGGTCGGGCGCCTCCACCAGCGCAAGCGCGGCGGGACCGGCGCCGGGCACGCGGCGCTCGAAGGAGTGCAGCACCTCGGGGAAGGAGCCGAGCGCGGTGCAGGCCGCGGCGATGTCGGTGGCCCCGAGCCAGACGGTGAGCGCGAGGCGCCACGGCTCCTCCCGCATCCGCAGAGTCGCCGCGATACCCCGCACCCCGCCGGCCGCGACCAGCCCCCTGGTGGTTTCGAGCGCCCAGCGCTCGTCGATGTCGTAGCCGCACTCGCCGAGCGTGATCGCAAGATCGGAGAACGGACGCTCGGCCAGCGGGAAGTCGCCCTGCAGCAACCGGAGCAGCGCCTTCTCATCGCGGTCCAGCGTGGCGGTGGCGTCACTGTCCGGATCGGCGTCCACCGGCTCCGGCGCGCCGTCCGCGTCGAACGCGGCGGTCACTTTGAAGCGCTCGTCCGGCAGCACGCGGTAACGGTCGTTCGCGCCCACGCGCGAGGCCAGGTCGCTCTCGGCGATGTCGAGGCGCGCGCGCGACGGGGCGACGATCACGTACCACAGGCGGTACCGGTCATCGATCTCGAAGACGTGCGTGACACACGGCACCGCCGCGATCTCGGCGGCCGCCTGCTCGACCCCGTCCTCCGGCACGGCCACGGCACCGAGCGACGCGTGATAGCCGAGAGCGACGGGCGAGAACGACGCCCCCACCCGCCTGAGCGCCCGCGCCTCGCGCAGCTGCCGCGCGGAGGCGACCACCTCGGCGCCGGGCATGCCGAGCGCCGCGCCGATATCGGCGTAGGGGCGGAGCGAGAGCGGAAGGCCCCCCGCGAGCGCGGCGGTCAGTCGCGCCGCGGTATCGTCAGGCACGTGCATGTGTGTCCTCCGGGGCCGACGCGCGGCCCGTGTGGGTTGAGATCGGTATCAGGCGTCGGGCGCGTCGTCCGCGCACGCCCCGGTCCACGCCGGCGGCTCGTACACGCAGTAGGGCTCGGCCTCGAGGTAGTCGCCCGTGAGCTCGAGCGCGCGGGCGCGGCAACCGCCGCAGACCGCCTTGTACTCGCACGCACCGCACTTGCCCTTGAGCAGCGAGTAGTCACGAAGCTCGTTGAAGACCTTCGACTCGGTCCAGATCTTCGAGAACGGCTCGTCCTTGACGTTGCCGAGCTGCATGTCGAAGTNNCCGCCGAGGCACCCGCGCGTCATCGCGTCCAGCCCGTACTCCTCGCGCGTGACCTTCTTGCCCTCAGCCTTGGCCAACTGCCTGATGATGCGGTAGTAGTGCGGCGAGTCGGTGGGCTTGAAGTGCAGCGGGCTCGTCTTCTGGCGGTGGTACGCCCAGGTGAGCACCTTCTCGTACTCCTCGGGCGGCAGCTCCTTGTCGAGCAAGTCGCTCCCCCGGCCGGTCGGCACGAGCATGAAGATGTGGAACGCGTCGATGCCGAGCGACTCGGCGAGGTCGTGCACGTCGGCCACCTTCGTGTGGTTGAGCGTGGTGACCGTCATGTTGATCTGCACGCCCACGCCGTGCGCCTTGGCCATCTTGATGCCGCGGATGGAGGCGTCGAACGCGCCCGGCTCCCCGCGGAAGGCGTCGTGCTCGTCGGCCGTGGGGAAGTCGATCGAGACCGAGATGCGCGGGATCTTGTGCTCGGCCATCTTCGAGGCGATGTCCTCGGTGATGAGCGTGGCGTTCGTGCCGATGACCGGCATCGCGCCCTTCTCGTGGCAGTAGTCGACGATCTCCCAGATGTCGGGTCGCATCAGCGGCTCGCCGCCCGTGAGGATGATGATCGGGTTGGAGATCGTGACGATGTCGTCGATGACCTCTTTGATCTTCTCGAGGCTGAGCTCGCCTTCGTAGTGGCCGAACTCGGCCGCCGCGCGGCAGTGCGCGCACGAGAGGTTGCAGCTGCGAGTGATCTCCCACGCGATGATGCGCGGGGCCTTGATGCCGGTGCGCGCCTCGTACGCGAGCGCGGCCTCGCCGCCGCCCGGGCGGAAGCCGACGGAGCGCGCTCCGCCATGGCGCTGCCGGTCGCCGGGGCCGCCGGGGACGCCAGCGGGGTGGCCGCCGGGGTGGCCCTCCAACGGCACTCCCGCGGGGTGACCCATCGCGATCCCGATGCCCTCGGCGCCGCACGGCGCCATGGCGTCGGCGAGCTCCTGCTCTGAGAGCGTGGGGCGGTCGTCGCCGAACTCGCCCTCGAGATCGAGGTCCGGTCGGGCGTCGGCGTTGCCTACGTTGTCAGCCATGTGAAACCTCGCCATCCTATGTGCGCGGGCAGGCCGCGCCCGGTCTGTTCACCTGAACTTCGCAGTGTATAGCATGTAGAGCGCCAGTCTCGATGCGAAAGCCGAACTCATGATTCGGCGGCACGCTCACCCCGGTCCGCGAAGACCCAGAAGCGCATGCTGAGGTAGTTCCATACCAGACCGGCCGCGATCGCGATCCCCTCGACCACGTTGAGTGCGACGATGCGCGGGACCCAGCCCGTGAGCGCATCGGTGAAACCCGCACGCTCGAGAAACCACACGACCCCGGTGGTGATCAGCAGTCCGATCAGATTGGCTGGTACGAACCGGGCGGCGGTGCCGCCAACCGGCAGGTCGGCGTGGCTGCGGAACGTCCATCGCCGCTGCCAGTAGAACGAGTTGATGATGCCGAGCCCGTACGCGATCACATTGGCCAGCGTCGCAGACGCGGCTGTTCCCACCATGATGAGGTTGAACGCCACAAACGTGAGCGCGGTGTTCCCGACTCCGACCGTGGCGAAGCGACCGATGCGCCTGAGTTCGCTGTCAGCCATGGCGTGCGCTATCGTCCGTTCTCACGTACGGGGCGCCCGCAGTGCGGACAGGGCTGCGGCGCGTTGTGATCCGTGAAGCCGTAGCGACCGGACACCACATAGAGCGGACGCCGCTTGGACTCCATGAAAACCCGGCCGACGTAGACGCCGAGCACGCCGAGCGAGATGAGCTGCACGCCACCGAGGAACAGCACGATCACCATCGTGGAGGCCCATCCCTGCACGACCGCGTCCGGTCGTGCGATGCGCATCACAACAGCCCACACCAGGACCGCGAGCGCCGCGAGGGTGACGAGCACGCCGAAGTCGATCATGAGCGTCAGCGGCCTCGCCGAGAAGCTCGTCACACCGTTGGTGGCGAGCCTGAGCATCCTGGAGAGCGTGTACTTGGTGGTGCCAGCGAAGCGGGCGTCCCGGTCGTACGGAAGTGCATACTGCTTGAACCCGAGCCAGCTGACCATGCCCCTCATATAGCGAGCCTCTTCACGCATCGAACATAGCGCATCGACGACCGCCCGATCCATCAGCCTGAAGTCGCCTGTATCCAGTGGCAGGGGTGTGTCCGACAGCGAGTTGAGCAGCCGGTAGAACCAGCGCGCGGTGACTCGCTTCAGCGCGCTCTCACCCGCCCTCGAGCGTCGCTGCCCGTACACGACGCCGTAGCCCTCTTGCCACTTGCCCACCATCTCCGCGATCACCTCGGGCGGGTCCTGAAGGTCGCCATCGATGACAACGACGGCGTCGCCCGACGCGGCGTCGATGCCCGCTGTGATTGCGAGCTGATGGCCGAAGTTCCGGGACAGATCGATCACCCGCACACGCGGATCGGCGTCGGCAAGCACGCGCAACCGAGGCAGGGAGTCATCCGTGCTGCCGTCGTTCACAAACAGGATCTCGTGGTCGAATCCATCGCCGAGTGCGACAAGCGCACCCTTGAGACGGCGGTAGAGCTCGCCGATCATCTCCTCCTCGAAGTAGATCGGCACTACCGTCGAGACCAGCTTCATAGCCCCTCCAATGCTGCACTCGATCGGATGCGTCACGGCATCCGCGGGAACCCTAGCGGGCGATGAGCAGCGTGAACCCGACGCTCTCTCCGACGACACGATACTCTTCACGGATGCGCTCCACGAGCGGGTCGTCCAGGCCTTCCCACGTCTCGAGCGTCGGCTTGAGAAGAACGACCTCCGGCCAGCGCCCGCGCTCCTCGAAATACCGGATCGAACTACCGGCGACCGGACCCGATGTGTGCCACAGGGTTGGCGTGTACGGTCGGCCCCCCACCACCGGATAGACCCCCGCGCTTCCGATGACGAAGACCTCGGTGTCATCATCGACCAGACGTTGCGTGTCCGCCTGCAGCGACTCGATGGCCTCGCCCGTGTGCTCATCCACGGCCAGACCCGAGTAAGCCCCGCCAGTGACGCGGTGCGTCATACCCCATGGCACTCCGGTCTTGAACACCACGAGACCGTACAGGACGACCACCGTCACCACCACCAGCGCCGCGGCCCACCGGCCCACCGCAATGCCGTAGCGGTCCCGGAGTCCACCGACCCACAGCATCACGAACGTGGCCGAGAGCGGCGCCAGCCCGACGAACGTCATCCCCCAGAACCATCCCGAATTGGTCGTCAGGCCCACGACCAGGTAGCCGATAACGCCTGCGGCCACCGTGAGCCCGAGCAGTGCACGCGCGTCCCCGCTCCAAGCGGGTGCGTCCTTGGCGACCGGAGGTGCGAGCGCAAGCGTGAGCAATACCATGTACGACGACGCGAATACCCCGTAGACCTGAAACGTGCCCCCCGAGGTGATCTGCACGACGCCAGGAACGGCCGCTACGAGGGGAAGCGCCAACGAAGCAGTCAGGTGCCACCGCCCCGCAGGAAGGAGCGCCGCGATCAGCGAGACTGCGACCAGCGGCAGCACGGTCGTCTTGGTGAACGTGGTTGCGGTGAGACGGATGATCGTCTTGAACGTCGTCAGCGAGAAGAGACGCCCCCCGCGCTCGGCGCTCCCCATCGCCAGTGTGTCACGGATAGCCTGCACGTCGGTCACCGAGGCCAGGTAGGCCAGCACCACCACCGCCGCAACAACCGCTGCGACCACGAAGGCGACGCGCACGCGTGGAGCCGGCGCGAACACGACAGCCGTGAAGAACACCAATGCCGCCGCAAAGACCAGCGGAGGATAGCTCACGGAGGCGAGTGCCAGGCACACCGACGACAGTGCAGCCGCCAACGGGCGATTCTCTCGGATGGCACAGAATGCGAGCGCGACGGCCAGGAGCGAGCCGAGGATCGCGATGCTGTTGTAGCTGACACTCATGATGTTGTACGCGGGTGCGAACAGGATCGCCGCGATACCTGCAAACGCTGGAACACGGCCGAACGCGGGGGTGAAGCACCTGTACGCGATAACTCCGGCAGCCGATGCGAGTGCCACGTAGAAGACCCTCAAAGCCAGTGCGATGCCGTCCACGCCGAAGAGCGCGAACCATGCCTTCGTGAACGGCACGGCAAGCAGCGAACCGAGCGCCTGAACGTTCATCTCGTCGGCGAACACGCGCGCTCCGCCTGCAAGCCGCATCGCGAGTGCCACGTAGTGGCCGTCGTCGCTGAAGGTCGTTCCGAGCCGCACGCGCCAAACCGCGAACACGGCCAGCACGACGGCAGCGAGGGCGACGATAGCCCGCTCGATACGGTCGGCTCGTGCGGCCTGCTCCATACGCCCCCGGTCCCCCTCCGGTCGATGCCGACTGGGCTAGCCCTCCTTGAGCCAGCGGGCTGCGTCCTTCGCGTGATACGTGAGGATGATCTCGGCACCGGCGCGCTTGAAGGCCGTGAGCGTCTCGAGCACCACGCGCTTCTCGTCGATCCAGCCGTTGCGCGCGGCGGCCTTCACCATCGCGTACTCGCCGCTCACGTTGTAGGCGGCGGTCGGGTAGCCGAACTCGTCCTTCACGCGGCGGATGATGTCCATGTAGGCGAGCGCCGGCTTCACCATCACGATGTCGGCACCCTCGGCGATGTCGAGCGCCACTTCGCGCAGCGCCTCCTCGGCGTTGGCGGGGTCCATCTGGTACGCGCGGCGGTCGCCGAAAGCGGGCGCGCTGTCGGCCGCCTCCCGGAACGGGCCGTAGTAGCCACTCGCGTACTTCGCCGCGTACGCCATGATCGGCACGTCGCTGTACCCTTCGGCGTCGAGCGCCGCACGGATGGCGCCCACGCGGCCGTCCATCATGTCGCTCGGCGCGACCATGTCCGCGCCGGCCTCGGCGTGGCTCACCGCGGTATGGGCGAGCATTTCGAGCGTGATGTCGTTCAGCACGCAGCCGTGCTCGTCGAGCGCACCGCAATGGCCGTGGCTCGTGTACTCGCACATGCACACGTCGGTGACGACGGTGTACTCGGGATCGTGCGCCTTGATCGCCCGGATGGCCTGCTGCACGATGCCGTCGGTGGCGTACGCGCCGCTGCCGGCCTCGTCCTTCACGTCCGGCAGGCCGAAGAGGATGACCGCCGGGATGCCGAGGCTCTTGAGCTCGTCGATCTCGGCGGGAAGCTGATCGAGGGTCAGCTGGAACACGCCCGGCATCGACGAGATCTCGTCGCGCTTGCCCGTCCCGAACTTCACGAAGAGCGGATAGATGAAGTCGGACGGGTGAAGCGAGGTCTCGCGGATCATCGACCGCAGCGCCTCGGTGCGGCGGAGCCTGCGGGGACGGTAGGCGGGGAACTCCATGTCTGCCTCCTCGGTGGTTATTCATGAAGTCGGGGCGACCCGCATCACGCGCGGCCGCCCCGACATCGTACCCGTTGGTGGAGATGAGCGGGCTCGAACCGCCGACCTCCGCGTTGCGAACGCGGCGCTCTCCCAGCTGAGCTACATCCCCATGGGCTGCGAACCGGGTCCTTCAGAGGCCCGAACGCAGATGTATACAATGCCGAGCGTTGCTCGCTTTGTCAATCACGAGAAGTGCGCGACGAGCGCGGCCACGAGGGCCGGCACCGCGTACTCCCCGGGTTCCACATGAACCTCGAGACCGGCGCTTCTCGCCGCCCTGGCCGCCACCGGGCCGATGACCGCGACAACGAGCGCCGAGACGTCCACGCCCTCAGTCAGCGCGAGGAAACCCCGCACCGTCGACGGCGACGTGAACACCACCGCATCGGCCTGGCCGGCGCGCAACCGCTCCAGGACCGCGGAGTCGCCGGGACCGGTCACGGTGCGGTACACCGGCACCACGTCCACGCGCGCTCCCCGGGCGGTGAGGCCCTCGGGCAGCACCTCTCGCGCATCGAGCGCGCGCGGCAGAAGCACACGCGTGCCCTCGCCCACGCCCCGCTCGCACAGGCCCTCTAAGACGCCCTCGCCCACATGCTCGCCGGGCACGAAGTCCGGAACGATGCCGTGAGCGCCGAGCGCATCGGCCGTGGCCGGGCCGACGGCTGCGACCCGCAGTCCCGCGAGCTGCCGCGCGTCCTTGGTGGCAGCGTGCAGCCTGCCGAAGAAGCGCTCTACCGCATTCGCCGAGGTGAACACCGCCCAGTGATAGACGTCCAGGTTGCGGACCGCCTCGTCCGCCGGCCCCCAGTCCTCGGGATCGACGATCTCGATGGAGGGGAACACGAGCACTTCGGCGCCCTCGGCCTCGAGCAGTCCCACCAGCGTGCCGGCCTGCGCGCTCGCGCGCGTGACCACGATACGCTTGCCTGCGAGCGGTCCGCCCATGCCCACCACACCTCGCTTACGTGCCGAGCAGCGTGTCCACATCGGCGGCCTCGCGGATCTCCGCGAGGATCTCGCCCGCGCCGAGCGCGAGCAGCCGCTCGACCATCGCCTCACCGAGCGCCTCGGGCTCGCCCGCGTCGCCGCACAGCTGCTCGCGGACGATGCGCTTCCCGTCGACCGAGCCGACGAGCGCGTCCATGGTGAGCGTACCCTCCTCGTAGCGCGCATACGCGCCGATCGGCACCTGGCACCCGCCCTCGAGGCGGCGCATGACGACGCGCTCGGCGCTCACGCACTCCATCGTCTCCGGGTGGCCGATCTGCTCGAGCACGTGCAGCATGAACTCGTCGTCCTCGCGGATCTCGATGCCGATCGCGCCCTGGCCCACGGCCGGGACCATCTGCTCAACGGGGACGTAGCTCGTGATGCGATCGGCCCAGCCCATGCGCGTGATGCCCGCCGAGGCGAGCACGACGGCAGCGAGCTCTCCGGTCTCGGCCTTGCGCATGCGGGTGTCGAGGTTCCCGCGGACGTCGACGATCTCGAGGTCCGGCCGTACATGCACCACCTGCGACCGACGGCGCAGGCTCGACGTGCCGAGCTTCGCACCCTCGGGCAAGGTGGCGAGGTCGTACCCGGCTCCCGAGACGATCACGTCGCGCGGGTCGACCCGCTCGGGCATGGCCGCGATGATGCAGCCTTCGGGCAGCTCGGTGGGGACGTCCTTCATCGAGTGCACGCACAGGTCCACGGTGCNNTCGAGGATCTTGTCGCCGGTGGTCTTGATGATCGTGAGGCTCACCGGCAGACCGGTGACGGCCTCGAGCTTGGCCTTGATGTACTCCGACTGCCACAGCGCGAGCTTGCTGCCGCGCGTGCCGATGACGAGTCTCTTACGCTCCACAGTCGCCAAAGGTATCCCCTGTCTCCTTCTGCTTCTCGACGATCTCGCGCGCCTTCACGTTAAGCAGGTTGCGGAAGGCGCCGGGGCCGTGCTTGTCCTCTGAATCCTCCAGGCCGTAGAGCGCCCGGGCGATGTCCATGTACACGTAGCCGTCCTTGCCCGCCGACGCCTTCTTGAGGCGCGCGGTGGGCCCGTGGAGCATCTTGTTCACGATGGCGCAGGTGAGCGCCTCAACGGTCTTGCGGTCCTTCTCCGATAGGTCGAGCCGCTTCATGGCCTTCTCGAGCTCCATCTGGCGGATGACCTCGGCCTTGGCGCGGATGGCGGCCACGGTGGGGACGACCTCCATCGCCTCCAGCCACGCGAAGAACGACGCGATCTCCTCGTCGATGATGCCCTCGGCGCGGCGCGCCTCGACCATGCGCTCTTCGAGGTTGGACTCGACGACGCCGTTCAGGTCGTCGATGTCGTAGAGGAACACGCCCGAGAGGTCGTTCACGTCGGGATCGATGTCGCGCGGCACGGCGATGTCGATGAGGAACAGCGGCCGCGAGCGGTGCTTGGCCGCGGGGGCCAGGTCGCGCTTGGTGATCACGTACTCGGTGGCCGCCGTGGACGAGATCACGATATCGGTCTCGCGCAGCGCGTCGTACAGACGATCGTACTCGACCGCGGTGCCGCAGAATCGCTCGGCAAGCTCCTCGGCGCGGGCGAACGTGCGGTTCACAACGAGCACGCGGGCCACGCCCTGGCTCACCAGGTGCTTCGCGGTCAGCTCGCTCATCTTGCCGGCGCCGAGGATGAGGATCGTGCGGCCATCGAGCGTGTCGAAGACCTTTTTCGCCAGCTCGACCGCGGCGTAGCTGATCGATACCGCGGACTCGCCGATGGCGGTCTCGGTGCGCACGCGCTTGCCCACCTCGAAGCTCTGGCGGAACAGCTTGTTGAAGGCGCGCCCGGTCGCCCCGGCGCTGAAGGCGTGATCGTACGCCTCCTTCACCTGGTGCAGGATCTGCGCCTCGCCGATCACCATAGAGTCGAGGGACGCCACGACGCGGAAGAGGTGCCGAACGACGGCGTCACCGCTGACGACGTACAGGTACCGCACCAGTTCGTGCCGGTCGAGGTCGTGGAACGTCGCGAGGAAGTCGAGCACGGCCTCCACGCCGCCGTCCTCGGTCGCCGCGACCGCATAGATCTCGGTGCGGTTGCACGTGGACAGGATGACCGCCTCGTTGATCTCGTCACCGCGGGTGAGCGCGGAAAGCGCTTCGGGCTGCACGTTCGCGGGGAACGTCAGCTTCTCGCGGATCTCGACGGGGGCGGTCTTGTGGCTCAGACCGACTAGCACTAGATGCATGAGGATCGGCTCGCTTCCGTGCGTGATCGGGGTGCGGACGCACGTGTCCCCTTGAGGGACACGAAGGATTCGGGTCGCCCCCACCGGTGCGGTGCGTTGTTGTTCAGGCAAGCAGGCCCGGCGGGGGCGGTGTGACGTGCGTTGGAACGCACCTCCTGTGCCTGTGAGTGCATCTCTATGATTCCCGAACGCCCGAAGGAGCGAACGGTGCCGAAGCGGTGTGCGGTCGCGTCGTTCATGCGCGCCCACCTCCCCTGCGGACAGATGCGACGTTGCGGTCGATCACGGCGTAGAAGACCTCGGGGACGAGCCCCTTGATGCGCCGGAGGAACCCGAATCCGGGCACGCTCATGAAGCGGCGGCGCTCGATGGCCCGAAGGACCACGTCGCCGATGGCCTCGGGCGACCACGCCTGCGCCGTTCCGTTGATCTTCGCGGTCTCCGCGGGCTCGATGGCGATCTCGCGCGCGTACCCCGGCGTGTCCACGTTCGGAGGGCAGATCACGCTCACGCCGACACCGTCCGGTTTGAGCTCGTTACGAAGCACCTCGCCGAGGCCGATCACACCGAACTTCGCTGGCGAATAGCCACCGTAGCCGTAGACACCGATCAGCCCGGCTGCCGACGAGAGCATCGCGATGTGCCCGGAGCGTCGCGCGATCATCGAGGGCACGACCGCGCGTGCCGCCATGAGCGTGCCGACCAGATTGACCTCCACCTGCGAGCGAAGCTCGTCGGGCGACGTGTCGGCGAACCGCGCCGGGTAGCAGTAGCCGGCGGAGGTGACGAGCACGTCGATCGGACCGGTGAACGCCTCGGCGGTCTGAACGACCGTCGAGATCCTGTCCCAGTCCTCGACCGACGCGCTCAACGCGAGCACCTTCTGGTCCCGCGAGACGCACGAGGCCCTGACGCTCTCGCGAGCGGCTTCGAGCCGCTGCGGGTCCCGGGCGATGAGGGTGACGTGAGCGCCTCGCGCCGCCACGAGCTGGCCGACCGCGAGGCCGATACCGCTCGAACCGCCGGTGATGAGCACGTGCTTGTCGGACCACAACGTCACTGGGGTGCGTCTCCTACAGGCCGAAGAGATGGAAGCCGGATTCAACGGTGCGCGCCACGACCGCCACGATCGCCACCAGGACGAACCCCGCAAGCGCGAGATACGCGGCGGAGCGGCCCGCCCAGCCCTTCATCCAGCGAAGGAGCACGTAGCCGCCGAAGAACGCCCACACGAGACCCGCGAGCACAACGCGCGGATCGGCCCACCACAGCTCCACATCGGTCTCGATGGCGCGCAGGACGCCGAGAAGCAGCCCCGCGGAGTACGCCGGGAAGGCCCACAGGATGGAGCGGCGGGCGACCATGTCGGTCTGCGCAAGCGAGGGCATGCGCTTGAAGAGCTTGGAGGAGGTGCGGCGCTTGAGCTGCCTTTCGATAACGAGATAGGCGACCGACGCCACCGCGGCGATCGCGAACCCCGCGTTGGCGAACGCGATGAGCGCCACGTGGATGCCGACGCGCCAGCTGTCCAGCAACTCCCGCTGATGCCCCGACAGCTCCTTGAGCACGCTGGTGCTCGCTCCGAGAAGCTGCGCGATGAGCATGAGGACGAGCGCCGCGGGCACGAGGACGGTGCCGTAGATCTTGAGCTTCCACACGTGCTCCAGCGCGAAGTACACCAGCACCAGCGCCCACGCCATGAGTATCAGCACGTTCGCACCGGTGAGCTCGGTCCCGTCGGTCGCCGAAGACTGGAAGCCGATCGACGCGGTGTGCAGCAGGAAGCCCGCCCCGGTGAGGAACGTCGCGTACCAGGACAACGCCTGGCGCTTGTTCAGCAGGTAGTAGGCGTAGAGCACGGTCGCGCCGGCATAGCTCGCCATGGCAAGCCAGAATGCGACGAATGCTATCTGCGACACGGTGACTCCTTCCCGCTCGGCGTGTGCACGAGGCCGGACTACTCGGCGGCGTTGCGGCGGGCGATAGCCGCCTCGAGCACCTCAAGCTGCTTGCCGAGGCCGGAGACGCGCTTGAGCGCGAACCCGATGAACGCCATCAGGCCGAGCCACAGGATCGCGTACGCTCCGGCCACGAGCGGCCAGGTCTGAAGGACGAACTTGTAGACTTCCTTCAGGGTCGGGTCCATCTGCAATGCGATCTCAGACATCGGGGTCACCCCTCCAGTTCCGTCTTGGCACGCTCGATACGGTCGCGCAACTCCATCTCACCCATGCGCAGCCGGTAGATGGCATAGCCCACGAACAACATGCCGATCTGCGCGATGATGAACGTGATGAGCATGGGCGGCTGAAGGCCACCGCTCTCGATCACGGGATGGGTCGACGGGATAAGACGCGTGATGAAGAACGAGATCGGCGCGTCGATGAACGCGAGGATGCTGAACGCCGCCGCATAGAGAGCGCGACGCTCCTCGTCCTCGACCGAGTTGCGCAAGACGAAGTACGCCACGACGAGCAGCGTCATGATGAAGTACGTCGTGAGACGCGGCTCCCACTGCCACCACACGCCCCAGGCCGCCTTGGTCCACAGGATGCCGGTGGCCATGGTGAGCGCCACGAAGGTCATCGTGAGCTCCATCGCGATGCGCGACTTGGTGTCGTACTCGCGCTTGCGGGTCATGATGAACCGCACGCTGAAGTACGCGGCGACCGCGAAGACGATGAAGGAGATCTCGGCGATCGGCACGTGGAAGTAGAAGATCTTCTGCCCCCAGTCCGGCTTGCCGTAGTTGTAGATC
Organism: Actinobacteria bacterium UBA2184; assembly: GCA_002328745.1. Lineage (GTDB taxonomy): Bacteria > Actinomycetota > Coriobacteriia > Anaerosomatales > Anaerosomataceae > UBA2184. The sequence goes on from DCVQ01000020.1 coordinate 63,591, forward strand.
TGGGCGGTCACCTCGTCGTCCTTTGTGACCTCGATGGTCTGCTCGCCCGATGCGGTCGCCACGGTCGCCAGCATCACCGCGTCGGCGCCGTCGCCCGAGCCTTCCTTCGGCTCGGCCGCCACGAGCGTGCCGGTAACCGTGCCCTCGTCGGTGACGACCTCCACCTCGTAGCCGACGCGGTTGCCGATGTAGTCGTGCGCCAGGCGCTCGTCGATCGCCTCGGGGTGACGCGCCGAGAACGAGTACTTCGGCTGCGAGACCGTGCCGTAGTCGGGCACCGCGGCCCAGAAGAACGTGCCGATGAACGCCGCCAGAGTCAGCACGGCGCCAATGACGAGCGCTACCATCGCCCTGGTGTTCGCGGACTTCACGTGGCCTTCAGCCTCCCTCTTCTCATGTCGCGTGGGCGCGTCTTACGCGCCCACGATGAACTCGTACAGGCCGTACGACGCCAGCAGCATCACCACGTCGTATCCGGCCACCCACGCCATGCCCTGCCAGAAGACCATCATCGCATCCGGACCGCCGACAATCGCGGCGTTCGTGGCCGTCACCGCGCCAAGCAGCAGCGGGTAGACGAGCGGGATGAACAGCATCGCGAGCACGAAGTCCTTGCCCGAGGTGTTGACCGACATCGTCGCCAGCAGCGTGCCGATGCCGGAGATGCCGATGGAGCCCGCCACCATCACAAGCGGGACGAGCGAGAACGCGCCGGATTCGAGGGCGTGCCCCTGCAGGAAGAGGAACGCGAACACCGGGATGGTGAGCGCCTCGACGATGAGCAGGAAGGTCAGATTGCCGACGACCTTGGCGAAGAAGATCACCGGTCGGTCGACCGGCGAGAGCAGGAGCGCCTCGAGACACCCCTGGTCCTTCTCGTGCACGAGCGACCGGTTCAGGCCGAGCAGCGACGTGAAGATGAACGCGAGCCACAGCAGTCCGGCGGCGATGGTGCGCGGGTCGAACTCGCTCCCGGCCTGCGACAGCGCGACGAAGTACACGACCATCGTGAGCAGCGCGTAGAGGCCCATCGACATGAGCATCTCCTTGGTGCGGAGCTCCATCACGATGTCCTTGCGCAGGATGGCGCGGAACTGGCGTCCGGAGGCGCTTGCCATCAGGACACCCCCATCCCCACGGTCGAACGGTACGTCGCCCGGAACGCGCCCTCATCGATCGCTTCGCGGGGCTCGAAGAGCACGACCTTGCCCCTGGCGAGGATGAGCGCGTGGCTGCACAGCTCGAGGCCCTTATCGAGGTCGTGGCTGATCATCACGAACGTGTGGTCGTTGCGCACCTGGGCGATAAGGCCGTCGAGGATGTCCATCGCATGGGGATCGAGCCCCGAGTACGGCTCATCCAGGAAGAGCACCTCGGGCCGGTGCAGGAGCGCGCGCGCTATCGACAGACGCTGCAGCATGCCGCGCGAGAACGTCCGCGTGAGATCAAGGCGCCGGTGGTCCAGCTCGACCGCCTCGAGCAGCTCGTTCACGCGCCCGGCAGGCCGATCGATGCCGTACATCTCCGCGAAGAACAGCAGGTTCTCCTCAGCGGTGAGGTCGGGATACAGCAGCGGATTGTGGCTGATGAGGCCGATGCGCTGCCGCATCTCGACGGCGTCGTCCACCACGTCGAGCCCGAGCACCCTGGCGGTGCCGCTCGTGGGGTTGAGCAGCGTCGTCAGGACCTTGATGAGCGTGGTCTTGCCCGCGCCGTTGGGACCGAAGACCGACAGGAACGCCCGACGGGGGAGATCGAACGAGACCCCGTCGAGCGCCTTGCGCACGCCGAAGGCCCGGGTCAGGTCCCGGACCTCGAGCGCCGTGTCGGTATGCCCGGTTTCCTTCACAGGAGACAGCCTACGCCGCGGCCTGCAACTGGCGCTTCGGCCACGCGGCGAGACCGCTGCCGATGATCGTGATGCCGAAACCGACCCACACCCACCACTGCAGCGGGAAGAACTTCACGGTGAAGTACGCGGCGTTTGCGTCGTAGCCGTCGAGCGAGATGAAGATGTCCTTGAGAGGCTCGCTCACGATTGCGACGTGCGAAGTGGTCTGGCCGCTCCGGGTCTTCCTGATCTGCGGCTCCGCGATCCTGGTCGCGCCGTCCGGCGCCTTCACCCCGAGCTCGAGGACCGTGTACGTGTCGCCCACGCCCTTGTTGCCGTCCGCGTCGACCGGGACGTTCTTCTCCACCGGATACAGGTCCCGGTACGTGATCTCGTAACCCGCGATCTCGTAGGTGCCGGCCGGATCATCCTCGAGGAGAGCGACCGAGGCATTCTGGTCGGAGAGGACGAACATCGTCGAGCCCACGAGGCCGACCAGGATGACGCCCATGCCGATGTGCGTGAGGTAGCCGCCGCTTTGCGTGCGGGCACGCATCACGATCCAACCGAAAGCCGAGAGGGCCGAGGTGCCGGTAGCTGATGCGCGCTTGCGTGCGCCGTCGATGAACAGCCAGACCGGCAGGCCGATCGCGTAGCCGGCGACCACGACGCCCGAGATCGCCAGGAAGTGATGCCACCATGGCGGCGTGTTGCGGTACGCGAGCGCCGCCGAGTCGTAGAACGGCAGCATGCCGTAGACGTAGGTCGCGACGAGCCCTGCAGCAAGCACGCTGCCGATGACGATCGGCATCTTGCCGCGCTCCCAGAGCTTCTTCCAGTCGCCGCCGCCCCACGCGAGAATCGGACATGCGGTCATCACGAGGATGTAGAAGATGCCGAGCGGTCGGGCCAGTGCGTCGTAGGACGATGCCGGGATGGTCTTACCGCCGAGCGGCATCCAGCTCGGGAACGCGGAGGCCATCGTCATGTACGCGACCAGCACGCCTGCGATGAGCATGATGACGTTGTTGAAGTAGTACGAACCTTCCTTCGAGATTATGCGCTCGAAGCCGTCGCCGTCCGAGCGGAGGTCCTGCCAGCGCACGAGCACTCCGATGCCCATCGCCAGGAGAGAGCCGACCATCATCGATAGGAACAGCCAGAACGACAGCGAGTCCTCGTTGAAGGCGTGGACCGACTGCACGATGCCCGACCGCGTGATGAAGGTGCCGAGCAGGACGAACACGAACGTGATGGCGGCCATCATCATCGTCCACGCCTTGAAACCGCCACGACGGCGGTACACCGTCATCGAGTGCACGAGGCCGACGCCGGTGAGCCATGGGAGCAGCGACGCGTTCTCCACCGGGTCCCAGGCCCAGTAACCGCCGAACGCGAGCTCGTAGTACGCCCACACCGACCCGAGGCCGATACCGATACCGAGCAGCAGCCACGAGAACACGGTGATGCGGTCGGTCAGCTGGACCCAGCGCTTGGAGACGTCACCCGTGATGAGCGAGGCGAGCGCGAACGCGAAGGGGACGGCAAGGCCCGCGTAGCCGATGAACAGCGTCGGCGGATGGAGCACCATCGCCCAGGTCTCGAGAAGCGGGTTCATCGACAGGCTCGTGAGCAGCGTCCCGCTGGCATCCACGAGCACGCCCCATGACTGACCGGAGACGGGGTGGATGAACGCTTCCCCGGCAACGACCGCCACGAACGGGTTGTTCTGCTCGACGAAGAGCGCCGCAAGGAAGAAGAGCTGCACGAAGTTGAGCACCGCGAGACCCACCGAGCCGACCCGGTCCTCGTTCTTCATGAACTTGTAGGAGATGTACGCGCCGTACAGCGAGAGCACCCACGCCCAGAAGAGCAGCGAACCCTCCCTGCCGGCCCAGACGCCTGAAAGCCGGTAGAGCCACGCCCACGAGCCGGTGAGCGTCGGATGGTTCTGGATCACGTACCAAAGCGACCAGTTCTCGGTGAGGAACGCCACCGCGAGCAACGTGACCGCCAGCGTGAGGAACCCTGCCGTCACGAAGGTGAGGATGTGCCCGACCGTCCGGGCGGAAGAACCGCTCCTGCCGCCTGTCGCTATCGCGACGATGGAGCCGACTGTCGCGATGCTGGCAAAAGCCAGGAGCAGGTCACCGATCTGTGCAGGGTTCATGCGTCAACTCCGTTCGACACGGGACGTAGCGTGATACGGGTCTACTCCGGAGCGCCCTCGAGCGCCACCTCGGCCGCCAGGAAGGTGCCGTCAGTCTCTATCGATCCGGTGATGACGACTTTGGCGCCGTCGATGATGTCCTCCGAGAGTCCCCCGCCGAAGACGATGGGCAGCTCCCGATCGCTCTGCGTGGTCTCGATGATGGAGAACCGCGGGTTCGAGCCGGGGGGCTCGATGGAACCGGCGACCACGTAGCCAGCGACCTTGAGGGTGGTGCCCTCAAGCTCCCGGGCGCGATTGAGCACGTCGCTCACCGTGAGGGCGCCCGAAGCCGACTCGTATTTCGAGGGGCACTGCATCGAGATGGTCTCGGCCTCGATCGAACCGTCGTCGGCCACGAGGCCGGTGACGATCGCGGTCGTCCCATCGCCGAACGATCCGGGAACCTGCTTCGCGCTCACGATGCGGAGGCGCGGCGAGTCCGGGTCCTCCCCGTCCTCGATGTCGAACAAGAAGGGCTCGGAGCCCGCGATCCAGGACCCGGCCACGACCGTGCCGGTAACGGTCACTCGCTTGCCCACGTACTCGGCGTTGTCGGCGACCTGGGAGATGGTCACGCCTTCGGCGCCCGACGTCAGGACGCCGGAAGCCACGATAAGGACACCGACGACCACCAGGATCAGGAGGGTCACGCCGATGAGTCGCTGCTTGGCCCGCTTGTTCACGCGAAGATCACTCCTCGAATGCGGCGCATGGCTGCGCCACGACCGTATACGACCGTGTACGGGTCAGGATGAGAGGAGGGCACCGCGTGCCCGGACTCGCCCCGTCGCCTGTAAACGCTTGCCTGAACGGGACGAATCTTACCATCCAGGCGCACCCTCCGCCAACGAATCACGAACAGGTTTCGGGCGCCGCGCGCGTTAGAGCAAGGCGCGTGCCGTGGCCGGGCGGCGCGGGAGAGCGGGCCGCACCGAGCGCCCGGGCGCGGGCTGCCTGCATGCCCGGGCGTGGGCCCCGGGCCGCACCGCCGCCTCAGGCGTTGCGCTCCCAGATCAGCGCGAGCCCCTTGAGCGTGAGATCGGGATCGACCTCCCGGATCGTCTCGCACAGCGGCGCCATCCGCTCGGCAAGCCCGCCCGTGGCGACCACGACGCACTCGGCGCCGAGTTCGATCCACATGCGGCGCACGAGCCCGTCGACCATCGCCGCCTCGCCGAACAGCAGCCCGGCCTGGGTGGACTCGCGCGTGTTGCGGCCGATGACGCGAGCGGGCGGCTCGAGGTCGACCGCCGAGAGCCGGGCGGCGCGCCGGAAGAGCGCCTCCGCGCTCGTCTCGACGCCCGCGGCGATGGCGCCGCCGAGGTACGCGCCCGACTCATCGACCACGTCGAAGGTGGTCGCCGTGCCGAAGTCGACGACGATCACCGGCGCGCCGAAAGCAGCGATGGCCGCGACCGCGTTCACGATGCGGTCGGCGCCCACTTCGTGCGGGTTGTCGTAGGCGATCGCAAGCCCGGTCTTGACCCCCGGCCCCACCACGAGCGGCTCGACTCCGGTCGCGCGCGACGCCAGTTCCTCGTACGCGAGCGTGAGCGCGGGAACCACGGAGGACACGACGACGCGCTCGATCTCGGCCCAGGTGCGTCCGTCGAGCGAGAGCAGCCCCCCGATCTTGACCCTGATCTCATCGGCGGTGAGCGAGGCATCGGTGGATACGCGCCAGCGGCCGTCGAGTCCGGCGCTCGAGATGAGGCCGAGAACGGTCTGCGTGTTGCCGATATCGACGGCGAGTATCATTTCGTTTCCTCCCGCGAAAAGCTCCGCCAAGCGTGACGACCCGGCAACGGCCGCGCCGGGGCGACGGTCTGCCGGTGCTATCATCGCAGGTGACCGCGACCGTCGGAGGAAGCCATGACGACCGCACCCGCGCGTATCCTCGTCGTTGACGACGAAGAATCCATACTTCAGTTCGTATCCTACAACCTCCGCAAGGAGGGCTACGAGGTCACGGTGGCCGCGGACGGCGATCGCGCGCTCGAGCTTGCCGCCGCCGAGCCGTTCGATCTCGTCGTGCTCGACATCATGCTGCCCGGCACGGACGGCTACGAGGTGTGTCGCCGTCTGCGCGCATCGGGAGACACGCCGGTGCTGTTCCTCTCGGCACGCGACACCGAGCTCGACAAGGTGGTCGGCCTTGAGATCGGCGGAGACGATTACCTCGCCAAGCCGTTCGGGGTCCGCGAGCTCATCGCGCGGGTGAAGGCGATCATCCGCCGCAGCGGACCGCGCACCGCCGGCACCCCGCGCGACGAGGCGCCGCTCGAAGCGGCCGGGATCACGCTCGACGAGAGCGCCCATCAGGCGCACCACGGCGACACCGAGATCGACCTCACGCCGCGCGAGTTCGAGCTGCTCGCATGCCTGATGCGCCATACGGGGCGCGTCCTCTCGCGCGAGCAGCTGCTCAAGGAAGCGTGGGGCTGGCAGTACGTCGTCGAGACGAAGACCGTCGACACGCACATCAAGCGCCTGCGCGACAAACTCACCGCCGCCGGCGTTGACCCGGCCGTCGTCGAGACGGTCCGCGGCTACGGCTACCGCCTCGCGGTCTGATCGGCCGTGCGCATCTCCATCCGCACCCGTCTCCTGCTCGCGTTCCTCGCCGTCGCCGTGCTGTCGGCGGCAGGCCTCGCCGCGTTCTTCGCCTCCGAGCTCGAGTCGTTCGCCATGCGCAAGCTGAGCGAGCGGCTCTACGACGAGAGCGTCCTGATGTCGGCCATGATCGCCGGGCATCTTCGCGCCGAGGGGGCGATGGCCCTTTCCGCGCCGGACGCCGCGGTGTTCGCGGAGGAGCTCGCGTCCACCGGCTTCCGCATCTCCTCCCACGTCCGCGTGCTGGACGCACGCGGCGAGGCGGTCCTCGACACTTCCGGCACGGTGGAGCCGGGCACCGGCTACGCGTCGACGCCTGAGGTCGCACGCGCGCTCACCGGCGAGTACGGGGCATCGTTGCGCACCGCGGAGGACGGCCGCACGATGCTGTCGGTGGCCTATCCCATCATGGTGGACGACCAGGTGACAGGAGTCGTTTACTCACAAGCCACCACTTTCACCGTGCGCACGCTGCTCCGCGACTACCGCGCCCGGGTCGTCGTCGCGGTGGCGCTTTTCGTGCTCGGGACCCTGGTACTCACCGAGCTGCTTTCCAGATGGCTCGCGGCCCCGCTCAAGGAGCTCGCCAGGGGGGCCGTCGCCTTCGCGTCCGGCGATCACTCGGTCCGCGTGCGGCCGCATGGCTCGCGGGAGATCCGCGCGGTGGCAGTGGCGTTCAACGCGATGGCCGACGAAGTCCAGTCGGTCCTCGCCGAGCTCAAGGAGGAGGAGCAGCGCAAGACGCGCTTCGTCTCCGATGTGAGCCACGAGCTCCGCACGCCGCTCACCGCGATCAGGGGCGCCGCGGAGACGCTGCTCGACGGCGATGTTCCGGAGGAGGACGCGCGCCAGTTCCTCTCCACGATGGTGCGCGAGACCGAGCGGCTCGGACGGCTCGCGAACGACCTACTCACGCTCCAGCGCATCGAGGGCGCGACCGGCGAGCTGCCCATCACGCGGGTCGACCTCGCCGAGACGGCCCGCCACAGCATCGAGGGCCTCGCTCCGCTCACCGACGGTCGCGGCGTGGCCGTGGTGCTCGAGGGCCAGGCGCCCGACGTGCTCGGCGACAAAGACCGGCTGCAACAGGTGTTCGGCAACCTTATCGACAACGCGTCGCGTATGACGCCCGAGGGCGGGACGGTCACGGTGCTGCTCTCCGAAGAGGCCGGCCAGGCCGTAGTCCGGGTGGTGGACGAAGGGCCGGGTATATCCGAAGCCGACGCACAGCGCGTGTTCGATCGTTTCTATCGCGCACAGCCGAGCCGGGACCGCTCCACCGGGGGGGCCGGCCTCGGACTCGCGATCGTCGCCGCGATCGTGCGCGCCCACGGTGGCACGATCGCGGCTGCGGCGCGCGAGGAGGGCATCGGCTCGGTCTTCACGCTTCGCCTCCCCGCGCTGTCCGACGACACGCCTCCCGCCGGCTGATCAGCGATCGCAGCGCGCGAGATCGATGTGCGTGTGCCCGGGCATGACCTCCGAGAAAAGCGCCGCCGTCTCGGGGTGGCAGGTGAAGAAGACGACCTGACGTGACGCCGCAAGCTCGGCTACTGCGCTCGCCGCGCCGCGTCGCCGCTCGGGATCGAAGTTCACCAGGACGTCGTCCATGAGCACCGGCAGCCCGGCACCGACCGCGCCGAGTTGTGCGATGAGCCCCAGGCGCAGCGCCAGATACAACTGCTCCGCCGTTCCCCGCGACAGGAGCTCGGAGGTCTTGGCGCCCGCGTTGCGATCGAAGACCTCGATACGGCCATCGCCGAGCGGGATCGTGAGCCCCGTGTAGCGGCCGTCGGTCATCGTCGAGAAGAGGCGACCGGCGTGTTTGACGACCTCCGGCTGCCGGTCGCGCTCGTAGCGCGCCTGGGCGTCGGCCAACAGCCGGGCCGCCGTCGCAAGCACGAGGTAGCGATCGACCGCGTCCGCAAGCCGCTCGGCGATACCCGCCTCCTTGAGACGCAGCTCACCGCCTCGCCGCTCCCGCGCCTCGTTCTCGAGCCGTCCCGCGAGCTGGTTGGCGCCCTGGGCGATCTCGTCGAACGCCGCCTCGGCTTCGGCTGCCGTGGCATCCGCGCCAAGCTTCATCGCCCGGAGGTCTTCGCGGGTCCCGCCCTCTTCGAGGCCGAAGCGCGCGAGCACTTCGCGCAGCTCGTCGCGGGCCTTGGCCGCGCGCTCCTCCTCGGACTCGATGCGCACGTCGAAGGCGCTCAAGGTGCGCTCGAGATCGGCGCGCCTGCCCGCGCTCTCCCGCGCCGAGACCAGCCTCTCGCGGAGCCTGCTCGCCACCACGGGGATGTCGGCGCGCGTCGGTTGTTCGGGCACCGCGACAAACGGGCGCGCCGCTCCCGCGAGGCGGGCCGCGAAATCGTCGAGCCGTGCTGCCTTGGCCGCGACCTCGCGCTCCGCCTCGTCCCGCACCTCGGCCGCGCGCCGTGCGTCGCGGGCGAGGCCGAGAAGCCGCGTGACGGTGGCCGGCTCCAGCGCGGGATCGAGGCCGCGCTCGGTGAGCCATGCGCTCCACAGCTGGCGCCTCGTCGCGAGCGCGTCGCGCGCCAGTGCGGCCTCGCGCTCGGCCTCGGCCGCACGCGCACCGACCTCGGCGGAGTCCTTCGCGACCGACCGTGCCGCTTCGAGGGCGCGACGCAGGCGCGAAAGCTCGAGCGCGTTCGGCGAGTGCTCGAGTTCGAGCACCCGCAGGTAGGTGCGATCTTCCGCGCTCCGCGCGCCGGCGGCGCCACGACGCGCCCGGAAGAGGAACCACGCGCCCGCGATGACGAGCACGGCGCCGATGCCGACGCTGATCCACTGCGCGAGATATGCCCCCGTCGCGATCGCGGCGATGCCCGAGACGAGCATGATGAGCGCGGGCACGTCGCCGTGCGCAGCCATCACGATCGCGCCGCCGCGCGCCACTTCGAGCGCTTCGATCGCCGCGAGGCGCTCTTCGATCGCATCGCGGGCACCCTCGGCAGGCAGGCCAAGCCCGTTGAGAGCCGAGGCGGCCGCCTCTTCGACGGCGGCGAGCTCGCCGAGAGCGCGGGCGACCTCCTCCTCGCGCGTCTCCGCCGCAAGCTGCAGCCGGGCGATCTCGTCGCGAGCGCGCTCGATCGTGCCCGCATCGTCGGTGCGAGCGAGCGCCTCGCGCGCCGCATCGTCGAGGCCGGTCTCGTCCGCGGCCTCCTGCGCCCGTGCGCGCGCCACCGCAAGCGCGGCCTCGGCCTCGGCGAGCGAATCGGCGGTCGCCGCGCATCGGGCGGCCTCGTCGAACAGCGCGTCGAGGTCCGGCCCCGCGGCGAGGAGCGCGTCGTCGACCTGCAGCGTCTCCAGCTCCGCCCCGGCGCCGCGCCGCTCACGGCGCAACTCGAGCAGCGTCTCGTCCTGAGCGTCCAGCGTGTGATGCAGCCCGTCCGCGCGCTCCAGCGCGAGCCCGATCCCGGTCGCCCGGGCGCGGGTCGCGTCGCGCGAATCGCGCGCCTCGGCGAGCCTCCCGCCGAGGTCGTGCAGCCGTTGCTGATCGAGCGCGAAGGACTCGGCCTGCCGCTGAAGCTCCCCCGCCTCCTTGCGCGCCGCCCGAAGATCGCCCACCAGGCCGTTGATCTCGCGCTTGCGCGCTCCCGCCTTGAACAGCACGCCTGCATCGCTCTCGATGGCGGTGCGCACCTCGTGCGGAGAGATCCGCAGGCCGGCGCTCGCGGCGTACAGCCGCGCGATGATGTCGTCGTTGGAGCCGCGCATCTCCTCGATGCCGGACATCTCGTCGAGGCCGAAGCCGAAGACGACCTTGTACGCCAGCGCGCTCACACCGCGCGTGAGCTCGTCGACGAGGCGCGGTCGCTCGGTACCTACAAGGGCGCGGACCTTCACGTCGCCGCCGTGCGCGCCCTCGGCACGCTCGACCACCCACTCGCCGGCCTCGTCGTCGAACACGAGGCGCGCGAGGCGCCCGTCGCCTCCCACGAAGTAGCCGGGCTCTGTCTGGCGCTGCGTGGGATACCCGTAGAGGACGTGGCGGACGAGCGAGGTGAACGTGGACTTGCCGGCCTCGTTCGGGCCCTGGACGACGGTGAGTCCGTCGCCGAGATCGCCGAGCGTGTCACCCGCAAGCCGGCCGTAGCGGACGGCCTCGATCCGGCGCAGCCTCATCGGCCCTCACCCGCCAGCAGCCGGTCGAGCGCGAGATCGCGCGCGCGTTCGAGGACCGCGGCCGCGTCGACCTCGGGGACATCGCGCGCGTCGAGCGCGCCGAGCACCGGTCGCGCGACGTCCTCGATGTACGCGAGCAGCGCCCGGTCGTCGGCCAGCAGCGCTTCGCCGATGCGCACGAGATCGCCCGCGAAGTCCTCGCCCTCGGCGACTGCGGCAAGATCGAGCACGGGGCGCGTGTGGTCGACGATGCGGTCGATCCACACCCACGGCTCGCGGCCGAGCGCGTCGGCGCGCGCGTCCTCGAGCAGGTCGCCGAGCACCCCGGGCCGCGACAGCGCGGCGTGCACCGACGTGCGGCCCTCGAGCGAGATGCGCACGATCGCCGGACGGCCGGCCGCATCCGCGAACGCGCTGTCCGCGGCGGCGCCGAGCATGCGAGCGAGATCATCCAGCGTGGCAGCGCTATCGGCGGCCACGGTCTCCTTCGCCCATACGACGGCGGAGGTGGGCACGAAGTCCACGGTGGCGCCCCGCGCGTCGAGGGTGACGAGCCGGCACCCGCGCAGCCCTGACTCGTTCGGGTCGAGGCCCTGGGTGCAGCCCGGATAGACGATCGCGGGCGACTCCTCGATCACGCCGCCCAGGTGGATGTGCCCCAGCGCCCAGTAGTCCATCCTCGCCGCGCGCAGGTCGTCGACCGAGCACGGCGCGTACGGCTCGTGCCCCGGCTGCCCTCCGACGTTGGCGTGCAGGACGCCGATGGCGAGCGGGTCGGCCAGGTCGCGCGAGAAGCCGAGCGACAGGTTGTCGCGCTCGGCGGCCGTCCGGAACGACCGCCCGTAGAGCACGCACGCGGGCTCGCCCTCGCGCTCAAAGACGACCCGCTCGACCTCGCGCTCGGAGAACACGTGCACGGTGTCGGGCAGCGTCAGCCCGGCGGACCAGCCGCTCGCGGGATCGTGGTTGCCCCGTGCGACGAAGACCCGTATCCCGGCTTCGGCAAGACGCTGGCACGCGTCGCGGAACGCGAACTCGGCGCGCAGCGACCGCTCTGCCTGGTTGTACACGTCGCCCGCCAGCACGAGGAAGTCGACCTCGTGTGCCAGGCAGGCGTCCACGACCGCGTCGAGCGCCCGGTAGGTGGCGGCGACGAGCGCATCGCGCACCCGCGGGTCGGTGGCGTCGACGCCCTTGAACGGCGCGTCGAGATGCACGTCGGCCGCATGGATGAACCGTACCGAAGACACCGCGCTCCTCTCCCGCTCCGGGCGTCACTGTCCCCATAGTAGCGGTGAGGTCTGACGCGCGACAGGTGGCCGTGCGCGAGGGGCGACGAAGCCGGGGACGCACGGTCGGGCCGCCCCCCGGTGTCAGGCGGGAACGACGCCCGCGCCGCGGAGCGCCCGCGCGATGCCGAGCGCGACCGCGGCCTTGGCGGCGTCGACGAGCACGAACGGCGCCACCGCAAGCGCGAAGGCGTCCGCCGCGCTCCGGCCGGTAGTGAGCGCGAACCATGCCCAGCCCGATCCGTACACCACGAGCAGCAGGATGACGAGGGCGGGCACGTCCGCCACCAGCGGAGAGCGCGCCGGCCGCGCCACGAGCCGCCGCACCGCGGCGCCGGCCGCCGCCCCGAGCGCGAAACCGGCGATGAACCCGCCGGTCGGCCCGAGCAGCACGCCCGGGCCCGCGCCGCCGCCCGCGAACACCGGCAGGCCGATGGTTCCGAGCGCCAGGTACAGCACGCCGGCGCCGAGCGCCTCCGCCGGAGACAGCACGAGAGCCGCCACCGCGACGACGAGCACCTGCAGCGTCACGGGCACCGGCCCGATGGGGAGCACGACGAGCGCGCTCGCGCCGAGCAGCGCGGCGACGAGCGCGGCGCGCAGCAGCGACGTGGTGCGGGAGCGTGGCACGGGAGCCTCCCTCGTAAACAGCCTACAGAATGGCGTTTACGATAGGGCGCCAACGCCCTGCGGTCAACGCGCGGCGCTGCGCAGGGTCACCTCTCCCGCCGCCACGCTCCGCGTCCCGTCCTGGCCGGCCACGACGAGCGAGCCGTCGTCGGCCACGCGCTCCGCGACGCCCGCGGCGACCAGCGCCCCCGTGGCATCGCGCACGATCACGTCGCGCCCTGTCAGCACGTCGCGCGCGCGATACGCGGCCGCGAGGCCGCCCGGGAAGCCCGCGCCCAGGAACTCCCGGTACGCCGCCGCGATGCCGTCGAGCAGCGCCGCGGCCACGACCGGCACCCGCACGTCGGGCACCTGCTCGCGCACCGCGGCGAAGTCCGCACCGGGAGCCCCGACGACGTTCACGCCGCACCCCGCGACGACCCACTCGGTGCGATCGGCCTCCGCGGTCATCTCGAGGAGGATCCCGCCGAGCTTGCGACCCGCGACCTCCAGGTCGTTGGGCCACTTGAGCCCCGCCTCCGCGCCGAGCGAATCCAGCGCCCGAGCGGTCCCGACGGCGAGAGCGAGCGACAGCCCGCCGAGAGCGACGGGCGCGAGCGGCGGGCGCAGCACGCACGAGACGTACGCTCCCCCCGGCGGCGACTCCCACACCCGGCCGAAGCGCCCCCGGCCCGCCCTCTGCCGCGCAGCCACGACTGCGGTCCCCTCGGGCACGCCCGCACGCGCAAGGCGCTTGGCCTCGTCGTTGGTGGAGCCGAGCGCGTCGGCCCCCTCGCACGCGACCCACAGGGGATCGGCGAGCAGCGGGCCGACCTCCTCGGGAATGCACGCATCTGGCGCGCCGAGCAGGCGGTAACCGACGCGAGGGAGCGACTCGATCTCGTAACCGAGCGCCCGCAGCGCCGTCACGTGCTTGCCGATCGCCACGCGCGAGACGCCGAGCTCGTGGGCGAGCGTCTCGCCCGAGACGCCGCGTTCTCCCGCCTGCGCCAGAGCGCGGGCGATAGCCGCCCTACGCGACAGGAGGAGCGCCATCGCGGGCCTCCGTGCGATCGCCGGCCGCCTCGAGAACGGCCTCGAGCGCGTCCTCGACGTCGGCCTCCTCCACCAGCTTCTCGACGCGGCGGCTGATGAGCTTGTGACGGCCCCAGATGAGGAACACGATCATCGCAAGCAGCACGCCGAATCCGGCCCAGGTGAGGTTCGTGGCGATCTTCCGAGCGACGTCGAAGTTGTCGGCGAAGATGCGGCCCAGCACGATCATGAGAGTCGTATAGATCGAGGCGCCGAGAAAGGTGTAGAGCTCGAACTTCCAGAGTCGCATGTGCGAGGCGCCGGCGATGACCGGCACGAAGTTCTTGAAGCCCGCCGCGAACCGCGACACCAGCACGGTCTTGTCGCCGTGGTTCTCGAAGTACTCCTCGGCCGCCCTGATGCGGTCCTCGTCGAAGATCTTGCTGCCCCACTTGAGGAGCGCCTTGCGCCCGCCGTGACGGCCGTAGAGGTACGAGAGGTTGCTGCCGGTCATCGTGCCGAGCAGCGAGCACGCCGCTACGATCCAGGGGTTGAGCGATCCGCGCACCGTGAAGAATCCGGCCGCCATGACGACCGTCTCCCCCGGCGTGAACGAGCCGACGATGAAGATGTTCTCCGAGATGGTGAACGCCACCGTGATGAGGTATCCCCACGCGTTCAGCGCGGCGAGGAACCAGTCGAGCGGCGCGAACCCGGTCTGCGGCACGTTCACGAGCCGTCACCGGTCCCCGACCACTCGGCCCACTGCACGTAGCGCGGGAACAGGTAGACGAACCCCCCGAGGGTGATGGCGAGCAGCAGGTAGAAGTCCCACACCTGGCGGGTGACGAACGCCAGCACCGCACCGATCGCGACGGGCATGAGCGCGCAGGTGAGGAGCGTCCACGAGAGCGAGACCAGGCTCGCGAGCGGCACCGGGCGCCGCGCCGCCTCGCGTGTCCTCGCCGAGTGGCCGGCTACGAGCGCCGCCGCGGCGACCGCGACGAACAGGAACCTTCCCGACGTGTCGGGCACCGGCCCTGCGGTCCACCACTCGCTCGTGCTGGCCGCCTGCACCGCCGCCGTCAGCGCAAGCGGCAGCAGCAGAGCCGGCGCCGCTCGGCGAACCCATCGCAAGTAGGCTTCACGGAGTTCTGGCGGCGTCATGGCTCCCTCAGGTGATGATCGAGTGGGGCAGGTCCTGCCCCGTCTGCCGAGCGTACCATGCCCGGACCTGCGAGGGGCACCGATAACGCCTGCGGAAAGGCCGCATCTCGACCGCCGGGACTCCGTAGCGGCCCACAAGTCGTCCTGTCGGCGGCTCAGTCGAGATCGAGTGCGACATCGAGCGGCCGCGCGAGCGTCAGCGCGCTCGTGGAGACGCGGTCCACGCGGGTCGCAGCGAGGCCCGGCAGCCGCCCGAAGGTGATGCCCCCGGACGCCTCGGTCAAGCACGCCCGCTCGCCGGCCGCCTCGCGCACGGCGACGACCGCCGAGGCGAGCGTCGCATCGTCCATGTTGTCGAGCAGCACGATGTCGGCCCCGGCTCGCGCCGCATCGGCCGCCTGTTCGATCGTGTCGGCCTCGCACTCCACGACCAGGTCGGGGTACCTGGTCCGCGCCGCCCGGACCGCCTCGGCCACGCCCCCCGAGGCCGCGATGTGGTTGTCTTTGATGAGGACCATGTCGTACAGGCCCGCCCGGTGGTTCACCGCGCCGCCCACCCGCACCGCATGCTTCGACAGCTCGCGCAGCCCCGGCAGCGTCTTGCGGGTGTCGGTCACCACGAGCGACGGGCCCGCCGCCTCCTGCCACCGCCGGGCTTCGGTCGCGATGCCCGAGAGCACCATCATCAAGTCGAGCGCCGACCGCTCGCCTGCAAGAATCACGCGCGCGGGGCCGGCGATCTCGAGGACGGACGTCCCGGCCTCCACGATGGCGCCCTCGGCTACCAGCGGATCGCACTCGACCGGTTCGGACGCACAGGCACGGGAGAGAAGCTCGAAGAGGCGTGCCACCACCGGCAACCCGCAGACGACGCCCGCCGAGCGCATGACCACGCGGCCGCTCACTTCCGCGACGACGACCGTCGCCGTCGAGGTCACGTCGGCGTCGAGCAGATCCGGCGAAGCCAGCCGGGGATCGAGGATACGCAGCGCGGACACGCCGAGGTCCTCGGCAAGAGCGGCCGCGATCACCTCGTCGGCATCGGGCGTTCGGAGCATCAGACACCTCCTGCCGCGGGCGGGACGTACTCGTGCGCGGGAACGCCCTCCTGCCGCGTCGGCTCGCCCCTCCGGGCGACCAGGTGCACGCGCCAGCGTTCGTCGTCCCGTTGGGGGTGGTCGCTCCTGAAGTGGGTGCCGCGGCTCTCTTCGCGGATGAGGGCGCCATCGGAGATGAGCGCCGCGTTGAGCAGAAGGTTCCGCGTCTCGAGCGCGTAGGGACTGGCTCCGAACGACGAGGAGGCGAGCCCGGCCACGAGGGTGCGGGCCGCGCCGAGGCTTCCCGCCGAGCGCGTGACCGCGACCGAGAGGCTCATCGCCTCCTGCAGCCGCGCGCGCACGACCCGGGGATCGGTGCCCTCGAACGCGTCGGAGACGGTCGCCGAGAGGCGGTGCGCGCGCACCCGCTCGCGCTCGCCCTCGAGCGCGCGCACGATGCGCCGCGAGAAGACGAGGCCCTCGAGGAGCGAGTTGCTGGCGAGGCGGTTGGCGCCGTGGAGACCGGACGCCGAGCACTCGCCGGAGGCGTACAGGCCCGGGAGCGAGCTGCGCCCGTCGGCGTCGACGCGCACGCCGCCCACGAGATAGTGCGCCGCAGGCGCGACGGGCACGAGGTCGCGCGACACGTCGTAGCCGGCCTCGCGGCAGCCCTCGGTCACCGTCGGGAACCGCTCGGCAAGGAACCCGGCGCCGAGGTGTCGCGCGTCGAGCCACACGTTCGGCCGCCCGCAACGGTGCATGACCTTCTCGATCTCGCGGCTCACGATGTCGCGCGGCGCGAGTTCGGCGAGCGGATGGATACCCGGCATGAAGCGCTCGTACGCGCAGTCGAGCAGGTACGCTCCCTCGCCGCGGAGCGCCTCGGTGATGAGGAACTTCACCGTGGCCTCGCTGTCGAGCGCGGTCGGGTGGAATTGCACGAACTCCATGTCGGCGATCTCGGCGCCCGCGCGCCACGCCGCGGCCACGCCGTCGCCCGTCGCGACGAGCGGGTTGGTGGTGACGCGGTAGACCTGGCCCGACCCGCCGGTGGCGAGCACCACCGCGTCGGCCAGCAGTGCCATCGTCGCGTGGGACCCGCGATCCATCACGATGGCGCCCACGCAGCGCCCCTCCTCGGTGAGGAGATCGACGAGGAACGTGTCCTCGACGAGCTTGATGTCGGGCGTGCCGCGCACGACGCCCGAGAGCGTGTTCTGCACCTCGGCGCCGGTGGCGTCCCCCGAGTGCAGCACGCGCGGAAGGCTGTGACCGCCCTCGCGCGCGAGCGCGACCCCGCCGCCTTCGGCGCGGTCGAACCGCACGCCGAGCTCCTCGAGCTCGGCCAGGGCATCGGCGGCCTCGGTGACCACCGCGCGCACGACCGCCGGGTCGCACAGCCCCTGCCCGACCACGAGCGTGTCGGCGAGGTGGAGCTCCACCGAGTCGGCCTCGCCGATCGCGCCGGCGATGCCGCCCTGCGCGTACCACGTGTTGGTGTCGGCGACCTCCGACTTCGTCACGAGCGTCACCTTGCCGAGCCGCGAGGCGTGAAGCGCCGCGGTGAGGCCCGCGATGCCCGAGCCGATCACGAGCACGCCCGTGCGCTCCACCGGCATCCGGTCGGTGTCGAACGAGACCAGGTACCGTGCGTCGAGGGCCTGCGGCGGGCTCACGTCTGCCATGGGTCCTTCAGCCTATCTCGGTCATCCGCTGCAGCGACGCGCGCGCTGCGTCCGCCACCTCATCGGGCACCACGATTGCGCGGGCGTCGTCCAGGAGCGCGTCGCGCACGTCCTCGAGCCGCGTGCGCTTCATGTTGGGGCACACCATCGAAGGGGCGAGCGGGTAGAAGCGCTTGCCGGGGGCGGCCTTCTTGAGGCCGTGCAGCAGCCCTTCTTCGGTGACCACGATGAACTCGTCGGCGTCGCTCGCCGCGGCGAGCCGGAGCATCTGGCTGGTGGAGAGCACGGCGTCGGCGGCCGCGCTCACCTCGGGCAGGCACTCGGGGTGCGCGATCACGAGCGCGTCCGGGTGCGCGTCTTTGGCCTCGGCCACGCGCTCGAAGGTCACCGCATCGTGCACGGGGCAACAGCCGTCCCACAGGATCATCTCGACTTCGGGCAGCTGCGAGCCGATCCACCGTCCGAGATTGCGGTCGGGGCCGAAGAGCACCTGAGGCGCCCCCAGCGAGCGGACGACGGCGACGGCGTTGGCCGACGTGCAGCACACGTCGGTGAGCGCTTTGACCTCCGCCGAGGAGTTCACGTACATCACCACCGGCACGCCGGGGTGCTCGGCCTTCCAGTACGCGAGCTGCGGAGCGGTGATCATGTCGGCCATGGGGCAGCCCGCATCCAGGCGTGGCAACAGCACGGTCTTCTCCGGCGCGAGGATCTTCGCGGTCTCGGCCATGAACCGCACGCCCGCGAGCACGATGGCGCTCGCATCGGATGCCGCCGCCCGGCGCGCGAGCTCGAGCGAGTCGCCCACCACGTCGGCGACGTCCTGCACCTCAGGCCGCTGGTAGTTGTGCGCGAAGATCACGGCGTCCCGCTCGCGAGCGAGCATGCGCACCTCGGCGGCGAGCGAGCCGGTGTCGGGAGTTTCGGACATCTAGCCTCCTGCCAGCGCGATGTTGTCGATGAGCCGGGTCGCGCCGATGCGCGCAGCGACCAGCGCGCGGGCAGGCACGTCCCCGACAGCGTCGAGGGGGTCGAGCGTAGCGGCGTCCACGACGAGTGCATAGTCCAGCACCGCAAGCGGTTCGGCGGCGATGCACTCCTCCATGGCGTCCGCCAGGAGCGCAGCGTCCCGCTCGCCGTCGAGCGCGAGCGTCTCGGCGGTGCGCAGCGAGCGGTAGAGCACGGTGGCGGCAGCGCGCTCCTGCGCCGAGAGGTACGCGTTGCGGCTCGACATCGCGAGGCCGTCGGCCTCGCGCACGATGGGGCAGCCCACGACGCGTACCGGCAGGTCGAGATCGCGCGCCATGCGCTTGACGACCGCGAGCTGCTGGAAGTCCTTCTCGCCGAAAAACGCAAGATCGGGCTGCGCGATGGAGAAGAGCTTCGCCACCACGGTGCACACGCCGCGGAAGTGCGTCGGGCGCGTCTCTCCTTCGAGCACGCTCGCGAGCGGACCGGGATCGACCGTCACCTGTGCGTCGGCGGCGTACATGACGGCCGGTGTCGGCGTGAAGACGATGTCCGCCCCCTCGGCCCGCAGCACGGCGCTGTCGCCGTCGAGATCGCGCGGATAGGACTCGAAGTCCTCGTCCGGCGCGAACTGCGTGGGGTTCACGAAGATCGAGACGATGACGTAGTCGGCACGGCCGCACGCGGCGCGCACCAGGGAGAGGTGGCCTTCGTGCAGCGCTCCCATCGTCGGCACGAGCGCGATGCGCTTGCCCTCGCGCCGTGCGGCGGAGACGGCCTGGCGGACCTCGTCCTTCGAGCCGAGCAGCTCCACGTCAGTCGGCCTCCAGGGTGAGCGGCAGCGAGCGCTCGAGTTCGGCGACAGAATCCGCGTCGAGATGCCGCGTCTGCGCCTCGGCGGGGAACGCACCGGCGCGGACGTCCGCCGCGTACGCGGCGACGGCCTTGGTCATCGCAACCCCGATCTCGGCGTAACGGCGCGCGTGGCGCGGCGTGAAGTCGCCGATGCCGAGCAGATCGTGGAAGACCTGCACCTGCCCGTCGCAACCGGCGCCGGCGCCGATGCCGATCGTGGGGATGGCGATCTCCTCCGAGATCATCGCCGCGAGCTCGGCGGGCACGAGTTCCAGCACCACGCCGAACGCGCCGGCCGCCTCGAGCGCGAGGCAGTCCTGCACGAGCGCGATGCCGGCGGCCGCCGTGGCTCCCTGCAGCTTGTAGCCTCCGAAGACGTTCACCGACTGCGGCGTCAGACCGACGTGCGCCATCACGGGGATGCCGGCGGTGACGAGCCGCTCGACGAGCGGGGCGACGGACGCTCCGCCCTCGAGCTTCACCGCGTGGGCACCGCCCTCGGCGAGCAGACGGGCAGCGTTGGCGACCGCGTCGTCGGGGCTCGCCTGGTAGCTGCCGAACGGCATGTCGGCGACGAGCAGCGCGCGGGAGATGCCCCGCGATACCGCGGAGGTCGCGCGGACCATGTCGTCCATCGTAACGGGGAGCGTGCTGTCGAACCCGAGCACGGTCATGCCGAGCGAGTCCCCCACGAGCACCGCATCGACACCTGCCGCCTCGGCGATCCGAGCACCCGGCGTGTCGTACGCCGTGAGCATGACGATCGCCTCGTCGGCGTCCTTCATCGCACGAAACGTCGCGACGGTCACCCGATCGCGGGTCCCGCCGCCAGACACTGCGCTCATGCCGTGCCTCCTTCCCGCGGTCCCGGCCGAGCCCCCGGTCCAGGCCGCCCTCACGGATGGGTGATGAGTATAGCACCGGCACAACGGAGGCCTCCCCCGCGATCCGGCCCTACTCGCTTGCCTCGTGCGGGGTTATGCGGTTCGCGCATGGGAATACTCCCTTCTAGTCACCGAACGGCGGCCAACAGAGGACGAACGGAAGGGTGGTAATCGGGGATGAGAACGATTCTAAGGCTCAACATGAGCGACCTCTCCATCACCAGCGACGCGGTACCGGAGAAGTGGTCGCGCTACGGCGGACGCGCGCTCACCGATGCGATCGTCTTCACCGAGGTTCCTCCGGCGGCCGATCCGGTCGGACCTGACAACAAGCTCGTCTTCGCTCCCGGCCTGCTCGGCGGAACGTCGGCCCCCAACGGCGGACGCCTCTCCGTAGGCGCGAAGAGCCCGCTCACCGGCGGGATCAAGGAGTCGAACTCCGGCGGGCAGGCGGCTCACGCCCTCGCCAAGCTCGGCATCGGCGCCCTCGTGATCGAGGGCATGCCCGCCGACAAGGACGCCTGGTACGTCCTGAAGCTGCATGCCGACGGCTCGGCCGAGATCATCCGTGACGACAGTCTCGGCGGCCTCGGCAACTACGCCACCAAAGACGCGCTCGACGCGGGCATGGGCGACGTGAAGCGCTTCGCGACCATCACCATCGGCCCGGCCGGCGAGATGCTCATGAAGCAGGCCGCCATCGCGGTCTCGGACCCCGATGGCTACCCGAACCGGTTCGCGGGCCGCGGCGGCCTGGGGGCCGTCATGGGCAGCAAGCGGGTCAAGGCCATCGTCGTCGTGGACGAAGGACTCGGCTATCTGGAGCACGCCGACAAGGACGCCTTCAACGCGGCGGTCAAGAAGTTCGCGAACGCGCTCAAGGAGCACGCGGTCACGGGCCAGGCGTTGCCGACCTACGGGACCAACGTGCTGGCGAACATCATCAACGAGTCCGGCGGATACCCCACGCGCAACTTCTCCAACGGCCGCTTCGAGCTGGTGGACGAGATCAGCGGCGAGAAGATGCGTGAGATCACCCTGGAGCGGGGCGGTAACGTCAAGCACGGGTGCCACACCGGCTGCGTGATCCAGTGCTCGCGCTACTACGTCGACAAGGACGGCCACTACAAGACCAAGGGCTCCGAGTACGAGAGCGTCTGGTCGCTCGGCGCGGACTGCGGCATCGGCGACATGGATGCCGTGGCCGAGCTCGACCGCGCGTGCGGCGACATCGGCATCGACACCATCGAGACGGGCGTCACCATCGGCGTGTACATGGACTCCGGCAAGCTCGCCTTCGGCGATGCGGACGGGGCGCTCAAGCTGCTCGACGAGGTGCGCAAGGGCACCGAGCTCGGCCACATCATCGGCGACGGCGCCGAGGCCACCGGCCTCGCGTTCGGCGTGGCGCACATCCCGGTCGTGAAGCACCAGGGCCTGCCCGCGTACGACCCGCGGCCGATCCAGGGCATCGGCGTCACGTACGCGACCAGCACCCAGGGCGCGGACCACACCGCCGGCTACACGATCACCGCCAACGTCCTGTCCGTCGGCGGCACGGTCGATCCGCTCAAGCCCGAAGGCCAGGCCGCGCTTTCGCAGGGCCTCCAGATCGCGACCGCGATGCTCGACTCGCTCGGGTTCTGCATCTTCGTCGCGTTCGCCGTCCTCGACATCCCGGCCGCGTTCGAAGCCATCTACGAGATGGCCGCCGCGCACACCGGCGAGAAGTGGGACACCGACGCGCTGATGCAGCTCGGCAAGGAAGCGCTCACGATGGAGCGGCTCTACAACGAGTCCGCGGGCTTCACCGCCGCGGACGACCGCCTGCCGCAGTTCTTCTACGACGTGCCGCTGGCTCCGCACGATGTGATGTTCACGGTCACTGACGAGGACCTCGACAGCGTTCACGGCTTCGTGGCCGAGACGGCCGCGGGGATGGGCATCAGCAAGCCGTGATGACGGGAGCCTGAGACGTGCTCGTCGAAGTAGCGCTCTTCGCGCATCTGACGCCGTACCTCCCCGAGGCCGGCGCCGGGGGCACCACAGGCTCACCGCACGCGCGCACGATCGACCTGCCCGACGGGACGACCGTCGGGCAGGTCATCGCGCGCTTGGAGCTGCCCGACGAGCCTCGCATCGTCTTCGTCGGCGGGCGGCACGCGGCCGACGACCACGTGCTCGCAGCCGGCGAGCGACTCGCCATCTTCCCGCCGGTCGCAGGAGGCTGAGATGCCGTTTGCCGCCAACCCCGCACCGCAGCCCGACGACTACGCGAGCCTGCGCGCGCGCCTTCGGGCCGCGCGGGTCGGCGTGGTCGGTCTCGGCGGGCTCGGCAGCAACGTGGCCTGGATGCTCGCGCGCGCGGGTATCGGGACGCTCGTGCTCGCCGACCACGACGTGGTCGTAGCGAACAACCTCGAGCGGCAGTTCTACTTCACCGACCAGGTCGGACTCCCCAAGACCGAGGCGCTGGCCGCGAACCTCGCGCGCATCGATCCCTCGGTGCGCCTGGAGTGCTTCCAGACGCACATCGACGAGACCAGCCTCGGCGAGGTCTTCGCCGGTGTGGACGTGCTGGTGGAGGCGGTCGACTCGGCGCACGATAAGGCGCTCATCGTGGCGGTCGCCTCCGAGCGGCTACCGGGGACGCCCGTCGTTGCGGCCTCGGGTGTGGCCGGCTACGGCTCCCCCAACGACATCATCACCCGGCACCTCATGGGTGATGTCTGGATGGTGGGCGACCTCGTGAGCGAGGTGTCGGCCGAACACCCGCTGTTCGCGAGCCGGGTCGCGATCGCCGCAGGGCACCAGGCGCACATGGTCGTGCGCATCCTGCTCGGCTTCCCGCAGGTCTAGATCCCCCTACGCGTCCCAGGGCTCCTTCGCGCCGGCGCTGTACAGGCCGAGCGTGAACCGGTGCGGCCCCGGCGTCCCCTTGGGAACGAAGGCCACCCGGTCGCCGGGCCTGACGACGTGCGACGGACCGTAGACCTTCCCGTTGCAGAAGACGCCCTCGATCAGCTCGAGCGGCAGCGCAAGCCGCTTCGCCAGATCGCGGGCGGTGATTCCCTCCTCCGGGATCTCGACGCTCTCGCGGTCTGCCAGCCCACACGCGGTGCGGTGCGCGTGCAGCAGGCCGAAGAATCGCACTTCCAGTTCGGCCATAGCCTTACTCCTCCTCGCCCGTGCCGGCCCAGTCGCTGATCCCGGCAGGCCGCGCCGCGCGGCGCGCTTCGTCGAGCGCCCGGCGCGCCTGCCCGGCGAACGCCACCGGCACCAGCAGCCGGTAGAGACGCGGCATGCCCCACGGGTTGTAGACCTCGCCCGGCGGCATCGGGTCCCAGGCGATGGGAATCCCCTCATCCTCGACGACGGCAGCCGCGAACAGCAGCTCGGCCACGTATGCGGTGCCCCTCCCGGCGGTCGACAGCGACTCGGCCACCGACTCCCAGCCGTCGGCGATCCTTCCCGCCGGCGGGACCGGCTCGTCGGCGCCGACGGCCTCCCCCTCGCCCCCGGAGACCGGCGTGAGGTCCTCGTACCCGGGGATCGGGCCGAGCGAGCCGGTGATCCGGCCCTCGGTGGCGGCGTCCGCGGTGACCGGCGAGCCGTCCGGCAAGAGCGCGTCGGGAGCGATCTCGAGCAGCGGCGTCACCGCGAAGTCCCGCTCGAGCAGACGCGGGTGGGGTACCACGAGATCGTCGCGCTCCCACTCTTCGTCACCCACGAGCAGGATGTCGAGGTCGATCACCCGCGGGCCGTAGCGGACGCCGGGCCGACGTCCCAGCGCCGCCTCGACGTCCTTGAGCGCAACCAGCAACCGGTCGGTTGCGATACCCGTGACGATCGCGGCGACCGCGTTGGCGAACGGCGGCTGCTCGGTGACGCCCCACGGCTCCGATTCGACCGCCACCGACACGACATCGACGTGCGTGTCGTCGAGATCGCCGATCGCGTCGAGCGCTCGCCTCAGGTTCTCGAGCCGGTCGCCCACGTTGCTGCCGAGGCCGATGTACGCGCGCCGCGTCATGAACGGTCGCCCGCTATCGCCGACCACACGCCGAACGCCTGCACGGTCTCGGCGACGTCATGCACGCGCACGATGGCGGCACCGTGGAGCACCGACCACGCCGCGGCGCCAACGCTCGCGCCGACGCGACGCGCCGGCTCGGTCTCGCCGGTGATCTCGCCCAGGAACCGTTTGCGCGACGCCCCGACCAGCACGGGATACCCGAGGGCCGCCAGATCGGGCAGACGCCGCAACAGCTCCAGGTTGTGCTCGGTCGTCTTGCCGAAGCCGATGCCGGGATCGATCGCGATACGGTCTCGCGACACGCCGGCCGCCTCGAGCGCGGCCGCACGTTCGTGGAGGAACTCCGCGACCTCGGCGGTGACGTCTGCGTACGTCGGCGCCTGCTGCATGGTCTTCGGCTCCCCCTGCATGTGCATGACCACCACGCCGGCGTCGCAGCCCTCGGCCACCGCGATCATCGCCGGATCGCGGAAGCCCGAGATATCGTTGATGACGCTCGCACCGGCCTCGATGCACGCCGCAGCGACGGCCGCGTGGCGCGTGTCGATCGAAACCGGGACCGGGAAGTCGCGGGCGAGCGCGGTGACGATCGGCCGAACGCGCGCGAGCTCCTCGGCGACCGGCACTTCGGCCGAGCCGGGGCGGGTGGACTCTCCGCCGACGTCGATCAGGTCCGCGCCTGACGCGATGAGCGCGTGCCCGCGCTCGACCGCCGCGATCGGGTCGGCGAACCGGCCGCCATCGGAGAAGGAGTCGGGCGTCACGTTCAGGATGCCCATCACCAGCGGCGCG
This sequence comes from Actinobacteria bacterium UBA2184, assembly GCA_002328745.1. Taxonomy (GTDB): domain Bacteria; phylum Actinomycetota; class Coriobacteriia; order Anaerosomatales; family Anaerosomataceae; genus UBA2184. The sequence goes on from DCVQ01000020.1 coordinate 88,748, forward strand.
CCGAGACCGAGCGAGTAGCGTCCGCAACGCCAGACGTCGCCGGCCATGCCTATGCCCCCTTGATGAGGCTCATCGCTTCGGCGCGGGTGGCGGCCTTGCTCGCGAAGATGCCGCGAACGGCCGACGTCGTGGTGACCGCCCCGGGCTTCTTCACGCCGCGCATCGACATGCACAGATGCTCGGCCTCGATCACGACGAGCACGCCCTGGGGTTCGAGGTGCTCGACGAGCGTGTCGGCGATCTGCGAGGTGAGGCGCTCCTGGACCTGCGGGCGGCGGGCGAAGACGTCGACCACTCGCGCGATCTTCGAGAGACCGCATACCCGTCCGTGCTTGCCCGGGATGTACGCGACATGCGCCCTGCCGAGGAACGGCAGCAGGTGATGCTCGCACACGGAGTAAAGCGGGATGTCCCGCACGAGCACCATCTCCTGATGGTCCTCGGAGAAGGTCACGCAGAAGTGCTCCGCCGCGTCCTGGGCAAGCCCCGCGAAGATCTCCTGGTACATGTCGGCGACGCGACGCGGAGTATCTATGAGTCCCTCGCGCGCGGGGTCCTCGCCGACGCCCTCGAGGATCAGCCGCACGCCCTGCTCGATGAGTTCGCGGTCCAAGCGCATCCCCTCCCGGTCGTCCGGTCCTACCGTGTGTATCCCCGCCCGCGACTACTTGGGCAGGTACACGTCGTCGTCGAGCGGCCCCTCGGCGGTCTCCGGCAGCGAGCGCACGTACGCGTCGGAGACGGCCGCAAGCCGCCGGATGTGGTCGAGAGTCACCTCGTCGATGGTGCTGACGTCGACCACCTCATGCGTGAGGATGTCGAGCGCCGTGCCCCCCGCGATGTCGATGCCGGGCACGACGAGCGTCGTGCCGGTGATGTACGCGCCTGGTGTGACGAGGCCCGTTCCCTGCATCAGCACGCTGTGCTCCACGAAGCCGCTCGTGCCGAAGTGCGGCGTGGCCGAGATGTCGACGCCGAGCACGTCGGCGATCGTCGGCATGATGTCTATCTGGCCCACCGGCTGCCCGATGACCTGTCCGACGGTCTGGCCCGGCAGCCGGACGAGGAGCGGCACGCGCATCGTGTCCGACAGGTCGTACGTCCTCCCGCCCACTGCGGCGTCGAGGGCCGCCTGCTCGTCCGAACCCTCCGACGCCGGCCGCAGCCCGAAGTGGTCCCCCTGCACGACGAGCACCACCCGGTCGGCCATGCCGGAAGCGTAGAACTCCTCGAGGAACGTGCCGAACGCCCGGTCCGCGTACTCGATCGAGGCGAGATAGTTCTCCACCTTGGTGTCGTCGTACGGAGCGGGAAGCTCGATCGGCTCCTTCTCGTCGGGCAGGTAGTTGAAGGGGTGATGCGACGAGACCGTGATGACGTACCCGTAAAACGGCGTGGCGCTGGCATCGAGGCTCAAAAAGACGTCGTTCGTCTTGTCCCACAGCACCTCATCCGACGCGCCGAAGACGATCTGGTCTTCCTCGCCAAAGTACTCCCGTTCGTAGAGGGTATTGAAGCCCATGGCGGGCATCATGGCGTTCCGGTTCCAGAACGCTCCCCAGTTCACGTGGAAGGCGACCGTCTCGTATCCCGTCTCCCGCAGCAGGCGCGGGAGCGTCGTCAGCTCGTGGTTCGCATACGCTGCGGGCGCCGCCGCCGTATACGGCGCGTAGCACGAGCTGTTGGTGATGAACTCGCAGTCCGCGGTGGTGCCCTTGCGCACTTGCGCGAACGCGTTCTCGAAGTAGTAGCTCTCCTGCATGAGGCGGTTCAAGTTGGGCGTGATCTCCCGGCCGTCGATCTCGAGGCCGATGGCGAAGGTCTGCAACGCCTCGATCTGCACGACGATCACGCTCTTGCCGGCGGCGACGCCCGGCTCGAAGTCCACCAGCCGCACGCCGTACGTCCTGTCGAGGATCTCGTCGATCATCGCCTGCGTCTGGATCGGATCCTCCGGGATCTCGTCCGGCGCCATCAGGGCCTCCGGGCGGAAGTTGGCCGCGATCTGCCACGCGATGAGGCCGCGGTAGCGCGCCGCCGCGATGTCGTCGACACCCGCCGGCAGGGTGACCGCGCGGCCCAGAAGCACGCCGCACGCCAACGTGCTGACGATCGCGACCGCCCACAACGCCCGGCTGCGATACACCGGCCGATCGCGCCACAGCGTGCGGTCGAGCACGATGCCGCCCGCCAGGATCACCGCGGCGTCGATCGCGTAGCGGTGCCAGTAGGCGGCGAGCAGTCCGGAGATGCTCGACCAGACCTGTGGCACCTGGTCGGCGAGCACGATATCGCGCAGCGTCAGGATGCCGCCGGCGTACGAGGCGTAGGTGACCGACACGAGCATGAGAGTCACCGAGACGACGTACGCGATCGACCACGCGAGAATCCGCCGGCGTGGGAACGCGACAGCCAGAATCGCGATGAGCGCGATCACGAAGACGGTCTCGAGCCGCCAGGTCATCGTCATGTCCCAGCGCCACAGCATGTAGCGGCGCGTGTAGAACAGCTTGAAGACGAGGATGAGGACGAGGGCCGCTCCGATCAGCCACTCGGCGATGGTGTACATCGACATCCCGCCGACACGCCGGTCGAGGAAGACGCGGATCCTCTCGAGGAGACCCGGCCTGAGGTCGGATTTCGCCTCGTCCGCGGATGTCATCGGCTTCACGCGGGTGCTGCCGAATCGTCCGGACCCGCAAGCGACACATCCACGATCGGGCGGGCGTCTGTCGGTTCGACGGGCTCCGGCTCGAGCTCAGGCTCAGAAGCGGCCTCCGCGGCCTGCTCTTCCTTCTCCTTCTCGGCCTGCTCGCGCGCCTCGCGCTTCAGGTACTCCGCCCACCTGCCATCGAGCAGCGCCTCGAGCTGGTCTTTGTCGACCGTCTCGCGCTCGACGAGCACCTCGGCCATCAGGTCGAGCAGCTCGCGCCGCTCGGTGAGGATCCGGTAGGCGACCTCGTAGCCCTCGTCGATCAGGCGCCTGACCTCCTTGTCGATCTCGAACGCGATCTCCTGCGAGTAGTTGGGCGTCGCCGAGAAGTCGCGGCCGAGGAAGACCTCGTGCTGGCCCTCGCCAAGCGTCATGGGGCCGAGCTTCTCCGACATGCCGTACTGGGTGACCATCTGGCGAGCGAGCTTGGTGGCACGCTCGATGTCGTTGCTCGCACCCGTGGTGATGTCGCCCATCGTGATCGCCTCGGCCACCCGCCCGCCGAGCATCATCGCGATCTCGTCGAGCATCTCGCCGCGCGCCGAGAGGAACTTGTCTTCCACTGGCAGCGCAAGCGTATAGCCCAGCGCCCTACCGCGGCTGATGATGCTGATCTTGTGGATGGGATCGGTGTTGGGCAGCACGTGACCCACGAGCGCATGGCCCGACTCGTGATACGCGATGATGCGCTTCTCCTTGTCGG
>DCVQ01000006.1 GCA_002328745.1 Actinobacteria bacterium UBA2184
TGCTCGGCGAAGCGCTCGCGCGCCATGAGCGTGTTGGCACCGTAGTAGAAGGTGCCGAACAAGAAGAGCACCACGAAGGCGAAGTGGACGTTCATCCACGTCCACACCGGCTGCCCGCTTCCCACCAAGGCCGGCGTGAAGAACAGCCCGAGCGCGATGCCGGAGACGAGCAGCATCGTCGTGCCGATCCCGTGGGCCCAGTGCGTGATGCGCGCGGGCACGTCGTGCCGGAGCACGCGGTCGCCCTCGATCACCGGGTCCCTGCGTCTCGAGAGCCCGGCGGCGAGCACGCCAGCAAACGGCGCGAACCACACCAGCCAGGTGGCCGAGTCGAACCACAGCGTTTCAGCCATGGCCACACCCCTTTCCCCTGTTCGATTACGCCCATACCGGAGGCGACGCCCTGAGGAAGTCAGTGCGTGGGGACATTGAGCGGTGTAACGACTCGCTATGCAACTTCCGAAAATCGATAGTTTGGTCTACAGTGGCCGAACAAGAGGGAATGCACGGGCCTCATCAGCCCGATTAATCTTCCTATGACGCGAGATAGCGAATATCGATAGAAAGAGGGCAGGCGTCGCGATGACGGAACCAGGCGACCTCCCCACCCAGCAGCAGATGCGAGAACTGCTCGCGGCCACGACTCCCGAGGAGCTTCACCACCTCCTGCGAGACGCCAACGACCGCTACGCGTACGAGCAGGAGTTCGCGAATCGGACCAGTGCCCTGACCGCGCCCGCACGCGAAGCGGCGTGGTCGGTGCTCGACTTCGCTCGCAGGCTCTGCGCCCACGACATCACGTCGGGCGTGCTCGACTCCCGCTGGTTCACCCCGACGCCCCACATCCTCAAGTGGCTGCACGAGATCGACGTCCTTACGAGCGGACGACTCGTCACCGCGCTCGAGCGGCTCGGGGACGAACAACAGCGCTTCGCCTCCCACGCGCTCATGGATGAAGCGATCGCCGCGTGTCTCGCCCCTGACGAACAGACGCAGTTCAAAGACGTCCGCTCCCTGCTGCGGCACGGCATCGAGCCACGCACCAGAACAGAGCGCCTAGTCACCAACTTCTACCGCACGATGCTGCAGGTCCCCACGATCGCGACAGGGCCACTCACGATCGAGACCGTCGTTCGCGTGCAGCGGATGCTGGCAGCAGGACTCACCGAGAGCGAGGAAGAATCGACGGCCTTCCGTCAGCGCAACATCCCGCGGCGCGCGACCGTCGACCGCTGGCCAGGCTCGTACACCCCACCGCTCGCACACGAGGTGCGACCGCGCATGGACAGGCTGATCGAGGACATGGACACGGAACGACCGTGGGTGCATCCGCTCGTGCAGGGCCCGATGCTGTACTTCTCCATCCTCAACATCCGCCCGTTCGAGCTGAGTGAGATCGGGCTGGCGCGTGCCGTCTTCCAGATCTACATGCACCGCGCGGGCTATCCGGCGTTGCAGCTGATGCCCATCTCGCAGGTGCTCCTGCACCGCTATCGCGACTACGGCAGGCTATGGCCGGCCGAGAACCGCGGCGACCTGACCGGATTCGTGACCTGGGCCCTCGAGAGCATCTGGGATGCGCTCGACGCGCTCCGCAAGAACGTGGACATCCGGGTGGCCGAGAACGATCGTCTCCGCGAACAGCTGCGCTTCGACCCAAAGCTGAACCACCGGCAGCGAACCATCCTCGGCCGGGCAATCCGTCTGCCGGGTGCGACATTCTTCATCGACTACCACCGGCGCTCGTACGGCATCGCCTACTCGACCGCCAGAGCCGACCTGATCGGGTTGGTCGACAGAGGGTATCTGAGAGTCCGTCGCGAAGGGCATGCCTTTGTATTCTCGGCCACTCCCGGCCTGCGACAGCTCGTGATGGAGAAGTCGTCCGGGCGAGCATCCAACGCAGGCACGGCCCACGGTCGCTCGTGACCAGGGCGGGTATACAGCACCTAACCGCAGAATCGGAGGTGCACCGCGTATGGCTCGCGCGCTCTGGAAGGGCTCGATCAGCTTCGGCCTCGTCACGATCCCGGTGTCGCTGTACGCGGCGAAGTCGCCGCAGTCCGAGATCCGTTTCAACATGCTTCACAAGACCGACATGCGCCCCGTCAGCAACAAGCGATGGGACGACCAGGAGCACGAGGTCCCCTGGGGGGAGATCGTCCGCGGGTACGAGTTCGAGCCCGACCAGTACGTGGTGATCGGCGAGGAGGAACTCGGCGCTGCGGGGGTGGAGGCGACCCAGTCGGTCGACATCATCCACTTCGTGGACGCCGCCGAGATCGATCCTGCCTACTACGACACCCCCTACTACACCGAACCGGCCAAGGCCGGACGCAAGGCGTACGCGCTGCTCCGCGAGACTCTCAAGCGCACGGGCAAGGTCGGCGTGGCCCGCGTGGTCATCCGCACGCGACAGCACCTGTGCGCGCTGCGAGCCGACGGGGCGATGCTGGTCGTGAACATCCTTCGCTGGCCGTACCAGCTGCGCGATGCCGCCGAATTCGACCTGCCGGACGAGGACCTCGCTGCGCTCGGCGTGTCGGAGCCCGAGCTCGCGATGGCCGAGCAGCTCGTGAGCTCCATGGCGGCCGAGTGGGCGCCGGACCAGTACACGGACACCTACCGCGACGCCGTGATGCGCATCATCGAGGAGAAGGCGACCCGCGGTGAGGTGACCCGGATCGCCGAGGCCGAAGGCGAGGCGCCCGAGCCGGGCGGCGGCCAGGTCGTCGACATCATGACGCTGCTCAAGCGCAGCCTCGAGAAGCGCGCCTAGCCCCGGGCGGAGGATGCCGATGCCGCTCGATGCCTATCGCTCGAAGCGCGACTTCGCCGCAACGCCTGAGCCAGCCGGACAGGAGGCCGCAGGTGACGGACGCCTGTTCGTAGTGCAGAAGCACGCCGCATCCCGGCTGCACTACGACTTCCGGCTGGAGCTCGACGGCGTGCTGCTCTCGTGGGCGATCCCGAAGGGGCCGTCTCTCGATCCGCACGACCGGCGCTTCGCCGCGCGCGTGGAGGACCACCCCGTGGACTACGGCAGCTTCGAGGGCGCGATCCCGAAGGGCGAGTATGGTGGCGGCACCGTCGAGGTCTGGGACCGCGGCACGTGGGAGCCGGTGGGCGACCCGCACCCGGGCCTTGCGAAGGGCGACCTCAAGTTCACGCTGCACGGCGTGAAGCTGCGGGGCAGCTGGGTGCTCGTGCGGATGAAGGACCGCGAGGCCGACAAGGGCAAGGAGAGCTGGCTGCTCATCAAACATCGCGACGAGTTCGCGACCGACGGCGACGGCGACGCGATACTCGCCGGGCAGCCGCAGTCGGTGCTCACCGGCCGCACGATCGAGGAGATCGCCGCGGATCCGGGAGCGGTCTGGAGCGCCTCGGCGGGCCACACGCCGCAGCCGGCCACGCCTCCCCACGCCGGAGTCCCCGATCCCGGAAGCGTGAGAGGCGCGACCCGATCGCCGAACATGCCCGAGGCGTTCGCGCCCCAGCTCGCCACGCTCGTGGATGCCGCGCCCGATGGCGACGGGTGGCTCCACGAGATCAAGTTCGACGGCTACCGCACCATCGCGTTCCTCCGCGACGGCTCCGTGGTGCTCCGCGCGCGGAATGGAGGCGACTGGACCGGGCGGTACGGTCCCATCGCCAAGGAGCTCGAGACGTTGCCGGTCGGCTCGGCGGTGATCGATGGCGAGGTCGTAGCGCAACTCGAGGACGGCACGAGCAGCTTCGGCACGCTGCAGCAGGATCTCCACAGCGGACGGACCGACCGGTTGCGGTACGCCGCCTTCGACCTGGTCTACCTCGAGGGATACAACCTCACCGGCACTCCCTTGCGCCAGCGAAAAGCGCTGCTCGCGCAGCTGCTGGCGGACCGCGGCCCCGATGCCCGGGTGACGTACGTCGACGACGTGCGCGGTCAGGGTCCGGCGTTCCTGGCGCAGGCATGCGCGTACGGCCTCGAGGGCGTGGTGAGCAAGCGGGCGGACTCTCCCTACCGACCGGGATCGCGCGGACGCGACTGGCTCAAGGCCAAGTGCCTGCGCAGACAGGAGTTCGTCGTGGTGGGCTTCACGCCTCCCGGCGGCACGCGCACCGGGTTCGGGGCGCTGCTGCTCGGTGAGCGAGACGAGCGGGGGGCGCTCGGCTACGCCGGACGCGTGGGTACCGGCTTCTCCGCACGCTTCCTGGAGGAATTCGGGCGGCGGTTGCGCGAGATGGAGGTGCCGGGGCCGAGCGTGGACGTCGGGGCCGAGCGCGCTCCAGCTAGCGCAAGATGGGTCGAACCGGTTCTCGTGGCGGAGGTGTCGTTCGCCGAGCGGACTGAGGCCGGAGAGCTGCGGCATCCGTCGTTCAAGGGTCTGCGCGAGGACAAAACGCCCGGCGACGTACTTGCTGACGACAGGTCGGCCTCCCCGGAACATGCCGCCCCGCCGCCGCCCGCAGGCCCCTCCCCCGCAGTGACGCTCACCAATCCCGGCCGCACGTTCTGGCCGCAAACCGGCACCACGAAGCGGGATCTGGCCGACTACTACGCGTGGGTCGCTCCGCACATGCTGCCGCACGTGCTGCATCGGCCCGTCTCGATGGTCCGCTGCCCGCATGGCGTGGATGCCGACGATGGGCCGAAGACGCATCCCGGCGTCTCCTCGTGCTTCTTCCACAAGCACGCCGGGGACGACTTCCCCGGCCCGTTCGAACGCGTGGAGATCATCGAATCCAGGGGTCCCGCAACGTATCTCACCATCACCGAAGCGGACAGCCTCATCGCGCTGGCCCAGATGGGGACGCTCGAAGTCCACACGTGGGGAGCGAGATGGCCGGACATCGAGCACCCCGATGTGGTGGTCTTCGACCTCGATCCCGGCACCGATGTGGACTGGCGCGCGCTTGCCGATGGGGCGCGGCTCGTGCGCGACGTCCTCGACGGGCTTGGCTTGAGGAGCTTCGTCAAGACGACCGGCGGTGCGGGGTTGCACGTGAGCGCCCCGCTGCTCCCCGATCGTGACTGGGAGACCGTCAAGCGGTTCGCCAAGTCCGTCGCCGACGCCATCGCCGCCCACGCCCCCGACCGCTACGTCGCAACGATGTCGAAGACCAAGCGGCGGGGCCGGATCTACATCGACTACCTGCGCAATGGGAGGACCGCCACCTTCATCGCCCCGTACTCCACACGGGCGAAGGCGCGTCCCACCGTTGCGGTGCCGCTACGGTGGGACGAGCTCGGCGGCAGCGTCCGTCCTGACACGTACGACATCGGAAACGTGCGTCGCCGCCTCGCGCACCTCGACGGCGAGCCATGGGATGGCTACTTCGCACTGAAGCAGACGATCACGCCCGCTATGCTGCGAGAGCTCGGCCTCGGCGCCAGGCGGTGATCGCGGTGAGCGTCCGGCGCACACTGGATAGCCCACCGGCGGACCACCGTACCACCGGTGCAACCGGGTAGTCTGGGGGACATTACAGGAGGGCGATCGTCACACGTTCCTGTCGGCTTCTTGGACTACCGCTGCGTTGTCGACCGGCGACTTTGGGAGGACAGCGATGGAACACTCCGCCGCCAGGCCCACCGTTCTCGTGGTGTTCGGGGCCACGGGCGATCTGATGGCGCGCAAGATCGTACCGTCGCTGTTCCACCTGTACCGCGAAGGCCAGCTCCCGCCGCAGTTCCGGGTCATCGGCTTCTCGCGACGCGACTGGACCGATGACGACCTGCGTGCCCACGTGAGCGAGATCGTCGCCGCGAAGTACCCGGATGCCGGCCCTGCCGGATCGTTCCCGGGCCTGTTCAGCTACCAGCGCGGAACGTTCGCGGACGAAGCAGCGTACGAGCGGCTCGCCCGCTCCACCGCCGACGTGGCGCGCGATTGGGGCGCGTGCGCGAACCGGCTGTTCTACCTCGCCGTTCCTCCCGAGAACTACGAGACCATCCTCGGCAACCTGTCGCGAAGCGGACTCACGGCAGCGTGCAGCGCGGAGGAGGGCTACACGCGAGTGCTCGTCGAGAAGCCTTTCGGCCACGACGTCGGAAGCGCGAAGGCCCTCGACGACCTGCTCGCCTCGCTGTTCCGCGAGGAGCAGATCTACCGCATCGACCACTACCTCGCCAAGGAGATGCTCCAGGGCATCCTCGCCTTCCGCTTCCACAACGACCTGCTGGAGTCGGAATGGGACCGCGACACCATCGAGCGCATCGACATCTCGCTGCTCGAGACGCTCGGCGTGGAGAGCCGCGGACGGTTCTACGACGGCGTGGGCGCTCTGCGCGACGTGGGGCAGAACCACCTGCTCCAGATGCTCGCGCTCGTCACCATGGAACAGCCCGCGGGACTCGACGCCGATTCGATCCGGTCCGCGCGCGCCGCCCTCCTCGGCGGGCTACGGCCCTTGCGCCCCGACGAGGTGGTGCGCGGAACCTACCGCGCGCAGTACGAGGGGTACCGGGAGATCGCGGGGGTCGCTCCCGACTCGCAGACAGAGACCTACTTCAAGCTGAAAACCGTCATGAGCGGCCGCCGCTGGGCCGGCGTGCCCGTGACGTTCGAGAGCGGCAAGCGCGTGGGTGCGGCTCCCCTGAAGCGCATCGTCGTGACCTTTCGTCACAGACACCCGTGCCTGTGCGGGAAGGTGAAGACCCACTTGCGCAACAGAGTCGTGTTCACGCTCGAGCCCAACGACTCGATCGCCATCACGTTCTGGGCGAAGCGCCCGGGCTTCGACTACGAGGTCGAAGAGCGGGCGTTCGACTTCGCGCTCTACGCGGAGAAGGACGAGAAGCTCCAGTACGTGGCCGAGTACGCCAAGCTGCTCCACGACGCGATCCTCGGCGACCAGACCGCCTTCGTTTCGACCGACGAGGTCCACGCCATGTGGGCGTTCGTCGACCCGGTGATCGAGACCTGGGCCGGGGGCGCGACGCCGCTGGATACCTACCTGCCCGACACCGACGAGCCCGTGAAGCACGCGGTGGCGGCGCTCGGCGCGAACAGGAGCAAACCGCAGGTGGGGGTCGCAGGGCTCGGGAAGATGGGTGCGGGGGTCGCGCTCAATCTCATCGACGACGGCTGGGAGGTGGTCGGCTGGAATCGGACCGCGCAGGTGGCGCACGACCTCGCCGCCGAAGGCGTCGTCCCGGCCGATTCACTCGAGGACCTGGTATCGGCGCTTCGGCCTCCCCGGGTCGTCTGGCTCATGGTGCCGGCAGGCGCGCCGGTCGACTCGGTCCTCTTCGGCGATGGCCAGGCGCGCGGGCTCGCGGACCTGCTCGGCCCCGGCGACGTCGTCATCGACGGCGGGAACTCCCGGTACACCGACGACGAGCGTCGCGCCGCTCGTCTGGCCGAGCGAGGGATCGGGTTCCTCGACTGCGGCACGTCCGGCGGCCCGGCTGGCGCCCGCGACGGAGCGTGCCTGATGGTCGGCGGCGACCGCGACACGTTCGAGCGGATCGAACCGCTCTTCGCCGACATCGCCGTTCACGATGGGTACCGGTTCTTCGACGGGACCGGCTCGGGGCACTTCGTGAAGATGGTGCACAACGGCATCGAGTA
>DCVQ01000001.1:0-13528 GCA_002328745.1 Actinobacteria bacterium UBA2184
TGCGATTCAAACTTGAACTCAGGCACCCTCTCACGGCTTACTGCCGGGCATGGACTGTGCCGAGGCGCTGTCCGGGTACCTCCGGTCGGTGACCTCGTGCCAGACGGACATGTTCCACGAGTACGCAGACGCCGCAGTGAAGTACTCGGACCATCCGGAGGCGTCGTCATCGATCGAGCCCCGAAGACCGGACCAGTCCACGAGATCGGCATCAGCCCGGGTGTACGTGCATACCACCACGCGGGCTTCGTGGGCGAAATCGATCACGACCGCTCCGACATCCTGGTTCGCCATCAGCCCTGGGGTCACCAGCGCCCCGAACTGGGCGGCCCTGCCGGCCGCGTTCCACGCGTCACAGACCGACCCAACCTCCGCCGAGACGGTCACCGTGGCCTCGCCGGCCGACCCTTCAACCTTCACGTCGACGATCGTGATGGGTGGTTCCCCCGCCTCCTGCGCCGCGGCGTCCGCTAGGGTGCGCACGGCTGCCGTATCGAGATACGCATCTGCGAAGTCCCGCTGCGCTGCAGCGTACCCGGTACCGCAGCCAGCAACGGCCCCCACCGCAGCGAGCAGAATCAGCACGGCAAGACGACGCATGTTCCTCCAGGTGTGCCTAACAACTAGTATCCAGACACGATACGACCTTGCCAGAACATACCACAGTCACAAATATGCGGAGCAGCACCCTCCCCACCCACCTCGTCACCATTATGGCGGCGAGTTTTGCAGTCTGTATAAGCCGCAGTCGTGCATCGCCCTAGATGCCGTCGAGCGGGCTCCGCACGCCGCGGCCTCCCCGGTTCAGCACGTGCGTGTAGACCATGGTGGTCCGAACGTCCTTGTGCCCGAGCAGCTCCTGGATCGTCCTGATGTCGTAGCCCGACTCGAGCAGCTGGGTTGCGAAGGAATGCCTCAGCGTGTGAGCCCCGGCGTTCTTGGGAATGCCCGCCCGCCTGATCGCGTCCTTCATCGCCCGCTGTACGAGTGTCGCATGCACGTGATGGCGTCCTTGTGCGCCCGTTCGGGGGTTGGTCCACCGGCGCTCCTGGGGGAACACCCACTGCCACCGCCACTCGGCGGGCGCGTTCGGATACTTCCGGCTCAGCGCATCGGGCAGCACTACGCGACCCCACCCCGCTGACAGATCGGACTCGTGCACCACTTTCGCCTGTCGCAGCTGATCCTTGAGCGGGCCACGGAGCGCCTCGGGCAGCATGGTCACGCGGTCCTTCGCGCCCTTACCATCCCGAACGAGGATCTCGTTCCGCTCGAAGTCGACGTCCTGCACGCGCAGCCGCAGACACTCGTTGAGGCGCAGTCCGGCTCCGTACATCACCTGCGCCATCAGCCGAAACTGCCCCTGGAGTTCGGCGAACACCGCCTGCACTTCCCCGCGCGTGAACACCACCGGGAGGTGGTCCGACCCGCGCGCCCGCACGAGTCCCGGCATCTCCCCGACGTCCCGGTCCAGCACGCGCCGGTACAGGAACAGCACCGCCGAGAGCGCCTGGGTCTGCGTGGACGCGCTCACGTCCAGGTCCACGGCGAGGTGCGTGACGAACGCGTTGATCTCGTCCTCACCCATCTCATCGGGATGCCGCATCCCGTGGTATCTGAGGTAGCGGGTGACCCACTGCCAGTACGCCTTCTCGGTACGCTCGCTGTAGTGGCGCGCACGCATGGCAGAGTGGAACCGCTCGGCAAGCCGGGGCCCGCGTGCGTCTTCCATGCCCGCCCCCTGTCCCGCACCCGACAAGGGGAAGCATCCTACACCTGTTTGAACCGGGTCTGAGCCGAACCTGAAGCGGACAGCGCACGACGCGACGGAGTCCCGGCGTCGCGCGCGATCGACCGCGCGATCGACCGCGAAATCGAAGCGACGTCGCGGCGGCGCCCCTACCGCGCCTTCACGGCCTCGGCGATCTGGCGGCCCCACGCCTCGGCGGCTGCCAGGTCCTCGTCGGTCGGCCGGTACTTCACCAGGAAGTCCTCGAGCGGCAGCTCGAACCCGATCTCCTCGAGCTGAGCGCGCATCTGCTTCTCGGCGCCCTTGCTCCACCCGTAGCTGCCGAAGATGGCGGCGATCCGGTCGGTGGGCTTGAGACCCCACAGGTACTGCAGGTAGCCGGCCATCCGGTAGAGCATCCCGTGGTGCAGCGTGGGCGAGCCGAAAACGACGGCCTTCGAGTCGAGCATCTCGTGCGTGACGTGCGCGATCGGCGTCACCGCCAGATCGTAGACCGCCACCTCCACACCCTCGGCACCGATGGCGTCGGCCACCCGGCGCGCGATGGCCTCGGTGGAGCCCCACATCGTGGTGAAGACCACGAGCGCCTTGTCGCGCTTCTCGCCGGCGCCCCAGCGCTGATAGGCGTCGAGCACGCGCCCGAAGTCGCCGCCGCGCCAGATGAGCCCGTGGCTCGGCGCGACGATGTCGAGCTTCCATCCGGTCTCGACCACCTTGGTGATCGCCTTGCCCACCGCCGTGCCGAGCGGCAGGAGGATGTTCGCGTAGTAGACGCCGGCCTCGCGCAGCACCTCGTCGACGCCGTACTCGTCGGCAAACCGTTCGTCGCTCGATACGTGCTGGCCGAACGCGTCATTGGGCATCAGCGTCGCCGCTTCGGGGCAGTACGTGAACATCGAGTCGGGCCAGTGCACCATCGGCAGGGGCAGGAACTCGAGCGTGCGTCCGCCCAGGTCGAGCGGCTCGCCCGCCTTCACGGCCTCGACCACCAGGCCGTTGTGGTAGTCGGCCACGCCCTTCACGCCGGCCGCCGACGCGAGCACCTTCGCCTGCGGCATCGCCGCCATCACCTCGGGCAGGCCGCCGTTGTGGTCGGGCTCCACGTGGTTGACGATGATGTGCGTCACCTTATCGAGCGGCACGACGGTCTCGACCCGCGCCAGCATCTCGGAGACGAACGGCGCTTTGGTGGTGTCCACGAGCGCGATGCCGGACTCGCCGATCACCAGATACGCGTTGTAGGTGGTGCCCTGCGGGGTCTCGAAGCCGTGGAAGTCGCGCAGGCTCCAGTCGATCGCGCCCACCCACCAGATGTTGTCGGTCACTTGCACGGCGCGCATGGCGTGGCCTCCTCGATGCGATTAGGTTACCGGTACTTGATACCCGAGTCGCGCCGGTCGGGCGCAAGGGCGCGGTCGGACGGGCGCTCCCGCGGCCGGCTAAGTCGCAGGCTCCCGCCACATGGGATAGAGCGTGGGCCCCCCGTGCGGCTACGGAATCGCGGGACGCTCACGATACCCGAATCGGCCGTAGTAGGGAACGAGATCCTGCCGCGTGCCCTCCAGATATGCCGGCAAGCCCTCTTTGTCGCAGCGGTCGAGAACTGCGCCGAGCAGCTCGGAGCCGATGCCTTCTCCCTGGCGATCGGGATCGACACCGACGAAGAACAGGTAGAAGTGGGGCTCCTGCGGGTGGTGCCGCTCGATCTCGTTGAACGCCGACAGCCGCGTCGGTACGCGGCCGACTCCCCATGCTTGCACCGCCTGCCACAGGAAGCGCGCCTGCTCGCGCGGACCCACCCTGAACGCTCCGGGCGGAGTCCACATCGCTACCCCGCTGAGGTCGGGCGTCGCCCACACCTCGTCGTACGGCAGCGTCAGCAGACGGAGACAGACGGTGAAGAACCGGCGCATCGCCTCATCGTGCCGGGCATCCTGACGGACGACCCAATTCACGAACGGGTCATCGGCGAATGTCCGCGCGAGGACTCCGGCCGCTTCCGGAACCTCCTCGGCCGTGAGGCGGTGGAGCGGAACGCCTGGCGAACTCGCGTGGGAACCACTGCAGACCATCCCGAAGACCCTCTTCGGAAGCACACGGGTCGGTGCCGATACGGTCCCTGTACCCGCTTCGCCTAGTTGTCTCTCTCCACGAAGAAGTCGGCCATCGACAGCAGCAGGTCGCGCGCCTTCGTCTTCGGCAGCGCCGCCTCGAGCTCGGCCTTCGCGTCGAGCACGAGGTCGCGCGCGTAGCGGCGGGCGAAATCGATGCTGCCGGCCTCGGTCATGAGATCGACAGCCTCCTGCAGCACCGCGGGGTCCTCGGCACGCGACGCGAGTATCGCGAGCAGGCGCTCCCGCCTCGGCGAGTACTGGAGCGCGTGCACCGCCGCAAGCGTGCGCTTGCCCTCGGTGATGTCGCTCCGGAAGTCCTTCTTGGTGGCCTCGCGCGTGCCCACGAGGTTGAGCACGTCGTCCTGGATCTGGAACGCGAGGCCGGCCGCCATCCCGAAGGACCTCAGCGCGGCGATCTGCTCCTCGGTCCCCCCGCCGACGATCGCACCGATGGCGAGCGGGACCGCGCCCGAGTAGAACGCCGTCTTGTGGTTGGCCATCGCGAGGTAGTCGTCGACCGTGATGTCGAAGCGGTCGTCGCGCGCCCAGCCGATGTCGAGCGCCTGGCCCTCGATCGTGCGCGTGGTCATGTCGACGAGCTCCTTGAGCACGCGGAGCTTGATGGCGTCGCCGAGTCCGGGGTCGTTCACGACCGCGCCCGTGACGAGCGAGAGTGCGAGATCGCCCGAGTTGATGGCGAGCGCGTCGCCCTCCACCACGTGCAGGCACGGCTCGCCGCGCCGCGTGAGCGAGCTGTCCATGATGTCGTCGTGGATGAGCGCCGCCGTGTGGAAGTGCTCGATCGCCGCTGCCGACGGCCACGCGCGCTTCGGATCGCCGCCCACGGCCTCGGCCGCAAGCAGGCAGATGAGCGGCCGGTGCCGCTTGCCGGCGTTGCGCGTGTACTCCTTGAGCGGCCCGTAGAGGTACCGCTTCATATCGGCATGGGTGCCGTCGGCGAAGAACTCCGCGAGGTACGCGTCGAACTTCGTGGCGTTCCGCTTGAGGTAGAGCTCGAAGGCGGTCATGACCCTCCCGGGAAGGCCCGGCGGCGCGCGGAACCCGCAGCGGATCCGCGGTGCGTCGGGCCGGATGTCCGGACGCTATCTTACGGTTCGGTGACGGGGGCGGCAACCCGCGCGCGTCGCGGCGCCCGGATGCGGCGCGCCGCTCCGGCACCTACTCTCCCCCGCGAATCCCCTTGTCGAGGTAGACGCCCTCGTCCGAGAACCGGCGCCGGTACGTGAGCATCACGACCATCACCGAGCCGAGCGCGGTGGCGGCCGCGACCATGAGCATCACGACCACCTGGTAGCCGGTGGCGGCGAGCGGGTCGGCGCCCGCGAGGATCTGACCGGTCATCATGCCCGGGATGAAGACGATGCCCGCCGCGGCCATCGAGTTGATGGTGGGGATGAGCGCGGCGGCAAGCGCCTTGCGCACGCTCGGCGCCGCTGCCTCCCACGGCGTGGCGCCAAGCGCCACGAGCGTGATGAGCTCGTCGGCCCGCGACTCGAGGTCGGCGAAGGTGCGCTCGAGCGCAAGCGCGATGCCCGTCATCGAGTTGCCGAGCACCATGCCGGCGATCGGGATCACGTACTGCGCGCGGTACCAGGGCTCCACCTGCACGACGAGCCCCGTCACCGAGAACGTGATGATGAACCCGGTGAGCGCCATGGAGACGAGCGAGCTGCCCCACAGCCCGCGCGGCGCGTCGGGCGCCCGCTTCACGACGATGCGTGCCGCCGCCGCGGTCATCAGCAGCAGCAACCCGATCACGAGCCACGCGCTGTCGATGTCGAAGACCCAGCGCAGCACGAGTCCGAGCGCGAAGAGCTGCAGGTAGGTGCGCACGGTCGCGATGGCGAGGTCCTTCTCGAGGCCGAGCGACAGCCGCATCGAGATGACGCCCGCCACCACCACGAAGCCGACCGCGAGCAGCAGCTGCGGCCAGCCGATCACGACCACGCCCGCGGTCTCGGCGGTCACGACGCCACCTCCTCGAACCGCCCGCCGGCAAGCCGCAGCCGCCGGGAGGCGACGCCGTCAGGTCGCGTGTGCCGAACGCGCACCACGCCGCCGCCGGCCTCGGCGAACCGCACCGTCATCGCCGCCACCTGCGCGGCCGACTCCTCGTCGAGATTCGCGTCCGGCTCGTCGAGAAGCAGCACGTCGGGCGCGGTGAGCAGCACGCGCAGCAGCGCGACGCGCGCCCCTTGTCCCACCGAGAGCCGCGACGCTTCCCGGCTGAGGTTCACGTCCGCAAGACCCGCCCGGTCGAGCGTGTCGCGCAGCGTCTCGTCGCCTACCACCGGCCGCCCCTGGCGGACTTTGAGCGTCCACGGCACCAGCAGGTTCTCGCGCACCGTTCCGCTCACGAGCACCGCGCGCTGCGGCACGAGCGCCACCAGCGCGCGCCAGGCCTCGGGCGAGAACGCGTCGGCCGGCCGTCCCGCCAGCAAGAGCGAGCCCGTCGCGCCGGGCAGCATGCGGGCGAGCGCGCGCAGAAGCGTCGTCTTCCCCGCCCCCGACGGGCCCGTCACGTCCACGACCTCGGAGGACGCAACCGAAAGCGAGACGCCGTCAAGCACCGGCAGCGGGCCGCTATCGCCCTCCCGCACCACCACGAGGTCGCGCGCCTCGAGCAGCGGCACGGGCCGGAGCGGGACTCTCCGGCGCGCGGGAGCGCCCGCGTCAACCGCGGTGAGGGCGTCGCTCACCAGCGCTCCCGGTGCACGAGCGAGGGGTCGTAGCGGTCGGCCGGTGGCTTCGATTCGGCCGGATGGCCCACCGCGAGCACGCACAGCGGCTCCACTCCCTCGGGCAGGCCGAGCACCGCGCGCAGCGGCGCCACGCGCTCCATCTTCGGCCAGAAGCCGAGCCATACCGCGCCGAGGCCGAGCGCGTGGATCGCGAGGAGCGCGTTCTGGGCCGCCGCCGAGCAGTCCTGCTGCCACATCACCTCGTGCTTGAGGTCGCGGGTGTCGGCGCAGACGGTGATGGCAAGCGGCGCGGCGCGCAGGATCGTGCCGTAGGGGGTCGTGCCTGCCATCGCGTCGAGCTGCGCGCGGTCGGTCGTCACCACGAAGCGCCACGACTGCTGGTTGCCTGCCGAGGGCGCCGCCATCGCGGCGCGCAAGATCGTCTCGACGTCCGTCTCGGACACCGGCTCGGCGGTGTACTGGCGGATGCTCCGCCGGGAGAGGATGGTTTCGATCGCGTCCATGTCACGCTCCTTCGTCCGCAGGCTCCCGCGGCCTGAAGGAGAGCCTACCCGTTCGACGGGTCGCGCGGCTCATCCGGCGCCGTCGGCCGCATCAGCGGAAGGTTCAGCACCTCGGCCGCATCCGCGCGGTCCTTGAGACGCAGCAGCCAGTCGGCGATCTCGTTGCCGTGGCTGCCGAGCAGGTGGAAGTGCTGTACCGCGCATTGCGCGTGGGCCTCGCCGCCGCCGAGACCGAGGTGGTCCCAGAAGATGCAGTCGTCCTCATCGCACGCCACACCCACCGCGAGCAGATGGCGCTTGAGTTCGCATTCTTTCACGTACTGCAGACCTCCATCGTTCGCGTTCGTCAGGGCGCGCCCGCGGGAGCTGCCGGCTCGCACCACTCCGGCGTCTCGAGACCTTCTGGCGCCTCCGAGCATCCTGCATGGTATCCCGTATGCCGGGGAGTCCACAATCCCGCCGGGCCTCGCGTGCCACGCCTACGGCCTGGACCGATATCGAGCCTACGGCCAATATGCGGCGTGAGGGCGTCCGTAGCAGCCCCAGTTCTCCACGTGCCGGTACTCGACGAACTTGCCTGTGCCGGGAGCATTGATGGTGACGTCATCGCCGACGAACAGTCCGACGTGATGGATGTAGCTGGGATCGGTCGTGAAGCACAGGTCTGCAGGCAGCAGCTGTGCGGGCGTGAGGTTCTTCGGATCGCACAATCGCCAGAGGTATACCGAGTAGTGCGGCACGCTGATGCCCGCGGACAGGTAGCAGTACCGCACCAGTCCCGAGCAGTCGAAGCTGGACGGGCCTTCCCGGCCCCACACGTACGGCTTGCCGAGCTGTGCGATCGCCGTGTTGATGATCGTCGTACGCGCCCGCTGTGAGGCTGTGATCGGGACCGGCTCTCCGATGACCTCGAAACCGTCGACCGCCACCCTTGCGCCGGACGCGTCGGGGCCCATCAGGCCCGTGCACTCGATCCGCACCGTATGCACCCCGGCAGAGAGCATGCCGGATGTCCACACCGGCGCGCTCGGTGTGCTCTCCTCGGCGTAGAGGTCGACCTCCAGCGGCGGTCCCCCGTCCACCGAGACTCGAGCGATGCCGTAAGCGGGTCCTCGAGGAGTCACCCACTCGATGCGTCTGCCGGTGAACCGGACGGTCACCGCGCTTCCCGTGACGCCTGTCCACCGCACTGTATCGCCGACTCCCACGCCTGTCGCAGTCGACCAGGTACCGGCGTACAGGTAGCGGTAATCATCCTCGTCGAACCACATGTCTGCCTGAGCCAGCGCCCCATCATGCTCGAAGGCGTCGACCCGCACGTAGTAGGAGCTGGAGCGCGAATCGCGTCTGCCCGCGACGCGCAACGACACCTCGTGGCCTGTGTTGGCGAGCCCCCGGACCGACCACACCACGCTCGGCGGCCCCGCACGGTGAGCGTGGAGGTCGACGAATCCCTGGGACACCCCGTCAAGGAACACCTCGATCATCCCGGCGTCCGGGCCCCTCGTGCCGATGATCGCGCAGTCCCTGCCGGTGAAAGCGATCGTCATGCGCGACCTGGCGTCGCGGCTCTGCCGGAACGCGCCTTCGATCGCGTCGGGCGCACTCTGGCTGGCCCACGGGCCCGCGACCGCGATGAGCGAAGCGGTCTCGCCCGTCCGGACATGTCCGGACTCAACCGGTGCTTGTGAGATCGAGCCTGTCACGTGCACGCCGTCGAAACACACGGAGGTCCCGGTGCTCACCTCATCCTTCGTCCCCAGGGCAGTGATGACGAGCGTGTGTTCTCCATGAGGCAGATCCGCGATCTCCCACACGGGAACGCTTAGCTCGAGATCGGGAGCGTAGAGGCTCACCACGCCCTGCGAGATGCCGTCGAGGAAGACCTCGGCGCGCCCGTAGGAGAGGTTTCGCGGCGCGATCCACCGGACCCCGGTACCCGTGAAAGCCACCGTAAGCGATGCTCCCGCCTGCCGCGTGTAGGCGTAGCGGCCGGCAGACATCGCATCGTTGTCCGTCAAGTACCACATCCCGGCCCTGGTCAAGCGGGCGTCATCCTCCTGCGCCGGGGTGAAAGCCGCCGGTGTCGAAGCCGCGATGTGTCGACCCCTGATATCGAAGGCATCGACGCACACCGAGTCATACATGCTGAGACGCCCGGCCGTGCCGAGCACGCGTATCTCGAGCACGTGCGCCGTATCGGCCAGGTCTTTCGCCCACCACAAGACGCTCTGCGCTTCGTATTCGGCCGAGTAGAGATCGACCACGCCTTGCGAGACGCCGTCGAGCAGGATCTCCGCCTCGCCATAGGAGCGGAAACGGGGGCCGATCCAGCGCACCTCAGTGCCCTCGAAGGCGAAGCGCACGGCCGAGCCAGGCGTCTTGCAGTAGCGGTAGCTGCCACCGCTCATCGTGCCGTTGGCGGCCTCGTACCAGCCGCCGCCATACCCGATGCCCGGGGCCGACTGCTGGATTCTCGAGAACGCCTGCGTGACGACCCCGTCGACAAGGAACGCATCGACGCACACCGAGGTGGAACGGCTCAACGCCTCCCGGGTGCCGAGCACTCTGATCTCAAGCACGTGCTCGCCTGCGCCGAGCCCTGAGATCGACCAGACGGCCCGCTGTGACTCGAATGTCGGAGCGTATTGACTGACGATGCCTTGCGAGACCCCGTCGAGCACCACTTCGGCCTGTCCGTACGAGCTGTACCTCGGGCCGATCCAGGCCACACCCGAGCCGGTGAACGTCACGAGGTAGCTCGCACCGGCCACACGCGAGTACGTGTAGCTGCCGCCTGACATCCATTCGTTGTCAGCCCCGCTCCAGAGCCCCGCGGCCGTGACGAGCGGATCGTCTTGCTCCGCGCACACATAGCCCTGAGGAAGACGGGATGCGCTCGCCTGCCCGTGCGTCTCGAACGCATCGACGCAGATCGAGTACGCGGCGCTGTCGGGGTCTTTGGTGCCCAGCACACGGATGTGCAGTTCGTGCGCGCCCGGGTCCAGCCCCTCCGCCGACCAGATGACCGCCTGGGCCTCGTAGCTGGCCGAATACTGACTTACCTCGCCCTGCGAGACGCCGTCGAGGAACACCTCGGCCCGGCCGTACGAACTGAATCGTGGGCCGATCCACGCGACATCCTGACCCTCGAAGAAGAAGTACGCGTCCGCGCCGGCCGCACGCGCGTACCGGTAACTTCCCCCCGACATCGTCGAATTGGCGGCCTCGCTCCAGGAGCCTATGAGCAGGACACCTGGCGCGTCTTCCTCGAAGCGCTTCGCCGGCGAGAGCACCGTCCCCTCGATGTCGAAGGCATCGATACACACCGAGAAGAACGTGGAGGCGGGCTCCTTGGTCTGGAGCACCCTTATCTCCAGCCGGTGGTTCCCATCGGACAGCCCGGTCGCAGACCAGATAACCTGACGGAGGGCGAGCGCAGGGGCGTACTGGCTGACGACGCCCTGCGAGACGCCGTCGAGGACCACCTCGGCCTGACCGTACGAGAGGTACTTCGGCCCTATCCACGCCACCGAGGTCCCCGTGAACTCGATGGCCGCTCGTGCGCCTGCGGTCCGCGCGTACGCGTAGCTCCCACCGGACATCGATGCGTTGGCGACGCTCGTCCACCCGTCCGACAGGAGGACCTCGGGCGCCGACTGCTCCACACGGGTGGGCAGGACTGGCTCGGGAGCCTCGGTCACGGAACCGACGATGTCGGCCGCGTCGAAGCCGACCGTTCCATCGCCGACGACTTCGATGGTCACCACATGAGCGCCCTCGGCAAGGACGGCGCCCCACACCGGCTGCTGGTAGATGGTTGTCACGCTGCGGAGATCGACCGTGACCGCCGGCTCGCCATCCACGCTCACGCGCATCGAGCCATAGGTGCGGTGCCGGTTCCCGATGACGGATACGCTCGTGCCATTGAATGCGATGCTGATGCGCTGACCGGGCTCGGTCGCGTAGATGAAGCTGCCTCCGGACAGGACGTCCGAATAGCCCGTGGTCCATCGGGCGGTACGCTTGATCTCCGGGGCCGTCTCCTCGACGCGCACGGGGACAGCCAGAGCGGTCACCGCGACATCAGGTCCGAGCAGGGCTGTCGCCGATTCGGAGGCTGCGTCGACCGTTACCGTCGATTCGACTGCGACAGCACTGCCAGCCCCGCCGAGCAGCACACCGGCGAGCGCAATGACCGCACACAGCGATCGCACCCTACGTAGACGACCATCCACGATCGACTGCCCTCCGATGCCCTCGCGGTGCCCTCGCGGGCGTCTTCGGCCTCAGCGTGCAGGCTGCACTAATCGCGCGTCACGACCATCGTGCCGAGTGGGACCTGCGGAAACAATTTCAGGATGTCCGAGTTGTACAGACGTATACACCCGTGCGACGCCCGGGTGCCGATCACCCAGGGCTCGTTCGTGCCGTGAATGCCGTACGCCGTGTACACGTATGAGTAACTCGTCCCGTTCCAGACCTGCCGGTACAAGCGCATCTTGCGGGGGCCATATACGCCACTCGGATCCGTGTAGTACTTGGAGTCGATCCGCCACACCCGTGATGGCGTGGGCGTCGAAGGCTTGCCATGAGCGACAGGGTATATCGCCTCGATGTAGCCGTTCACCACGTAGTAGAGCTTGAAGTCGGACTTGTCGATCACGATGTAGCGCGACCAGCGGTACGGGAAGGGCGCGCGCGGACGGGCATTCACCAGCACGCCTTCGACCTCGACGCTATCGACACTCACGTACCTGTTCGTCGACTGCGGGTCATTCTGCCCGAGCACCTTCAAGACGACGGTGTGCTTACCAGGCGCCAGGCCATCGATCGCCCAAACGACGCGCTGGTTGGACCGGGCTCCTCCCATGTAGTTGGTGGTCGTACCCCGCGACACGCCGTCGAGCTCGACCGAGGCCAGACCATACGCCGGGTGCTTGCTGCCGAGGATTCGAACGCCGGTCCCCTCGAAGGTGATCGTGACCGCGCTTCCGGCGGACAGCGAGTATCGGTGGCTCAGGCCGCTCATGCCTCCGTACGAGGCGACAGTCCAGTTCCCCGAGAAGTAGAGACGGGTGTCCGAGTCCTCCGCAGTCTGCGTTGCGACCGTGCGCGCGGTGCGAAGCGGCCAGCCGAACACTTCGAGCGCGTCCACGGCCACCCTCACACCACTGGACCCGCTATCAGCGGTGCCGAGGGCGACCAGCCGGAACGTGTGCTGCCCGTCGGCCAGCCCGGTGATCGCGTGAAGCTCGACCTGGGACGCCGTTGCCGCAGCGTACTGGCTCACCACACCCCGCGACACACCGTCCACGAACACCTCGCACTGGCCGAGGTCTGGTCCGACGGGCCCGATCAGCGTGATGCCCGTGCCGCGGAAGTCCACCAACAGCTCCGCGCCCGCGCGTTCGGTCCACCGCACGGTGCCGCCCGAGGCGGCGCCCACCGCGGACTCCCAGCCGCCGGTGAACGCGGGTCTGCTGTCGTCGTCCTCGAGCCGGGTCGCCGACTGCTCCGCGGCCCCGGTTATCTCGAAGCGATCGGCGCAGACCGAGAAATGGCGGCTCCATGGGTCCTTCGTGCCGAGCGTTCTTACCGTCAGCGTGTGGCGCCCCTCGGTCAACCCCTGGATCGACCAGATCGCCCGCGCCGGCTCGTAGTCGGGTGAATAAAGGCTGACAACGCCCTGGGTCACCCCGTCGAGCAGAACTTCCGCTCGTCCGTACGAGCTGTACTTGGGCGCGAGCCATGAGATGCCCGTGCCACTGAACTCGACCGAGAAGCCCGCATCCGGAACCTTGCAGTACCGGTAGCTGCCCCCCGACATGGTGGCGTTGGCGGCCTCCGTCCAGAAGTTCGAGAACGAAAGCCGGGAGTCGTCCTGCTCAAGGACGGTCACCGCTCCGGTGCCGCGCGAATCGAGCAGAAACCCTGCCACATCGAACGCGTCCACGAACACCGAGCACGATACGAGACCGCTCTCGTGCGTCCCGAGCGAGTGGAGTTCGAGCACGTGCTCGCCCTCGGCAAGATCCCACCGCGCCCAGACCACCTGGCGATCGAGCGCACGCGGAGCCGCAAGGCTCACGGTCCCCTGTTCGACGCCGTCGAGCACTACACGCACTTCGCCGTACGAAACCCATCTCGGTGCCACGTACCCGATGCCGGTGCCCTGGAACCGCACTGTCGCGACCGCCGCTCCTTCCCGCGCGTACCGGTAACCGAACCCGGACATGTGTGCGTTCGCCGCGGGAGTCCAGCCGGCACCGTAGGAGATGAGCGGATCATCGTCCTCGTATCGCGTGAGCGGACCAAAGGCTGCCGGCGAGAGCACCGTTCCCTCGATGTCGAAGGCATCGATACACACCGAGAAGAACGTGGAGGCGGGCTCCTTGGTCTGGAGCACCCTGATCTCCAGCCGGTGGTTCCCATCGG
>DCVQ01000001.1:13619-19062 GCA_002328745.1 Actinobacteria bacterium UBA2184
CCGACTGCTCCACACGGGTGGGCAGCAGGCCCTGTGCGTCCGGCGATGTCGCGCTGTGCGTCGGCTCATCGCTGCCTGCGGCCTCGATGCCGACCTCCACCGTTTCTGTGGCGATGTCCGACACAACCGATGGTGACGAGTCATCGGCGAACGCGACCGGGACCGACGCACAGCCCAGACACAGCGCGATCGCCAGGGACAGGAGCACGCGAGACAGACGCGTTCCGGGCTGGGACATGTTTCGCCCCTCTCCGACTAGAGACTCGGCACGATGGTGTGATTCTAGCAGGAGAAGCACCCCGGCCGCTTTGAATCGGCCGGGGCGTCAGGGTCCTTCTATGGCGGAGACGTGTGCGAATCGAACACACCCGGGACGCTCTTCACGCCCCACGCTGGTTTTGAAGACCAGGCCCGGCACCAGCCGAGAACCGCCTCCAAGGGGGCATTCTCCCGACGCACGTCGCGGGTGTCAAACAACGGTACGCCCGACGCGATGCTCTCACACCGCAGCCCGCACCCCGGATCCGCCCGCACCGCACCCCAAGAGGCCGCGCCGCCGCTACCCGCGCTTGCCGGGAATCCTGGCCCCGTCGTCCCACCGCGTGACGCCCTGCTTATCGAAGTACTCCAGCAGCGGAACGATGTACTTCCGGCTCGATCCGGTGATGTCGCGCGCGTCCTTGGGCAGGATGCGGCCGTGCTCGCGCATGTACGCCACGATCTTCTCTTGCGCATCGGCAACGGCCCCTGTGGCGAAGTACATGTCGGACGCGAGGCGCACCACGCTGCCTGCGGTGGCGAGCCTGCCGAGCACCTTGCGAGCAAGGCCGACGTCCACGCCGGCCTCTGCGGCGAGCTCGGCCGTGGTGCCCGTCGCAAGGCCCTGCGCGCGCAGCAGCGCGAGCAGTTTCTCCTCGGCCTCGCCCTCGGCGGCGAGCGCCGTTGAGGCCGCCTTCGGGTGGCGCGCCTCGCCGCCCGCGAGCGTGATGCTGCCGTCCGCCACCGCGCGCTCGAGAAGCGCGTCGAAGACCTTCGGCTCGAGGCGGCGGTCCACCCGGTCGCGGAGCGCCTGGATGCCAAGTCCGGTGGCGTCGGGATTGGCGTCGTGGAACGCGAGCAGCTCGCGCTCGGCGGCCTCGAGGAGGGAGCGTCCGGCCTCGGGCGTGACGAAGTAGGTCTCGCCGCCGACCTTCAGGCGCTCCAGCGTGGCGCGGTTGAGGTCGTCGGCCACCTGCGCGCGCGGCACGCCGATCGCCGAGGCCACCTGCGTCGAGGTCATCGGGATCGCACGGCTCGCGAGCAGCCCGAGCGCCGCGCCCGAGAGGTCGTGGGCGACGAGCGCGTCAAGCAGCTCGCGCTCGTGGGGCTTCAAGGTCGTGCGTCGCGGCGGCAGCACGTCGAGCACCACGCCGCCGCCGATCGTCCACATCGGCGAGTAGCTGCGGATGATGAAGCGGTCGTCGTAGCGGGGCGCGAGGGGCTCCTCAAGTCGCAGCTGCGCGAGACCGCTCTCGCCGGGCTGGAGCGCCTCGGCGTCCATCAGGAGCACGCGGCCGAGCACTTCGCGCGTGCCGTGGTGCACGTGCACGCGCGCCCCGCTCTCGAACGGCTTCGATTCGCTGCCGAGGTAGGTGACGCGCGCGTCGAAGCGATCGGTGACGGTAAGCGTGCCAGGCTCGGCCACGATGTCGCCGCGCGAGATCTCGTCCTTGTCGAGGCCGACGATGTTGAGCGCCACGCGGTTGCCCGCGCCGGCCTTCTCCACCTGCGCGCCGTGCATCTGCACGCTGCGGATGCGACCGCGCTTCCCGCCCGGCATCAGTTCCACCTGGTCGTCGCGCTTGGCCGAGCCGCTCCAGAGCGTGCCGGTGACCACCGTGCCCGCGCCGGCGATGGTGAAGACGCGGTCCACCGGCAGGCGCAGCGGCAACGTGGAGTGACGCGCTTCGGCCTCGGCGGCCACCTCATCGAGCGTGGCGAGCAGCTCGGGCAGGCCCGCGCCGCTGCGTGCCGAGACCGGCACCACCGGCGCGCCGTCGATCGAGGTGCCGCGCACGAGCTCGCGCACCTCCCCGGCGACGAGCTCCAGCCAGTCGGGCTCGGCGAGATCGGCCTTGGTGATCGCCACCACGCCGCGCGGGATGCCGAGCAGGTCGATGATCGCGAGGTGCTCGCGGGTCTGCGGCATGATGCCGTCGTCGGCGGCCACCACGAGCAGCACCACGTCGATGCCGGTGGCGCCGGCCACCATCTGCCGCACGAAGCGCTCGTGGCCGGGAACGTCCACGACGCCCATCCTGCGCCCGCTCGGCAGCGCGAGCTGCGCGAAACCGAGCTCGATGGTGATGCCGCGCTCCTTCTCCTCGGCCAGGCGGTCGGGATCGGTGCCGGTGAGCGCTTTGACGAGCGTGGACTTGCCGTGGTCGATGTGGCCGGCCGTGCCGAGGACGAGAGAGGGCATCGCCGTCAGGCTCCGGCCTGCGACGCGGCGTCGCGGCCCGCGCGCACGAGCGCCGCGACCACCTCGGGCTCCTCGTCGAGCCTGAGCGTGCGCGGGTCGAGCAGGAGGCGGCCGTCTTTGATGCGGGCGATCACCGCGGGCTCGCTTAAGCGCAGCCGCTCCTCGAGCACGGTGGCCGAGAGCCGCTGCGGCGCGAGCGCCACCACGGTCGTGGGGATGTCCTCCATCGGCAGCGACCCGCCTCCCGCGCGCGACGTGTCCGCCGCGGTGGCGACCTCGAAGACATCGCCGCACGCGTCGCGGATCGCGCCCGCGAGTCCCCCGGCGCGGCGCGCCACCTCGGCGGCGGGCATCGTGAGCATCCGGAGCGTGGGGACCTCAGCGAGCAGGCGCTCCTCGTCGAGGTAGAGCCGGAGCGTCACCTCGAGCGCGGCGAGCGTCATCTTGTCGAGCCGCACGCAGCGCGCGAGCGGGTGCTTCTTGAGCTTCGCGATGACCTCGCGCGTGCCGGCGAGGATGCCCGCCTGTGGCCCGCCGAGCAGCTTGTCGCCGCTTGCGGAGACGAGGTCGGCGCCGGCGGCGACCGATGCGCCCACGGTGGGCTCGCCCGGGAGTCCGAAGCGCGCGAGGTCGATGAGCACGCCCGAGCCCTGGTCCTCGAAGACCGGGACGCCGTGCTTCGCCCCCAGCGCCACGAGCTCGGCGATCGGCACCTCCTCGGTGAAGCCCACCACGCGGTAGTTGCTCGAGTGGACCTTGAGGATGAGCCCCGTCTTCGGCGTGATGGCGTTCTCGTAGTCGCGCAGGTGCGTCTTGTTGGTGGTGCCGACCTCGATCATCTTCGCGCCGCTCTCGCGCATGATGTCCGGGATGCGGAAGCTCCCGCCGATCTCCACCAGCTGCCCGCGGGAGACGATCGCCTCCTTGCGCCGCGAGAGCGCGGCAAGCCCGAGCAGCACGGCCGAGGCGTTGTTGTTCACGGCCATCGCCGCTTCGGCGCCGGTGAGGCGGCAGATGAGCTCCTCCACGTGCACGTGCCGGCTGCCGCGCTCGCCGCTCGGCACGTCGTACTCGAGCGTGGAGTAGCCGCGCGCGACCTCGGCGACGGCCTCGACTGCGGACTCCGCGAGCGGGGACCGGCCGAGGTTGGTGTGCACCACGATGCCGGTGGCGTTGATGACCCGCCGGAGCGACCGGCGCGCCTTGGCCGCCAGCCGCGCGGCCGCCTCACCCGCGATCGCGTCGGCCGAGACCTCGGCGAGCGTGCCGGCGCGGATGGCATCGCGCGCGGCGTCGAGCGCCTCGCGGAGCGCTTCGAGCGTGAGCGTGCGGCCATGCGCGCGATCGAGCGCCGAGATGTCCTCGCGCTTGAGGAGCTCGTCGACCTTCGGCAGCGTGCGGAGCAGCGAGTTGATGTCCATGCGAGCCATTCTAGCCGAGGGGAGGCCCGCCCACACCTGCGGTCTCCAGAGCAGCCTCCAGGTCGAAGCCCTCGGCGAAGGGGTTCGCGAACCGGACGCCTTCGATGATCGCGCCGTCGGCGAAGTCCTCCGAGAGGACGAGCGGGATGCGATTCACGCGCGCGACCGCCCAGATCTGCGCGTCGTAGTACGGCATCTGATAGCGGACGCTCGCCCGGAGCGCTTCGAGGACCACCCGAAGAGTCGTGTCGCAGACCGGGAATGTTCGTGCCCACGCTTCCGTCTGCGGCGCGACGCTATCCGGCGGGATGATGTGTTGGAACTTCCGCAATGCCACCGAGCAGTACTCGCCGAGCACCTGTGCGCACAGACTCCCGATGCCCGCCGACTCAAGCGAGTCGAGGATGCGGCGTGCCCGCACGGACTTGTCCGGCTCGGCGGAGTCGACCGCATAGACCAGGACGTTAGTGTCGAGAAGGACCGCCACGTTCGTGCAACTCCTCCCGCGTCCACCTGCGTCCGCCGCTGCCCCAACCCTCCCGATCCGCGCGATCGAACTCCGACTTCAGGAACTCCCACGCATCCCGCCGCCGCTCCTGCTCCTCGGCATCGCGCAGCAGCGCGTCGATCGCCTGTCTGATGAGCGCCGACTGCGACACGCCGAGCGCCTTCGCATGCGCCTCGAGCGCGCGTTCCTGCGCGGGGTCTATGACGATCTGCTTGCGCACCATGCGCGCCATGCTGGATCACCACCTTGTACGGGATATGAGCCGGCACCGAACCGGATCCGAACCGGGTCGCACAGGTTACACATCACTATACACATCTCGTGCAGACGGCGGTGACATCCGAAGCACCCCGGACACACGAGGGCCCGGCGCTGTGGCCGGGCCTTCGATGAAGCGGATCACGCCTCGTGGCCGTTCGCGGCGGACTACACCACCCGCATCGCCCCCGGCTCGCCCGCTACCATGCGTCCCACGACGGCCGCGGGCTCGCCGCGCCGCTCGAGCGCCGCGAGGAGCTCGGCCACGCGTTCTCCCGGCAGCGCCATCAGCAGCCCGCCGCTCGTCTGCGGGTCGGCGAGCACGCCCTTCCAATCGAAACCGGCCGGTCCCCAACTCACGTACGGATCGAGGAACGACAGCACGTCGGCGGTGCGTCCGGGACGGACCCCCGTGCGCGCGTACTCGAGCACGTTCGGCCAGACCGGCACCGCTTCGAGATCGATCTCGCAGGCCACACCGCTGCCGAGCGCCATCTCGCGCGCGTGGCCGAGCAGGCCGAAGCCGGTGATGTCGGTGCCCGCGTGCACACCCACCTCCACCATTGCCTCGCCCGCGGCCCGGTTCAGGTGCGCCATGCTCTCGATGACCTCGGCGAGCGACTCCTCGGTCTCGAGGCCCTGCTTGAGCGCGGTGTTGAGGATGCCCACGCCGAGGCGCTTGGTGAGCACGAGCACGTCGCCCGCCTTCGCGCCGATGTTGCGCACCACGTCTTCGGGCGCCACGACGCCCATCACCGAGAGGCCGTACTTGGGCTCCCTGTCGTCGATGGTGTG
>DCVQ01000001.1:19115-28604 GCA_002328745.1 Actinobacteria bacterium UBA2184
GCCGTGATGCGGCCGAAGTCGTACGGGTCGTCGACCATCGGGGTGAAGAAGTCCACGGTGAGCAGGACGGCCTGGTCGCCCATCAGGTAGACGGCGGCATCATCGGATGTTTCGAAGCCGACGAGCAGGTCGTCCGACTCACCCGGACTCATCTTCTCGAGGACGGCGGCGAGGTCCCCCGGACCCCACTTGGCCGCTCAACCCGCTTTGGTGGAGAGCTGCGTAAGACGCACGTGCTCCATGCCGACCTCCGACGACGTGTGTATGCCGATATGCAGCATAACCTACGCTGATGCATCACGCGACGTCGGGCCGCGCCGCCCGCCTGCCGCGTCCTACGCGTACGCCAGCCGAAGCGCGATCGCGCCGTTGGGCGGCAGCGGCACGCCGAACGCCTTGGCGCCCACCTCGGCGGCCTTCCCGCCCCGCACGTCGGCCACCGCGGCCACCACGCGCTCGGCGGTGAGCGTGGGCGTGATCGCCTCGGCCGAATGGTTGAGCACCATCACGACGTCGTCGGTCTCGCCGAGGAAGAGCGCGACCTCGGCCGACGGGTCGTCGCAGTCGATCACCGGGCCCGCGCCGGCCGCGCCGGCCACCGAGCCGTACACCGTGCGCAGCAGCGAGCGCACCTGATCGGGCGCCGCCCACGGATCGCTCTGCGCGATCGCCCGCTCGAGCGGCGCGGCCAGGAACACGGCCCTGCCCTGCCCGAACTGGTTGAGCGTGAGGAGCGGGCTGCCGGTGGCGTCGGTTGCCACCACGGTCGCTCCGCTGTTGCCGAGAAGCGCGTAGTGCGGCAGGTCGAGCCGCACGTCGAACGGCGTGAGGTCGCCCAGGAGCCCCGGCTGCGCCACGCGGCAGCTCACGATCCGCCGCACGCCGTGGTCGCCGAGGAACTCGATGCCGAAGATCTCGCGCACGGCCGGGTCGGCGTCGCCGCCGCCGTAGGAGAGCACCACCGAGCCGCCCGACTGCACGAACTGCGCGATCGCGCCCCACGTCTCGGACCGCAGTTTGGCGGCCGACGGGATGAACAGCGCCATGTGCGCCGAGAGGTCGTCCCCTTCGCGCACGAGCCCGACCGGCACGTGCGCCTCCTTCGCGGCGATGTAGCCCTGGAGGCACGACCGCGGATCGTACAGGCCGGCGAGCGACGGCAGCGGCTCGTACCGCTCGGCGGGCACCATCACGGCGGCACGCTCCGGCGCGCGCGTGTACCGGCGCAAGTCGAGCCGGGCAGCCACGCGGGCGAACTTCTGCACCTCGGAGAGCACCGGCTTGGGCCGCCCCTTCGGGTCGTTCATCCCGACGAGCACCTCGA
This sequence comes from Actinobacteria bacterium UBA2184, assembly GCA_002328745.1. Lineage (GTDB taxonomy): Bacteria > Actinomycetota > Coriobacteriia > Anaerosomatales > Anaerosomataceae > UBA2184. Next base: position 20,440 of record DCVQ01000001.1, read on the forward strand.
AGGGGTCGCGGAAGTACGGCTCGCGCTTCTCGGCGGCCATGTCGCGCCACCGGCGGAGCATGACGCCGGCGGCGCCGTTCATGAGCGAGGAGTAGAGCGCCATCCGGACGTACGCGGCCTCCTCGGCGGCCGCCACGTCGAGCGAGTGGACGCCCACGCCGTCGGCGAGCACGGGAAGCCCGCGAAGCGCGCTGCGCAGCAGGAACGAGTCGAGGTAGGTCGCCGGGCCGTGCGTGACGGGGCCCTCGGCGGCGTACGCCCGGTAGCCCGCCGTCACGTGCGACACGCCGTACTCGAAGACGCCGATGGCCGGGCCCGCGTCCACGCCCGTCTCGCGCACGAGCGTCTCGGGATCCACGCCGAGGATGATGGCCCGCGCCGTGTCCACCTCGCGGATGGCGTCCCGCAGCCGCGTGGCCCACGCCTGCAGCGTGTCCTCGGAAGCGAACCCGGAGCAGAAGGCCTCGTTGCCGAGCTCCCACGCCCAGATCATCGTCTCGGTGCGGTAGCGGTTGACGATGCGCTGCACCAGCGCGATCTCGCGCTGGATGAGGTACTCGTCGGTGCGCGCGTCGCGCTTCTTGCCCCAGGGGACCTCGTTCATGTCGGCGAACCGGTCGTCGGCGAAGAACGCCACGATGAGCCGGACGTCTTTGGCCCGCGCGGCCGCGATGATGTCGCCGAGACGGTCCTCGGCCTCGTCGTTGTACTGGCCGACCTGCGGTTCGAAGAGCTTCCACGACACGTAGATGCGCGCGAGCGAGATGCGCGCCTCGTGCATCGCGGCGAACTCGCCCGCGAGATCGCGGTCGTACCAGTCCGAGAAGGAGCGCTTCTCCTCGTCGAGCGGATAGCAGTCCACGCCGATCGGGAAGAGCTGGTTGCGGAACGGGCCGGACTCGGCCTCGGCAACCGGTGTGGCGTCGTCGCTCACGAGGGCTCACCTCCTCCGGCATAGGCGTCGTAGAGCCGCCAGAAGAGGCCCTGGCGCTTGGTGTCGTAATAGGCCGCGCGGCGGATCTCCCACTGCGCTTCGGCGTGCCGACCGCTCGTGAGATAGGACGCGGCCAGGCCGAAGCGGGCGCGCACGCACGCCGGGTCGAGCCGCACCGCGAGACGGTAGGTCTTGCTCGCCTGCTCGTAGCGCTGCAGCCCCATGAGCGACTCGGCGAGCAGCACGTGCACGAGCGCGTGGGAGCTCGCGCGCTTGGCGAGCGCGATGAACACGCGCGCCGCATGCCGGTTGAGGCCGGTGCGCTTGGCGTACACCACGCCGAGCGTGTAGAGCGCGGTCGTGAGCTCGGGATCGAGCGTGAGCGCCCGGAGCGCGCACGCCATCGCCTCGTTGGTGGCCTCCTGCTTGAGGTACGCGTACGCCGCGAGCGCCAGCGCCTCGCCGTCGTCCGGCTGTTCGTCGAGCGCCAGGCGAACGAGCTCGGCCGCCGCGAAGAGGTCCTCGTCGCGCAGCGCCAGCCCGGCCGCGCCGATGCGCGCCGTCCGGTTGGGCTTCACGCGCGCCGGGTCGATCGGCTTGCCGAGGCCCTCCTTCACGCCGAGCAGCGCGAAGAAGAGCTCGTCCTGGCTCGGGTCGAGCTCGCCGGCCTGGCGGAACAGCGGGAGCGCGAGCGCCATGCCCTCGCGCTTGAGGCTCGAGATGGCGAGGTTGTAGGTGGCGCGCGCTTCCTTCGGGTCGAGCTCGAGCGCCCGCTTCCAGCTGCGGACCGCCTCTTCCTCGAAAGCGGCGGCGGCGAACGCCTCGCCGAGCTGCACGTGCGCCGTCACGAGATCGGGCACGACCTCGGCAAGCTCGTGCCACACGAGCACCGACTGGTCCCACATACCGCCGCGACGGTCGTAGGCGAGGCCGAGCGCAAGGTACGCGGGCGAGCAGTCGGGATCGATCTCGATGGCGAGCGTGGCCGCCGAGATCGCCTCGTCGTAGAAGTCGCCTTCGAGCATCAGGTGCGCGAGCAGCGCGTGCGTGTGCGCGTCACGGTGGTCGAGCGCGAGCGCATCGTAGCAGGCGGCGACCGCCGCCCCCACCTGGCCGGCCCGCGCGAGCGCCTCGGCCGCCTGGACCGCCTTCGAGCGGGCCGCCATCACGCCTCGCCCTCTCTCGCCCGATCGCGTGCCGCGCGCGAGACGAGCTTGAGCGCGCTCTCCGCGCCGAGGATCACGCCGTTGGCGCTTACCTCGCGGGCAAGGTCCTCGTCGGCCGCAAAGGGACCGCCCGAGACGAGGATGATCACGTCGGCAAGGCCGCTCGCGAGGAACAGCTCGCGCACGCCCGAGACCGCGCGGGCGGTCTGGATCATCTCCGCGAAGACGATGACGATGCGCGCGCCGGTCTCCTCCACGCGCTCGAGGAACTCGGCGGCGCGCACGTTGACCCCCAGGTCGTTCACGCGGTAGCCGGCTTCTTTGAGGGTGGCGGCCACGATGGTGCGGCCGATGGCGTGCAGATCGCGGTGCATCGTGCCGACGATGACGCTCACGCCGGTGTCGCGCTTGGCGGCCGCGGGCATCACGAACGACCCGACCTGCTCGGCCACCACGGCGGCCTGCGTGAACGCGATCTCGTCGATGGCGCCGGACGCCCAGGCTCCGCCGAGCATCGCCATCGCGGGGACGTAGAGCGCGTCGAACAGCGCGTCCTGGTCGATCCCGGACGCGCGGGCACGCTCGACGACCTGGATGGCCGAGGCCGGGTCCTGATCGACGAACGCCTGATAGAGATGTGCCGCGTCCTCGGCGGCCACCGCGCCCCTTCCCTCGTCGCGCCTGATCCGGCGCCTCGTTCGCGTTGCGGCCCCCGGATGTCGGCCGGAGGCGTGGATCGCTGGTAGCGGTGGTGGGAGTCGAACCCACACGGCCTTGCGGCCAGAGGCTTTTAAGGCCCCCTCCTGTACCAGTTCGGATACACCGCCGTGTGTCGGCCTCACCCGACCCGTTCGTCGAGATCGAGAACCATGCCGTAGAGGATATCGTGTTCGCTCACGAGCGTCGAAGAGAGCCCCGCATACGCGAGCACCGCCTGCAGCACGATCGCGCCGCCGACGATCACCCCCGCGCGCTCCGGCTCGAGGCCGACGACCCGGCGCCGCTCCTCGAGCGTGAGGCCCGCGAGGTGGTCGAGGATGTCGAGCAGCGACGGTCCCGACAGGCGGAACCCGTGCACGCGCTCGGCGTCGTACGGGTCGAGCTTCATCTCGATCGCGGCAAGGCTCGTCGCCGTGCCCGCCACGGCGACGATCTCGCGCGGCTTGTCGCGGACGGCGGCGAAGAACGGCCGCAGCTCGCCGGCCACCCACGCCGAAGCCTCTGCCAGCTCCCGCGTTGCGGGCGGATCGCCGTGCAGGAAGCGCTCGGTGACGCGGCGCGAACCCACGTCGATCGACCGCGCGATCTCGATGTCCACCGCGTGGCGGCCGTCTTCGCCACACGCGCCGCCGACGATCAGCTCGGTGGACCCGCCGCCGATGTCCACCACGAGCAGCCGGTCGGCGCACGTCCCGTACGTCGCGCCGAGGAAGGTCAGGTACGCCTCGCGTTCGCCCGCGATGATCTCGGGCCTGATGCCCGCTTCGCGCTCGACGCGGTCGAGGAACGCGGGCCCGTTGGCGGCGTCGCGCGACGCCGAGGTCGCGACCGCGGCGATCCGCGTCGCGCCGAGCGAGCGCGCCTCATCGTGGAAGCCCCGGACCGCCGCGGCGACCGCCGCCATGCCGTCCTCGCCGAGCACGCCGGTGGTCGTCCAGCCCGCGCCCAGGTGCGTGATGGCCTGGCGCCGCACGACCTCCGACACCCGGTCGCCATCGACGTCGGCCACGAGAAGGCGGGCGGTCACCGTGCCGATGTCGATCGCCGCCCTGCGTTCGGCTCCCATCACGCGCCCCTTCCACACCGGTCATCGTCGCACTCGCGCGCGAGCCCCGCGAGCACGCCTTCGCCGACGGGGTCGTCTATTCCTGCCAGGAACGCGGCCGCGTGCGCGTGCAGGCACTTCGTGCCGAGCGGGTCGCGCTGCCCGGCGATGCCCACGTCCGGCGTCGGATCGGCGCCGCCCGCCTCGGCCGAACGCGCCGCACGATACGCCGCATCCGCAGCGAGCATGCGCGCCGCCAGCGCTTCGTCGGCGGCAAGCCGGGCCGCCCACGCCCCCGCCGCGCCCGCCGACTCGGCCTCACCCAGCCGGCCTGTCAGATGCGGGCAGGTGAGGTAGTGGAGCGTCGGGAACGGCGTGCCGTCCAGCAGCAATGGAGCGGTGGTCACGACGATCGGGCGGCCGAAGGAGCAACGGGCCGCAACACGCCAGTCGCCCCGCGGGACGCGCCCCAGCTGCCACTCGACGAGATGTGCGTCATCCATCACTCGAAGCCGAAGATCGCGTCGGCCAGCTGCATCCACCAGGGAAGCTCGGGCTCGAGCGAGTAGCCGATCGTCGCGGTGGTGTCTTCGGACTCGCCGCCGGTGACGATGTACGCCTGCTCCCCGGGCTTCACGAGCCCGAGGCTCTCGCGCGCGAGCCGCTCCACGCCTTCGGGGGTCTTGAGCCCTTCGACCTCGCCGCGGAGGACCTCGTTGCGCGTCTGCAGGCCCGCCAGCTCCGCCTCGAGGGACTGCACCTCGCGCCGGTGCTGGTACTGCAGTCGCAGCACGGGATAGACCATCCAGATCGCGAGCAGCAAGGTGACGGTGATAAGGACGCCGGCGACCCGGCCGAGCGCGGGGCTGCGACGCGAACGCTGCTTCGAGGTCGCACGACCTCGCGTGGAACGCTTGGGAGCGGGCTTCTTGGCCGATCGCACGGGAACCGATGTGCGGGAGGCGCCCGCGCGGCCCGTCGAGCGCTTTCGAGTACGCGAGGACGACACGCGACCTGCCGACCTCCGTGTCGTGGAGGTCGTTCTCGCGCTCGCTGATGCCCTCTTCTGCGTCCGTGGTGCAGCCATGAGAGTGCGATCCGTAGTGTGACTAGGCCAGCGATGTTCGGTTCCGGGCGGTGCCCTGCGTTCGATGATAGCACCGCCTGGCGCATGCGTGAAGAACCCTTGACGTCAAGTCGAGATTGACAGAGACACACACGCTGACCTGCGGGTCCCTAGACGCGGTGCACCTGGATGAGGTTGGTGGAGCCCGCGACGTGCACCGCCACGCCGCCGGTCACCGCCACCAGGTCGCCCTTCCGGGCGACTCCCGCGTCCCGTGCCGCCGCTGCCGCGGCGACGATCATCTCGTCGATCGAGTCGTACGCACCCACCACCACCGGCACGACACCCCACACCAGCGTGAGCCGTCGCGCGACCGCGGCGTCGGGCGTCGCCGCCACCACAGGCACCGTCGGCCGGTGCGCCGCCACCGCCCGGGCGGTCGCCCCGGACTGCGTCGCGGTGACGATCGCGGCCAGGTCCAGGCCGCTCGCCAGGTCGCAGACGGCGCGCGAGACCGCCCGCGAGATGTCGTCGGAGGCGCCCGGACGTGGGGACTCGGGGTGCTCGAGTGCGGCCGCCTCGGCGGTGCGCACGATACGGTCCATCGTCTGAAGAACAAGCACGGGATGACGCCCGATGGCGGTCTCGCCGGACAGCATCACCGCGTCCACCGCGTCGAAGATCGCGTTGGCCACGTCCGACGCTTCGGCGCGCGTGGGCCGCGTCGCCTCGGTCATCGACTCGAGCATCTGCGTGGCCACGATCACCGGTCGGCCCGCGCTGCGGCATGCCGCGATGATGCGCCGCTGCGCCACCGGGACCTCCTCGGGCGAAAGCTCCACGCCGAGGTCGCCACGCGCGACCATCACCGCATCGGCCGCCTCCACGATGTCGGCGAGCTCGCCGAGCGCTTCGTGCTTCTCGATCTTCGCGACGATCGGCACCGCGCGCTCCCCCATCGCCTCGCGAAGGCGGATCACGTCGTCCGCCGAGCGCACGAACGACTGCGCGACGAGGTCCACGCCGGCGTCGAGGCCCCACGCGAGCGTCTCGAGGTCGCGGCCGGTGATGGCATCGAGCCCGAGCCGCACGCCGGGGACGTTCACGCCCTTGCGGCTGGCCAGCGGCCCCCCGGAGGTGACCTCGGTGGCCACGCGGCCCGGTGCGGTCTCGATGACGCGGAGCTCGACGCGGCCGTCGTCAATCAGGATGCGGTCGCCCGTGACGACATCCGCCGGGAGGCCCTCGTACGAGACGGCGGCGCGCGTCGCGTCTCCGGAGGCGCCCGCGGCCCCGTCGGCCGCGACAAGCTCGAACCGCGCGCCCGCCTCGAGCACCGTGCCGGGCGCGATCTCGCCCACGCGAAGCTTGGCTCCGCCGAGGTCGAGCATCACGGCCACGTGACGGTCGGCCCGTGCGGCCGCGTCGCGGAGCGCGGCGAGGCGTCTCGCGAGGTCGTCGCGCGACCCGTGCGATGAGTTGAGGCGCGCGACATCGAGGCCGGCGGCCACGAGCGAGTCCAGCACGCCGGGCGCGTCGGTCGCCGGTCCGAGCGTCGCTATCAGTTTCGTTCGTCTCACGCCGCACCTCCAGGGAACTTCTACCCCAGTATGCGAGCGTGCCCGCGGCAGCGCTGCCGCGGGCACGTCTCTGATGCCTCCGAAGGGAGCGCGCCTAGCGATCGATATTGGTGAACGCGTCGATGCCCGGATAGACCGCGGAGCCGTCGAGCTCCTCCTCGATGCGCAGCAGCTGGTTGTACTTCGCCACACGGTCGCTGCGCGCGGGAGCGCCGGTCTTGATCTGCCCCGCGTTCACGGCCACCGCCACGTCGGCGATCGTCGTGTCCTCGGTCTCGCCCGAGCGGTGGGAGATGACCGTCGTGTAGCCCGCGCGGTGGGCCATCTGGATGCACTCCAGCGTCTCGGTGAGCGTGCCGATCTGGTTGAGCTTCACCAGGATCGAGTTGCCCACGCCGAGTTCGATGCCCCTGGCGAGGCGCTCGGTGTTGGTGACGAAGATGTCGTCGCCGACGAGCTGCACGCTGGTGCCGAGGCGCTCCGTGAGCAGCTGCCAGCCCTCCCAGTCCTCCTCGGCCATGCCGTCTTCGAGCGAGATGATCGGGTAGCGGTCCACCAGCCCCGCCCAGAAGTCCACCATCTCGGCGCTGGTGAGCTCGCGGCCCTCGCCGGCAAGCACGTACACGCCGCGCTCGGCATCGTAGAACTCGGTCGCGGCGGGATCGAGCGCGAACATGATCTGCTCGCCCAGCTCGTAGCCGGCCTTCGTGACGGCATCCGAGATGACCTGGAGCGCCTCCTCGTTGCTGCCGAGGTTGGGCGCGAAGCCGCCTTCGTCACCCACGCCCGTCCCGAGACCGCGCTCCTTCAGCACGCCCTTGAGCGTGTGGTAGACCTCGGCGCACATGCGCAGGCCCTCGGCGAAGCTGCCGGCCCCGACCGGCATGACCATGAACTCCTGCAGGTCGACGTTGTTGTCCGCGTGCGCGCCGCCGTTCAGGATGTTCATCATCGGCACCGGCAGCATCGATGCGTTGCACCCGCCGATGTAGGAGTACAGCGTGAGCTCGCAGCTGTCGGCGGCGGCCCGGGCGCAGGCGAGCGACACGCCGAGGATGGCGTTCGCGCCGAGGCGGCTCTTGTTGGGCGTGCCGTCCAGCTCGATCATGAACTCGTCGATCGCGCGCTGGTCCGAGGCGTCCATGCCCATCAGCTCCGGCGTGATGATCTCGTTGATGTTGTTGACCGCGGTCAGGACGCCCTTGCCGAGGTAGCGTGCGGCCTCGCCGTCGCGCAGCTCGACGGCCTCGAAAGCGCCGGTCGAGGCGCCGCTCGGCACCGCGGCGCGGCCCCAGCTCCCGTCGTCGAGCATGACCTCGACCTCGACCGTCGGGTTGCCCCGCGAATCGAGGATCTCGCGGGCGATGATGTCGGTGATGTAGCTCATGCTGTTCGGGCTCCTTCTCTCATCGGCGGCCGGCGCTCCCGGCCGCCCGTCCCCCTGTCGCGGCCGGACCTCGTGTCCGGACCGGCGCTTCCCCATCCGCGAATCACACGCCGTCCACGCGCCGCAGCATCAGCCTTCGGCGGACTCCTCGCGCTTGGCCTCCTGCCACAGTTCTTCCCATCCCGCCAGATCGAGCTCGCCTGCCGAGCGCCCGTCGCGCGCCATCGCGCTCTCCATGTGCTCGAAGCGTCGCACGAACCGTGCGCA
>DCVQ01000001.1:28650-63581 GCA_002328745.1 Actinobacteria bacterium UBA2184
TCCCAGACGCCGTCGATATCGTCCCACTCGAAGCCCGCGCCCGCGGCGCGGCGGGAGATCTTCTGCGCGAGCATCAGCGCGGGAAGCGCGCGCGGCACCTCGCCGAGCGCGCCGGTCGCCGGCTTCTCCTCGCGCTTGATGGCGTCCCAGTTGCGGGTGACCTCGGCGGGGGTCTCGGCGACGGTATCGGCGAACACGTGCGGGTGCCGTCGGCGGATCTTCGTGTCGATCGACGCGATGACGTCATCGATCGTGAACTCGCCGCTCTCGGAGGCGATCTGCGCGTGAAGGGCCACCTGCAGCAACACGTCGCCAAGCTCGTCGGCGATGGCGCCCGGCTCGCGGCTCTCGATCGCCGAGACGGCCTCGTACGCCTCCTCGATGAGGTGTGGCGCAAGGGTCTCGTGCGTTTGAACGCGGTCCCACGGACACCCCTCGGGGCTCCGCAGGACCGCGATCATGCGCATGAATGCTTCGAACGCCCCGCCGGTGGCGGGGGTCGGCCCTCCGGATGGCTCGCGTTCCGGCACGGGCACCGCTCCTTACGGCTGAAGCGTCGTGTCGATGTAGACGATCTCCGCGTCCGAGCGAAGCGACGCGACGTACTCGGTGTACGCGACGTTGAGCTCGTCGGTCGTGACGGAGGACCGCACGTCCTCGGGCACCTCGGCAAGCGTGGTGCCGGCGACGACCTCCGCGATCTTCTTGATGATGTGCCAGCCGTAGTCGGACTTCACCGGCGCGCTGATGCCGCCGACGGCAAGCGCGTCGGCCGCCGCGGCGAACTCGGGCACGTACGCGCTCGTGGGCGACCATCCGAGCTCACCGCCCGAAGCCGCGCTGTAGGTGTCGGTCGAGAACTCGCCGGCGAGCGCCGCGAAGTTCTCCCCGGCCACCGCGCGGTCGTACAGGTCGTTGGCGAGCGCCTCGTCGTCGACGAGGATGTGCTGGAGGTTGGAGTACGCCTCGGAGATGGTGAGATCCGGGTTCTGCTCGGAGAGGTACGCCATCAGGAACTCGTACGCAAGCTGGTCGCGCATCCCGTCGCGCGCGTCTTGCATGGTGAGCCCGAGGCTCTCGAGGTACGCCTCGTACTCGGCGGAGTCGACGCCGGCCATCAGCTCGTCGAAGCTCGCGTCGATCGCGGCCTCGGAGAGGTCGGCGCCGAGGCGCTCGGCCTCCTGACGGACGAGCACGCCCTCGACGAGCATGTCGAGCAGCATGACGCGGTAGTCGTTCGCCTGCTCCTCGGTAAGCTCGCCCGCCTGCGAGGCGAACTGCGTGTAGTAGACCTCGAGCTGCTCGCGGGTGATGTCCTCGCCGTTGACGGTGGCGACCACGTCCTTCGTGTCCCCGGTCGCTTCCTTCTTGGCGCAGCCTACGGCGCCGAGCAGCGCGACGACCAGGGCGAGTGCGGCGACGCCGCGGAGTGTGCGCACGGAAATGCCTCTCTTTCGGGTTCTTTCGGCCACTGTCACGGGCCGCGGACTGCGCCGAGTATAGCACCGAGGGAGCGTATCGCCGTGCTCGCGGGGGGCTCTCCGGCAGACTCCACGAAATGCACAGATCGCGTCCGCTCGACGTACACGGCTCCCGCCGCGGCGAGCCGTCCGCGCTCCTCGGCAGACAGGCTCACGGGGGTGAGCGTGAGGCGGTGACGCGCGAGCGACACCGAGGCGATTCCGAGGTCCGCCGCCATCGCGCGGATGCGCGCGACGGTGATGAGGTCGCGCGCCGGAGAGGGCGGTGCGCCGTAGCGCGCCTCAAGGTCGGCGGCGATCGACTCGACCGCCTCGATGCTCGACGCGGCCGCGATGCGGCGGTACGCGAGCACGCGCTCGTCGGTCTCCGGGATGTATTCGGCCGGCAGGAACGCCGACAGCGGCAGGTCGACGCGTACCTCGGGATGCGCGGGCAGCGGCTCGCCGCGCACCTCCGAGACGGCCTCGCGCAGCATCTGCGCGTAGAGGTCGAAGCCGACCGCGCTCACGTTGCCGGACTGCTCGGCGCCGAGCAGCGAGCCCGCGCCGCGGATCTCGAGGTCGCGCATGGCCACCTTGATGCCGCTGCCGAGCTCGGCGTGCTCCTGGATGGCCGTGAGGCGCTCGTACGCCTGCTCGGTGAGCGCCTGGTTGCGGGGCACCAGGAAGTACGCGTACGCCTTCACGTGACTACGGCCTACGCGGCCCTTGAGCTGGTAGAGTTGCGCGAGGCCCAACCGGTGGGCATCGTCGATGATGAGGGTGTTGGTGTGCGGGTTGTCGATGCCCGACTCCACGATCGTGGTGGCCACGAGCACGTCGATCTCGCCTGCCGAGAACGACTCCATCACGCGCTCCAGCTGGTGCTCGGACATCTGGCCGTGGCCCACGCCGACGCGCGCCTCGGGCACGATCGTGCGCACGCGCTCCACGACGCGCTCGATGCCGCGCACGCGGTTGGAGATGAAGTAGACCTGGCCGCCGCGGTCGATCTCGCGCCGGATGGCCGCCGAGACGAGGTCCTCGTCGTACTCGCCCACGTGCACGGAGACGGGGAACCGGTCAGCGGGCGGCGTGTCGATCACCGAGAAGTCGCGCACGCCCGACAGCGACATCTGCAGCGTGCGCGGGATGGGCGTCGCGGTCAGCGTGAGCACGTCGACTTGCTCGCGCAGGTTCTTGAGGTGCTCCTTGTGCTCCACGCCGAACCGCTGCTCCTCGTCGATGACGACGAGGCCGAGGTCCTTCGGCACCACGTCGCGCGAGAGCAGCCGGTGCGTGCCGATGAGCACGTCCACCGTGCCCGCGGCGAACCCCTCGAGGGCGGCCGCCTGCTCGGCACGGCCGCGGAAGCGCGACAGCACCTCGACGCGCACGGGGTACGGGGAGAAGCGCTCGGAGAATGTGGTGAAGTGCTGCTGCGCGAGAATGGTGGTGGGGCACAGCACCATCACCTGCTTACCGCTCTGGGTCGCCTTGAACGCCGCGCGGATCGCGACCTCGGTCTTCCCGTAGCCGACGTCGCCGCACACGAGGCGGTCCATCGGCTGGTCGGACTCCATGTCGGCCTTCACGTCCATGATCGCGGCGGCCTGATCGGGCGTCTCCTCGAAGGGGAACGACGCCTCCATCTCGCGCTGCCAGGGAGTATCGGGCGCGAAGGCGAAACCGGCCACTGCCGCCCGCCGCGCGTAGAGGTCGACCAGGTCGAACGCGAGCTTGCGCGCCGCCTTGCGCGCCTTGCCCGTCGCCTTCGACCAGTCGGCGGTGTTCAGGCGCGTGACCCGCGGCACCGCACCTTCCGGACCGACGTAGCGCGTGACGCGGTCGAGCTGTTCGACCGGGACGTAGAGCTTGTCGCCCTTGGCGTACTCGAGCAGCAGGTAGTCGCGCTCGTTGCCCATGAGCGTGCGCCGGACGATATCGCGGAAGAGCGCGATGCCGTGCACCTCGTGCACGACGTAGTCGCCGGGGCCGAAGGCGAAGGTGAGCCGCGTGGGATCCATCGCCTGACGTCGCCGCTCCGCCGCGCGCGGGAACACGTCGTCGATGCTGATCACCGCGAGGCGCGCCGCGGGCAGCACGTAGCCCGCGGGCACGTCGGCCACCACGACCGAAATGAGGCCGGGAGGGATCTCCGTCGCGCCGCGCTCGAGCGAGGACACCGAGGTGCCCGCACTCACGAGCGCCTGCATCACGCGGTCGCTTCCCTGCCGGTCGCGGACGGCGACGAGCACCCGATGCCCGGTGTCGAGCAGGGCGCGCAGGCCTGCCGCGAACGCCTCCTCGCGACCGCCGATGTCGGGACGCCGCGCCGCCACCTCGCCGTCGGCGGCCCCGCCCGCGCGCAGCAGCGACAGGAAGGTCAGCCGCTGGCGTCCTCCGAGGTCGACCTCGGCCGGGGTGAGGTACAGGCCGTCGAGCTTCCTGTCGGCTGCCGCGGCACGCGATTCGAGGTCTCCGCGTGCGCGGACGAGGTCGTCGAAGAGCGCGCGCGGCTCGGCGACCACGATGAGCGCGGAGGGCGAGACGTAGTCGAGCACGGATGCCCGGGCCCGGTACACGAGCGGCAGGTACTGCTCGATGCCGTTGAAGGTGATGCCCGCCTCGAGCAGGGCGACGTCGCGCGCGAGCGTCTCATCGGTGAGCTGGGCGGGGGTGAAGGCCTTGCGAACCGCCCCGGCGGCGCGCACGCCCGGCGCGAGCTCGCGGCATGCATGGATCTCCACCGGACCCGCGTCCGCGATGTGCTGCTGGGTCGAGGGCAGGTAGCGGCGAAGCGACTCGATCTCGTCGCCGAAGAGTTCCGCGCGCACGGGATACGGCGCATCGGACCCGAAGATATCGAGCGTCCCGCCCCGGATCGCGAACTGCCCGCGCTCCTCGGCGGTGTCCACGCGCTCGTACCCCATACGGACGAGCTGCGCTGCCGCTTCGCTCAAGTCGAGCGACGCCCCGGCCTCGAGCGCAAGCGGGTCGAACACGTGCGACCCGCGAGGCGGCAGCGCGCGCAAGAGCGAGCGGCCGCTCGCCACCACGACCGCGGGCGCGCCGTGGTCGAGAGCGTGGAGCGCGCGGGCGCGGGCGCCCACCGTCTCCAGGTCGGGGGCCGTACGGTCCCAGGGGAGGTCGGTGCGCTCGGGGAACAGCAACACCCGCTCGTGCGGCAGGTACGCGCTCAGCTGCCGTGCGAACCGCTCGGCCGCCTCGGCACCCGACATCACGACGAGCACCGGCGTCTCCCGCGACGCTGCGACCGCCGCCGTGAGCGCGGGGCGGACGAGGCCCGGCGTCGCGAGCGTCACGTCCTGGCCGTCGGCCAGACGCGTGAGCGCGCGGGCGAACGCGGGCTCGTCACGCAGAGCGGTGGAGATCGCATCGAACAGGACGGTCACGGGCACGCTCCCGGGGTCGGACAGCACGAAGGGCCCGCATCCGGGGAGACCGGGGCGGGCGGTCGTGTGAGTGTATGACCGCCCGCCACTATGGTCAAACCCGGGTCGACGGACTTCGGCCCGCTTGCGTCCCCGAACCGGCTACTTGCCGACGGGCGCCACCCATTCGAACCAGTCCACGCCGGTGACGTCGATGCCCATAGGCTCGAGCTCCTCCGCACCGTCCGCCAATCGCATCAGGGTGGACTCGCCCTCGAACTCGGCGTGGCTGGACATCCGGACCCAGTAGTCGCCTGAGGGCGAATGGGCCACCATCCGGCCGCCCTCGATGGCGACGACCAGGTCGCCGGGCTCCGTGAGCACCCGCTCCCGCCACGCGGAACCGTCCCACTCGGCGGTCACGAGTATCGGCTTCCACTCGTCGTCGACGATGTTCCAGGTGCGAACGTACGTGACGCCCTCGCCATCCTGAAGCGGCTCGATGCCGGGAAGCGCGTCGTCGAACAGCGCCGGCGTGAAGGCCGTGAGCATACCGTCGTCGAGCGAGGCTAGCACGAGCGCGGAGTCATCTCGATCGCCCGTGCCGCCGGGGAGCTTGAGCACGATCCCCACCGTGCCCGTTGCTGGCAGGACCGCCACGCGGTCGACGAACTGGTAGTCGGGCAGTTCGCCCGCGAGCGTGACCTCCTGCCAGCGCCCTTCGGGGGATACGAGGCCGATCGTGGTGTCGAACTCCTCCTTCGCCGCGTGATACGCGACTGCAAGGACGCCATCGTCCACGAAAGTCGCCGACTGGATGGCCTCATACCCCTCAGGAACAGGCAGCACGACCACCGATCCGTCCTCACGGAACAGCACGGTCTTCCCCGTATCGCTCTCGCCCGGTCGGCTGTCGTCGAGAAAACCGATCATCTGGCGTCCATCGGCCCTGATCGACATGAGCTGCACCCAGGCGTCTTCGGGCGCCGGCGACTCCCAGAGTACCGTCTCCACCGGCGTGCCCACGGTCACGAGCCGCCCCGGCGTCCCGTCGTTCGGCGAACGCCATCCGATCAGGCCTGGCGTTATGCCGGCGATCGCATCGGGCGTCCACGTGATGCCGACGGACTCCCACCCGGACTCCGCAACGGGCTTCTGATCCCCGTCGCTCGCGCATCCGACCGCGATGGCGACGAGCGACACCCCGAGCAGCAGGCCGAGCAGGGTCTTCCCGACCCTCACGCGCCCCGCCCCTTCCAACCGCACCGTTCTCATTGGATCTCCCTTTCGCCCCTAGTACTTGACGTACAGATGCGCGCTCGACTTGTCGTACTTGTTGGCCATCTTGTAGGTGTAGTAGGACCGCAGCGAGGTGATCGCCGTCGGGTAGAGTCGGACACACCCGCTCGTGTAGGTGAATTGGTGCGTGCCCACTCCCCCGTGGACCTCAAGATACGCTCGCCCGTACGGACCCCCTGTCCACGGATCGAGACGCCACTTCCCCGGCGAGAACTCTACTCTCGCGTCGGCCTCGTAGCCACGCCACGCACCGTACATGAAGCCAAAATCCCACGTGTACGCCGGAATCGGACCCACGCCGATGAGCGACTGGTGGTAGGGGTTGTTGTCGCCCGAGATCGCCGGCCACGACACCGTGTACCACCGATAGCTGTCCGTGGTGGCCGAATAGATGCCGTAGATGAAGTATAGGGTGCCGAGATAACCGTTACGCGCGTACGGGCTGGTGGTGTTCCGGACGAGCGTGAAGCGCAAGTAGCCGTACGGCGAGTACGCGGTGCTCGCAAGGACCGTGGTCGCACGCAAGGCGTCGGTCGCCGAGAGCGTGTCGCCCTCGCTCGCCGGCACGATTCCGGCGCTCTTAAGCCGCGCGTGCACCTTCTCGAGGAGCCCGCGTTCGATCACATCGCGTTCCGCGACGATCTGTGCGAATGCGGGTGCGTCCTTCGCCTTGAACTCGGCGTCGGTCATGCCCTCCTCGGGCTCGGCCACTGGGGTAGCGAGCGCGTACCCGCGATCGCCCGGCCTCGGGTCGTTCTCCGGCAGATGGCTTTCCGGCCATCCCGGTTCGATCTCTACGGGACGCAGATCCTCGGTCCCGGCGCCGTACGCGAACGCGACCGGCGAAAAGACCGTGCCCAGCCAGACCGCGCAGACAAGACCTGCGGCCAGCGCTCTGCTGCCATGCAGCCTCCATGTGGATGACATGGGATGTTCCCTCCCTGGTGATATGCGGATGTACGAGGCGGAATGGCAGTCGCCAAGAGGGAAGCCCGCCGTTCGGCCCGCGCATCCCCCCTTCACGCGGACCGCTCAAAGCGTGCCACGACTATCTGAACAGAATCTGAACGACGCCTCAATCGGGCCTGGTCGGGTACGATTGTGTCCCCGGGCATCGGAGGTGCCATGGACCTCAAGCAACGCGCCGCGGCTGTGGACGCGCGCCTCAAGGAGCTCTACCCGCGCGCGGCCATCGCGCTCGGTTACGAGAGCGACTTCCAGCTGCTCGTCGCCGTCATCCTCTCAGCGCAGACGACGGATGTCGGAGTGAACAAGGTCACGCCGATCCTGTTCGCGCGCTTCCCCACCCCCGAGGCGCTCGCGGGCGCCGACCCCACCGAGGTCGAGGACATCGTGCGGCCCACCGGCTTCTTCCGGAACAAGACGAAGAACATCGTCGGGGCGGCGCAGCGGATCGTCGCCGAGTTTGGCGGACGGGTGCCGGACACGATGGAGGACCTGCTGACGCTGCCCGGCGTGGCGCGCAAGACGGCCAACATCGTGCTCTACAACGCGTTCGGCAAAGCCGAGGGGATCGCTGTGGACACGCACGTGTTCCGCCTGGCGCACCGGCTCGGCTACTCGGAGCATCAGGACACCGACAAGGTGGAGCGCGACTTGATGGCGCTCTTCCCGCGCGAGGAGTGGGGCGCGCTCACCTACCGCCTGATCGAGCACGGGCGCGCGATCTGCGACGCCAAGCGGCCCATCTGCGGGCAGTGCGCGGTGGCAGAGCTGTGCCCGAGCGCCTACACGGTGAAGGGCTGGCGGGAGCAGGCCTGAGGGCCCGCTACCCGAGCACGAGCGCGATGGCCGCGGCGAGGAACACCGCGGGCAGCATGTTGCCCACCGGCAGGCGCTTGATCTGCGCGAGATCGAAGCCGATCGCGAGGATAAGCGCGCCTCCGATGGCCTCGATCGAAGCGATGACCGCATGGGTGATGTACGGCTCGACCGCCCCTGCGGCGAGCGCGATGCCGCCCTGCAGCACGAGCAGCGGGATGACGGAGAGCCCCACGCCGGCCCCGAGGGTCGTCGCCAGCGCCACGGCCGCGATGCCGTCGAGCATCGCCTTGAGATACAGCAGCGACGGATCGCCGAGCCCGTCCTGGAGCGAGCCTAAGACGGTCATCGCGCCCACGCCGAACAGCAGGCTCGCGGTCACGAACCCTTCGACGAGCGTGTGCCCCTTCTCGCCCGGCTGGTCCGTCTTGCCGGGGCTCAGCATCGGGGTCCTGTACGCCTTCTCCTGCAGCCACTTCCCGAACCGCTCGAGGTGGTGCTCGATACGCATCGCCTCGCCGATGAGCGACCCCACGACGAGCGCGCCCACGAGCACGAGCGCGGCATAATCGCCGAGACGCGTCTGGCCCAGGTCGGCCAGGCCGCCGATCGCCATGCTCGCGCCGATCACGATGACCGCAAGCCCGATCGCCGAGAAGGCGATCGCCCGGAACCGATCGCTGATAAGCCGCCCGAAGACGAGGCCGATCGCCGTGCCGACGAGCACTGCGAGGCTGTTCACGATGACGCCGATACCGGGCATGTCACTCCTCGTCGGTCAGCCAGATCTTCTTGAGCTCCTCGGTCACCCTGTTCGCGCCGGGCGGCAACCCCGCCGAAGCAGCAGGATACCGCCCCCGCGTCTTCCGTGCAGGCCGGCTCGCCTCGAAACACGTCTCGGCCGGCGCCACGCGCGCGCCACCGGCGGTGACGCGCCCTGCCAGTCCCGCATCCGAGGTGACCACGGTCGCCCCGCCGCCGAGGCCCGCGACGCGCCGGACGATGAGGTCGTCGGCCGCCTCGTCTCTCGAGAACCGCACCTCGACCGGCCCTCGACGCTCGCCTGCGCCTCCGCCGGAGACGCCGTCGAAGACGACCTCGATCGCCCCGCGGCCGAGCAGATCGGCGCCGCGGGCGGCGAGCCGCGACACCAGCGCCTCGCGCTGGGCCGCGGGTTCCAGCCGGGCGGTCGCGGGGTCTCGCCGGGTCACGTTGTAGCCGTCCACGAAGAAGCGCATGCGGTCATGCTACACCGAATCGGTGCGACCGCCGCACGACACGCGGTGCCTCCGCAGCGGTACATACCTAGCAGCACACGTCTCCCGAGGAGGTCCGATGCCCGCCCAGATCGTTCTCGAAGCCGGCATGCCCGCCCCCGCGATCGACGCCGTCGCGACCGGCGACGGTCCGTTCCGGCTCGCCGATCACCTCGGCAAGTGGGCGGTGGTGTACTTCTATCCTCGCGCCAACACACCCGGTTGAACCCACGAGGCCAAGGACTTCCAGGAGCACGCCGCCGAACTGGAGTCCTTGAACGCCCTGGTCGTGGGCGTCTCAGCAGACAAGCCCGAAGTGCAGCAGCGGTTCATCGACAAGTTCTCGCTCACCTTCCCGATGATCTCGGACACCGCCAAGACCATCATCGACGCGTACGGCGCCCGAGAGGTGCTCGGCGTCACCGCCAAGCGGCGCACCTTCCTCATCGGCCCGGACGGGACGATCGCGCGGGCGTGGCACAAGGTGAAGCTCGAAGGGCACGCCGATGAGGTGGTAGCGGCCATCAGAGGATCGGCGCGCGCCTAGCGCACCGGCATGAGCCGGTAGGGAGCGGCGAGCCCTCAGCTGCCGGTCGTCTCGGCCCAGGCCACGAAGGCGTCGACCACGGCCGGGTCGAATTGCGAGCCCGAGCAGAGCACTACCTCGTCGATGGCCAGCCTGCGCGGCAACGGTCCGCGGTACGGGCGCTCGCTCACCATGGCGTCGAACGAGTCCGCGACGGCCAGGACCCGGGCCAGGAACGGTATGTCCTCACCGGCGAGTCCCGCCGGATAGCCGCTTCCGTCCCATCGCTCGTGGTGATGCCTGACGATGGGGACCACGTCCGCGAGGAACGGCACCGTCTCGAGTATCCGCGCACCCGCCTCGGAGTGCTCCTTCACCCTCTCGTAGTCCTCCGGGCTCAGCGCGGAGGGCTTGAGCAGCAGCGCCTCGGGGACACCGATCTTGCCGATGTCGTGGAGGAGCGCCGCCCGTTCGAGCACGGTCTGGTCGTGGGGGGACAGGCCCAGCGCGCCGCCGATGCGGAACGCGACCTCGGTGGTGCCGAGCGAGTGTCGCGCGGTGTACTGGTCGCGGGCGTCGACCGTGGCTGAGAGCGCCTGGAGCACGCCGAGGGACTGCGACTCGATATCCGCAAGCGAGTCACGCAGACGCTGGTTGAGCGAGTCGGTGAGCCCCCTTTGCGTGTCGATCGCGCGCACCGCCCGCCGGGCGATCAGTCCTGTCGCCACGGACGTGAACACCGCGCCCGACCCCACGGCCAGCCACACGATGAGCACCGACTCGCGCACGGACGCCGCGATCGGCGCGAAGGGCTTGATCGACTCGGCGACCGCGATCACCGGGCCCACATCGCCCTTGCGGACGGGAGCGACCACGCGCAGCACCCTGCCGTCGGCGTCGACGCCCGCCTCATCCGCGGACTCGACCGACGATGTCACGCGGCCGTCGGCGGCGGAGTCGAAGCCTACGACCGCGACGCGCCTCCCCGTGTCGTCCGCGGTCGAGGAGTACAGGACGACGCCGTCGAGTCCGATCAGACGGTACGCGTACACCTGACCGGTCTCGAGACGCTGCCCGACGGCGCGCGCGAGGTCGTCGCAACCCGCTTCGGTGAGCGTGCTGCGGCCCTCGACGACGCTCAGGCAGGGCGCGGCGAGGCCCGAGGCGCCCGCGGCGATCGTCTGCGAGCTGCCCTGGATCACCACGGAACGGACCTGCGCGGCTACGATGACACCGACGAGTGCCGACGTGACGAGAACGAGCGGCGGCCCGATCGTGGCGATCCGTGCGAGCGCAATGCGAGAACGGTCGCTCACGTGCCCCCCGTTCGCCGAACCGAACGCTGCTACCCCTTATCGGGGAGTATTCCCTGTGGTGAGGATAGGGCGGCTCTCACGCCGGCAGCGAGCGCGTGCACATCCTTCTCGGTCGTGTCCCAGCTTGCGACCCACCGCACCTCGCCGGTGCGCTCGTCCCAGGTGTAGAAGTCGAACTCCTCCGCGAGCGGCGCGATAGCCTCGGCGGGCAGCAGCGCGAACACCTCGTTGGCCTCGACGGCCTGGGTGATGCGCACACCCGGCACCTCGCGCACGAGGCTCGCGAGCAGCGCCGCCATGGCGTTCGCGTGGGCCGCGTTCCGCAGCCACAGGTCGTCTTCGAGCAGCGCAACGTACTGGGCCGAGAGGAACCGCATCTTCGAGGCGAGCTGTCCGCTCTGCTTGCGGACGTACTTGAAGTCCCGCGCGAGCGCCGGCGTGCGGAACACCACGGCCTCGGCCAGTAGCGCACCGTTCTTGGTCGCGCCAAAGGACACGACGTCGGCACCCTCGCACGCCTCGCCGAGCGTGCAGCCGAGGGCAGCGGCCGCGTTCGCGAGCCGGGCGCCGTCGACGTGCAGGTACAGGCCGTGCTCGCGCGCCGTGGCGGCTATCCCCGCGAGCTCACGCGCAGCGTAGACCGTGCCGCACTCGGTGGACTGCGTGATCGAAACGGCGCGCGGCTGGCTCGCGTGCTCGAAGCCCACGCCGGTGATCGAGCCTGCGATGAGATCGGGGGTGAGCTTCCCGTCGGGAGTCGGCACGTCGAACAGTCTGGCACCCGTGAAGCGTCCGGGCGCGCCGCACTCATCCGTGCTGATGTGCGCCGTGGCCGGGCAGATGACCGCCTCGAAGGGGCGGACGAGAACCTGGAGCGCCGTCACATTGGCGCCCGTCCCGTTGAAGGTGAAGAACACTTCAGCGTCCTCGCCGAACTGACGCTTCACCAGCGCCACCGCGCGCCGCGTCCATTCGTCGTCGCCATACGCGTGCGCGTGGCCGCTGTTGGCCGCCGCGACCGCCGCCAGAACGTCGGGATGGACCCCCGCGGCATTGTCGCTCGCGAAGCCGCGGCGTGCATCGCTCACAGCAAGTCGCCTTCCTCGGACCGGCGCATGCGCCGGTAGCCGACGCCTGCCAGCACGAGACCGGCCAGCCCGACGCCGAGCTTCCACAGGTCGTACGGGTTCTCGCGCTCGCTCCCCCGCTTCACGAGTTCCAGCGACACGGCGTGCACGTCCAGGTCGCCGCCGTGCTGATCGCAGCCCTCGTTCAGGATGCCCACGACGCGGACCACATCACCGGTGTTCCCCCAGTCGCCGAAGACCTCGAGATCGTCGGTCATCTCGACGGGCATCCAGACGCCGATCGCGGTACCGTCCGAGAGCACGTTCACCCACACGTGGCCGTCGCCGCCGGCGAGCGCCTCGCTCACGACCTCGCCCTCGAACGCGATCGTCGCGCCGTCGAGCCCGCTCGTCATAGAGATGATCTCGGGGCCGTCGGTCTCGGCCGGGACGGCGCCCGCAGCCGAGGTCCCTGCGGCAAACGCCGAGACCGGCGACAGGGCCAGTGCAAGGGCAAGGACCGCTATCGCGCCATACCGTCTCACTGGCGACCCCTCCCCCTGCGGAAGGAGGTGACAATGCTCGCGATGAGCGCGAACAGCGTGATGAACTCGAGACGGCCTGCCCACATCTGCACCATGTAGGTGATCTTCAGACCGGCGGGCATCGTGGGCGCGGTGATGCCCGTGGAGAGTCCGACGTTCGCGGTCGCCGAGATCGACTCGAACAGCGCGGCCCCGGCCGGGTAGCCGTACGCCGCCCCGATGAGCGCGCCCGTGATGTACGTGATGACGTACAGCACGAACACCATGAGCGCGTTCGACAGCACCTCCGACGTGAGCGGCACATCCAGCAGGTGATGGTACTTCTGCGTGATGACCGACGAAGCCGGTGCGATCGACTGCTTCACGCGCCACAGGACGCCCTTTGCGATGAGCCCGAGCCGCAGGGCCTTGATGCCGCCCGCGGTCGACGAGACCATACCGCCGAACGCCATGGCGAGCAGGATGGCGGCGAAGCCCAGGCCGCTGTATCCGTTCAGCCACTGCGTGGTGTACAGGGTCTGATGACCGGTGCCGCTGTTGGCCGACATGACGTGATACACGCCTTTGCGGAGGACCTCCCCCCACCCCGAGTACAGCTGCGAGGCCCCGAGCCCGAAGCCGACGGCCGCCGACAGCAGCGCGATGTTGACGGCAAGCGAGCGCGCCTCGATGTTCTTGCCGATCTCACGGGGGTCGCCACGCCATACGTCAGCGTGCAGGTTGAAGTTGAGCGTGCCGGCGAGCATGAGCATGACGGTGACGATCTCGAAGATCGGACTGTGGTAGTACAAGGCGTTCATCGACTGCGGGCCGAAACCCCCCGTGTCGTAGCACGCGATGGTCGCCCAGAAGCCGTGCAGGAACGAGCGCGAGAACTCCATGCCGGCGGCCAGGTTCGCGATGCCCAGCGCGACGGTTCCGAGGCTGACATACACGGCGGTGACGAACCAGATGAACCGCGCGGTGTGGATCACGTTCGGCATGATGCGCTCGTCGCGGCCCTCGGCGATGTAGAGCGATATCGCGCCGCCACCACGCACGCCCATGGCCACGGTGAGCGCAGCCACGATGATGCCCTGGCCGCCGATGAGATGCGTGAGGTGCCGCCACATGTTGTGTGCGACGGCCATGTGATCGAGGTCCTGGCTCAGGGTGAGCCCCGAGGTGGTGAAGCCCGACATCGTCTCGAACCAGGCATCGAGGAAGCTGCCGTAGTGGCCCGAGAGCGAGAGCGGGATAGCGCCGACGAGCGAGATGGACAGCCACGCGAGCGCGGTGATGATGAGCGCGTCGCGCCGTCCGAGGTAGGCGCCGCGCGGCGCCATCTGCGCGAGCCCCATGCCGATGGCGGCCGTCACGCCGGCCCCGAGCGCGAAGTCGAGCGCCGGGCCCCATTCGCCGGCGACGAGCGCCGTCGCAAGCGGGATGACCATGGCTCCGGCGACGGTGGTGATCAGCAGGCCCGTGTAGTGGGCTATCGCGCCGAGGTCACGTCTCTGGGGTGCGACCCACATGGCGGCAGCCTCACGCCATCCAGGCTGCGAGAAGCGCGATGAGCGCAACGGCGGCCATGAACAGCGCGAACACCACGATCTCGGTGATCAGGCCAAGCGCCCATCGACGATACGGACTATGGAAGCGGACTTCCAAGCGAACCTCCTGAGTGCGCATGACCGTCTGGCGGCCTCTGCCATTGTGACACACGCGCAGCGTACGTACAGGGGGCGCGCGGAGCGCATGCGTGCTCCGCGCGTGCTAGTCTGAGCGAGTCACGGAAGGAGCATGTAATGGGCATTTTCAGCAGGAAGACACCCGTCGCCACCCTCGAGGTAGCGTTCTTCGACGACACAGCCGCTCGCGTGACGCTCTGGACTGCGCCCGGCGAACGGCAGGAGACCGGCTATCACGCCGTCTTGCTGTTCCTCATGTACTACTCGCGCATCCTGTTCTTCCTGAGCTTCCGCGACACGGCGCAGGAGCTCGTCGAGCGCATGATCGAGGCCGTCGGGACGCTCGCCTCCGCCGGCCCCGACGAGCGCGTGTCGATCGCCGAAGGCTGGAGCACCGACGCCGAAGCCGCGACCGCACCGCGCACGGTCTGGTCTGCCGCGCTCTCGTCGCTCGGGCCGGGCGAGTACCGGTGCCGGGACCAGCGCCCCGATGATCCCGACGACGCCGATGCCCAGATGGCGGTGCTGCTCAGCCTGCAGCATCTCGCCAACACCCTGCCTGCGGTGGAACGCGCGTACCTGGCCCTCGGCATCGCGGGCATGCACGAGTACTACGAGACCGGGCTTCACTGGCACACGTCGAAGAGCCTGCACCCCGCGCCCGCGTTCGGCATGGCCTACGCGCGCAGAGTGCTCGAAGGCAGATCGGACTACAAGGGCGCCTGACCCCGCGGCCCTCTAGTACGGCCGCATGTCGGCGATCCGGTAGCCGGTCTCCGTGGGCACGACCCAGTACTCCCAGTACTCGTCGCCCCACGTCCACTCCTGGTACGTCTGCACCCAGAACGAGCCGTCCGACTGCGGGGTGAGCCTCTCCACCCCGAAGGAGATGAAGTCGCCGCTGCCCATCTGAGCGCTCGCGGGATCTGACGCGAACGGGTCCACGGTGAGCGCGTGCGCGTCGTCGCCCCGGTTCTCCTGCACGGCGTACATGAACTCGTACACCACAGAAGCGGCCTCGTCCTCGGGGAACGACACGTCGCCGCCGTAGCCGGGGACGGCGTCGGTGGACGTGACGAGCCACGATCCGTCGTCTTGCTGTTCGACCGTGATCTGCTCGACGAACTCGCTGTTGGGCGGCCCCGCCCAGTACACGATGCTGTCATCGATCTCATCGTAGACGACGCAGACCCACTCGCCCGCGTCGGCCGAAACGAGGTAGTCGAGCACGGCGGCGTCCGCCGATTCGAACCCGACGGGCTCGGCGTGCTCGTCGTCGTCGGCGTCCTCGTCGGCGTCCTCGTCCTCGTCTTGGTCCTCGTCGTCACGGTCGCGATCGCGATCGTCTTCCTCCTCGGCGTTGGACTGCACCAGGTAGACCACGCCGGCGGTCACCCCGCCGAGGAGCAGCACGGCCGCGATGATGGCAGCGGCGATCAGGCCGGTCTTCTTCTTCGCAGGCGGCCCGGCCGGAGCTCCCGGAGGCGGCCACCCCGCTCCCGGCCCCACGGGCGGCGGCGGCACCGGAGCGTACGCGGGGGGTTGGGCGGGCGGCAGGGGCGTCGTCGGCGCAACGCCCGGGGCAGCCGACGCCGGTGTCTCCGCCGGAGGTGTCGCAGGCAGAACCGCCCCGCAATTGCCGCAGAACGCGGCCCCCTCGCGGACCTCGGCGTTGCAGTTCGGACACAGCATCGCGAAACCCCCCTCGGCTCGTGGTCGCTCACCATGACTGTAGGGCGCGCCTGAGAGGGTGTAAAGACGACCGGGGCGCGACGCAACGCGGGCACCCGCGGGGTCAGGCGACCGCCGCTGACAGGTCCAGCCGCGGCTGGTCGAACCCGCCGATGGTGCCGTCGCGGCGCAGCGCGACGATCGCGATGTCGTTGGCGATGTGCCCCTCGGCGAATCCGAAGGCAGCCAGGAACAGCGACTCCGCAACACGCTCGGCGGTCTCCTCGGCGGCCGCCGCGACGGTCCGCAGCAGGCGATCGTGTCCGAAGGAATCCCCCGCCGGCGAGCGCACGCCAAGCAGGCCGTCGGTGTAGAGCACGAGCAGGTCGCCCTGACCGAGCGTGGCCGTGTGGGTCTCGTACCGCACGGGGCCGCTCTGTCCGAGCACCCCGCCGTCATCGGGCAGAAGCACGGGCGCTTCGTTGGCCCGGAGCAGCACGGGAGGCGGATGGCCGGCGATGCTGTAGGCCACGTCTCCGCTCGCCGAATCGATGAGCCCGAAGAAGGCCGAGACGAACTCGTGCTCGACCGCGCCGTGCAGCACGAGCTCGTTCGCGCGCGTCATCACCGCGTCGGGAGACGGAAGCTGCAGCATCTCGGCGCGCATCGCGCTCTTCACGAGCGCCGTGAGGCCGGCGATCTCGGGCGTGCGTCCCACCACGTCGCCGATCACAACACCGAGGCGGCCCTGGGGCAGCGGCACGACGTCGTAGAAGTCGCCACCCACGCGACCCGTTCCGGCTGCCACATGGTAGAGATGCCCCATGTCGAAGCCAGGGATCGAACGGGGCGCCCCGAAGAACGCGCCGCGAAGCGTGCGCGTGAGGCGCCGCTCGGCCTCGTACTGGCGCGCGTTCTCGAGCGCCAGCGACAGCGAGAGCTCGAGCTTGCCGAGGAGCTCCCGCTGGGCGGTGGAGAACTCGAGGGCCGAATCCCAGCAGAAGCCCATGATGCCCGTCACGTCGCCGCGGCTTTTCAGCGGGACGAGCGCGAACGAGCCGATGTCGTGCTTCAGCAGCAGTTCGAACTCCTCGCGCCTGGTCGCGTCTTTCTGCGACACCGCGATGGCCTTGCGACGGCGGGCGCCATACCCGGGCAGCGAGAGCTCGTCTTCTGCGAAGCTGAGCCCCACCATCTCGACGGGCCAGCCGTGCACGTTGCGGAAGACCCAGCTCCCCGCGTCGGCCTCGGCGATCCAGCCCCAGTCGGCCCCGAGCGCCTCGGTGGCTTCGACGAGCACGCGCTGCAGGATGTCCTCGGCGTCGAGCGACGACAGAACGGTCACGTCGATGAGGTCGGCAGCGCGCCGCAGGTCGTGAAGCGCCGTCTGCTGCTCCGCGCGTGCCTTCGCCTGATCGGTCACATCCGAGGCGATCAGCAGCACGTCGTACGGATCGTTGATGCGCCCGGGGACGGGCAGGTACGACAGCTGCCAGAAGGTCACGCCCTCGCCGGGACGCGCGAACGCGTACTCGGGCTCGAGGGCCGGCTGACCGGTGTACGCGACGTCGATGAAGCAGGATGCCGAACGGGTGTCCGACAGAAACCCGCGAACGGGCATGCCGAGCGGGTCCCACTGCGGGTTGAGATCGCCGAGCAGGTCGCGGAAGACCTGGTTCATCCACTCGAATCGCAGGGAGGCGCCTGACCACAACGCCGCGGGGAACGAAGCGCCCTCAAGGAGAGGGGCGATGCGCGCCGGCCCGGCAAAGGGGTGGGCGAACCTGAGGGGGGAGGCCGCCATGTCCATATGCGTCTGCGGTCACTCCTCACCGGTCCGGCGCGCATCTGACTTGCTTGTCCTATCGGCACGCCGCACGAACGGCACAAGACGCGTGCTGACGAGCGGCACGAGCTGTGACGTGCGTCTCTTTTCGTGCGCCGACCGGCCTGCGCCGCGTGCGTGAACCGTGCGAACACGTGGAACGTATATGCAGTACCCTGGCCCGGGAGGTTCCGAAATGAAGCAGATGCCCTGGTGGGTGTGGCTGATCACGGTGGTCGTGGTCGTGGCGGCGTTCGTTGCGGGGGTGCTCATGGGCGCACGCGGACCCGCCGACACCCCGGGCACGGACGACGGGAATGGCGGCGTCCCGCCGACCGGCACGGTGGAGCCGACCGGGACGCCTGCGGCCGAAGACACCATGCAGGTCCGCGTGTACCTCGCCCGCGGCGATCGCCTCGGCGCGCTCGCGCGCGAAGTCCCGCGCTCGGAAGCCGTGGCGACCGCGGCGATGACGGCCTTGCTCGAAGGGCCCACCGCGCAGGAGCAGGCGTGGGGGTTCGGCTCGCAGATCCCGGCCGGGACCACGCTCAGGGGCGTGACGATCGCGGGCGGGACCGCGCGCGTGGACCTCTCGGGCTCCTACGATGACGGCGGCGGCACGCTCTCGGTCACCATGCGGCTCGCACAGGTGGTCTATACGCTCACGCAGTTCGAGACCGTCGAGCGCGTGGAGTTCTACATGGACGGCGCCAAGATCGACGTCTTCACCGGCGAAGGGGTCATGCTCGACGAGCCGAGCACACGGGGCGACGCGTCGTTCGAGGACGTCTTGCCCGCGATCTTCGCCGAGGCCCCCACGCCGGGCGCGGTCATCACGAGTCCGCTGCGCGTATGGGGCACGTCGAACACGTTCGAGGCCACGTACGCCGTCCGCGTGGAGAACGCCGCAGGCGAGATGATCGCCGAGCACTGGGGCATGGCGACCTCGGGCAGCGGCACGAGGGGCACGTTCGACGCGACCATCACCTTCGACATGCCAGCCGCAGGCACGAGCGGCACCGTGATCTTCTTCGAGGAGTCCGCCAAGGACGGCTCGGAGATCAACATCGTCGAGATACCGGTGGTCTTCGGGCCGTAGGGAGACGCAGCGGGTGCCTGCACGGCGGCCGATCCTGACATACGGCCTCGCGGCCCTCACGATCGCCGCCGGGCTGGTCATCGGCGTCGCGGTCGGCAGGATGCTCGTCGGCCCGACCACGACGCCCGGCCTCTCCGGTGCCGCCGCGCCCGGGGCGCACCTCGCCGAAAGCACGCCTGCAACGTTTCCCGCGCCAGCCGGGCAGCTCGACGCGCCCGCGGACTCGGTCAGGCAGCCGACCGCGGCGACGCCGATCGCATTCGACGTGTCGAGAGCGCTGGCGACGATCCGCGCGCTGGAGGAATTCGGCCCGCGCAAGGGCGGCAGCGCCGCCGAGTTCGCGGCCGCGCGGTGGCTCCAGCAACAGCTGGGTGCGCTCGGCTACGAGGCCCGCCTCGAGAGCGTCGTCCTCACCGACGGTTCCACCAGCCACAACGTCATCGCGCGTGCCGAGGGCTCGAGCCCGCGCGTCATCGTGCTCGGCGCGCATTACGACACGAAGCCGCCGTCCCCCGGCGCCAACGACAACGCGAGCGGCTGCGGAGCGCTGCTCGAGATCGCCCGCATCCTCGCCGGGCAGCCGGTGACGCCGACGGTCGAGTTCGTGTTCTTCGGCGCGGAGGAGATCATCGACGGCGACCCGGATCACCACCACTTCGGTTCGCGCGCACGCGTGGCTGCGATGAGCGCCGACGAGCGCGCTGCTACTGCGGGGATGATCTCGATCGACATGATCGGCTACGGCCCGGAATTCCACTCGCGCACCATGCTGCGCGGCCCCCGCGGGATGTCCGACCTGGTCCTGGCTCAGGCCGCCGCCTCGGGAGTGCGCATGACCTTCCTCAAGGACCCGGGCGCGTCGGGCTGGAGCGACCACGAGGCGTACGAGCTCGCAGGGATACCCGCGACCTGGATCGAGTGGCGCGACGACCCCGTGTACCACACGGCGAAAGACACGAGCGGGCACCTGGACTCCGCGAAGATCCGCACCGCCGGACAGCTCGTGCTCGACGTGCTGCGGTCCCTCGACGCGAACGACCTCGAGACGCTGGTCGCGCGGTAGGCGCGCCTACGTCCCCTCGCTGCGTCCCCACTCGAACGCCATCGCATCGATGCGCGCGATCATCTCGGCGGCGGCGAGGTCGCCGTTGGTCGCAAGCTCTTCCCGGATATAGCGCTCGGCGTCGGCAAGCGACGTGCCCTCGGCGTTGGCGGTGTGGAACACCAGCCGCGTGACGCCGGACATGCCTGCGGCGAGCACCTGCATCATCGACATCAGCACCCTGTTGCCGCCGAACGCGCCACAGCCCCAGTACCCGGTGTGGACCACGACGGGGGCGCCCGGCGCGAGGCGGCCGGTCTCGGCGACGGCGGCCGCGAAGCCGGTGTGCGCCGTGACGAGGATGCGCTCGAGCATCTCGCGCGAGTAGCGGCCGCGCCGGTACGTGGGGGCGGCCATCGCGATCAGGTTCGTGATCGTGGGGGGGTCGATGCGCTTCGTGGCGCGCGTGATGGCCTCCGGCGAAGCGACCGCGAACTCGTTGCCGTACAGACCGCGCGGCCGGCCTTCGGCGGCGTTCATGTTGGTGGCGACCCGGACCCGGCGCTCGACGCCGGTCACGAGCACGGGCGTCGGGCCGTCGGCGCTCTCGGTGACCGCCCGATGACCGTCCGCGCGAAGCGCCTCGACCAGGGCTCCGAGCGCGGGATGCTCCGCGCACTGCATCTCGTCCTGCGCGAACAGGCCCGAGCCGTACGCGAAGAACAGCATCGGGTCGGCGAAGTTGACGTGCCACTCGAATGCCCCCGGCAACTCCGCCACGGGCTCGTAGTCGAAGATGCCGCAGCGGCTCTCGATGATGCCGATACCGGCCGCAGGATCGACGCGCTCGGGCAGTTCGAACGAATGCCAGCGCGTGTAGCCGATCTCGCCCGCGCAGGAACCGTCCTTGGGGCACGCGATGTCGAAGATGATGCGCTTGTTCGGGTGCCGGAGCACCGGCGGGTAGTCCTTCATCAGGCGCAGGGTGTCGAACGTCAGCCGTTCAAGGGGCTCGGGCGTGGTCATCGGGTGCTCCCTTCGCGGGCGGATGCCCGTACGCGGCAAGTGTACCCTGTCGGTGTCAGGCGTATCATCGTTCGTGTCCGTGCCGGGCCGACGTCTGCGGCGTCGGCGGTGTCGGCGGCGGGTACACAGGCCGCGGAGGGCACGACGGTCGAGATCCGCTACCGGTGGGAGTCCCAGCAACTCGCCCATGCCCGCAGGGATCCGCGCTCAGTCCGAGAGTCCCCACAGCCCGCGCTGCGCTTCGCGGGCCTCGACCTGACACGCCGAGAGCACTTCGGCGTAGGCGACGTTCGGCGGGATGGTGAGCGTCTGCGCGTAGCCGTCGAGAAGGATGCGCGCGTTGAGCATCGACTCGCGGACCTCGCCCGCGTCGCCGGACAGCGGACGCTCGAGCCAGACGTACGCAAGCAGCCGTCCGTGCCGGTCGCGGAGCTCCGCGTCGTACTCCAGCCACACCCGGGTGCCGATCGGGATCGCGCTCGCCGTGTACGCAGACGCCTCCTCGCCGAGCGGCTCCGGCCCGGCCGCGGTCTCAGGCGTGTCGATGCCGATGAACCTGACCTTCTCGCCGGTGCCGTCCGCGAGGCGGAACCATGCCGTGTCGCCATCGGTGTGGCGGATCACGACGGCGCTCACGACCACCGGAGCTTCCGCGGGGGCGCGAAACGGCGCGCAGCCGGCGATGAGCGCTCCGAGAATGAGAGCGCAGGCGATGACGATGCGGCGCGAGGACAGCATGCGCCCAGTGTAGTGGAGTGCCGCGACTTCGGCGGGGGAACATATCCGGGTAGCCGGTACTCCCGATGCGAAGGAGGCGCTTCTTCGATGCGACCCAGAGCGTCTGTCATCCTCGCCATCTCGCTCGGCGCCGCGCTCGCGGCATCCATCGCCCTCGCGGGATGCGCGACGAAAAGCGAGCCCGCGATCGTCGGCCGGACGGAACCCACCGCCGAGACGTCCGCCGCCGTGTTCGAAGGCGTCACGTTCGATCCGGTGGCCGATGGCCTCGAGCAGCCGCTCTTCGCGACCGGCGCCGGCGACGGATCGGGCAGGCTGTTCGTGCTCGAGAAGACCGGGCGGATCCGGGTCGTGAAGGACGGCGCCCTCGGCGCGCAACCGTTCCTCGACCTGTCGGCGAAGGTCAGCACCGAAAGCGAGCAGGGGCTGCTCGGCCTCGCGTTCTCGCCGTCGTTCGCGCGAGACGGCCTCTTCTACGTCGACTACACCGACGCGAGCGGCGCCACGGTCGTCTCGCGCTTTTTTGCCGATGGCGAGACGGCCGACCCCGCAAGCGAGCAGGTCCTCCTGCGGGTGGAGCAGCCCTTCGCGAACCACAACGGCGGCATGATCGCTTTCGGCCCTGACGGGTGCCTGTACGTGGCGCTCGGCGACGGCGGGAGCGGCGGCGACCCGCACGGCAACGGCCAGGACCGCTCGACCTTGCTCGGCTCGCTGCTCCGCCTCGACGTGGGGCCCGACGCCGACGGCACGGACGGCACCGGCTACAGCATCCCGGCAGACAACCCCTTCGTCGGCGTGGGTGGCGTTCGGCCAGAGATCTGGGCGTACGGGCTGCGCAACCCGTGGCGCTTCTCGTTCGATCGACTGACCGGCGATCTGTGGATCGGCGATGTGGGCCAGAACGCCTGGGAGGAGATCGACTTCCAGCCGGCCTCCTCGCCGGGCGGCGAAAACTACGGCTGGAACGTCTACGAGGCCACCCACCCGTACCCGGCCGGGTCGGCGACGCCGCCGGATGCGGCGGCCTACACGATGCCTCTCATCGAGTACGACCGCGATGCGGGCACGTCGGTCACCGGCGGGTACGTCTACCGCGGCACCGCGATCCCCGGCTTCGCGGACACCTACGTCTACGGCGACTTCGTGAGCGGCCGCATCTGGAGCGTCTCCCGGGCCGAGGACGGAACGCTTGAGAACAGCTTGCTCGCGCAGACCGGGTACGCCATCTCGAGCTTCGGCGAGGACGACGCGGGCGAGTTGTACGTCGTGGACTTCGGCGGTGCCGTCTACCGCATCGTCGGCAAGTGACGCCGGCGCTGTCCCCTACTCGCCGCCGACGAAGCGCTTCTCGACGTACGGCGAGGTGAACGCGGCGAGCGTGGCCGCGTAGCCCGGCACGAACGCGATCGCGTCGCCCACGCGCGGCGGCACCGGCAGCGCGTCCACGTCGAGCACGAGGTGATCGCTCGATGCGCCGAGCACCTCGACGCGCGGATCGATCGGCACGATGCCCTCGGGCACGATGTCCTGCCGTCCGATGGCGCAGATCGCCCGCTGGCGCATGCCGCGGTCAGCGAACGTCGGGCGTCCGCCGAAGGCGTCCTGTGCGCTCGTGCCACGCGGCACGCTCGGCTTGCACTGGCTCTCGATGACCGGCGCCTCCACCACGATCGCGTCCGTGTGCAGCCCGAGGATCGGGTCGCGGGTGACGGTCGAGACGCCGAGAAGGATGCTCTCGCCGATGCGCAGCCCGTCGACGCGCTTCGGCAGGATTCCGTCGACGAGCGCATCGAGCGAGCTCGACATGCCGCCGCTGACATACAGCCGGTGCCCGAGTTGCGCTTCCGCGGACTGCGTAAGCGCAACGAGCTCCCCGAGGTTCCGCTCGTCGGGCACGATGGCGCCGTAGCAGGTGAGGCTCGCGCCGATGCCGTAGATCTCGATGCTCGGCAGCACGCACACCTTCTCGAGGAACGCCGGGAGGTCGGCCGGCAGCATGCCCTCGCGCAGGTCGCCGAGGTCCACCATCACGACGATGCGATGCCGCTTGCCGAGGGCCCGCGCCGCCGAGTCGAGCGCGCACACCGTCTCGTACTCGCTCTCGAGCGACACGTCGATGAGGCGCACCACGTCGTCGGCGAGCTTCGATGTGGGCGAACGGAGCGACCAGAACGGGCCTGTCACGCCCGCCTCGCGCAGGCGCGCCACGTTCTCGAGCCGCGAGTCGGCGATCCCCGCCGCGCCGCCGGTGAGCATCGCGCGCGCCACCTCGGGCGCGCCGCACGTCACCTTCGTCACGCCGATGACCTCGCGTCCGCCGAGCGCCTCGACGACGCGACGCGTGTTCTTGGTGACCTTGGAGAGATCGACGGTGACCCTGGCTCTGGCAAGCATGGCGGCTCCTCTCACTGCCCGATGCTGGCGCGCATCAGCGCCAGCACCGCGCCCTTCTCGAAGTGGCGGCTGAGCGCGCCGCACGCCGCGAACACGTAGTCGCGGTCGAGGGCCACGCGCGCGTCGGCCGGCGGCAGCAGCCGCTCGCCTCCTCCGGCGGCCGCGCGCGTCGCCTCCAGGATCGCCTCGCCGCCGGGGAGCCGCGTGAGTGCGCCGCCCGTGCCGAGGACCAGCCTGCACGCGGTGAGGTCCCGCCCGCGCGCGACGGTCTGCCTGCCTTTCGGCGTGTAGAGGTGCACGAGCTGGCCCGCATGCCGCTCCACGGCGGTGACGGCGGCCACGCGCGCGAGGTGTGCGGCCGCCTCCTCCTCCATGGTCGAGCCGGGGATCGCGGGCGGCAGCACGTCATCTCGCTCGTGGGCGGGCAGCAACTCCGCGGCGTGCCGGGCGCTCACGTAGGTGCCGAGGTCCCCCTCGACCGTACGCTTGGCGTGCGGCTGCGGATCGGTCGCGATCGCGGCGATCTCGGGCGAGCCGTCCGTGACCGAGTGCACGTCGGTCGTGGCGCCCCCCACGTCGACGACGACCAGGTCTCCCAGCTCGGCGGCCAGCAGCTCGGCGGCCACGAGCACCGCGCCCGGCGTGGGCATGATGCCGCCGCTCACCCACTCGCCGATGCGCTCCATGCCCGGCGCATGCGTGATGTGCTCCTCGAACGCGTCGTGGATGACATGGCGCGCCGGCACGATATCCAGCTCGTCCACCCCCGGATACACGTTGCGCGTCACGCGCACGCGGAAGCCGGCGGCTTCGAGGCTCGCTCGCGCCTCCTCGGCCGCGGCCGAGTTGCCGCCGTAGACGACGATAGGACGCGCCTCCAGCTCCACGAGCCGGGCGGCGTTGTGCAGCACGACCTCGGCGTCCCCGCCCTCGACGCCGCCCGCGAGCAGGATCAGCCCCGGCCGCACCTCGTCGATCGCACGCAGGTCGTGATCGCGCAACCTGCCTGCGGTCTGGTACTCCAACACCCCGCCCGCGCCGAGCGCCGCCTCGCGCGCCGCCATGGCGGTCATCTTCTGCGTGAGGCCGTGGACGGTCATCCGAAGGCCGCCCGCCGCCGAGGACGTAGCGAGCGTGAGCGCCGGCGCGAGCGGACCGGTGGCGGCCTCCAGCGCTTCGCGCGCCGCGTCCACGCCGATACCCACGTCGCCTTGAGCGACGCTCGTGGGCGCGACGCCCTGGCCGAGCAGGCGAGGGGTGCCCGTCGGCCAGCCCGCGAGGCCCTCGAAGGCCGAGACCACCGTGGTGGTCGAGCCGATCTCGGCGACGAGAGCGTCTATCGGACGGGGCGAAGTCATGCGGCTGTTCCTTCCGTCCACACCATTGCACGGCTCGCCGCGCTCGAAATCAAGCGAACACCCGGCCGCCGCAGGGCGACCGGGTGCCGGCGGCCCGGCCGCCTGCTACCCTCGCTTCACCGTGCGTTCGGCTTCCGTTCCCTCCAGAGGACGGCGGCAGACGCGAGCGCAACGGCGATCACGAAGACCCAGAAGCCGATGGCGGGCGTGACCTGCAGCCCGCCGAGCGCATCGGCAAGCTCGCCGAGATCCTCGTTCGCCCGGGAGAGCTCCGTCCGAAGCTCGGCCCACATCCACACCCATCCGCCTATCCCGACAGCGCCAGCAACGGCCGCGACGAAGCCGAGGGTCCCGTCGCCCGTCCGGCTCCCGCCGCCAAGCGCGAACGGGACGCGCAGGATCTCGGTGAGGACCAGGACGGCCTTGCCGCCGAGCGCCATCCACAAAGCCGGCGGCCATTGCAGGGGGCTGGCCCCTGACAGCAGGCCGCCGAGCGTGGTGCTCTCGCTCTGTCCGAGCAGGCTCAGCGTGAGGAACGGCAGGATCGCGGCCACGACGGTCAGCGCCGCAGCACCGAAGCCGAGCGCGAGGGAGCCTGTGAGAGCGCCCGCGGCCCCACGGGCCGCGGGCGTCTCACCGAACTCGATGCGTCTGTTTGTGCCCTTCGCCATCAGTTCCCGTAGTACTCGTGGACGTAGGCGGGACAATCGGTCGTGGCGTCTTCGTAGATCCAGTACGGTGTGTCGTACTCGTCAGACGGGCAGTACGGCACTTCCATGAGGTAGCCCTCATCGATCAGCGGGTTGCCCTCCTCGAGCCAGCCCCACACGTCGTCGACCGTGTGGCTGGGGTCCGCCGCCAGGTACTGCTGCACCGCGCCCTCGATGACGCGCATGTTGGCCTGGCAGGCGTCCTCGTAGGCGCCGTTCTCGGTATCCGCGTACTCGTCATCGCCCTCGTCGTAGTACGCGTCTTCGTCGTAGTCCCCGAAGTCGTCCTCCCAGACGAAGAGGTCCTCGATGCTGTCGCCGTCGATCTCGGTGACGATCCAGCGATCGCCCTCCAGCTCGACGACCACGTCCGTCTTGTCCGAGTCCTCGTCATCGTCGTAGAAGAACTTGACCGTGACCTCCGCCTTCTTCTCGTCGCCGTCGGCCTCGATCTCGGCCCTCTGCTCCCAGTCGTCCGAGTCGACCATCGTCAGGACCAGGACGCCGTCGTCCCACTTCTGGTCGATGTCGTAGTCATCGAGCGGCTCGGCGTCGCCGAGCACGTCTTTCACGGCGTCTTCAAGATCCTCGGACACCGTGTCCAGCAACAGGTCGACGTCCTCGGTGGTCATGGCCACGATGAAGTCGGCGACGACCTCGGCCTGTGCGGTCGCGCGCTTCTCGACTGCACGCTTCTCGAGGTACTTCCACAGGAACCAGCCACCTGCGGCGAGCGCTGCCACGATCACCAGCACGACGATCGCGGTGATGGCGCCCTTGCCGCCCTTCTTCGGCGGAACCGCGGCCTGAGCGTATGCCGCGGGCGGATACGCGGGCGGCTGCGGTGGGGCGAAGCCCGGCCCGGGAGGTGCTGCGGGCGGCGGGTAGGCGGCGGGCGGTGCGACCGGTGGCACAGGCACTGGTT
The DNA here is from genome assembly GCA_002328745.1 of Actinobacteria bacterium UBA2184. Taxonomy (GTDB): domain Bacteria; phylum Actinomycetota; class Coriobacteriia; order Anaerosomatales; family Anaerosomataceae; genus UBA2184. The sequence goes on from DCVQ01000001.1 coordinate 55,758, forward strand.
GTGCCGGCACCTCGACCGGAGCGGCGGGGGGCTCGGGCACGACCGCCGCGCCCTCGACGTTCGGCGCGGGTGCCGGCGTGCCGCACGACGGACAGAACGCCGCCCCCTCGGCGAGCTGTGTACCGCAGTTCTTGCAGAAAGCCATGGCTGCTCCCCCTGATCCTTTCCTGTCCCCCCGCGAACCGCGGACCGGCACCCGGGGCGTTCTAACGATTGTAGGTCACGGACGCGCAGCGCGCACCGCCCCACACCCGATCGGGCTCTGACGACCTCAGTCGGTACATGCCCCATTCGGGACGCACGCATCGAGCGTGAACGCGGCACCGGCTGGTCCGGCGCCTGGCTGCACACGAGTGGGGTCACCGCAGAGCGTCGAGCGCATCGCGCAGGTCCTGCTCCGACACCTCGCCGATGATCACCTCGGACACCGAACCGTCGCTGTCGAGCAGCACGAACGTCGGCACGTACTGGATGTCGAACTGCGCACCGAGGCTTGCCGCCTCCGGATCGGTGTCCGCATTCAGCAGCCGGAACTCGACCTTGCCTTCATACTCGGTCTTGAGCCTGTCGACCACAGGCGCCATCGTCTGGCAGCTGGGTCACCAGTCGGTGTAGAAGTCGAGAAGCACCGGCATGCCCGAGAGGATGAGCCCATCCTCGGAGTCCTCGTCCCAGTCGGAGTCCTCATCCTCGTCCGTCCAGCCGAGCGTCTGGTCGATGAAGAGGCTCACCGGGTCTCCGTCCACTTCGGTGATGATCCACCTATCACCCTCGAGCTCGAGGGTGAACGTCCGTTCGCCCCAGTCCTCATAGTCCGCTTCGGGCACCATCTCGACCGTGGCCTCGTCGGGGTCGCCATCGGACTCGAGGGTGACGACGAGTTCGACGTCGCCCTCCCAGTAGACCGTCAGAGTAAGGACATCGTCCTCCCACTCGTACTCAAGCTCCTGATCGCCCCACCGCACCAGGCCGAGATCGTCGATCGAGTCTTCGAGGTCCTCCGACAGGGCGCCCTTCAGGATCTCCGGATCCTCGATGTACCATCCTGCGTAGAACTCGGCCGCCGCTCTGGCCTGCGCCTCAACGTCGACTTCCCCGGTCTTCTCGTCGTCCTTCTTCGTGCTGCGGCCGTCGTCGTCAGCCTGCGACTGCCACAGGAAGTAGCCGCCCACGCCGAGGGCCGCGGCGACGAGAAGCGAGACGACCGCGATGATCGCTCCCTTGCCTCCGGCTTTCGGCGACCGGGGAGGAGCGGCGTATCCGGCCGGGTAGCCGGGCGGTGGTGGCGCGACGGGTGGCATCGACGGGGCGGCCGGGACGGGCCCGGGCGGCATCGCCGGCGCGGGAGGCGCTGCGGCGGCGACCGCGGCTCCACACGATGGGCAGAACCCCGCCGCTTCGTTCAGGTTCGCTCCGCAGTGCCTGCAGAAGGCCATCCCCGCCCTCACCCCTCTTCAGTCGCGCGCCCGTTGCGATGAGTATCGCTGTTCCAATGGGCGGACGAAAGGGTCAGCCGCGGTCTCGGTCGCGACCGTTCGCGGCCGCGTGAGGTCTCTCTTCTGCCGCGCGCGCGACACCCCCCGCGACGGGGGCCGACAGCCGCACGATCCGGCCTCTGCGCAGCTCGATCCGGGCGTGCGTGAGTCCCGGATCGCGGGCGCCCCGACGGACGTTGTAGGCGAGGAACGGCCGAAAGACCGCCCAGTCGATCGGACACCGGATGGCGCGCTCGGGGCAGACCTCGGCACACGTGAGGCATAACACGCAGTCCCGGCCCCATGTGGGAATGCCCCCCTTCTCCCACGCGATGTTGTGGCTCGGACAGACGCGCGCACACCGTCCGCAGCGCGTGCACAGCGACGCATCGACACGGAACCAACGGGAGTAGAAGAGGCGCGTCAGCCACGGGGAGGCGAACGCCCGCTCGAGCGCATACACCCAGTGCGTGCGCGGATCCCGCGGGCTTCGCGCACGCCCGAGTCCGGCGTCCGTCGAGCCGTGTGGCGCAGCGATGCTCTCGCCGAACGCTCGCGCGTCCGCGAGCTCCCGCGCGTCGGGATGGTCGGGCGAGAACTGATAGCCGAGCAGCGAGTAGCCGAGGAAGCGGCCGCGGCCGCGGCACGTGAACACACCGATCTCCCGACCGCCGGTGCGTTGCACGGCCTCCCGGACCTGATCGAGGGCGGCACCGCGATACGTCGCATTGAGCACGAACGCGAACCAGGGCCGGCCGTCGCGATCGCCGAGGGCAGCGATCGCGTCACGGACCGGGCGGGGCATCCTGTACCAGTGGACCGGGAAGCCGACGCCGACGACGTCGAAGGACGACGCGTCGGGAGCGGGTCCGGTGCGCAGGTCGTGCGAGACGACCTCGGCACCGTGCGCCTCCAGGCCTTCGATGATGTGCTCGGCTACCTGGCGAGTGGTATCGGTGACCGAGTACCAGATCACGAGCACTCGCATGTTCCCTGCCTTCCCCCGGTGGCGACGCGTGTGGAGCCGCATGCGGGGCCTATACCCACGTGGCGCCTCGCCACGCGCGGGGCTTTGCGGTCGCGCGCCTGAGTCCGCCCGGCTCGCCGACGCAAGGGGGGCCGGACCCGTTGCGGGTCCGGCCCCGTGCCTTCGTCGCAGCCCCGGCAGGCGGATAGGGGCGCCCTGCTGAGTCTCCCAAGGAGGTGTATCCGGTTTCCGGCATGAATCCGGATCAGCAAGAGACTCGCGAGCAGCATGGGCGCGTTCAAGGCACTCGGAAGCCGACCGGCGAGGCGACACCGGGTCGGTTCCCGCGGACGCACGACCGTGGGGCCATGGGTCCGCGGGAACCGGCGGCCCGGTTGGGGCCGCTGGCGTGTCTCCCGTCCTACTTCGCGGCGGTCCCGTACATCAGGCCCGCCACAGTCCCACCGTCCACGAGGATGTCGCATCCGCTGATGAACGATGCTTCGTGGCTGATGAGGAACTCGACGACAGCCGCGATATCGTCCGGGGTACCCAGGCGCTTGACTCCCGAGATGCCGATCATGTGGCGCATCTGGTCACCCGCAGGGCCGGCGAGTTCCGCCTGTCCCATGGGCGTCGAGATGATACCCGGACTGATCGACACCGTACGACCCCCACGCATGCCCCACGCGACCGAAGCCGCACGGACGCGTACCTGGTTCGCGCGCTTCGCGATCGAGTACGCCGCGCCCGGGTCGAGATTGCCCGGATCGAGCTCTGCCAACGCGGCCAGCTCGGCGGTTGGGGTCACCGCAAACGCGTGCTCCACCTCAGGCGCGACCTGCGCCATCGTACCGGCCATGCTCGCGATGCACACGGCAACGCTTCCCTGCTTAGCGATGGCGCCGAACTCGTCGAGCACGTGTGCCGTTCCCATGACGTCCACCGCAACGATCGCGGCAGGACCCGCCTGTACCGGTGACAGCCCTGCGGTGTGCACGATCGCCCGCAAGCTGCCAAGCGCCGCGGCAGACTCGGCGAGTGCGCGTACCGATGCCTGGTCAGAAACGTCGGTCGCCACAGCAGTGACATCGTGGCCTTCTCCCGCAAGGAGCTCCGTGGCCTTCTCGAGCGCCTCGGTGGAGAAGTCGGCGAGAACCAGCGACCGCCCGGCGCCGAGGCGTCGCGCGATCGCAAGCCCCATGCCGCCCAATCCCGTGACAACGATCACCTCACTGGTGTGTGTCATGTGTATCTCCTCTCTCCGACGATGGATGAACGCACGGCTCCGACCGTCGGCGGCAAGCCGAAGTGAGGGGGTGGCGGCCCGCGAAGGACCGCCACCCTGACTTATCTTCGGCCTTACCGTCCCATCAGGAAGTTCAGTGCGTCCTGCTGCTCCTGCTCGGTGAGTTGCGCACCGTGCTCGGTGACCATGCGATCGATGATCGCTGTCCAGTCGGCACCCTGCGTCTGCTTCGTCAGATTGGCGAGCTCGTGGCACGTGACGCACTTCTCGCGCACGACGACCTCGCCCACCGACTGCGTGCGGGTCTTCATGAAGGCGATGATCGCATCGCGCTGCTCCACCGTGAGCAGGGCGGCATCGCCCGGATGGCTCTTGGCGTGCTCCGCGTCCATGCGGCCGATCACATCGGCCCAGTCGGTGGCGTCAGACTGCAGGTAGACCCGGCTGAGGTCGTGACACTGCGCGCACGCCTCCTCGAGAGCGGCCTCGGCGTCTACCGGCGTCGGCGAGTCGGGCGTCTCGGCGGCGGGCGTGTCGGACCCCGTCGGCTCGTCGGCCGGCTCGTCCTTGTCGCATCCGGACGCGGCGAGCATGCCGAACATCAGCAACCCCAGGACGAGCAGCACGATGGTGCTCCTGGGTTCAAGTGGCTTTCTCACGATAGTCACTGCTCCTTCCGTAGCTTCGCGTCATCGTCGGCCTGCACGCCATCGGCGGCGAACCTGATGCCCACAACGTCGTAGTACTGCAGGACGCGAGTGGCGACCAGTTCGCGCATCAGCCGCATGCGAGGCGGGTAGATGTTCGGATCTTCGATCCAGGCCGCCTCGGCATCGATCGCATCGGCGAGAGCAGCGTCTCCGACGATCTCCCGTATCCACCGCGACAGCCGCGCCGGAGCGAGATACGCCACGTCAAGCCGTCGTCCCTGGATGACGGCATCCGGGTCGCCCTGGACGTCGCTGTTGTCGTAGGCGAAGAAGCCCAGCACCTGCTCGATCGAGTAGATGTCGACAGGGAGCGTCCCGGACGCCTTCATGATGACGCCCACCAGACGGTCGTCGAACGAGCACTCCTGCAGGTACCGCCGCGCCTCGCGCTCCTCCGGGAGCGCTAGGACGGCCCGTGTAATCACCTCGTCGGCAGCCATCGCTAGATGATCCCTGCGTCGGCAAGCTCGTCCGCTGCCTTGTCGAGACCGTACTTCTTGAGGGTCTCGCCGGTGGGGCAGCCGTTGTCGTTCCAGCCCTCGAACTTGTAGTAGCGGGCGAGGAAGTCGTCGTACTTGGCGTGATCCAGGAAGCGGCCCCAGACGTTCTTGTACGACCACTCGCCGTTCTCGAACACCGTCATGATGTAGGGGATCTCATAGGTGGAGTGCGCCGCGGGGGTCCCGATCCTGAACTGCCACTCGGCAAGCTGGTCGTTGGCCGGCGTCCTGCCCTGCAGGTACCAGATCGCCCGGTCGAGGTTCCAGATCTTCGTGCCGATCTCGATACCCTTCTCGAACGACGTGTCGTTGCCGGTGACGGCGTTGTAGAACTTCGGCTCGAGCTCGGGGGTGAGACCCTTGTAGCCCTCGGTCCACGGGTTGAGCCAGTCGGTGATGCCCCAGTCGCAGTACATGGCGGACTGCTTCCAGAACCGCGTGTACGCGCGGTGCCAGCTGACGAACTTCACCATGTTGTCCGAGTAGATGCCCTCGTCGGAGAAGTCGACCATCATCGGGTCCGCGTACGGCAGGAGCGTAGCGCCGATCATCTCGGCCATCTCCTTGGCCGGCAGCGCCTGCGGCTGACCGTACAGCGGCGCCATCGACGTGTGCCAGTAGAGCACCCACGTGATGTCGTGCTCGTTGATGTCGCGGTCGCCGAGCGCCGTGCCGAAGCCCCACTCGGACTCCGTGCGGGCGTCGTAGTGATGCGCGTAGCCGTGCGCCGCGATGGCGAGATCGCCGCTCGTGACGTCGATGTCGTAGCGGCCCCACTTGGTGGCGGCGCGCGCGCAGCCTTCCTTCAAGTCGGCGCCGATGTCGGTGCCGTTGACGATGCAGTCCAGGAACGCCTTGTTGAAGGCGTCCGAGCCGACGGCGTCGAACGGCAGGTTCGACTCGATCTGCTTGCCCGGGCCTAGGATATCGGTCCTATAGAGCTTGACGAGCCACGGGAGTGCCATGCTGCCTTCCCACGCGTTGATGCCGTACTGCTGCAGCAGGTCGGTGTTGCTTACGCTCGCTGCAGGGTTGCCCCACTTCACGCCGGCCTGAGCCTGGTACCAGCTGTCGAAGCAGCTGCTGCCCGGCGCCTCAGCGCTCGAGCCGCGACCGCCGTGGCAGAGCTTCGTGCAGCCCATGCAGCCGATCGGCCGGTGGCCGCCGGTCTTCAGCGGACCGCCGACCATGTTGCCGGCGCCTCCGCCCTCGCCGTACGAGTGAAGGCCCGGCAGGCTCGGCTTGTACTCGTCCCAGTTGAAGTAGTTCGCGTGCCACCATGCCCGGGCGTCCATCAGCGCCTTCGGGTCGGCGATCTCGATATCGCCGGTGCCCATGAAGCTGACGGCTTTCAGGTTCTTCGAGCCGAAGACGGCGCCGAATCCACCCTGCCCTGCACCGCCGCCGCCCTCGTGGATGAGCGAGGCGAACCGAACCAGGTTCTCGCCTGCCTGCCCACACGACACGACGGCCGGGTTGAGCGTAGACCGGCCGGAGTCGCGGCTTCCGCCGAACATCGTCCAGTCGGTGTCACTGCCGCTGACGAGCTTGTAGATCTTCTGCTCGGCGTCGTACGTGCCGAGACCCCACAACGCATCGCCGCTCTCGCCTGCGTCACGGATCGTGACCTCATCGTCGCGGACGTCGATCCACACCGGGTTCTCGGCCTTGCCGGTGATCGCGAGGCCGTCCCAGCCCGCGAACTTCATCATGCCGGCGAAACGCCCGCCGAAGTTCGAGCGGGTGAACCACTCGATCGGCCAGGGCTGAGGGCCGATGCCCTGCACCTCGCAGCGCCCCGCGCCGAACGGCGCGAGCGTGCCCTGGATCGGGCCGGTCATCAGCGTCACGACGTTTGCGGGATCGTACGCGGAGATGGTCTTGTCCTTGCACAGGTCGAAGAAGACCGCCGAGCCCATGCCGTGCCCGCCACCGTACTCGGCGTAGTCTGCCGTGTTCAGGCTGGAGATCTCGCCGGTTGAGAGATCGACCACGAGAATCTTGCCAGCGTATCCGTTAGCCATCTACTGAACCTCCTCGTCATACGCACATCCGGCGGGGGCCGGAAGGCGCTCGTCTGGTCGTTTCGGGCTAGTGTCCGCCCCGGGCTGCCGCCATCGCGGCAGCGATCGCCTGCGCGGTCGCTATCTGTGCGTCCGTGTACTCGCCGTCGTCGCCAAGAGGCCACTTACCGAGAGTCGGGGTCGCGTCACTGAGACGAAGGTTCACGTTGTAGCCCGCATCGGTCTGGACCGGGATCTCGGAGGTGAACGAGATGGCGTTCATCGGGCAGACCTCGGCACACGCCTGCTTGCCGCCGGGTCCGCCGGTCTCGTTCCAGAACGGGGTGTCCGCGCACAGGTCGCACTTCTGCGCGTGCTTCTCCGTCGTGTTCCACAGCGCGCGCGAGGGAGTGAACGGGCATGCCTGGACGCAACGCTCGCAGCCGATGCACTTGTCGACGTCCACCGTGCGGACGTTGCCGTTCTCGGTGTCCACGTGCATCGCGCCGACCGGACATGCGTCCACGCACGGCGGATACGGGCACTGGCGGCACTGGGAGATGGTGATATCGCCCGGATAGGGCTTGAAGGGATCCTGGATGATCTGGATCCGCGCATTGGACAGGCTGGTCGATCCGTGGTGCGTGACCGCGCAGGCGAGCATGCACGAGTTGCATCCCGCGCACTTGCGCGTGTCCACGAGCAGGTAGCCTTCCGACGCCGGAACGGCGAAGACCTCGTCCGGGAGGATGAAGCCCTTGACGAGCATGCCGCCCAGGACGAGACCGGCGCCAGCGCCGCCGACGCCGGTGACGAACTGGCGGCGCGACAGGCCTGTGTTCTTGTCTGCCATCATGTTTCCTTTCGTGTTCTCGAGGTCGGCTGTCATCAGGCCGCGGACTCCGCGTCTTCGGGGTCGC
>DCVQ01000034.1 GCA_002328745.1 Actinobacteria bacterium UBA2184
GCGTGGGACAACGCCAAGAAGTACATCGAGGGCGGGGCGCACGGCGGCAAGGGCAGCGATGCTCACAAGGCCGCGGTCGTCGGCGACACGGTGGGCGATCCGTTCAAGGACACCTCCGGTCCCTCGATGAACATCCTCATCAAGCTGATGACGGTCGTCTCGCTCGTCTTCGTACCGCTTTTCCTGAAGGTGCACGGCGGGTAGACGGCGTTTCGCTGACGTAACCGAGTAGTACAATGCTCCCGGGCGCGGACCTTCGCGCCCGGGAGCATTCGCTTCGATGCGCCGGTCACCTCGCGACCGGCGCTCGCGCACCAGGGGAGGTGTCGTGGGCCGCATTCCTGATGAGGACGTCGCGCGGGTCCGCGACGCCACCGATCTGGTCTCCCTCGTGTCGGAGACTGTCGTGCTCAAGCAGAAGGGCCGTCTGTTCTGGGGCAACTGTCCGTTCCACGGAGAGAAGACGCCGAGCTTCAAGATCGACCCGGCCACGCAGCTGTGGCACTGCTTCGGCTGCAACCGTGGGGGTGACGCTTTCGGCTTCGTGATGGAGGCCGAGCACCTCGAGTTCCCCGACGCGATTCGGCGGCTGGCGGACCGGGCCCGGATCGACATCCGCGAGGAGGGCGGTCAGGGCGTCCCGTCAAGCCGCAAGGACCGGCTGATCGCGTGCTCCGAGGCGGCCGCGGACTACTTCCACCGGGAGCTGACGACATCGAAGACGCCGGGAGCGTCGGCGGCGCGGGAGTATCTGGCCAAGCGCGGGTTCGGCACAGCGGTGGCGAAGCGATGGCGATTGGGATACGCCCCTGCGAGCAAGGGAAGCCTCGTGCGCGAACTCACGCGCGCCGGATTCACCCGGGACGAGATCGTGGAGGCCAACCTCGCGCTCGCTGACGGAGCGTCGCTCAAGGACCGCTTCTTCGATCGCATCATGTTCCCGATCGCCGACCTGCACGGTCGCGTCATCGCCTTTGGCGGACGGGTGGTGGGCAAAGGCGAGCCCAAGTATCTCAACTCGCAGGAGACCCCGATCTTCCACAAGTCGGCGACGCTCTTCGCCCTCGATCGGTCACGGAACGAGATCGTCGCGAACGGCACCGCGGTCGTCGTGGAAGGCTACACCGACGTGATCGCGCTTCACGAGTCGGGCATCCCCACCGCCGTCGCAACCCTCGGCACCGCGCTCACCGAGCGGCATGTCAAGCTCCTCGGCCGGTTCGGCAAGCGCGTTGTGTACCTGTTCGACGGAGACGAGGCGGGCAAGCGCGCCGCGATGCGCGCGGCGGAGTTCGTCGACTGGAGCGCCACCCCCGAGGCGGGAAGCTCCCGGGTGGAACTCGCGGTCGCGCTCATCCCGGGCGGTATGGACCCTGCCGATCTCGTGGCCGCGCAAGGTCCCGACGCGGTCCGGGCGCTCGTCGATAGCGCGAGCCCGCTTCTCAAGTTCGCGATCGACGTTCGTCTCGAGGCGCACGATCTCGGCACGCCCGAGGGCAGGAGCGCCGCGCTGGCCGACGCCGCGTCGGTGCTGGCGCCCGTCCGCGATTCGCTGCTCGGCGCCGACTACGCGAACTACCTGGCCGATCGGCTGCGCGTCGATTACCAGACCGTGGTGCGGTCGATTCCTCGCACTCCGGCGACCCGGATTCCCGCGCCGCATGCGGAGGGGCCGCCCGTGGCGGAAGGCCGCCCGCTCACGGCGGAGCAGAGAGCGGAGCGCGAGCTCGTGCGCCTGGCGGCTATCGCACCTGTGGTGCGCGGCCAGGCACGGGATTTGCTTGACGAAGGGGCCGTGTCCGACGACACAGCGCGCCGGTTGCTCTCGGCGGTGTGCGAAGCGGGGGAGGCCACAGGGCAGGACCTGTTCGGCCTGGTCGCCGGTCGCGATAGCGAAGCCGCGGCAATCCTCTCCGCATGGTTGGTGGACGCACAGGAAGTGGAACAAGTAGAATACGCGTTTCGAGAGGTGGCCTCCCGCGTCAAGGAATTGGCGGTCGGGCGTCTAATCCTCATTAAGAAGGCCGAGCTGCGTTCGCTCGACCCGGGGCGCGATGCCGAGACGTACGACCGGCTGTTCGGCGAGATCGCCGAACTGCAGCGCGTGCAGCAGTCGTTGCGCGATCGCGGCACCGGCACGACCGACGAAGAGACGGAGCAAACCGCGTGACGCCTGCATCTGATGCGAAGAGCAGTGGCAAGAAAACCGCTGCTTCGGGTAAGACGGCCCCCGAGCTCGAACTCTCGGCGGTCAAGACGCTCGTCAAGATGGGCAAGGCCAAGGGCACTCTCACAGACGAAGAGATCCAGGGCGCGCTCTCGGACATAGACCTCTCGGAGGAACAGTTCGAGAACGTGTATGCGCACTTCACGACCGCCGGCATTGCGATCCTCGAGGACGTCGTCTCGCCCGAGGACATCGACGATGTGCCGGCCGACGAGCCCGACGACCCCGACGTCGTGGAGGACGCACACGAGGTGGAAGTGGTAGCGGTGGTAGAGAAACCGGCGCCGGCGAAGGCGAAGCGAAAGCCGCGTCGCAAGGCCGAGACGACCACGACCGCGCCGCTTACGAGCGACCCGGTCAGGATGTACCTGAAGGAGATCGGCAAGGTCCCGCTGCTGACCGCGCGGCAGGAAGTCGATCTCGCCATGAAGATCGAGTCGGGCCTCGAGGCGGTCGCGCAGCTTGAAGACGCCGCCGAGAGGGGCGTCACGCTCGAGCGTGCCGAGGTGCGGCGGCTCGAGCGCGTCGAGCGCATCGGCGTGGATGCGAAGAAACAGCTCGTCGAGGCCAATCTGCGCCTCGTCGTGTCGATCGCCAAGCGCTACGTGGGCCGCGGGATGCTCTTCCTCGACCTCATCCAGGAGGGGAACCTCGGGCTCATCCGTGCCGTGGAGAAGTTCGACTACGGCAAGGGCTTCAAATTCTCGACGTACGCCACCTGGTGGATCCGGCAGGCCATCACTCGAGCGATCGCCGACCAGGCCCGCACGATCCGCATCCCCGTGCACATGGTCGAGACCATCAACAAGCTCATCCGGGTGCAGCGCAACCTGCTGCAGGAGCTGGGGCGCGAACCCACCCCGGAAGAGATCGGCGAGAAGATGGAGATGACCGCCGAGCGCGTGCGCGAGATCCTCAAGATATCGCAGGAGCCGGTGTCGCTCGAGACGCCGATCGGCGAAGAGGAGGATTCGCAGCTCGGGGACTTCATCGAGGACGGCGAAGCGGTCGTGCCGCCCGATGCTGCCAGCTTCAGCATGCTGCAGGAGCAGCTGGCGAAGGTGCTCGACAGCCTATCCGAGCGGGAGCGCAAGGTCATCGAGCTCCGCTTCGGGCTGGAGGACGGGCACCCGCGCACGCTCGAGGAGGTCGGACGGGAGTTCGGAGTCACGCGCGAGCGCATCCGTCAGATCGAGAGCAAGACGCTGTGCAAGCTGCGCCACCCGAGCCGCTCCAGCCGCCTCAAGGACTACCTGGAGTAGGGCGGTACTCGCACGCAACAACGACGAAGGCCCCGCACATGCGGGGCCTTCGGGGTGTCTGCTGGCTCCTCGGGTAGGACTCGAACCTACAACCCTCCGGTTAACAGCCGGATGCTCTGCCAATTGAGCTACCGAGGAATGCGGGTGGGGCCGGTGGCGCGATTGCCGATTATACGGAAGGGGCACCGGCTCCGCAACCGGCGAAGACGGCGTCCCGGTCACCCGTTGCGGTATGATTACAGACTACCGTGCGCACCGACGGGCCCGTAGCTCAATGGTGGAGCAGGGGACTCATAATCCCTTGGTTGCAGGTTCGAATCCTGCCGGGCCCACCAACGGAAGAACGGTCAATGGCACGCAAGAGACTCGAGAGACTGGAACGGGTGCAGGGCCGCCGCAAGCGCTTGTATGCGCTCATGGCCGGCGTTGCTGTCGTAGCGCTTGCAGGCGCCACCTTCGGCGTGAGCCTGCTGTTGCGCCAACCCGCGAGCGCCGTGGTGCCCGAAGAGGGCGGCTACGAGGCGACTGCCACGCTTGTGGCCGACGAGACGATGTCGGTTCTCACCACCCGTTCTCCGGACGTGCTCGTCGAGGTTCCGAGCGTGGTCGGCCTGCAGATCTCGGAGGCCGAGATGATGCTCGGGGCAGTGGGGCTGGCGGTCAGGCGCATGCCGACCCCGCCAGGCGAGGAGACGTCGGGAAGCGTGCTCGCGCAGGCCCCGCCGGCGGGGGAGCGCGTGACGGGCGACACCACCATCGTCCTGGTCTACGCGGATCCTGCCGCCTGTCGGCCCGATGTCGCGTCTCTTGTCGCGGATGGGGAGCACGTGGTCTGTATCGACCCGGGTCACCAGCTCGTGGCGAATGCCGGGACCGAGCCGCTCGGCCCCGGGAGCACAGAGATGAAGCCCAAGGTCAGCGGCGGCGCCGTTGGCGTGGTTACCAAGCAGACGGAGTACGACCTCGCGCTGGCGCTCTCGCTCAAGATCAAGGAGCGACTGGAGAGCAACGGCGTGCGCGTGGTGCTCACGAGGGTCTCGAATTCCGTGAACATCACCAACGCGCAGCGGGCGCTGGTGGCCAACGAGTCCGGTGCGGACCTGTTCGTTCGGGTACACGCCGACACGCACACGAACGCCGATGTGAGGGGTGTCGCCACGCTCTATCCCTCGGGGAACACCTGGGTCGCCCCAATCGAAGCGGCAAGCCTCAAGGCCGCACAAATGGTGCACGCCGAGCTGCTCGCGAGCTCCGGAGCGACCGACCGCGGTATCGTCAAACGTGCCGACATCGTCGGGTTCAACTGGGCGACCGTGCCGTCTATCCTTGTGGAGACGGGTTTCCTCACCAATCCGATGGATGACAAGGCGCTTGCCGATCCCGCATATCAGGACAAGATCGCCGACGGCATCGCCCGCGGCGTGCTGGCGTACCTCGAGGAGTGACATGCGAGCAGTGAGTCATCGGGTCGCCTCCGCCCTCGCGGTGCTGGCGATGGCGGCGCTGGTCGTCGCGTCGGCAGGGTGCGACCTCGTGGACACAGGGCGCAGCTACTCGGGGCGCGTGTTCGTGTACGTGCTCGGCGGTGACGCGGACGGCGTGGAGGTGCCCGCCCTCGTCCTCGAGTGTTCGACCGACGATGAACCCCGCGTCCGTGCCCACGATGCACTGCTCGCCGTGACGATCCCCGGCACCTCGTACACGCGGCTCCGTGAAGCGTACCCGTTCGGAGGCGGCGCCGCCGTGAGCGACGCGCTGGCTCGCACCACCGGGATCGCAGACGCCCCGTATGTAGTGATCGACGGGGAGCACATCGACGAGATCACCGGCCGTGTCACGCTCGAGCTGGCCGGCTCGTACAACAGCTACGTGGACGGGCGTCTCTACGTGTTCGGACCCGGTAAGGCGACCATCGAGGGGGCCGCGATCGGCGTCCTGCTCGAGTCGCTCGACTACATGAGCACCGCCGATCGGGTTGCCGCGGGGGACGCGGTCGGAGCGGCGCTGGCCGAAGGACTCTCGGCACGTCGCGATGCGGTGGCGCTCGTCTTGAGCGAGCACGTGGAGGACACGGATCTGTCCANNCGATAGCGTATACTTCGTCTAGGCTCAGCCACGTGCCGGGCCGGCGCCAGGCGGTCGATTATCGCAGACGAATGGGGCGTAGATGGCGAGCGATCTGGTGAGGGCGCGACGGCGTGTCGCTGCGGCGGTCACCGCCTTCGTGCTCGTCGCGGGGGCCTTCGCCTACGCGTTCTACTACTTCGACGGCCTGGACGTCATCGAAGACATCAGATCCGGGGAGTGGCTGGCATCTCGCGAAGAGACGCCGACCGTCGTACTTGACGGGGAGCCCGACCCCGAAGCCGTGCTCGAGGACGTTCCGGACTCGGTGGTGCTGCGTCTCTGGCAAGAGCAATCCGCCGCGCAGGGTTCCATCGCCCGGCTTCTGTCGGGTGACATCGTGGCGATGGTCCCCGCCACAGCGACGGTCGATGCGGCCCTTGCCGAGCTTCCCGTGACCCTCGAGCTCAAGGATGGGTCCACCGCCTCGGGTACGCTGGTCTTCGAGCGGGTGGATGGAGACTGGCTGCTGCTGTCCGCGGACGCCGCACCCGGGGAGGGGACCACGGGCGGTTCCTCCGGTGCGAAGGCGGGACCTGTGGACCGCCGCATCGTGTCGGCCATCGTCGCCTGCCAGCGCGATCGGCAGGACACCGCCGAGGACCTCCTCGCGGGGAGCGTCGCTCGTCTCGACGTCGTCGGAGTCATCGAGGGCCTGGGCACGCGCAGCGTCGAGCTTCGGGTCCACCGCGGCCAGGACGTGACGGCCGCATCCCTTGTGTTCATCACCCCAACCGACGATGGCGTGGAGTGGTTCATCGCAGGATTCGTGGAGAGCGCGGCGCGACTGTAGAGGGCTTCGACGAAGGAGACGCGAGACCGTGGAACTGCGCGACTACCTCAACGTACTTCGGGCACGCAAGTGGACGATCGTCCAGGCGGTCATCGTCGTCACACTTGCCGCAGTGGTCCTGAGCCTGCTGCAGCCTCCGGTCTACGAGGGCGAGGCCAAGGTCCTCATCTCTGAGAGTGATGCGGCCGCTGCGCTGTTCGGCCAGGTGCTCCCCGAACTCTCCAGTCAGCCCGAACGTGCGCTGCAGACGCAGGTGCAGCTCATGCAGATGCGCCCGCTCCTCGAGTCGACCATCCGTCGGCTCGACCTCAAGATGACGCCCGAGGATCTGGCGGATGCGGTGGTGGTACGCGCTCTGGGCCAGACGAACGTGGTCAGCATCGTCGCGCAGGCCGGTGAAGCGGACCGGGCGCGCGACATCGCCAACACGCTCGCCGATGAGTTCGTCGGCTGGAGCATGGACTACAAGCGTGCGTCCATCCGCGCCGCCATCTCCGAGGTGGAATCGCGTCTGTCCGAAGCCGAGCGGCGCATCATCGAGATCGCCGAGCGCCGGGAAGACGAGGGGCCGTCGGACGCGCTCGACGCCCAGCTCGGCATCGCGAGCGGCGCGTACGGAACGCTCGTCGAGCAGCTCGAGCAGCTGAAGATCAACGAGCAGCTCGAGACGGGTTCGGGCACGGTCGTGAGTCCGGCGGTGCGGGCGGCGGTGGCGGTGGAGCCGTCTCCCGCGCGCAACGCGATCCTCGGCTTCGCGGTCGGGCTGGTCTTCGGGCTCGCGATGGCGTTCCTTTACGAGTACCTCGACAACACGATCAAGGGCCGTGAGGAGGCGGAGGCGATCTTCGGGGCGCCCGTGCTCGGAACGATTCCCGGGGAGAAGCTCGAGAAGGGCGAGACTCGCCGGCTCTCGATCCTCACGCACGTCGGATCGCCTGCCGCCGAAGCGTACCGCGTGTTGCGCAACAACCTCGACTTCGTGAACTTCGATCGGCAGGTCAAGCGCATCCTCGTCACGAGCGCGGCGCCGACCGAGGGCAAGTCGACGGTGGCGGCGAACCTCGCTGCGGGTCTCGCACAGGCGGGGCACAAGGTCGTCCTCGTCAACTGCGACTTCCGGAAGCCCACGACCGCCCAGTACTTCGCGGTGAGTCAGATGATCGGACTTTCCGATGTGCTGATGGGCACGACCACCCTCAAGAGCGCGCTGCAGCGCCCGCGCGAGGACCTGGACCTGCTGGTGCTGACCTCGGGCAAGCTCCCGCCGAACCCGAGCGAGATACTCGCCTCGTCGAAGATGGGCGAGCTGGTGGAGAGCCTGGAGGACTGGGCCGACTGGGTCATCATGGACAGCCCGCCGCTTCTGGCCGTGGCCGACGGCGCGGCCGTGTCGCGCTGGGTGGACGGCGTGCTGCTGGTCACCCGCGGCGGGGTGTCCACGCGCGAGGGCGCGCGCCGCTCGGTAGACATGCTGAAGAGAGTCGGTGCGCGCGTGATCGGCGTGGTGGCGTGGGGCCTCGAGCCTAACCCGGCGGGCATCGGTTACGGGTACTTCGCCGGCAAGGGGCGGTCGAGCAGCTACTACTACTACTCGGACTACTACAACACCGGCGTCGCCGAGTCAGGCACAGGCCAGCCGAAGCGCGGGAAGTCCGGAGGGAAGGGCGCCGAAGCTCCGGCGACGGGGACCTACGTTCCCCCGAAGTCGCCCGGGCGACGTCTCGCCGAAGGCGTTGGTCGCGTGCTGACCGTCACGCTCGGAATCGTCGCGTTCCTCGCGGTGCTCGCCATCGTCCTGTACCTGCTCGACGAGGCGTTGGGATGGGGACTGTTCGAAGCCGTGAGCGGGCTCTGGTGAGTCGGGCGCTTCCGGTGAGCCCCCGATGTCCGGCAGGGGTGTTCGATGGGGGACGGTTGCGGTGCTCCGCGGACGAATAGCCCTTCTGTCCGTCCTGTCGGTGGGCGTGGCGGTTCTGGCCTTCTTCCAGAATCGGCTCGTCGTGCAGACGCTCGGCGCCGGCGCGCTGGTGGACAGCTACTACCTCATCATGACCGTCCCGATGGCGCTGATGAGCGTCTTCTCGGTCGCCGCGACCAACCTCGTCACGCCGGCGTATTCGCCCAAGGCGGTCGATGAGCCGCTGGACGGGGTTCCCCGGCTCCTGGTGGCGGCAGCTCTCATCGTGGCGATCCCGTTGGCGCTGCAGGTCCCGCTCTCGGCGCTGAGCGGCCTGTGGGACTCACCCGACGGCGGCGGTGTCGCGTGGAAGATCGCCGCGCTGTTGTGTGGTGGCGCGGCAGCCTACGGCATCTCGTTCTCCCTCCAGCCGCTTCTTGTCGCGCGGGGCAAGACGGCGGTGTTCGTGCTCTCCCAGGTTGCGAACGCATCGACGTTCATCGCGTTGCTGGTGCTCGGATTCGGCCGCACACTGGAGTCGCTCGCCACCGTCTTCCTGGTAGCGGCGCTCGTCCAGGCGACCTGGGCGCTCGTCGGGCTCGTGCGCACCGTCCGGCTCGACTGGTCGCTTGCCGCTCCGATACCCGTGCGCGTGCGCGAGCGGGTGAAGCGCGGGACGGTGCCGGTGCTTCTCGCCGTCGCGTTCCTTCAGGGCAGCCTGGTGGTCGACCGGTTCTTCGCCGATGCGGCCGGAGTGGGAGTGGTGACGACCTACTACATCGCCGACCGCATGATCCAGATGCTCGTCTCGGTGGTCGCGATGGCTCTCGGGCTCGCAGTGTTCGCCGAGTTCTCGTCCGAGCGCGACGAGCGGAGCACCCGGATCCTGGGTAAGGCCATCGAGGCCGTGATCGCGCTGTTCGCGCCGGCAGCGGCCGTTCTGTGGTTGTGCGGACCCGACATCGTGCGTGTCCTGTTCGGCGGCGGCAGGTTCGACGCGGCGGCGGTGGACCAGAGCGGGCTGTTCCTGCGGATCCTCGCACTCGCGCTCGTGCCCCTCGCGCTGATCGTGGTGATGCCTCGCCGGGTGCAGGCCGCCGAGCGGTACGGCGTTCACGCGTGGATCGCGCTCGGCATCCTCCTCACGAACCTGGCCGCCAAAGTGGTGCTGATCCCCGTGATCGGTGTGGCCGGCCTGGCGGTCGGGGTGGTCATCGCATACACGCTCGCCGGCTCGGTCTACGTCGCGGTGTTGTCGCGTCTTGGCATGCTGTCGGTCGGGGACGGTTTCTTCCGGCGGATCGGCGTGCCTGCCGCGCTGGCGGCTGCGACGGTCGCTCTGGGTGCGATCCTCGCTCCAAAGGGCGCCGCATGGTGGCTCGCCCCGATCGTGGCACTCGCGCTCTTCGGTATGGCCGCTGCCGGAAACGATGGCATCGAACGCCAGATGCTGCGCACCTTGCGGGGTGTGAGGTCGTGAGCCCGCGCCAGAGCCGTACGCTCGTGGTCGTGCTGGGCGTGGTGATCGGCGCTCTCACGGGATACAGGTACGAGCTGGGGTTCATCGCGGCCGCTGCGCTCGGCGCGGTCGTGTTGGCCCTGTATCGGCCGTATGCGCTCGCGATCGGTTTGTTCGGGTGGGCGGCGGTCCGGGCACCGGTGATCCAGGCGCTGCCGCAGCTCTTCTGGGCGATCAACGCGGCCGAGGCGGGCGTGCTCGCGCTGGTGTTGCTGGCCGCTCTCCTGAGAGGCTCGAACGGTCACTGGCTGTTCGCGAGGCGGTGGCCATGGGTCGCCGCCGGCCTGTTCACGCTCGCGGCCACGGTCTCCGCCGTGATCAACGGGTCGAGCCTGCTCCAGGTCGCGATGGGCCTCAGGGGCCATTTCCTGGTCCCGCTCACCGCTCTCGCCGCGGCGATACTCGTCGACGGCACGAACGCACGGAAGTTCGCGGTGCGCATGGCGATAGTCGTGGCGCTCGCGCAGGTGCCGATCGGCCTCGCGCAGTTCGTCTTGAGCGGGACGGCCTCGAAAGGCCCGGACATCGTGTTCGGCACGCTGGGTGCGGGCGGCTCGAACAACCTCGGGTTCCTCATGCTCGGGGCGATGGCCGCGTTCGCGGGCGAGTACGTGCGCACGCGTCGGGTACCCTACATGCTCGGCGTCTTGGTGTGCGCCCCCGTGTTCGTCTTCGCGAGTTCCCGGCTGGGGCTTCTGATGAGTCCGGCCGTGATGCTCACGGCTGTCGTGTTCGCCCGTCCGGAGCGGGGCCGGGGACTGGGACTCAGCCGGCGTACCCTCGTAGCCGTCGTCGCGCTGGCTTCCGCCTTCGCCCTCGTCGCTGTGTACTACGAGTATCGTCCGCTGACCGTGCAGCGTGACCTGTCGCCGCAGTACTTCCTCACCGACCAGGGCGTCTTCATCGAGCGTGGCGTTTCACGGATGGGCTACCTGTACTATGGAAGCCAGTTCGTCGATCGCTACGCGCGCGTTCCCGCGCTCGGTACGGGCCCGGCCAGCGCTTCGTCGGGAGCGGCGGCCAACATCGGCGGCGCGCTGGCGTACGAGTTCTCGTACGGGCTGCAGCTGTTCGGCAACTCGAACACGCTCGACCCGACGCGCCCCGGCTTCGTGCCGCTGCCGCCCGAGCTCGCTTCGAACCTTGTCGAGTACGGGTGGATCGGCACGAGCCTGTTCATGGCCTTCGCCGTCGGGATAGGGCTGACGATCTGGCAGCGACTCCAGACGGCGCGCTTCCCGGGGCTGACGCGCCCTTCGTTCGCGCTGTGGTTCGGGCTCTACACGGTGGGCACGCTGTACACGAGTGCGTGGGAGGGTTTCAGCATCATCGCGGTGGGCTTCTGGTGGTGGACGATCGTGCTCACGAGCGGCAGGAGGCGTGTCGAGTGAACGCCGCGCGTCCTACCGTCGTCGTGCTCGGCAGCTTCCTCGAGCGGGAGTACTTCGGCCTCTGGCAGCGCCAGCAGGAGTTCACAGCACAACTGTGCGCGCGCGCCAACGTCCTGTTCGTCGAACGCGCGGCCGCAGGGCGCATCACGCCGGCACGCATCGTCGCTCGCCTTCGCCGTATGGCGTCGCGTTCTGAGAGCGACGAGTGGCGTCCTCCCGTGCCCGTGCCGGCGTTCGTGGCCTGGCGCCAGGTGCCCGTCGGCGGAGACCTGGCGTTCGCCTCCAGCGCGCGTCGCGCGTGGCGGGCGGTGGAGCGGGCGGTCGCCGAGCGCGGGTGGGACGCGCCCTCGCTGGTGTGCGTCGGGACTCCCGGAGAGGTGTGGGCATCCCTGCTGGAGCAGGTGGGACTGCCGTTCTGGTACGACATGTGGGAGCGATTCCTGAAGAGCCCCGCGTACGACCGGGTCTCCCGCACGTCGATGACGTGGCTCGCGCGGCACGCGGCGCTGGTGACCGCGGACACCGAGGTGAGCAGGGATGACTGGGCCGGCGTGCGGTCCGACATCCTCGTGGTGCCGCACGGCGCCAAGGAGTGGGCGGAGGCTCCGAGGCCGGACGTGAGCCGGGAGGCGCTCTACTACGTGGGATCGGTGAACGAGGCTCTGGATACGGACCTGATGGGCGAGATCGCACGGAGCAGTGGTTGGCCGGTGCGGATCGTGGGGAGCGATGCGGCCGGCGTCCTGGACTCCGTCGAGGTGCTCGGATGGCGCCCCTCGGGCGCGATACCGAGAGTGCTCTCGGACGCCGTGGCGGGTCTCGTGCCGTATCGGATGAACGACTTCACCGCCGGGGTGTATCCGACGAAGGTCTACGATTACCTGCTTGCCGGCGCACCGGTGCTGGCGGCGCCCCTCCCGGCGCTCGAGGGCATGCCGGGAGTCACGGTGTGCCGCACGGCCGACGAGTACCGTGCCGGCGCCGACGCGGCGAGCCGCCTCACGGAGGCCGATCGGGCGGGACTCCGGGAGTGGGCGCTCGGTCAGGGCTGGTCGACGCGGTTCGCGATGGTCGCACGCGAGCTCGCGGCTCGCGGGGTCGCGCCGGAGGTGTGGCAGTGAACGGCGGTACGGGGAGCAAGCGGGCAGTGGGGGACGTGCTCCACGCGGTGGTCGAGCGCGGATGGTGCTCGGGGTGCGGCGTGTGCGCCGCCGCGTGTCCGGCAGACGCTCTCGCGATGGCCCCGGACGCGGAGGCCGCGCTCGTGCCGCACGACGTGGGAGGATGCACCGCGTGCGGCCGATGCATCGCCGTGTGCCCGTTCGGACCGCACGGCCCCGACGAGGACGCGCTGGCGGCGCAGCGGTTCGCTGACGCCCCTCGCCACGGCGGGATCGGTCACGCGCGCGCATGTGCGGCCGGTTTCGCCGCAACCGAGCGGGCGCACGGCGCGTCGGGCGGTCTGGCGACGTGGACCGGCGTCCGGCTGCTCGAGTCGGGGGCGGTCGATGCGGTGCTTGCCGTAGGTCCCGTGGCCGACGGGCGCATGTTCGCCTATCGCGCGTGCAGCGATGTGGCGGCGCTTCGCGCGTGCTCGGGGTCCCACTACCACCAGGCATCGCTGGATGAGGCGCTGCGCGCGGCCGTGCGCGCGAGGTCGCGCGTGGCGGTCGTGGGAGTGCCGTGCACCATCAAGGCGCTGCGGCGCGCCGCTTCCGAATGGCCGGCGCTCGCGGCATGTCTCGGCCCATGCCTGGGCCTCGCGTGCGGGCAGCAGAAGACGCACGCGTTCACCGCGCTGCTGGCCCAGCGGGCAGGAGTCCCGCACGAGGCGTCCGTCCGAACGGTCCGCTACCGGATCAAGCGGGACGGGGTGCCGCCGCATCGCTTCGGCGTCGAGGTCGGGTACGCCACGGGCGCGGCAACAGCCACAGCGAGCGGAGAGTTCCCGTTCGACGCGTGGGTGCCGCGCGTGTTCACCCTTGGCGCCTGCGAGTGGTGCGACGACCTCGCGGCCGAGACCGCAGACGTGACGTTTATGGACGCGTGGGTGGAGCCCTACCTGAGCGAGCCGAGGGGGACCAGCATCGCCATCGTCCGTTCCGCGGAGATGGCGGCCCTCCTCGAGGCGGGCGTGGCGGACGGAAGCGTGTCGCTCGAGGCGCTTGCACCCGACGCGGTGCGCGTGAGCCAGGCTGCCGGGCTGTCGTACAAGAGCACCGGGCTCGCGGACCGGCTGTGGCGGGCCGCGGGCAGCGGCATGGCCGCGCCGCGGAAGCGTATCGCGCCCGGGCGCGACAGGCGCATCCTGCGGTCGCTCGCGAACCGGCTGGTGTCGGACGTCGCGCGGGCCAGCCGTCGATCCTTCGCGCTCACGGGAGACGCGGAAGCGGCGTTCCGGGCGACCACGATCCGTCGCATGGTCGCGTCGATCGCCAGGTCGCTGGATGCGCGCCTGCCCTCGCGGGGAAGGACGTCTTGATGAGCGAGCACGTCCGGATCGCGCTCGTCGCGAACGGAAGCCACCTGAACCGGGGCTGCCAGGCCATCGACCTCGGCACGCTGTCGGTGCTGCGGGCTGCCTTCGATGCGCCCGAGGTCGTCTCCGCTCCGTACGATCGGGGCCCGGTGGACTGGGGCGAGGAGCCGGTGCCCGTCGTCAGCCCGCCGCCGGAGCCTCGTCGGCTCACGCCGCGATGGGTAGCCGACCGGCTCGCTGCACGCGCGGCGGGGCCGATCGCGTCCGCGTACGCACGCCATGCACTCGGGTATCTGACCGAAGTGGCAGCGAGCGCCGACGCCGTGCTGGCCCTCGGCGGGGACAACCTAACGCTCGACTACGGCCGGCCCGACCGATTCTGGGGGATCGACCGCGCTGTGGCCGCATCCGGCACGCCGCTGGTGATCTGGGGAGCGAGCATCGGCCCGTTCGGCGACGGAAGCCGCTACGAGCGCTTCGCGGTCCGGGAGCTCGAGCGCGCGAGCGCGATCATGGCCCGGGACGACCTCACCGTCGACTATCTGAGGGGCCTGGGGCTGGGCGACATCACGCACCGGGTCAGCGACCCCGCGTTCGCGCTCGAGCCGAGGGAGCCGCGGGACGGCCTCGGGTTGACCACCGAAGGCGCGGTGGGCGTGAACCTGTCGCCGCTCGTGGGCGTGCTGGCCGGATTGACGCCCGATGAGTGGATGAGACGCTGCGCGACCCTCGTGGAGGCGGTGAGGGCGCAGTGCGGGCGCCCCGTGCTGCTCGTCGGACACGTCTTCACCGCGCGGAGCGACGACGGGGCCTTCCTTGAAGGCGTCGCCGGTCTTGTCGACGGCGAGACACCGCCGGTGCTCCCGCGAGACCTGGGAGCCGCAGAACTGAAATGGGCCATCGCGCGCATGCACGCGTTCGTGGGGGCGCGCACGCACGCCACTATCGCGGCGATGTCGTCCGGAGTCCCGACCGTCAGCGTGGCGTACAGTCGCAAGGCGCGCGGCATCAACCGCGATCTTCTCGGCACCGAGGAGTGGGTGGTGGACGGCGCCGCACTGACGCCCGATGCGCTGACCGGCGCACTCGACCGTCTGGAGGAGCGTCGGGACGAGGTCGTCGCTCGGCTCGCTCAGGGCGCCGCTCTCGCGAGGGAGCGGGCGCTGCGCGCCGGGACGATCCTGCGCGACGCCGTGCTCGGCGGTGGTGGGCGATGAGCGCCATCCATGCGGCACGGTCGGCGTACGAGGCGATGCCCCAGGGACTGAAGCGGGTCGCGGGGCCGCTCGCGAGAGCGCTCCCGGTGCGCGTGAGATATGGGCGTGCATTCGCGTCCACGAGGGCCATCCTGGCCGAGCGAGCTGCCGGCCGTCTGGATGAGGACGCGATCGTTCGGCGGCGCCTCGCGCAGCTGCACGAGGCTGCGATGCGCACGCCGCTGTGGCCGGAGCGCTTACGGAGTGCGGGTCTGGAGACGGGGATCCCGGCTCCGGAGGCGCTGCGTGCGTTGCCGCTGCTCACGAAGGAGGAGGTGCGTGAGGCCGGAGACGCGCTCGTCGACCCGTCGGTGCCGGAGAGCGCCCGCAAGTGGGTGACCACGGGGGGGACGACCGCGGCGCAGCTCGGCCTGTGGGTCGATCGCGATGCGTCGGCGGCCGACTGGGCCTTCGTGACGGACGCGTGGTCGCGGGTGGGCTTCCGGCTCGACGAGAAGCGGGCCGTCTTCCGCGGCGTGGCGATCGGGGGAGCGACCGGCCGCCTCACCCGGTACGAGCCGCTCCGCAGGGAGCTCTACTGCTCGGTGTTCGACATGGACGAGGCCGGGCTTGCCGCCATCCGGCGAAGCCTGCGGAGGTTCTCGCCTCGCTTCTTGCATGGTTATCCCTCGGTGTTCGAGACGCTCGCGCGCAGCTACCGGCTCTCCGGCGAGCGACCGCCGCGCCTGGAGGCGCTGCTGTGCGTGTCGGAGATGATTTATCCGCACCAGCGTGAGCTCTTCGCCGAGGTGTTCGGCTGCCGCGTGTTCACCTTCTACGGCATGGCCGAGAAAGGCGCTTTCGCCGCCGAGTGCGAACACTCCGCCGAGTTGCACGTCGATCCGCTGTTCGGGGTCGTCGAACTCGTGGATCCGGGCACCGGTGAGTCGATCGATGAGCCGGGCGTCCCCGGGGAGATCGTGGTGACGAGCCTCATCACGAAGGGGATGCCGCTCCTGCGCTACCGGACGGGCGACCGGGCGCAGTGGGCTGAGGGCGCGTGCGCGTGCGGCCGGGGCATGCGACGACTCGCCGCCATCGAGGGCAGGTGGGGCCGGGAGGCGCTCGTCACCTCCTCGGGAGCGCGCATCCCGATGTCGGCGGTGAACGTGCACTCGGCGGTCTTCGATCGGGTCGGCATGATGCGCTACGTCCAGGAGCGGCCCGGGTTCGCCGAGCTGCTCGTGGTGCCCCGCGAGGGCTTCAGCGAGACGGACGTGCGTGCGATCGAGGCCGAGCTGGCGGCCAAGCTCGGCGAGAAGGTGCGCATCGGCGTCCGCGCTGTTCCAGCGATCGAGCGCACGGTGAGCGGGAAGCACGTGCTGCTCGAGCAGCGGATCCGGGAGGTATGATGGCAGACCCGCTCGCCCCCGGTCACGACCCCTACGACGCGCTTCTCGGAACGCGCATACCCGCATGGGTGAAGAGGAGCGCGCGGATGCGCCAGGCTGTGATCCAGATCAGGAAGCGCTCGCGTCTGGACCTGGCTCCGGTTCTGGGCGTCGCTCCGTTCACGATGGCCAAGACGGTCGCCTGTCACCTGTCCGCCGCCGCCCGGCGTGAGGCGCTCGATCCGGCCGATGTGGGAGCCGTACGACGGCTGTCGGCCGACCTGGTGTCGCGCGGCCGGCACGGCGCGTACGCCTACGAGTTCGACGTGCAGACGCGGTGGAGCTACTACCCCGCAGGCGAGCCGAACCTCATCGTGACGGTCTTTGCGGGCCGGGCGCTTCTTGAGGCCTCGCTCGTCACCGGTGACGCCTGGCTGCTGGCCGAGGCGCAGGCCTCCGCAGACTTCCTGGACACGGGCCTGCGAAGCGAGCGCGCGGGACGTCCCGCGTACCGCTACACAGCCCTGACCGACCGCCTCATCCACAACGCCAACCTGCTCGGGGCGGGGTTCGTCGCCGCGGTCCGCGCACTGACCGGTGGCGATGAGGGGCCGTCCCTCGCAGCCGCCCGGACGTCCGTCGAGGCACTCCGGGGGCTGGATGCGTGGCCGTACGGGGACGGCGCGTCCCTCGGTTGGAGCGACAGCTTCCACACGGCCTACGACCTCGACGGGCTGTCGTGGCTGGCGCTTGCGACGGGCGACCCCGGGTGTGTGGCGTTGCTCGACGCGGGGCTCCGAGCGTGGTGCACCGAGTTCTTCGGGAAGGACGGCGAGCCCTTCTACTACGCGGGCCGCAAAGGCCCCTTCGACATCCATGCGGCGGCCACGGCCATCGACGTGCTCGCTCGGCTCGGCTCGCACGATCCCGGCTCGCTCGAACTCGCCGAGCGCGTCTCGGCGTGGACCGACGCGAACCTCGTCGACCCGGCAACCGGAGCCACGTACTACCGCAAGGGGCGTCTCGGCGTCGATCGCCGCTCGTTCCCGCGATGGGGCGACGCGCACCTGGCCGCCGGACGGGCTGCGCTCGCGTCCGCCCGAAGCGGTCGCGCCTGTCCGGTAGAGGCCGCCCTCGCCGAGAGGGCTGGCACGCGATGAGGCATGACTTCATGGGCGTGGCCCTCGACGGTCTGGACATGGCCGCGACGGTCGTGGCGTGCGTGGACGCGGTGGAGCGCGAGGCATTCGCCCATCACGTATCGGTGAACGCGGCCAAGGTCGTCGCGGCGTCGCGCGACGCCGGCCTCGCGAGGATCATGCGCGAGGCCGATATCGCCAGCGCGGACGGCCAGTCGGTGGTGTGGGCGGCGCGGGTACTCGGCACTCCGGTGCCGGAGCGGGTCGCCGGGATCGACCTTGCCGAGCGGCTGCTGGCCGAGGCGGCCGCTCGCCGCTGGCCGGTCTTCCTGCTGGGTGCGCGGCACGAGGTGGCGGACGCCACGGCCGCATGGGCGCGCGAGCACTTCCCGGGAATCGTGCTCGCAGGCTGGCGTGACGGCTACTTCTCCGACGATGCGGCGGTTGCCGCGGGAGTCGCGGCGACGGGTGCGCGGCTGCTGCTGGTGGCTCTCCCGAGCCCCCGAAAAGAGCGTCTGCTCGACGAGCAGCGCGGCGGCTTCGGCCCTGTACTGGCTGTGGGGGTGGGCGGGAGCTTCGACGTGTGGACGGGAGCGGTGCGGCGCGCGCCGCGGTGGATGCAGCGGTGTGGACTCGAGTGGGCGTACCGCCTTCTGCAGGAGCCACGACGCATGTGGAAGCGGTATCTTGTGGGCAACACCGCGTTCGTTGTGGCAGTGCTTCGCGAACGCGTCCGCCGGCGGAAGCAGGTATGACCGCATGCGCATCCTGATGATGGCCCCGCACGCCACGGCGCCCGGTCCCGTGCCCGGCATCGTGAACGCGCTCGCCACGGCGCTTCGCTCCCGCGGACACGAGGTGCAGACCACCACGTGGGGCGGAGGGGTGGGCGCGGCGCGGCATGGCAGCCGCGTCCTGGCGCGCCTTCAAGATGTTCACGCGGCGGCGAGGAGCGCTCGCGACTTCTCGCCCGATGTGGTGGTCGTCCACACGGCGCACAATGACGGCGCCTTCTACCGGGACGCCGTGCTCGCGCTTGCGTTCCGCCTGCGGCGGATCCCGTTCGCCGTGGAGTTCCACGGTAGCGACCCCGAACGCGTGCTCGCGCATCCTCACGGGCGCGCCGCGTACATCTCCCGGCGGATCGCCCGCGCGGCGTGCGGGGTGCTGCTGCTCTCGTCGGCCGAGGCGATCGAGTGGCGGCGGTTCGAGCCGCGGGGACGGTACCACGTGGTGGAGAACCCATACGAGCCGCCGGCCGGCGGCAGGTCTGAGGCGCCGGGAAGCGCCCCGACTCTGCGTCTCGTCTTCGCCGGGCGCCATGTCCCGGGCAAGGGATTGCTCACCACCGTGGCGGCGCTCGGGCGCGTGGCGGACCCCTCGGCGTACTCGCTCGACATCTTCGGCGATGGCCCCGAGCGCGATGCGGCTGTCGAGGCGGCGGGAAGCGCGCCGGTGCCCATCATCGTCCACGGGTACGTGACCCGGGATGAGGTCGTTGCCCAGATGCGGGAGGCGGACGTGTTCGTGCTGCCGACCAGCTGGCCCGAGGGCTTTCCTACGGTGATCGCCGAGGCTATGGGTGCGGGCATGGCGATCGTGACGACGCGGCATCGTGGATCGGCCGATCATCTCGCCGAAGGCAAGAACGCGCTGTTCGTCCCCGCGGCCGATCCCGAAGAGCTGGCGCGGGCGTTCGACCGGCTCGCCGCCGATCGGGCGCTGGTCGCGCGGATGGGCGCGGCCAACGCCGAGGCTGCAGGAGTCTTCGGGCCCGCAGCGGTGGCGGAGCGCTACGAGGCCGTGCTGGACTCGTGCGTGCGAGCACAGGAGGGCCGGGATGCGTGATTCGGGCAGCGTGTGCGTGTACGACGTAGGGGGAGGCTACCCCCTGGGCGCGCCCTTCCATCCCGACATGGCGTACCCGGAGTATCCGTTTGCGACCACAGGGCCCACAAACGCCGTGTACCGCGGGATGAGAGAGTCTCTGCGGCTGCTCGGTTGGGACGCGACCCGGTACGACACCGCAGAGTGGGATCCGCTCGGCGTGCTCGTGCGCCCGGGGGATCGGGTCGTCATCAAGCCCAACCTGATCTGGCACAGCCGCAAAGGGGTCCCGGACGAGTGGGAGCAGGTCATCACCCACGGCTCGGTTGTGCGGGCGATCATCGACTACGTGCTGATCGCCCTGCGGGGGTCCGGTGAGGTGGTTATCGCCGACGGTCCTCAACTCGACGCCGACTGGGAGTCGATCGTCGAACGGACCGGGCTTGCCGCACTCGTGGCCTTCTACGCCGAGCGCGCGAGCGTCCCCGTGCGGCTTCTTGACCTGCGCGATTCGTGTCAGGAAGTGCGAGGCGACGTGAAGTACGCCGAGCATCCGCTGCCGGGCGACCCGGCGGGAGCGACCGTGGTGGATCTCGGCGACGGGAGCCGCCTGGCCGAGCTGGGGCCCGCCCGTTTCTACGGTGCGGACTACGACCAGGAAGAGACGAACCGTCATCACTCGCAGGGCAGGCACGAGTACCGGCTGAGCGCGACGGTCATGGGATGCGACGTGCTGATCGACGTCCCCAAGATGAAGACGCACAAGAAGACGGGCGTGACGCTTGCGCTCAAGAACCTGGTCGGCGTGAACTCGGGGCGCAACTGGCTTCCGCACTACCGTGATGGAGCTCCCGAGGACGGCGGTGACCAGTTCGATCGGGCGAGCGCGCGGGCGCGTGCCGAGGGGAGGGGAGTGCGTGGCTTCCAGCGGCTTGTGGCCCGCAACCCTCACGTGTTCGCGCCGGTGTTCCGCATCGCGAAGGTGATCGCGGCGCCATTGTTCGGTCGGACGGCGACCACCGTGCGCAGCGGCAACTGGCACGGCAACGACACGTGCTGGCGCATGGTGCACGACGTGTCGCGGGCGGTGCTGTACTTCGACGCCGCCGGAGCGAGGCGGGAGTCCCGGCGACGGACGCTGGTCGTTGTCGACGGCGTGGTCGCGGGAGAGGGATCGGGGCCGGAGGACCCCACACGGCGGGACGCGGGGGTGCTCGTGGTAGGCGCGTCGCTCGCCGAGACGGACCTGGTGTGCACCCAGCTGATGGGTTTCGACCCGCATGCGATCCCGATGGTGCACGAGGCCTTCACGCCTCACCGGCTCCCGCTCGGAGTCGTCGCGGCTGACACGGTGACGGTATGCTCGAATCGCGGAGA
This sequence comes from Actinobacteria bacterium UBA2184, assembly GCA_002328745.1. Classification (GTDB taxonomy): domain Bacteria; phylum Actinomycetota; class Coriobacteriia; order Anaerosomatales; family Anaerosomataceae; genus UBA2184. The sequence goes on from DCVQ01000034.1 coordinate 20,623, forward strand.
CTGGGTGGGCAGGCCGGAAGGGCTTCTGTCCGCTCTTGGGACGCCGTTCGCGTGTCACGCCGGGTGGCGGGACGTGCTGTGTGGCCGATCCTCTTCCGCCGACGGACAAGGGAGCCGGAAGGGAGCAGGGACGTAGCCGTGGCCGGTCTGAAGCGTTCGAGGACCTCCGCTGGCGGGATGGGTGTTCGCCATCTCCCGGGACTCACCATGCTGCGGTTCATAACGGTGCTTCTCATCACGAACTCGCATATGGACGCGCTCTACCCCGTTCCCGAGCTCGCGGCCGGCGGCGGTCTCGGCAACGCGCTCTTCTTCGGACTCTCTGGGTACGGGCTAGCGATCAGCCAGTCGCTCACGTGGCGCTTTCCCGCCTGGATGGGTCGCCGTCTTGCCCGCGTCTATCCGTCGACGCTGATCGTGACGCTTGCGACGGTGATCCTCGTGCGGCCCGACTGGGTAGGAAGCACTGCCGAGGCGTTCAAGACGATCGTGTATCCGACCCCGTTCTGGTTCGTCGCCGCGCTGCTCGGCTACTACGTGCTCCTGTACCCGGTGCTGCGGACGCGTTCGTCAAGCGTGGCGGTGGCCGCGGCGGCGGTGGCGGTCATCCCGTACGCGTTCCTCTATCTGACGACCGTCGACCTCAGCGCCTGGTCCATCGAAGACCGCTCGCAGTACGTGCTCTACTTCTTCTACTGGATGACGATGCTCTTGGGTGTCGCGATGGGGCTGTCCCGGAAGCGTCGCCACACTGCGGGACCGCTGTGGACACTGGCCCTGGTTCTCCTTCTCGGCGCGTATGGCGGCGTCAAGTTCGGCCTCGGTCCGGTCCTCGGGTGGGAGTGGCAGTTCCTCGTGCACGCCCTCACGCTGCCGATCCTCGTGAGCGCGCTTGCGATCGGCGAGTCCGGAGGCTGGCTCGCGCGACCACTGCGCACGTCTGCCGGGTTGGGCATCGCGTTCGTCGCCGGTCTCACGCTCGAGATCTATCTCGTGCAGTACCGCGTGTACTCGATACCGCAGATCGCGGCGCTGACCTTCCCGCTCAACGTCGTGGTCTTCGCGGTCGGCACGCTCGTCGTTGCGTGGGTGGTGCACCGCCTGGCGGTGCTGGTCCGGCACGCGTTCTCGGTGCACGAGGGCGGCATGGGATACTAGGCCGATGACGCTGGACCGTTGGGCGTGCGGCGGGATGCGCAGCACGGGAGGGAGCATGCATGGCGCGGTTGGATGACGAGCGTTCCGGCGGTGTGTTCATCGACGCGAGGCAGCGTCGGCGCATCGTCACGACCGCGCTCATCGTCGGGGACGTCGCCATGCTCATCGTGGCGACGCTGCTCGCCACCGTGCTGCGATTCAATTCGCTCCTCGAGCCCGTCGACTTCGAGAACATCGGGATCACCATCACGTTCTGGCAGCTTTCGTTCGTCCTTAGCGCGGTGTGGTTCGTGTCGATCGCCGCGGAGGGCCTCTACGACATCGAGTCCCTCTTCTGGGGAGCGGGTGAGCTGCGCCGTGTCGCCCGGGCGCTGGCACTGGGCGTCGTCGGGTTCATCCTCCTCACGTTCGCCCTCAAGATGCCCGGTCTCTCGAGGGCGTGGACGCTGATCGCCTGGGCGTTGGCGGTGGTCCTCGTATGGTGTGGCAGGCTCGGCATCCGTGGGTGGCTGCGACACCAGCGATTGAGCGGCAGGATGCTCCGCCGGACGCTGATCGTGGGCACCAACGCCGAGGCGGCCGAGCTCGTAGCCGTTCTGCGTTCCGCGCCCGACACAGGGCTCGTTCCCGTCGGCTGTCTGGCCGCGACTCATGCCGATCGCCTCGCCCTCGACTACATGACGGGCACGGTGCCGGTTCTCGGGTACGCGCGGGAACTCTCCGCGATCGTCGGGCCGGCTGGTATCGACACGGTGATCGTCGCGACCTCGGCATTCGAGCACGAGGTCATATCGCGCATGATCGCCGAGCTGCGCGGCCAGGACGTATCCATCCACATCTCGTCGGGTCTGCTCGAGGTGCTGACGTCGCGCCTGTGGGTGCGCGAGGTGGCAGGCATCCCGCTCATCACCGTCAAGCGCGTCTCGCTCTCGCGCACGAATCTGGCGGTGAAGCGGACGTTCGACGTCGTCGTGTCGCTCGTGCTGCTGATCCTCGGGCTTCCGCTGTGGGCGCTCATCGCGGGCCTCATCAAGCTGACGAGTGCCGGCCCGGTCTTCTACCGGCAGCGGCGGCTCGGTCAGTTCGGCCGGGAGTTCCGCATGTTCAAGTTCCGGTCGATGGTCATGGACGCAGACGCTCGCTTGGCCGAGCTTCAGGAGCACAATGAAGTCGCCGGACCCATGTTCAAGATGAAGGACGACCCAAGGGTGACGCGCGTTGGCTCGGTGATGCGCAAGTTCTCCATCGATGAACTGCCGCAACTCCTCAACGTGATCCGGGGCGAGATGTCCCTTGTGGGGCCACGACCGCCGATCCCTTCGGAGGCGACCCGCTACACGCCGCATGACTGGCGTCGCCTCGAGGTGCCGCCCGGCATGACCGGCCTCTGGCAGGTCTCCGGGCGCTCGCAGCTCTCGTTTGCCGAGATGGTCCGGCTGGATCTCTTCTACATCGAGAACTGGAACGTGGCGTTGGACATCTCCTTGATCCTGCGCACCATACCGGCGGTGCTGTTCGCGCGTGGCGCGTACTAGCGGGGCAGCCCCCGTGCCCACTGCTATACTCGGCTAAGCGCTCTACCTGCAGAAAGGTCGCTCATGCGGATCATCGTCGTCGTCGGGGCACGCCCCAACTTCATCAAGGTGGGACCGCTCATGCCAGCGCTCGGCGACGCGGGCATCGATGCCGCACTCGTGCACACAGGGCAGCACTACGATGCGGCGATGTCGGATGTCTTCTTCTCCGACCTGGATCTTCCCGCACCTGCGTGGTTCCTCGGCGTGGGGAGCGGGACGCACGCGGTGCAGACCGGGACGGCGATGATGAAGCTCGAGGAGCTCTTCTCGGCCGAGCGTCCCGACGCGGTCCTCGTGGTCGGGGACGTGAACTCCACGCTCGCGGGCGCGCTCGCCGCCGCGAAGCTGCAGATCCCGGTGGTCCACCTGGAGGCGGGTCTGCGCTCGCGCGACATGAGCATGCCCGAGGAGGTCAACCGGCTGGTGACCGACCAGCTCTCGGCGATGCTCCTCACGCCCGCGACGGGTGCCGAGGAGAACCTGATCGTCGAGGGAGTGGCCCCGGAGCGGATCCACTTCGTCGGCAACATCATGGCCGAGTCCGTGCTGCGCAACCTGTCGCGTCTTGAGGGACGCGACATCGCTGCGGCGGAGGGCCTGCCGGACGGCGGCTACGTGCTGGCCACGGTACACCGGCCGGAGAACACCGATCATCCAGAACGGCTGGCGGGTATCGCCGCGGCGCTCGCTGCGTCGCCGCTGCCGGTGCTCTTCCCGGCGCACCCGCGTACTCGGCCGTTGCTGGCGGCCGCGGGGCTCTCGCAGCACGCCGGACACGTGCGGCTCACCGAGCCCGTCGGCTACCTCGACATGCTCGCACTGCAGCGGGGGGCCGCCGCCGTGGTGACCGACTCGGGTGGCGTGCAGGAAGAGGCATGCATGCTCGGAACCCCGTGCGTCACCGTGCGTCGGTCTACCGAGCGCCAGGTGACCATCGACGTCGGTGCGAACAGGCTGGTGCCGGCCGACGACAGGGCGATCGACGAAGCGCTTGGCGCGGCACTGGAGTCGCCGCGTTCGTGGGAGGTGCCCGAGCGGTGGGACCTCGACGTGTCGCTCAGGGTCGTCACGGCGCTGCAGTCGGGGATCATCGGACCCAGCGGATACGAGGCGTAGGCCATGCGCGTGCTCGTGACCGGCGGCGCCGGCTACATCGGAAGCATCACCACGAGGTTGTTGCTCGATGCCGGACACGATGTCGTGGTGCTGGACTCGCTCGAGCGCGGGCATATCGCCGCGGTCGACCAGCGCGCGTGGTTCGTGCACTCGGGACTCGACGCGCCGTCCGTTCTGGCGCAGGTGGTGGCGGGAGTCAACGTCGTCATCCACATCGCCGGCTACATCGATACGGCCGAATCCCAGACCAATCCAGCGCTGTACTTCCAGAAGAACCTGATCGAGCCGTCGGTGATGCTCGACCGGATGATCGCCTACGGTGCCCGGCGGATCGTCTACTCGTCCACGGCGGCGGTCTACGGCGAGCCATCGACGGTGCCGATCACCGAAGAGGCAGCCACGCGCCCGGTCAATGCATACGGGGATTCGAAGCTGGCTTTCGAGCGGGTGATCGCGGCGGGAGTGAAGGCCGGCGCGCTGGAGAGCGTGGTGTTCCGGTACTTCAACGTGGCCGGTGCGATGCCGGACGGGTCGCTCGGAGAAGCGCACGATCCGGAGACCCACATCGTCCCGAGGCTCATCGCCGCAGCCCGCGAGCCGGAGCCGCGATTCACGGTCTACGGGAACGACTACCCGACGCCCGATGGCACGTGCGTCCGTGACTACGTGCACGTGCTGGATCTGGCGATCGCGCATCTCGCGGCCGTGGAGTACCTGGCGGCAGGCGAGGCGAGCGTGACGCTCAACCTCGGCAGCGGGCGCGGGTACTCGAATCTCGAGGTCGTTCGCGCGTGCGAGGCCGTGACGGGCAAGAGCATCACCGTCGATCACGGCCCGAGGCGCGACGGGGACCCGGCGGTGCTGACGGCGTCGAACGAGCGCGCGCGCGAGGTGCTCGGCTGGAAGCCCGAGCGCGATCTCGGCACGATGGTGACCGACGCGTGGCGGTGGCACCGCTCGCATCCGCGTGGGTACGACGAGGTGCCCGAAGGGGTCTAGCGCGCAAGGCCGATACTGCTACAATGGTCGTCGCCGCTGAGGCGGCGAGATGGGCGATTAGCTCAGTGGGAGAGCGCTTCCTTCACACGGAAGAAGTCACAGGTTCAAATCCTGTATCGCCCACCATGAATGATGAAACGCCCCTTTGGGGTCTCTCCGGAGATACTCGAAGGGGCGTTTTAGCTGGTAGGAGGCTATGGAGCCCTGTTCCAGAGTAGCGTTCGAAAGTACTGTCGCGAGCACCTCGCGCTTGCCTGCCGTGTCGCCCTCCACGAAGGCCACGCGGGCGGCGGCGGCGGTCTCGGCAAGGGCTCTGACCTGCGACGTTCTCTCGGTAGCACCGGAATCGAGCTCCCGGAGTCGTCGTTCGAAAGTGCGCAGGGAAGTCGCGAGGTCATCGGCCTTCGCACGGTAGACGTCACCAGCGACCGCGCCGTCCAAGAAAGCGTCGAGCAAGCGCCCAGCCCGCGCATTCGTGCTCGCGATCTCGCGCTCCAGGCGCGAACGCTCCGCACCCAGAGTCGAGGCGAGCTCGGCGTCGAGCGCCTCGGAATCACTCACGAGCGCCTCGATGATGTCGGGCGTGATCTCGATGGAGCTCAGGATCGAGGCGAACTCGTCTGAGAGCTTCTCTTCTCTGGCGTAGGTGGACTGCGAGCACGAGCCCTTGCCCTTGCCGTGGGTGCAGCGGTAGTAGGCGTGGCCCCGCTGGCGCTCGGCGGTGATCTTGCAGCCGCACTCAGAACAGGTAAGGAAGCCCCGGAGCGCGAAGACGTGTTTGATGGTCTTGGTGCCGTTGCGCTTGGGCTCGAAGACCTCCTGGACAGCAGCGAAGAGCTCCGGCGTGATGATCGGCTCGTGGCTGCCGGGATAGAGGCGGCCCTTGTAGCGGATGACGCCCGAGTAGATCGGGTTCTTGAGCATCACGTGGAGCGCGGAGGGGCTGATCGGCACCCCTGAGCGAGAGGTGAAGCCGCGTGAGGTGAGCTCGCCCGCGAGCTCGGAGAGCGAGACTTCCGCTGTCGCGTAGCGTTCGAAGGCGTAGCGCACGAGCGCGGATCTCTCCGGATCGGGAACCAGAGAGCGGTTCTGCCGATCGTTGAGATAGCCGCTCGGCGCCATATGAGGCCAGCCGCCCTGGGCGACCTTCTCGTCCATGCCCTTCTTGACCTCTTCGCGCAGGTTCTCCAGGTAGAACTTCGAGAAGGAGAGGTTCACGTCGCGCATGAGCTCGCCTTGCGGGGTCTGCGGCGTGTCGCCCACCACGCAGCGGGCGCGCACTCCTAAGTCGTCGAGCGTGATCTGGTCGCGGAAGTTGCGGTAGAGGCGGTCGAGCTTGTGGGCGACCACGACCGCGACCTCGGGGTGAGCTGCGAGATAGGCGAGCATCGCCCCGAACTGCGTGCGGCCCGCCTTGCCCGCGCTTTCTGCCTCCACGAACTCAGCCACAGGGGTGAGCTTCTCATGCGAACAGAACTCGCGTATGGCCTTGAGCTGCGCCGGGATGGAGTAACCCTCGGCCTGTTGCTCTTTGGTGCTCACGCGGGCGTAGATGACGCAGGACCGCATAGCGCGCCTCCCTCTAGAGGTACTTCCTCTTGCGCTTCTGCTCGACGAGCGCGGAGAAGGTGGTCTCAAGCTCGCGCTCGATCAGCTGCTCCGCATCGGTTGTTAAGGCCCGCGCCAACTGCCAGTAGTCCTCAGAGTCGAGCGCGGCGCCCACGGTTGCGAGCAGGTGAGCCTGACGCCTCACGGCAGCATCGTAGCCCATCAGCTGACGAAAGGGGCGAACGCGCCTCAAAGGAGTACCCGGCGCGAACGCCGTCCGAAGCGCCGTCCAGCGAGGGTCCTCGGCCCACCTGGCCCTGTTCGAGTCGCCGTTGGGGACCCGAAGCGAACACCACTCGAGACCGTAAGCGAACACGTCTGCGAGCGACTCGATGAGCTCCTCCACGGTAGAGAACCCGAGCTCGCGCAGGAGCGCGCCACGGCTCTGGACCTCGACGCGATAGACAGGGGAGGCGGGGTCGTAGTCAGGGCTCAGGCGCCAGAGGGCCTTCCACCAGTCGTGGTGATTTGCCTCGATCTCGCGCGACTTGTTGTAGACGCGGACAACCAGATCGCCCTTGCCGAACTGGTAGGTCTCAGGCGCAACCGTGTTCGGATAGACCGGGCGGAAAGTCGCGTGGCAGGCCACGTTCAGCATCTCCTCGAAAGTGAACCAGTGACCCTGGTAGTCGAGCGCGACATCCAGACGCGTGCAGTTGGAGTAGAAGAGCCCGAGCTCGCGCGCGATCTCCCGAGCCTTGCCCCAAAGCGCATCGACGCCACGGGAGGCGAGCCCTTGGGCGAGCAGGCGCACCGACATCGCCGGGACGCGCGGAGCGGTGCCGAACCGGATGAGGAGATCGTCGTTTCTGACCACGTACGGCCAGAGACCCTGACCCTTCGGCAGCAACTGGAAGAGCTCACCGCAGAGCATCATCTCGTCGGCCTGATTGTGCGCCTGTGCCGAGAGCTTGCGGCGCTGGAGCTCGTCGGCGAACAGCGGATCGAGCGTACCTGTGAACGTGGCTTCGAGGGTATCGACGCCGCACCGGAGCGGAGTGATCACTCTCGATCACCCTCTTCCGTGTATTTTGACTGCCCCATGTTATAGGCGGGGACAGTCTGCGAGGACTCGGACGGAGCGCGGTGATCGCACCGCCGCGGGCGCATGCGCGCCCTAGGGGCGGTGCGAAGCACTCACGAACCGTAGCGCGTCTTGCGGACTTGCACCCGCCCACAACCACCACAGCCGTCGCACCCGACCACAGGCCGGACGACGCGAGCTAGCCCTACGGGCTCGCGTTCGTCCAAGGACGCCTATGGACGGCTGCTTTGGGCTCCGGCGGATGTGGACGGCTGGGTTTGAGGTCGCAGTAACGAGCAAGACACCGAGAGAGGCTCTCGTCGGCGGACTAGAAGCCTATAGAGTGTGTCTTGCCTTAGGCTGCCTGTTGGCTAGACTTGGGGGCAGCACACTGCAGTTTCTGCACTTTAACGAGGGGAGATTGGACACATGACGTTGGACCCAAAAGACAGATTAGCAGCGCCGGTCGCCAAGGGGACTACTCTCGTGCTTGCGGCACTCTTGGCGATATCACTTGCAGGCTGCGGAAGGACGGCATCTTCTTCTTCGGCAGAGTCCACGCCGGCCTCGGCGGATGATCAGGCTTCGACAGCGGCATCGCAGGAGACGACCAGCGATTCAAGCACCGAAGTACCGGCGATGTCGGTCCAGCAAGTGATTGACGCAACAACTGCTGCAGTCGTCGCCTTCAATAAGAGCGAGAGTGCCTCTCCCATTCCTGAGATTTTTGCACAGTACATCTACAAGTATGTGAATAGCGGCTTCCACTATACGGAGCTGGAAAAGAGCGCGTGGGGCGACGTCTATGCTGCCGTGGGCAGGTTGGCCCAAGCTGAGTTGTCGGCAGGGGATGTGTTCCCTGAGTACTGGTACGGCATGGTGTCAGTCCCCGAAGATCGACAGCCGTATGTTGAAGAAGTCCTGCGCCCAATAGAAGAGGCGAATAGGTCGGGAGATTTCGACTCGATAGTCGCTGATCTCGACTCATACGCTGGAAAGGGTGACGACCACTTCCGCAACGTGAAGATCACCATGGCATATCACATTCTCCGAAGCCGTTCGGACACCAAGGGTACCGATGCGCACAAAAGGGTGAAGGAGTACTACGACGACCTGTATGCGAAGTACTTCGAAGGCTCACTCCTCAACTAGATGATGGCAACGCAGCTTCCTGAACAGGGGGACTGACGTTCCGGTTCGAAGTGCTCCCAGCATCGCCCACCATGGCTGTAAGAAGGCCCCTTCGGGACTCATTTCGAGAGCCCCGAAGGGGTCTTTGTACTGGTAGGAGGCTATGTGGCCCTCCGCGACGGTGGCGTTATGCAGCATCGCCGGGTGTTCGGGGCGTCAGCTGCCCCCGAGCGGAATCGCCCATATGGTAGAGTCTGGGCGGACGTGGCGTGTGCCGACAGTACGAGGGTAGGTGAACAAGGGTGTCTGAGACTCCTGCAGGCTGGTACGATGACCCGCTGGGAATCGGGGAGAAGCGCTACTGGGATGGGCGCTCCTGGACGCAGCAAATCACTCTCTCTCGGGCGGTCCAATCTGTACCGAGGGCATCGGCTGCGGCCAAGACGCGTTCCTGGTGGCAGATCGCTCTCGTGGTTCTCGGCTCGTGGATGTTGCTCAGCCTGTGCGTGAGTCTCGGAGTCGTGCTCGACGATGAGTCGTTCAGTTGGGGGGACTTTGATCTACTCGGCGGCGAGACAGCAGGCGAGGCCACATGGGATGAGGACGACGAGGACCCTGCTGGCGACGGCCCCTCTGCGGACTCAGGCCACGCCCAGGACGACTCGGATGCGCAGAGCAGCGATGGCGCGCAACTCGGTTCGGTGTCCCAGCTGTATGGCACCTGGGTCGGAACCGAAGTCACCGAGGATGGGGGGGTGTGGCCTCCAGGACCTTTGGAGCTGTACTCCGATGGAACCGGGCGGTGGGAAGTCAATTATCCGAGCGAGATCACTTGGCAGCTGTCGTCGTATCACGACATGCCGGCGATCGTAATGTCATATCCCACTAAGGGTTCCGTGTACCTATATGAGTGCGACGGGAGCAATCTGCACCTGAAGCTGGTCTATCAGAACGGGTTTGACATGGCGATCGACTACTTCCTTGCCAGGCAGTAGGAAGGCGACATCGTCCAACGCAAACCAACGACGCCCCGCGAGCTTCTCCATGGGGCCTCGTGCTTCGGCGATATCCTAAGACCGCCCTGCCCACGTGGAGCGCCTGGCAGTGTCCGGGCGGGCCACGTCCGTTCACATGGTCCCCATCATGTGCGTGTGGATGCGCTGCTATGTCTTCATGCACTCACAGGTCTGCAGCGCGAATTGCCCAGAGTGGCGGAGGTAGACCTGAGGCGATGCGCACTCTGCCACTGCAGTGCCGCTAGGTCAGCCAGCCGGTTTACGGACGTGTTAGAAGCGCCCGTCTGAGATGCGCATTACCGTGACAGTGGCTGGACCTGCTATGCCGTTCGAAGCTCATCCAGAATGGCCCACCACAAAACAGCAGGTCAGAGGCTAAATCCTCTGACCTGTCCTCATTTGTCGGAGGGTCCAGAGCCCGCCAGGGTGCAAATGGAGTGCATCACGCGGGGCGGCTTCCCCGGCTGACGATGTACCACGGACGATCCCTCGGCCCTCCCGTCACCCGTCGGGAGCCTCTCACGCGCCCTCGGAAACGGTGATGGGAGCAACAAGAGCCGGTTCGCTGGTTGGCCGCGCGTTCGGCGTGTCAGGGGCGGGTGCTAGCGTTGCGGTAGGTCGATCCGCGCGACGAGGGGGTGGGCGTGATGGCAGACTCGGGACTGTTCTGGATAGTGATATTCACCGCCTTGTGCTTCCTGCTTGGCGGGCGTGAGCCGGGCCGGCGCCGCTGAGAGGTTCGCGTCGGTGAAGAAGGCGAGGTATTCAGCATGGATGAACGCGAGGCTTCCGTACGCCGTGGTCGCGACCCGCTGTTCGCTCCTGCTATGGCGATAGTCTCCAAGGTCGAGCAGGTCGCCCGCGTTGACTTCGGTGACCCAGGCGACTTACCGCTCGACAGGAGCATCGTGACGATGGGAGTCTGCGGGACACCGCTCGAGGCTCTTGAGGAAGGGGTATTCCTCCGGCCTCCGAGTTAGTCGGACGCCATGTTCTCGGCAGAGCACAGGCAATCCATGCTATACTGCACCCACGCGAGCCAAACGGGCTCGAGAATTGCGACGTGACAAACCGCATTCTTGCGGAACAGTCACGTCGTTTTGTTTGCCCCGGTGGGGCAAGAAGGTAGGTTTTCATGTCTGAAGGTAAAGTCAAGTGGTTCAACGCTGACAAGGGTTACGGCTTCATCGAGCGCGAGGGTGGCGACGACCTGTTCGTCCACTTCTCCGAGATCC
>DCVQ01000009.1:0-1910 GCA_002328745.1 Actinobacteria bacterium UBA2184
GCCGCATGCACGCAGCAGTAGTCGAACTCGATGCCCTGCCCGATGCGATTCGGTCCCGCGCCGAGGATCATGGCCTTCTTGCGTTCCGATCGGACGGCCTCGTTCTGTTCCTCGTACGTCTTGTAGTAGTAGGGCGTGGAGGCCGCGAACTCGGCGGCGCAGGTGTCGACCGCCTTGAACGTAGCCGTCACCCCGAGGTCGAGCCTTCTGGCTCGCACCGAAGCCTCGACCGCTCCTGTAAGGTGCGCGATCTGCACGTCCGACAGACCGTGCTGCTTCGCGGTCCGCATCTCCTCGGCCGTGATGCTCTCGAGCGTACGGTCAGCGAGCGAACGCTCGACCTCCACTGCAGCTCGCATCTGCTCGAGGAACCAAGGGTCAACCAGCGTGATGTCGGCGATCTCCTCCACGGTGCGTCCGCGGCGGAACGCCTCGGCGATGTAGTACGGACGCGCCTCGTTGGGCCGCGCCAGATACCGGTCGAAGTGCGGCTCGTCGAAGACGTCCTTGCCGTCCGCGCCGAGCCCGCTCCGCCCGTTCTCGAGCGAGCGCATCGCCTTGCCCAGCGCCTCGGCGAAGGTGCGGCCGATGGCCATCACCTCGCCGACGCTTTTCATGCGCGTGGTGAGGGTGGTGTCCGTGCCCGGGAACTTCTCGAACGCGAAGCGCGGTACCTTCACGACCGTGTAGTCGATCGACGGCTCGAAGCTCGCCGGGGTGGCCTTGGTGATGTCGTTGGGGATCTCATCGAGCGTGTAGCCCACGGCGAGCTTCGCGGCGATCTTGGCGATCGGGAAGCCGGTGGCCTTGCTCGCAAGCGCCGAGGACCGCGAGACGCGCGGGTTCATCTCGATGACCACCAGCCGGCCGTCCGCGGGGTTCACCGCGAACTGCACGTTGCTGCCGCCGGTGGTCACGCCGATCTCGCGCATGATCGCGAACGACGCGTATCGCAACTGCTGGTACTCGCGATCGGTGAGCGTCATCGCCGGCGCGACCGTGATGGAGTCGCCCGTGTGCACGCCCATGGCGTCGAAGTTCTCGATGGAGCACACGATGACGCAGTTGTCCTTGGCGTCGCGCATGACCTCCATCTCGTACTCTTTCCAACCGAGCACGCTCTCCTCGACGAGCACCTCTCCCACCGGCGAGAGCGCGATCCCCGCCGCCGTGATCTCGCGAAGCTCATCGATGTTGTAGGCGATGCCGCCGCCCGCGCCGCCCATCGTGAAACTCGGCCGGATGACCACCGGCCAGCCCGCCTGCGCGACGAACGCCTCGGCATCGGCGATCGCGTAGGCGTAGGCGGACACGGGCACGTCGAGGCCGATCTTGCGCATGGCCTCGGCGAAGAGCTTGCGGTCCTCGCCCTTCTTGATGACCGGCAGCGTTGCGCCGATGAGCTCGACGCCGTAGCGCTCCAGCACGCCCGCCTCGGCGAGCGCGACCGCGCAGTTGAGGCCCGTCTGCCCGCCGAGGGTCGGCAGCAGCGCATCGGGCTGCTCGGCGGCGATCACCTGCTCCACGTACTCGACGGTGATCGGCTCCACGTACGTGCGATCGGCGAACTCGGGGTCGGTCATGATCGTGGCGGGGTTGGAGTTCACGAGCACGACCTCGTACCCGTCTTCGCGCAGCACCTTGCACGCCTGCGCGCCGGAGTAGTCGAACTCGCATGCCTGTCCGATCACGATCGGGCCGCTCCCGATGATCAGGATCTTCTTGATGTCGTCTCTGCGGGGCATTCAGCCTGCTTCTCTTCGGTGACGCGTCGGGTGCGCCAGCACGCGGCGCCGTTGTTACGGCACGACCAGGACGGGGCAGCTCGCCTGCCGAAGCAGCGTCATCGATACGCTGCCGAGCAGCATCTCCTGCACCGCGTTGCGGCCGCGCGTGCCGGCCACGATGCC
>DCVQ01000009.1:1916-161026 GCA_002328745.1 Actinobacteria bacterium UBA2184
GCCGCCTGGATGTTGCGGAGCTGGAACTCGGCGCCCTCCTCGGCGCGGCGCAGCTTATCGCCGGTGAGCGCCGGGTCGATGGCGTGCAGCAGGAAGAGGTGCTTCACGGCGCCCTTGGGCAGCGCGAGCACGGCGTTGAACGCGCGGGACGCTGCGAGCGAGAAGTCGGTTGCGAGCACGAGCTTCTCGCCGAAGTGCTGGAGCCACGTGGACGGATCGCCGTTGCGGCGCAGCAGGTCGTAGCGCGCCACGAGGTGCGGCACGGTGGCGTCGCGCAGGAGGCGCTCGGAGACCGAGCCGGCGACCAGTTGCCCCACGAGCGACTTCGCGTGAGAGCCGTACACGACCGCGTCCACCTGCGCCTCGGTGGCCAGAGCGCCAAGCTCGTCCACGGGATCGCCCGCGGCCACGCGCACCTCCACGCCCAGCCCGGCCGCCTCGAGGCCGCCGGCGAACTCGCGGATGCGCTCGCGCGCGTCGTCCACCTTGCGGGCGATGATCGGCCCTTCGAGCCCCGAGACGTCCACGGCGTGCCCCAGCACCACACGCCGCACGCCCAGAGCCGGAAGCCCCCGCGCGAACGCGAGGATGAGCTCGTTGTCATCCGAGAAGTCGACCGGGAGGAGTACCGTCCTGAACATCGTCACGCTCCGTCCGTCTCGCTGAAGATGTCGTCCCTGCCGTCCATGAGCCGCGCATACACGCTGAACAGGTACCGGGCGTCGAACGGCCCCGGCGCCGCCTCGGGGTGGTACTGCACGGAGACCGCGGGCACGTCGAGGCAACGCACGCCCGCGGTGGTCATGTCGTTCAAGTTCACGTGCGTAAGCTGCACCCGGCCGAACCGTGCCGAGCGCACCACCGGCGCCACGCCCGCACGCACCCATGCGGCGAGGTCGTTCGCGTCATGCACGAGCCCGCCGCTCTCGGCCGCGTCGAGCTCGCCGATCGATCCGAAGTCCACGCAGAACCCGTGGTTCTGCGTGGTGATCTCCACCTGCCCGGTGATGAGGTTCTTCACCGGCTGGTTGCCGCCGCGGTGGCCGTACTTGAGCTTATAGGTACGAGCGCCGAGCGCGAGAGCGAGCATCTGGTGCCCCAGGCAGATGCCGAAGACCGGCTTCTTGCCGAGCACCGCGGCCACGGTCTCGTAGAGATAGCGCACCGCTGCCGGATCGCCCGGGCCGTTGGCGAAGAAGACGCCGTCGCACTCCATCGCGAGCGCCTCGTCGGCGGTGGTGGTGGGCGGCACCACGATGATCTCGCAGCCGGCGTCGGCGAGGCGGCGCAGGATGTTGTACTTGATGCCCGAGTCGAACGCCACCACGCGGTAGCGCGGCGCGCCCTGCAGGATGCCCGTGTCCACCGGGATGTCGCACTCCGGCGGCATCTCGCCGCCCCAGGTGTACGCCTGCGGCGTGCCCACGCCCGAGACGAGGTCCACCCCCACGAGCGACGGCGCCGACTGCGCCTTGGCGACCAGCGAATCGCCGTCGAGATCGAGCGTGGAGAGCACCGAGCGCATCGCGCCCGCCTCGCGCACGTGCCGCGTGAGCCGCCGCGTGTCCACGCCCTCGATGGCTACCACGCCGAGCCGCGCGAAGAACTCGCGCACGGTCTCCTCGGCACGCCAGTTGGAGGCCGTGGCCGAGAGCTCGCGCACCACGAAACCCGAAGCGAACACCCCGCGCGACTCCATGTCGGCGGCGTTGACGCCGCAGTTGCCGATGTGCGGCGAGGTCATCGTCACGATCTGCCCGGCGTACGAGGGGTCGGTGAAGACCTCCTGGTAGCCGGTCATCGAGGTGTTGAAGACGATCTCGCCGGTCACCTCGCCGGGGGCGCCGCAACTCCACCCTTCGAAGACGGTCCCGTCCTCGAAGGCCAGCATCGCCCGCTGGCGCTCGCCCGAGATGGCCGGCACTACCCCGCCACCTTCCCGTTCTTGAGCGCCCACTTCCCGCCCACGAGCACGTCGCTCGCCTTGCCGAGGAGGTTCGCGCCGAGAAACGCCGAGTTGCGGCCCTTGGAGGCGAACCACTCGGCCGTGACCTCCACGCGCGCCTCGGGGTCCACGATGGTGATGTCGGCGGGCATCCCCGCCTCGAGCCGCATCGCGGGCAAACCTACCGCCTCGCGCGGCCCGTGGCACATCAGCTGCGCCACCTGCGACCACGTCATCTTGCCCGTGGCCACCAGGTGCGTGTTCACGAGCGAGAGCGCCGTCTCCAGACCGGTGGTGCCGAAGGGTGCCAACTCGAACTCCAGCTCCTTCTCGTGCACCGCGTGCGGCGCGTGGTCGGTGGCGATGCAGTCCACCGTGCCCTCGAGCAGCCCCGCAACCAGCGCTTCGCGGTCCGCCGCTGTGCGCAGCGGCGGGTTCATCTTCAGGTTCGTATCGTAGCCCACGAGGGCGTCCTCATCGAGGAAGAGGTGATGCGGCGTCACCTCGCAGGTGACCTTCACCCCGCGGGCCTTCGCGGCGCGCACGAGCTCGAGCGAGCCTGCGGTCGAGAGGTGCGCGAGGTGCAGCCGGCAGCCGGTGAGCTCGGCGAGCGCGATGTCGCGCGCCACCATCGTCTCCTCGGCGACGTCGGGGATGCCCGGCAGGCCCATGCGCGTGGAGACCACGCCCTCGTTCACCACGCCGTTTTCGGCCAGCGACTCGTCCTCGCAGTGCGCGATCATCGGCGCGCCGAAGCGCTTGATGTAGTCCATCGCCACACGCGTCATCCCGGCGCTCTGGATGCCCTTGCCGTCATCGCTGAAGGCCACGGCGCCCTCGGCGATCATGTCGCCGATCTCGGCGAGCTGCTCGCCCTCCTGGCGCTTGGTGATAGCGCCGATGGGATACACCCGCACCGCGCCCTCGGCGGCAGCGCGCTCCACGATGAAGCGCACCTTGGAGCCCGAGTCGCACACCGGGTCGGTGTTGGGCATGCAGGCCACCGCGGTGAAGCCGCCATGCGCCGCGGCGCGCGTGCCCGAGGCGATGGTCTCTTTGTACTCGCGGCCGGGTTCGCGCAGGTGCACGTGCACGTCGGCGAGGCCCGGCAGCACCACTTTCTCCGCGCAGTCGATGGTCTCGCCCTTGGGGATGGTGAGGTCTTCGCCCACCTCCACGATCACGCCGTCGCGCACGACGATGTCGAGCACGGCGTCCAGTCCCATCGCCGGGTCGACGACCCGGCCACCCTTAAGCAGCAGCGCCACTGTCGGCTCCTCCCAGCAGCAGGTACATGACGGCCATGCGCACGGCCACGCCCGACTCCACCTGGTCGAGGATCACGCTCCGGGCCGAGTCGGCCACGTCGGCGGTGATCTCCACGCCACGGTTCATCGGACCAGGGTGCATCACCACGGCGTGCGGGGGCAGCTTGGCCAGCCGCGCCGCGTTCATGCCGTAAAGCGAGGCGTACTCGCGGTTGCTCGGGAACGGCATCCGCGCGGCGCGCTCGAATTGCACGCGCAGGAGGTACGCCACGTCGAGTGAGGGCAGCACCTCGTCAAGGTCGTAAGCCACCTCGGCGCCTAGCACGTCGGGCCGAGCGGGCATCAGCGTGGGCGGACCGATGATGATCGGCGTGGCGCCCACCTTGCGGAGCGCCGGCACGAGCGAGCCGGCCACGCGCGAGTGGCAGATGTCGCCCACGATGCCCACGCGCAGCCCTTCGAGCTTCCCGAGCGACTGGCGCATCGTGTAGAGGTCGAGGAGGGCCTGCGTGGGGTGCTGGTGTACGCCGTCGCCGCCGTTGACGATGGAGCAGTCCATCACCTCGGCGAGCATCTGGGGCGCGCCCGCGTACTTGTGACGCACCACCACGAGGTCGCAGCTCATCGCGGCGAGCGTCTTGGCGGTGTCGAGCAGCGTCTCGCCCTTCACGGTTGCCGAGGACGACGCGGTGAAGTTCACGCCGTCAGCCGAGAGACGCTTGGAGGCGATCTCGAAAGACATGCGCGTGCGGGTGGAGGGCTCGAAGAAGAGGTTCACGATGGTGCGGCCCCGCAGCGTGGGGAGCTTCTTGATGCGGCGCTGGTTGACCTCGGCGAAGGACTCGGCCGTGTCGAGGATGTGGACGATCTCCTCGGCCGTGACGTCGTCCATGGTCATGATGTGGCGGCTTGCGAGCATGGGCCGTTACTCCCCTTTCCCGTCGTCTTCGAGGATCACGGCGCCGTCTTTGCCGTCGTGCTCGGCGAGGAGCACCTTCACGCGCTCTGTGCGCGCGGTGGGCACGTTCTTGCCCACATAGTCGGCGCGGATGGGCAGCTCCCGGTGGCCGCGGTCCACCAGCACCGCGAGCTGGATGGCCGAGGGACGGCCGTAGTCCATGATCGCGTCCATCGCCGCGCGGATGGTGCGGCCGGTGTAGAGCACGTCGTCGGTGAGCACCACCGCGCGGCTCTCCACGTCGAACGGGATGTCGGTGGCGTGCACCTCGGGGCTCAGGTGCGTGGCCACGTCGTCGCGGTAGAACGAGATGTCGAGGCTGCCCACGGGGACCGGCGTGCCTTCGATGCGCTCGATGCGCTCCGCCAGCCGACGCGCCATATCGGCGCCCCGGGTCATGATGCCCACGAGGCCGATCGTGCCGGCGCCCTTGTTGGCCTCGAGGATCTCGTGCGCGATGCGGGTGAGCGCACGGTCCATTGCCTCGGCGTCCATCACCTCGGCCTTCACGCGATAGCCCATGAGCCGCTCCTTCCGCCGTGGCCGGCTCCGTGCGAGGGCACACAAAACGCCCTCTTGCGGCAGGCAAGAAGGCGTCGGCTTCGGCTGCGTCCGCCCTTCAGGTGCGGGCGGGAGCGGGCTATGCGGTTTGCTTCCTTGCCGGCCTCACGGGACCGGTGTTAAAGGTCTCACCGAGGGTAGCAGGACGGAGACAGAGCGGCAAGGGGCTCTCCCGCCCCCTACCCCGCCCGCGGGATCCGCACCACGAACGCCGCGCCCCCCAGGTCGGACGCGCCGACAGCAACAGTCCCGCCGTGGCGCTCCACGATCTCGCGCACCACCGCAAGGCCGATCCCCACGCCGCCGCTCGTGCGTGCACGTGCGGGGTCGCCGCGCCAGAAGCGCGCGAACACGCGCTCGCGGTCCTCCTCGGCGACACCGGTCCCCGAGTCGGCCACCTCGATCACCGCGTCCGCGCTCTCGGCACGCACCGTGGCGCGCACCGTGCTGCCCTCGGGCGTATGGCGGGCGGCGTTGGCGAGAAGGTTGCCCACGGCCTGCGTGAGGCGGTCACCGTCGCCCATCACAACGAGCCCGGCCTCCACCCGCTCTTCAAGCGCGTGGCCCGTGGACTCCATCAGCGCGCGCGAGCTCTCGATCGCCACCATCACCGGCGCCGCGAGGTCGATCGGCGCGAGCGCGAAGGCCGCCGAGCCGCTCTCGAGCCGCGACAGGTCGAGGATCGAGCCCGCCAGCCGCCCGAGGCGCACGGTCTCGTCGTGGATGAGCCCGAGCCGCTCCTCGTCGGTAGGCAGCACGCCGTCCTGCATCGCTTCCACGGTGGCCTGGATGGCCTGGAGCGGCGTCCGCAACTCGTGCGCCACATCGGCGGTGAGCTGCTGCTCGAACCGACGCTCGGCCTCCACCGCGTCGGCCATCTGGTCGAACGTCATGCCGAGGTCGGCGATGGCGTCGCCCCCGCTCATCCCGGTGCGTGCCGAACGGTCGCCACGCCGCAGCGCCTCGGCGGCGCGCGTGACGGCCTCGATCGGCCTGATGAGGTGCCGCGAGTACACGAAGCCGGCGAGCGATGCGAGCACCACCGCGATCATGGCCGCAAGCACGAGCCCCGCGATCGAGACGCGGCGGAACCAGATGTCGCGCTCGGTGAGCATCCCGCCGGGGACGTTCTGCGCCACGACCACCTCGCCGACCACCTCGCCGTCCACGACGACGTCGGCGCGCGCGCTTACCTCGGTCACGTCGCCACGCGGGTCCTCGCCGCCCATCATCATGCCGGCGCGGCCGGCCGTGTACGCCACCAGCCCGCCGTCCTGATCGAGGATGTGCACCTGCAGGTCGCCGACCATCGCGATGTGTGCCAGATCGGCC
Source organism: Actinobacteria bacterium UBA2184 (assembly GCA_002328745.1). GTDB lineage: Bacteria > Actinomycetota > Coriobacteriia > Anaerosomatales > Anaerosomataceae > UBA2184. Next base: position 7,981 of record DCVQ01000009.1, read on the forward strand.
ACCGTGAGGCGCTCCCATCCGCCTGCCTGCGCGTACTGGCGCGCGATGGCGTCGGCAACCACCTCGGCGCGCTCGTCGATGCCCCGCTGGATGTAGCGCTCGAACTGCCGCTGCCAGGTGCCGGTGAGCACCACGCCGGCGATGACGGCGGTCGCCACGGCCACGAGCGCGAACGCCACGGCGAGCCGCGCGGAGAGGCCCCGACGCTTCACGACGCCTCACCCGGCGGCTCGAAGCGGTAGCCCACCCCGAAAACGGTGTGGATGAAGCGCGGCTCCTTGGGGTCGTCGGCCAGCTTGGCCCGCAGGTTCTTCACGTGGCTGTCGATCGCGCGCTCGTAACCTTCGAAGTCGTAGCCGAGCACCTTCTCCACGAGCTCCATCCGCGAGTACACGCGCCCCGGGTAGCGCGAGAGCGTGGTGAGGAGCTTGTACTCGCTTGCGGTGAGATCGGCCTCGACGCCATCGACGAAGACCTTGTGGCCCGCGAGGTCGATCTCGAGCGGTCCGTAGGTGACCTTCGAGCGCTGCGGCTCGCTCTCGGAACGCGCGCGACGCAGCAGCGCCCGCAGGCGCGCCACCAGCTCCCGGGGGCTGAACGGCTTCACGAGGTAGTCGTCGGCGCCGAGGTCGAGGCCTGCGATGCGCTCCTCCTCGCCGCCCTTGGCGGTGAGCATGATGATGGGGACGTCGGAGGTGTCGCGGATGCGTCGGCAGACCTCCTCTCCGGGCAGGCCGGGCAGGTTGAGGTCGAGCACGATCGCGTCGTACCGGTGCGTGCCGAACGCCTCGAGCGCCTTTAGGCCATCGCCGACGGCGGTCACCCAGTAGCCGTCACGCTCCAGATACGCCTCGACGACGGAGCGCGTCTGCGCTTCGTCTTCGACAAGCAGGATCCTTCGCGTGGCGTCCACCGAGGGCCCGTCCCTTCTCGCGGCTCTCTCCAGCATACCCCGCACGCGGGGGGCCGATGCGGACTGCGGCCGAGCGAGTTGTGGAGGTGTTGTGAGCGCTCCCGCCGCCCTCGGACGCGGGAACGCCGCCTGAGCCGCTACGGCCCCGCCACCGGCAGGCGCACGACGAACGTGCTGCCGTCGCCCTCGGCGGAGGTCACATCCACGCTCCCCCCGTGCGCGGCGACGATCTCGGCCACGATGAACAGGCCGAGCCCGATCCCCGAGAACGGCCGCGTGGAGGACATGTCGCGCTGGCTGAACCGGCAGAAGAGCGTCGGGATGTCGGCCTCGGGGATGCCGATGCCGTGGTCGGTCACGCTCACGACGGCGAACCCGTCCTCGACGCCTGCCACGACCTCGATCGACCCGCCGTCGGGCGAGTACTTCACCGCGTTGGACACGAGGTTGGTCACCACGCGCCCGATGCGCTCGGCATCGCACCGCACCGGCGGCAGGGCGGGATCCACGCTCACCGACACCTCGTGCACCGGGTCGCGGAAGACCGCACCCGCCGACCGCCGCACGATCGCGCCGAGATCCACCGAACGGAGCTGCAGCGTGATACCCTCCACCGCGATCGCGTTCACCTCGAGAAGCTCCTCCACGAGGGCTCGCATCCGCTCGGTGTTCTGCCAGAGGTGCGCCGCGATCGTGGGCGCCTGCTCGACGAGCGTCTCGCGCGGCAGGTTGCCGAGCAGATCCACGAAGCCCACGATGCTCGTGAGCGGGGTCCTGAGCTCGTGCGAGACGACCTGGATGAACTCCGTCTTCGTCTGCTCGAGGCACCGACGCTCGGTCACATCCACACCGAAGATGTTGAAGCCGCCTCGCTCGCCTTCGGCGCCCGGCGTGCGCGCGAGCGTGCACTCCAGCGTGAGCTCGCGACCATCCGCTGCGAGCACGGCGAGGTCGCATCGCTTCACGCCACCTTCGGGCAGGCCGCGCAGCGACGCCTCGAGCGGGAGACGTTCGGCGGGAGCGACGAACACCTCCAGCCCGTCTGCGGCAGCCGTCTCAGCGTCGTGGCCGATCAGACGCTCGGCACCGGCGCTCAGGAGCAGCACGCGCATGTCGTCGTCGAGGACGCAGACGAACAGGTCGGCGAGCTCGAGCACCTGCCGCGTGAAGTCGCGCTCCCGTCGCAGCTCGGCGTTCGCCTTCTCCAGCGTGCGCGCCTTCTCCTCGATCTTGCGCACGAGGCTCGCGTTGTACTGCTTGAGGACGTCGGTCTCCTCGGTGAGCTCGGGCGCACGCGGCCCCGTCGCCGCCTTCAGCGGCAGCGACGCTACCGCGCGTGCGAGGGCGACCGGCTCCATGGGCTTGCGCCAGAACGCGTCCGCACCGAGGCCGAGCGCGAACCGCTCGTCCGCACGGTCGGTGTACGATGCGGTGTAGAAGACGAACGGGATGCCCGCGAGCGCGGGATCGGCCTTCCACGCACGGCACAGCTGGTAGCCGTCCATGCGCGGCATGAGGATGTCCGAGACGATCAGGTCCGGCGACTCCGAGCGCGCGACCGCGAGCGCCTCCTCCCCATCGGCCGCGTTCGCGACCTCGTACCCCTCGGCCCGCATGATGCTTTCGAAGAGGTACCGCCCCGTGGCATCGTCATCGACGATCAGGATCCGCACGCGCAAGCCCTCCTTGTGGCTCCGATCGGCTCGCTTGTCGGTGTGCTCGCGAGGCCTGTCCTCATGTGCGTTCTACTCCCGCCCGGCTTCTCCTGCGGCGAGAACGAGCGGCAGCACCTCGTCCCCCGCCTCCGTGCGGCCCATGGACTCGGGTTCGAGCCGCTTCACGCGCGACGCGAGGTCGTCGGGCAGCGGGTCGAGAAGGTCGATACGCTCGCCCGTGGCGGGGTGGTCGAACGCGATGCGGTACGCGTGCAGGAACTGGCGCGTGAGGCCGAGATCGGCCTTCGGGTGGTTACGACCATACATCGGGTCGCCCACCACGGGGTGCTTGATGTAGTTCATATGGACGCGGATCTGGTGCGTCCTCCCCGTGTAGAGCTTGCACTCCACAAGCGTGTATCCGTCGTCGTGCACGCCCGCCATATAGCGTTCGAGCACGCGGAACGTCGTCACCGACTGCTTCGCGTCGGGGTGGTCGGAGACGCCCATCCGCATGCGGTCCTTCGCGTGTCGCGCCAGCGGGGCGTCGATGATGCCGGTGTCGGGCGCGATGTAGCCGTGCACGAGCGTCACGTACCGGCGCTCGATGGTGCGGATCTTCAGCGCCTCCGAAAGCGCGATCTGCGTCTCGTCGTCTTTGGCGACCATCATGAGCCCGGAGGTGTCCTTGTCGAGCCGATGGACGATCCCCGGCCGCTCCTCCCCCGCCTGCGTGCCCAGATCGCCGGTGTGCGCGAGCAGCGCGTGCACGAGCGTCCCGCTCGAATGGCCGCGCGCGGGGTGCACCACCAGCCCGGCGGGCTTGGCCAGCACGATGAGGTGCGCGTCCTCGAAGCGGATGTCGAGCGGGATATCCTCGGCAACGAGCTCGTCGGCGGCCTCTTCCGGCAGGTAGACCTCGATGCGCTCTCCGGCACGCGTGATGTGCCGCTTCGCGGCGATCTCGCCGTTCACGCGGACGTGACCGTCCGAGACGAGCCGCGCTGCCGCGGACCGGCTCGGCAGCACGTCGAGCTGGCCGAGCAGCACGTCGAGCCGCATGCCCGCCTCTTCGCCCCTGACGTTGTGCGTGAAGCGTTCGCTCACAAGACCGGACCACCGCCCCCGTGGCCGGCCGCCGGATCGTCCGGCCCCGGCGTCTGCCCGCGGGCATCCGCCGCACGATGCTCCGGGCTGAACAGCAGCCACAGCACGATGAGCGCCACCCCGACGTCGAGCGCGATATCGGCGATGTTGAAGACCGGGAACCACCCCAGATCGAAGAAGTCGGTCACGGTGCCCACCGCGATGCGATCGATCATGTTGCCCACGGCCCCACCGAAGACCAACCCGAGTCCGACAAGCAGGGCGCGGCTCTGCGATGCGAGGGTGAGCAGCGCCCAGAGGATCACGACGAGCACGACGACCGAGATCGTCACGAACAGCCAGCGGCCGCCATCGAGCACCCCGAAGGCGGCTCCGTCGTTCTGGACATGCGTGAGCCACAGGATGTCAGGAATCAGCGCGATCTGGTCGTGGAGGCCGATGTACGCGCGAACGAGCGCCTTGGTGACTTGATCGGCCGCCAGAACAGCACTCGCTATCGCCGCGAAGACCACCAGGCGGCGACGTGACACTAGGCGTTCTCCTCCCGCTCCTTGCACGAGATGCACAGGTCGGCGGCCGGCATCGCTTCGAGCCTCGCCGCCGCGATGGGCGCGCCGCACCGGGAGCAGATGCCGTAGGTTCCCTGTTCGATACGCTCGAGCGCCCGCTCGATCTGCGTGAGGCTCTCGCGCGCGCGCTCCTCGAGCGTGGCGTCCAGCTCGCGGGCGAAGGTCGCCGAGCCCTGGTCGGCCATGTGGTCGCGGTAGTTGTTCTCGCCGGAGACGTCGGAGAGCGTCTCCTGGCCCTCCCGCTCGTACTCCTCGATCTCCTCGAGCAGGCGGTCGCGCTCGGCTTCGAGCTGGGTCCGCTTCAAGGCGATGGCTGTCGTGTTCATGGTCGTATTCTCCCTGGTCCCACGGGGGAAGTATGGTAAAGCGCCCCGCAGAGGGGCGCCGTCACTCTCACTTCAGAGTATACCACCCGCCCGCCCTTTACCCTCGTGACGGGCGGGTGGCCACCGGTATCAGCCGAGGTCGCGCACCACCCCGGAGCAGCGGCCGCACAGGCCGTCTTCACCCAGCGAACGCAGGTTCCAGCACCGCGGACACTTCTCGCCCTCGGCCGCCATGACCCGCACGACCGGCGCGCCTGCCGCCTCGCCGGGAACGAGCTCGACCGCCGAGACGATGAACAGCTCCGCGAGCGACTCCTCTCCCCGGGCGGCGAGCACCGCACGCGTGGACTCGTCGGCCTCGATCACCAGACGCGCCTCCTGGCTCTTGCCGATCACACCCGCGCCGCGCGCGGTCTCGAGCTCCTTCGTGACCGCTTCGCGCACCGCGAGCACGCCGGCGTACGCATCCCTGAGCGCTTCGGCATCGGCGCCCCGCGCCACCTCGGGCCAACCCGCGAGCTGCACGCTCGCCACATCGCCCCGGAGTGCAGCCGGCATGATCTGCCACACCTCCTCGGCGGTGAAGGTGAGGATCGGCGCCACGAGGCGCACCAGCGCGTCGAGCACGGCCGCGAGCACGGTCTGCGCGCTCCTGCGGGAGTGCGACGCTGCGCCGTCGGCGTACAGGCGGTCCTTCAGCACGTCGAGGTAGAACGACGAGAGATCGGTGACGCAGTAGTCGTAGACCGCGCGATAGACCGCGTGATAGCGCCACTCGTCATAGGCGCGCGTGACGCGCTCGACGAGATCGGCAAGCGTGGCGAGCGCGTACCGGTCGAGCTCCGGCAGCTCCCCGTACGCGACGCCGTCCGCCGGCGTGAAGTCGTGCACGTTGCCGAGCAGGAACCGGAAGGTGTTGCGGATGCGGCGGTACGCCTCGCTCGTGCGCTCGAGGATCTCGTCCGAGACGCTCACATCCTGCCCGTAGTCGGCCGAGGCCACCCACAGGCGGATGATGTCGGCGCCGGACTTCGCGATCACGTCGAGCGGCGAGATCACGTTGCCGAGCGACTTGGACATCTTGCGGCCATCACCGTCGACGATGAAGCCGTGTGTGAGCACGGTCTGGAACGGAGCGGCGTCGTACGCGCCCACGCTGGTGAGCAGGCTCGACTGGAACCATCCGCGGTGCTGGTCCGAACCCTCAAGGTACAGTTCAGCCGGACGGTGGAGGTTCTCGCGAGCCTCGAGTACCGATGTATGGCTGACGCCGGACTCCCACCAGACGTCCACGATGTCGTCCTCCGGTTTGAGGTCGGCCACACCCGCGCCGCATCGCCCGCAGGTCGTGTCGCCCGGCAGGTACTCTTCGGGACGCTTCGTGAACCATGCGTCTGCACCCTCGGTCTTGAACAGCGCGATCACCGCGTCGAACGTCTCGGCGGTGGCCACCGTCTCGCCACACTTGGTGCAGGTGAACACCGGGATCGGCACGCCCCAGGCGCGCTGGCGGCTGATGCACCAGTCGGGCCGGTCGCCCACCATGGCCGAGATGCGGTTCACGCTCCAGCCGGGCACCCACTCCACCTCGCCGATCGCACGCATCGCGTGCTCGCGCAGTCCGGTGTTCTCCATTGATACGAACCACTGCTCGGTGGCACGGAAGATCACCGGCTGCTTGCAGCGCCAGCAGTGCGGATAGCTGTGCGCGATCGTGGTGGACGCGGCCAGCGTGCCGCGCTCTCCCAGCCACTCGATGATCTTGGGGTTGGCGTCCCAGACGTTCATGCCGGCGAAGGGACCACCGCCCGCGTCGAACGTGCCGTCATCGGTCACCGGCATCGGCATCGGCAGGCCGAACTTCACCCCGACGAGGTAGTCCTCCTCGCCGTGTCCTGGCGCCGTGTGCACGGCCCCCGTGCCGGTGGAGAGCTCGACGTGCTCGCCCGTGATGATCACGCCGGTCACGCCGTCATGGATCGGCTGGGCGTAGTGCAGGCCCGCGAGGTCGCGGCCCTTCACCCGCGGACCGACCGTCTCGTAGCCGCTCCAGCCCGCGACCTCGGCCACCGCCGGCACGAGCGCTTCGGCGAGCACGACCACGCGCCCGTCGTCGAGCTTCACGCCCGCGTACTCGGCATCGTCGGCGAGCGTCACGGCGACGTTGGCCGGCAGCGTCCACGGCGTGGTCGTCCAGATGAGCACCGATGTGGGCCCGAAGGCGTCCCACGGCGTCTGGTCGGTGAACGCGAACGCCACGTAGATGGACTCCGAGGTCTCGTCGCCGTACTCGATCTCGGCCTCGGCGAGCGCCGTGTGGCACCTGATGCACCAGTGGATGGGCTTTGCGCCCTTGTAGATGGCGCCGTCGAGGTACATCTTCTTGAAGATCTCGACGTTGCCCGCCTCGTACTCGTGGGCGAGCGTGAGGTACGGATCGTCCCAGTCGCCGCGCACGCCGAGGCGCTTGAACTCCTCGCGCTGCACGTCCACGAACTCGAGCGCGTACTCGCGGCACAACGCGCGCAGGTCGGCCTGGCTGATCTCGGCCATCTTCCCGGCGCCGAGGTTCTTCTCCACCTGATGCTCGATGGGCTGGCCGTGGCAGTCCCAGCCCGGCACGTACGGCGCGAAGAAGCCGCGCATCGACTTGTACTTGACGATGAGGTCCTTGAGCACTTTGTTGTACGCGGTGCCCATGTGGATGTGGCCGTTGGCGTACGGAGGGCCATCGTGCAGCACGAACAGCTCGCCATCACGGGTGGCGTCGAGCACCTGTCCGTAGACGTCGATGTCCTCCCAGAACTTCAGCCAAGCCGGCTCACGCTGCGCCAGCGACGCCCGCATCGGGAAGTCCGTTTGGGGCAGGTTCATCGTGCTCTTGTAGTCAGGCTTGTCAGCCACGTCCACTCCCTCGTCTCGTGCCTGCCGGGACCGGCAGCGCACCCGCACCGCGCGCCTCGCGGGGACGACAAAGCGCGCCCGTCCGCGTCTGGGACGAAGCGCGCCTCGGTGATCGAGTCTGCTCCGCGGTACCACCCAGCTTGCGGGCCCACGTAGGGGCCGCGCCACTCGGTCGCCCGGTAACGGGGGCAGCCGTCGGCGTCTACTCGGCGCACGCGCCTTTCGGGCCGAAGCTCGGGGGTGATGTTCGGTCGCGTCCGTGCCGCGGGCTTGCACTGTCCCCGCTCGCTCATAAGAGCCGGTCTCGCGCCTACTCGTCCCCGTCATCGCCGCGCGACCAGCCTGCGGCCGCGTAGGTGCGATGGTAGCGCGGCTGCGCCACCAGGGTCAACGCGCCGCGCGTCAGAACAACGCCTCCGGAGGCTCGCCGAACGCGGCGCGCACGTCATCCAACGTCACGCCTTCGAGCTCGAGCTGCTTGTGCCGGGAGGTCTCGCCGCGGGCGACACGCACGGCGCTCTTGGGCACGCCGAGCGCCGCGGCCACCACAGCACACGCCGCGGCATTGGCCTTACCGCCCTCGGGGGCCACGGTCACCCGAAGAGACAACTCACCCCCACGCCAGCCCGCGACTTCGTCGCGACCCGACCTGGGGGTGACGTGAACGCCCAGACGCATGGCGGACTAGTCGATCTCCTCGATGTCGATGTCTTCCTCGCGCTCGCCGAACCCGAACTCGCCCACGTTGAAGTCCACGTCGGCGTCAGCCGGAAGTCCGCTCTCGCCAAGATCGCCGAGATGGAGGCTCGCGACGAACCCGGACGCCGGCGGCTCCTCGCGCATGCCGGCGGAGGTGTCGAACGTCGCCTGCACGGGTGCGGCCTGCGGCGCCGCGGAGGCGGACTCGTACACGTCGGCATCGGCCACCGTCTCGTTTCCGGCCTGGCCGACCATGAGCTTGATGTCCTCCGGGATCGGCACCTCCACCAGGCCGCGCAGATGCGACTCGAGCACGCTCTTGAACGCGCGCCGGAACTCCTCTTCGCCCTGCTTGATGCGAGCGAGGTCGTTGGTGGCCTTCTGCTTCTGCGTGAGGGCGTTGTGGATGATCTCCTTGGCCTTCACCTCGGCCTCCTTGACGACGGCCTCGCCCTCGAAGCGCGCCTTCTGGAGCAGCTCGTCGGCCGACTTCTGCGCGCTCACCAGGGTGTTGTGCAGCGTGCGCTCCACGTCCTGGTAGTCGCGGACCTTCTGCTCGAGCGCGTCGATGCGCTCCGAAAGGTCGATGTTCTCCTTGAAGAGGCGCTCGAGCTCGTCCGCGACGGCATCGAGGAAGGCGTCCACCTCGGCCTCGTTGTAGCCGCGCAGCGCGTGGCCGAACTCCTTATGGTGGATATCGAGCGGCGTGAGCTTCATTGCGGTGGTCCTTCCTGACAACCCGCGTACAACCTACCCAGGGATTCTAACGCATCACAGTGACAGCAGTACCTGCTGGATGAGCCGGAGCACGAGGAACGCGGCGATCGGTGACACGTCGATCATGCCGATCGGCGGGATGAACCGCCGGAAGATGCCGATGAAGGGCTCGACGATGCTGCCGAGCACGCGGTAGATGTCGGCGATCAGCCCGCTCGTGGGGCGCAGCCACGACATCAGCACGTACGCGATGACCAGGTAGATGTAGAACTGGACGACCTGATACGCGATGTAGGCGCCCTGGCTCACGAGCCGAGCTCCTTCGACCGCTTCACGGCGGCATCGACGGCCCGCGCGAACGCGGTCCGCAACCCCGACGCCTCAAGGGCCTCGAGCGCCGCGATGGTCGTGCCGCCCGGGCTGCTCACGGCGTCCATGAGCTCGGCGGGATGCATGCCGGTGCGGGCGAGCAGCTCGGCCGTCCCCTGCACCGTCTGGGTCGCGAGCGCTTGCGCGACCGCGCGCGGCAGCCCCTGGCGCACACCTGCAGCCGCCAGCGCGTCGACGACGAGCGCGACGTACGCGGGGCCCGAGCCCGATATCGCCGTGGCCGCGTCCTGGAAGTGCTCGTCGAGCACGACGGCCTCCCCCACGGCCTCGAAGAGCGTGCGCACGCGCTCCACCTGCTCGGCCGAGGCGTCGCTGCCGCCGCTGACGACGGCCATCCCGGCACCCACCATCGCGGGAGTGTTGGGCATGACGCGCACGACTGCGGTCCCTGCGGGCAGAAGCGATTCGAGGCGGGCGGTGGTGATGCCGGCGGCGATGGACACGACGACCGTGCCTGCGGGGATGTCGTCCGCGAGATGAGCGACCACCGCATCGATGACCTGCGGTTTCACGGCCAGCAGGACCATCTCGGCGTCTCCCGCGATATCGTGTCCGTCCGCCACCACGGCGATGCCGTGGGCGACGAACACTCCCTGGCGCTCGGCGTTGGGCTCGGCGACAGCGATGCGATCGGCCGGAAGCGCTCCGCTCGAGACGAGCCCGGCAGCGATGGCTTCACCCATCCTGCCACCGCCGATGATGGCAAGTCCGTAGGTCATGCGTGTCTCCGCCCTAGTCGTCGAGACCGAAGAAGCCCTTGTCGCGCATGACGCGCTGCGTCGCGCTCACGTCGACGTTGGCAGGCGAGAGCATGAATACGCGATCCGAGACCTTCTGGAGGCCGCCGTTCAGGCCGTAGGTGAGGCCCGACGCGAAGTCGATGAGACGGCGGGACAGGTCGGGGTCGGTCATCGTGAGGTTCATGATGACCGGCACGCCGCTCTTGAACTTGTCGGCGATCGCCTGCACCTCGCCGTACGAGCGTGGCTCGACGATCTGCATCTTCACCTGGGGCACCGCTTGCATGCCGGGTCCGGGCGCGACCTGCGGAGCCTGGCGGGTCGCCTCGCGAGCGCGATCGATGTCCGGCTTGCGGTCGATCCGGCGAATGGTCGTCGGCTCGTCCTCGTACGGGCTGCGGTACGCCGGCACCGGTTCGTCGGCTTCGTCGGCTTCGTCGTAGTCCTCGTAGTCGTCGTCGTAATCGTCTCCGAGGCCGAGCCTCGCTTTGATGTCACGCCACACGCCCACGTTGGTCTCCTCGCTTCACATGCCCCGTTAGCGACCGAAGATGGCTCGCCCGACCCGTACGATCGTCGAGCCTTCCTCGATGGCGACCTCGAAGTCGTTGGTCATGCCCATCGAAAGCTCGGTCAACTCCACCCCATTGAACCGCATAGCGGCGAGGGATTCAAACTGATTCCGCAGTTCGCGGAAGACCCAGCGGACCGATTCGGGCCGCCCGTAAGGGGCGATCGTCATCAGGCCCCGGACAAACACGCCCGGGAACGCCGCGGCGGCGCGCAACACGTCCTCGATCTCGTCGGGCGCCATGCCATGCTTCGACTCCTCGCTGGCCACGTTGACCTGGAGCAGCACCGGCTGCACGACGCCCATGGCGCCGGCGACACGATCGATGCGCTCGAGCAGCCGCAGCGAGTCCACCGAGTGGATGAGATGAGCACGCCCGACCACGTGCTGGACCTTGTTGGACTGCAGCGTGCCGATGAAGTGCCAGCGCGCCTGAGGGAAAAGGCCGTGCTTGGCCACGAACTCCTGCACGCGGTTCTCCCCGAAGTCCTCCAAGCCGGCAGCCGCGGCAGCACGCACTTCGGCAGGACCGACCGTCTTGGCGACCGCGACGATGGTGACTTCCGAGGCGTCCCGACCGACGGCGTCCGCCGCGTCGCCGACGCGACAGCGCACGGACTCGTATCGTTCGGCTACGGCGCTCACGCCTGCGGCGACTCCTCATCGTCTGCCGGCCCGTCGAGTAGAGCCTCGAACTCGCCGGTCACCATGTAGACGAGGCGCTCGCCGATATCCACGGCGTGGTCGGCTATGCGCTCGAGATAGCGCGACGCCAGCACCATCTGGCTCGCCCACTCGATGTCCTCCTCCTCCTGCAGCCGCGACAGCTCGCGGAAGAACTGCTTGAAGAGGTGATCGATCGGCTCGTCCATCTCCTTGAGCTTGTAGGCGAGCTCGAGGTCGTTGTTCTCGAAAGCCTCCAGCATCGCTTCGAGCACGCGCTGCACGAGGTTCCCTTGAGCCTTGATGAGGTCGTACAGCGTCCGCGGGCCCTGGCGATCGGCCGTGCGACGCGCCGCCTTGGCGATGTTGACCGCAAGATCGCCCATGCGCTCCATGTGGATGTTGATGTGCGCGAGCGAGTAGAGCAGCCGCAGGTCGCGGGCGACAGGGAACTGTGTCGCGATGGTCTCGAGCGTGCGCTCCTCGAGCGCAAGGCAGCGGTTGTCGATGATATCGTCGTTGTCGATGACGCGCTCCGCGATGGCCACATCGCCCTCGGCGAGCGCGACGCTCGCGTCGCGGACCACTCCGATGACGATCCGCCCGATGTCTACGACCTCGGCCTTCATCGACTTGAGTTCCTTGCGGTAGCTCTCGCGCATGGCTCGCCTCACGCTCCTTGGTGTGCTGCCCGGGGTGCCGCCATTATAGACACCCTACCCGCGCCGTACGTGAAACCAACGTTACACGTCTCCCCCGCCTCGCGGGCTTCGTCCCCGCCTAGCCGAACCGCCCGGTGATGTAGTCCTCAGTCCGCCGGTCGCGCGGGCTCGTGAAGATCTCGGCGGTCCGCCCGAACTCGATGAGCTCGGCCGCCTCGCCCTGCTTCTCCTGCAGGAAGAACGCCGTCTCGCCCGAGACACGCGCCGCCTGCTGCATGTTGTGGGTGACGATGATGATCGTGACCGAGCTCTTCAGCTCGGCCATGAGGTCTTCGACCTTCTGGACGCTCGTCGGATCGATGGCGGAGCACGGCTCGTCCATCAGCAGCACGTCGGGCTGGACCGCGAGCACGCGCGCGATGCACAGCCGCTGCTGCTGACCGCCCGAAAGCGTGAGCCCTCCGCGGCCGAGGATGTCCTTGACCTCTTTCCAGAGGTTCGCACGCACGAGCGCCTGTTCTACGATCTCGTCGAGCTCGTCCTTCTTCTTCACGCCGTGGAGGCGGGGACCGAACGCGACGTTGTCGTAGATCGACATCGGGAACGGGTTCGGCTGCTGGAAGATCATGCCCACGCGGCGGCGAAGGTCGACGGGGTCGACGCCCGGCCCGTAGATGTCGGCGCCGTCGAGCGTGATCGTCCCCTCCACGCGCGTGCCCGGGATGAGGTCGTTCATCCGGTTCAGGCACCGCAGGAACGTGGACTTGCCGCAGCCGGACGGGCCGATGAACGCGGTCACGGCGTTGTCGCGCACGTCGATGTTGATCCCGGTGAGCGCATGGAAGTCACCGTAGTAGAACTCGAGGTCCCGGACGGTGAACTTGGGAGCGTCCGCGGCGCTCGCCGCGGGGGCGATGTCGGCTGTCATCCCTGGAGTCTCCTGTTCTTGTTCGAAAGCCAGCGCGCGCTCAAGTTGAAGGACAGCACCATCGCCATCAAGAGGAGCGCGGTCCCGTACGCCGCTTCCATGTTGATGCCCTCCATGGCGAGCATATACAGATGCACGGTCATCGAGCGGCCGGGATCCGTCGGGAGGAGCGGGAGGTAGATCGCCTGCCCCATGGTGAAGATGACCACGGCCGTCTCGCCCACAGCCCGGCCCATCGCCAGGATGAGGCCGGTCAGGATGCGCGGTGATGCGGCCGGCAGCACGATGCGGCTGACCGTCTGCCACTGGCTTGCGCCGAGCCCGTAGCTGCCCCACCGGATGTAGCGCGGCACCGAGCGGATCGCCTCTTCGGTGGCGCGCATGACGATCGGCAGCATGAGGAACGCCAGCGCGAGCGCGCCCGAGAGCACGGAGAACCCGAGCCCCATCGACTCCACGAAAAACGCGAAGCCGAACAGGCCCATGACGATCGAGGGCACGCTCGCGAGCGTGTCGGCGGCGAAGCGGATCGCGTTCACGAGCCGTCCCTGCACCGCGTACTCGGCGAGGTAGACCGCGGCGAGCACGGCGATCGGCGTCACGATCAGCATCGAGAGGCCGGTCACGTACAGCGTCGCGATGATCGTCGGACCGATCCCGCCCTCGGCGTTCACGCCGTGCGGCTTCGTGAAGATGAACTCCGGCGTGATCTGACCGATGCCGCGCACGAAGACGTACACGATGACCGCGCCGAGAATCGCCACGGTGGTGAGACCGCAGAACCACAGCGTGCCGATCGCGATCCTGTTCGCCCAGCGCTTGCCCATAGCCTATCCCTGCCGTTCCGCATGACGTGAAAGCGTGCGAACGAGCGCCACAAGGCCCATCGAGATGAGGAACAGGATGATCGCGAGGCCGAAGAGCGCGGTCCGGTGCGTGCCGGACGCGTAACTCATGTCGATGACGATCTGGCTCGTCAGCGTGACGATCGGCTCGCCGAGGCCGGCAAAGAACTGCGGCGCGTTGCCGGCAACCATGACGACCGCCATCGTCTCGCCGATGGCCCGGCCCATGCCGAGGATCGTCGCGTCGATGATGCCGATCTTCGCCGCGGGGAGCAGCACCTTGTAGATCGTCTGCCAGGTGGTGGCGCCCATCGCGTAGCTCGCGTGCCTGATGCCCGGCGCCACGGAGCGCAGCGCGTCCTCGGTAAGCGTGGAGATGGTCGGCACGATCATGACCGCGAGGATCACCGAGGCCGTGAGCGGCCCGAAGCCCATGCCGCCGGTGAGCGCGGCGACCACCGGCCTCAGGATCACCAGGCCGAAGAAGCCGAACACCACGGAGGGGACGCCCGCGAGCATCTCGACCGCGGGGCGCACGATCGAGCGCATGCGCGGCGACGCGATCTCGGACAGGAACACGGCGGTGCCGATCGCGAGCGGCGCCCCCAGCAGCAGCGCGCCGATCGTGACCACGAGCGTGCCGGTGACGAGAGGAAGGATGCCGAACGCGTCGTTGGTGGCGGACCACTCGGACCCGAAGAGGAACGCGGCGAGACCGGGGTCCTGGACCACCGGCCATCCGCGCACACCGACGAACACGAAGATGAGCGCCACGCCGGCCACCGCCGCGACCGCGCACAGGAGGAACAGGTTCCTGAGCGCCGCCTCGCGGAAGTAGGTGGCGCGCGACATCATCTTGAGAACGCTGCCCATATGGGGCGGCGCAGCTTCGACGTGCTCGCGCTGCTCAGTCACCCGACACCTCCTTCGCGGTGATCGGGATGAACCCGGCATCGCGTACGACCGTCTCCTGCACCGCAGGCGAGAGGACGAAGGCGATGTACTCGGCGGCCAGACCTTCAGGCTCACCCATGGTGAAGAAATGAAGGAGCCGCTGCACCTTGTACGCGCCGGAGACGACGGACGCCTCGGAGGGAGCCACGCCGTCGATGCCGACCGCCACGACCTCGTCTGTCACGAAACCGAGAGAGATGTAGCCCACGGCGCCCTTGACCTCCGCGACGACGGCGCGCACCTGACCGGTTCCCGGAAGAACGACTGCGCCCCGGTAGAACGGCTCGTCTCCCATGACGATCTTGTGGAACGCCTCGCGCGTGCCTGAGGCCTCGTCGCGGTTCACCAGCCCGATCTCGAGGTCGGGCCCGCCGACCTCGGACCAGTTGGTGATGGTGCCGGCGAAGATCTCCCGGACCTCATCGGCCGTGAGATCGCGGACCGGGTTGTCCGGATGGACGATGACCGCGATCGCGTCGTACGCCACCGGCGTGTCGTACAACCCCAGGTCGAACTCGGCGTCCTTCAGCTCGCGCGATGACGTGCCGATGGCGGACGAGCCGCTCGAGACGCTCTCGATGCCCGCCGACGAGCCCATGCCCGAAACGAGGATGGAGACTCCGGGGTTCTCTTCGCCGAACATCTCGCCCGAGACCTCGGCGATGGGCAGCAGGGTCGTCGAGCCCGAGACGACGAGCCCCTCGCGCGCCCCGCCCTCATCCGAGCAGCCACCGAGGGCGGATGCCGCGAGCAGCATGACCAGGGCGAGGAGAGCCGTCAGCGTATGACGGCGAGCGCCGCGTGGCGACCAGTGAGGCCGTCCGCACGGAACGAGAAGAAGCGATCGGTGTTGTGCGCGGTACAGATGCCGAGATGCCACTGGCTCTCTTTCGAGACTCCTGATCGCGTGAGGTCTTCTCCGATGGCCGCAGCAAGATCAAGTCGTGGCGCGACCCCGGTAATCGTAACAAAGCGGTTATCGAAATGCGACACGCATTCGTCCCCCACCTCGTAGCAGCAGGCACCGATATGGGGACCGACGTACGCGATGAGATCGTCCGGTCCCGGCAGCGCGCGGAGCACGTCGCACGCCCGGCCGACGATCCCCGCTGCGGCGCCCCGCCATCCCGCATGGACCACGGCCACGGCCGGCGCCGAAGGGCGCACGAGCACGACGGGGACGCAGTCCGCGAAAAACAGCATCAGCGGCACGCCGGGCTCGCGGGTCCAGAGCGCATCGCACGCGGGCACCGGTGACGAGCCGTCCGGGTGGTCTGCGCCCTCCGTCGCCAAAGGCGAGCCCGCGTATGCCCCGGCCCCCACGTGCTCGCGCGTGACCTCCACCACGCGCGTGCCGTGAACCTGCTCTGCGGTGGTGAGCCGCCCGCGGACCTCGCCCAGGCCAACGATATCCAATATGCGCGAGCGGTTCTCGTCGACGATCGCCGGCACGTCGCCCACGTGGCCTGCGAGATTGAGCGACTCGTACGGCCGGGGGCTTGCGCCCCCGCCTCGCTCCGTGAAGGCCACGGAGAACCCGTGGGGCAGGTTGAGCGGCACGTGCAGCGATATCCCTTTCGATGTGATCCGCTCGAACACGTCACGCCTCCGGATGGTCGCGCCCGGTCCCGCTGCCCGACAAAACACGTCCGCCATGCGGCGAGTCTTCCACTCGCCGCATGGCGGCCCGGCCGTACACTCCCCGTGACGGGGAGTGGATCTGCCTAGAACGTGCGGCGCTTCAGGAACGCCGGGATATCGAGGTCGGCATCGTCCCCGCCACCGGGCAGCTCGAAGGTGGGGATCCGCGGACCCTCGTCGAGCGAAGTCGCCGTGGTCGGCTCGAACTCGATCGTCTCCTGGCGCTTGCGCTGGCCGAATCCGGTGGCGATGACGGTCACGCGGATCGAGTCCATCATCGAGTCGTCGATGACCGCACCGAAGATGATGTTGGCCTCCGGGTGCGCGGCCGCCTGGACGACTTCCGCGGCCTCGTTGACCTCGAAGAGACCCAGGTCGCTGCCGCCCGAGATCGACAGCAGCACACCGTTGGCGCCCTCGATGCTCGACTCGAGCAGCGGGCTGGAGATGGCCGCCTTCGCCGCCTCGTGAGCGCGGTTGTCGCCGGTGGCGACGCCGATACCCATAAGAGCGGTGCCGGCATCCTTCATGACCGTTCGAACGTCGGCGAAGTCGAGGTTGATCAGCCCTGGCACCGTGATGAGATCCGTGATGCCCTGGCAGCCCTGGCGGAGCACGTCATCTGCGATGCGGAACGCATCGAGTATCGACGTCTTCTTCTCCGCCACCTGGAGCAGACGGTCGTTCGGGATCACGATCAGCGTGTCCACGTACTCGCGAAGCCGCTTGATTCCCTCTTCCGCCTGGATGGCGCGCTTGCGCCCCTCGAAGGCGAACGGCCGCGTGACGACCGCGACCGTGAGCGCCCCGATCTCCTCCTTGGCTGTTTGAGCGATGATGGGAGCGGCGCCGGTACCCGTGCCGCCTCCCTCGCCAGCCGTGATGAACACCATGTCGGCCCCCTGGAGGGCCTCCTTGATCTCGGCCCGGCTCTCATCGGCCGCCTTGAGCCCCACGTCAGGGTCGGCGCCCGCGCCGAGGCCCTTCGTGAGGCCGACTCCGATGTGCACCTTGTAGTCGGCGTCCGACATCAGCAGAGCCTGCGCATCCGTGTTCACGGCGATGAACTCGACGCCCTTCACACCCGCCTCGACCATGCGATTGACCGCGTTCGTGCCGCCGCCCCCGACGCCGACCACCTTGATGACCGCGAGGTAGTTCGCTCCTGTATCGAGCATTTTTCTCCTCCTGAGCTGCCCGTGCTGCCCCTACGCTCAACCTCAACTTGACGTTTACTGTGTGTGGGCAAAGGTCAATCTTCACACGAACCTTATACTAAACGCAAGGGGTTTGCAACGAATTCTTTGCCACAGTCTGGGTCCGGGGACCTGACGCCTACTCGCCGATTCCGCGCGAGATCGGATGACTGACGGAGCGCACGTCTATGAACACCACGCCGCTCCCCTTCTCCTCGATGATGCCCAGCACCAGCGCGGCCTTCTCCTTGAGCAGGGTGGCTTCGCCCAGCATCACCTCAACACCGCTCGACAGGATGAGGGCCGTCTCGTCCACGGACGGCGCCGACACCGCCTTCACCTGATCGCGCAGCTCCGGGCTGATCCCGGAGAGCACCCGCAATGCGTTGACGAGCGGGTCGGTGTTGCTCGTTCGGCCCGGTTCCGGATCGAAGCCCGGCACGTCCCTCACGACCACGTACGTGGACGACGTCTCGAGCGATGCCTGGCCGAGGACCATCCCTTCGGTATCGACGACCCAGAAGATGTCGCCTCCGTCCACGAGGGCCGCAGGCTGCCGCTCCACCACCCTGATGCGCAACGTGGAGGGGAAGTCCCGCGAAAGGGAGACCGACCCGATCCACGGGTTGGCCAGCACGCGCGCCTCGATGGTGTCCGCATCGAACCGCAACAGGGTGGCCTCGGCCGGCACCGCAGCAAGGGTGCGGACCTCGTCCGCGTCGATGCGGACCGCACCAACCACCTCTACGGTCTCGATCGTGAAGAGAGATGACGAGTACACAGCGATGGCGAGCGCCGTGATGGCGAGCGCGGTCCCGCCGATGGCCGTGGCGCGTATGCGGGCCGCACGACGGCGCAGGATCTGCCTGCGCTCGCGCTCCTCGCGCTTGGCCTGCGCTGCGGGCGACTTCCGTCGCTGCACCGCAGGCTCGTCACCCGGGCGTCCGGATCGCTTCGGGGCGGCCTTCTTCGCGACGGCATGCTTCTCCGGGTTCGCCAGAACATCAGCCTCAAGTTGAACATGAGGTTGAGCTGACGCCCGACGACTGTGCGTCCCGGTGCCGAGATGGACGCTTCTACGCGATGTCGAACGACCCGAGGAATCGGATCTCCGGTTTGAGCTCGATGCCATGAGTGTCCCTGACGGTCATCCGTACCTTGTCGATCAGAGCGAGCACATCACGGGCCGACGCCCCGCCCTCGTTCACGATGAAGTTCGCGTGCACCTCTGAGACGCGCGCGCCTCCGCACCGCGTCCCTTTGAGGCCCGCACTCTCGATCAGGCGCCCGGCCGAGTCGTCCGGCGGATTCACAAAGACGCTGCCGGCGCTCGGCTGACCCAGCGGCTGTGTCGCCTTGCGCCGCGTGAGGCTCGCCTCCATGTCGCGGCGAATGCGATCGCTATCCGCGCGCGAGAGCTTCAGGACGCTCTCCACGATAACGCCCCGCGCGGGAAGCCCGCTCGAACGGTACCCCCACTCTACGCGGTTTCCCGGCACTCGTTCGAGGCCCGACCCCGGGACGAGCAGGGTCACCGACTCGGCGACGGAGCCCATCCAGACGCCCCGGCTCCCGGCGTTCATCGCCAGAGCGCCGCCGACGGTGCCGGGGATCCCGACAGCGAACTCAAGCCCCCCGAGCCCGCGCGAGAAGGCATCGCGGACTACGTACGCCAGAATGCACGCAGCCCCCGTCTTGATGCGATCGTCTTCGACGGAGTGCGTGGTGAACTCCCGGCCGAGCGTCACGATCGCGCCGCGGTAACCGGCGTCCGCGACGAGGATGTTCGTTCCCTTCCCCACCACGGTCCACGGAACTCCCGCCTCGGCGAGGACGCGGGTCGTCTCGGCCAGGTCGGCGACCGTGTCGCAGACGACGTACAGGTCGGCCGGGCCGCCGATACGAAACGACGTATGGCGCGACATCGGCTCCGAGCGACGGACCTCGCCGACCAGGGCTGCCTTCAGATGCTTCTCGAGTGCCGCTAGAGGCATGCCTCCGCCTTCTGCTTCCTGGCGTCGAGCGCGCGCACGAGCTCCCCGCCGATGCCGGTCACGTCGCCGGCGCCCATCGTCATCACGAGGTCGCCCGGACGGACGCGATCGACGATGTACCCTTCGATGTCCGCGCGATGCGGGAAGTACGCGACCGGGGTCCTAGGATCATGGCCCAGGAGCTCGTCGAGCACCGTCTTGCCCGAGACGCCCGGGATCGGCGCCTCTCCGGCGCTGTAGACGTCCATGAGCACGACGCGGTCGGCATCACCGAACGCCGCACCGAAGTCCGCCCCGAACGCGGCGGTCCGCGAGTACCGGTGCGGCTGGAACACGACCCATACTCGGTCGAATCCGGCACCACGCGCCGCCGAGAGCGTCGCACGCACCTCGGTGGGGTGATGGGCGTAGTCATCCACGATCGTCACGCCATCCACCACGCCGACCTGGTCGAAGCGCCTGCGCACGCCGCTGAACCGGTGAAGCGCCTCCCCGGCACGCGCCGCGTCCAACCCCATCGCCCACAGCGCGGCGATCACACCGGTGGCGTTCACGACGTTGTGCTCGCCCGGCACCGTCACGGACGCCCCCACGGACGTGCCGTCCGGAAGCGTCACCGTGAACCGGTGACCGAGTCCCTCGCGCACCATGTCGACGCAGCGCACGTCCGCGCCTTCGGTGCGCCCGTACGTCACCACCCGCGCCCTGGCGTGCTCGCGCGCGAGCGCCGCCAGCTGCGGGTCGTCGGCGCACGCGATCACCGCACCCGACGGGTCCGTCTTCGCGATGAACCTGCCGAACGTCTCGACAACGGCCTCGAACGACCCGTAGTGGTCGAGATGATCGGCTTCGACGTTGGTGATGAGCGAGACGTGCGGCGCGAGAAACATGAACGAACCGTCGCTCTCGTCCGCTTCGACCACGTAGTAGCCGCCCCTCCCGCACCGGGCGTTCGCGCCCATGTCGTTGAGCTCGCCCCCGATCAGGAAGGTGGGGTCGAGGCCGAGCGCGTCGAGAACGGTCGCGACCATCGAGCTGGTGGTCGTCTTGCCGTGCGTCCCCGCGACCGCGATGGCGGTGTCCTTTCCCGCGAGCGCGGCGAGCATCCTGGCTCTCGGCCACACCTCGATGCCGGCGGCACGCGCGGCGGCGAGCTCCGGATTCGATTCCGGGATCGCCGAGGAGATCACCACGACCTCCGGATCCCCGAGATTGGCCGCGTCGTGTCCGATGAAGACGCGCACGCCGCACTCCTCGAGCGCCGAGGCGTAGCGCGATGACTTGAGATCCGACCCGGTGACCGTGACCCCGCGGTCGTGCAGCACGCGGGCGATGCCGCTCATGCCGGCGCCGCCGATGCCTATGAAGTGCGCATAAGCGGTGTGTGTCACCGCGACTCCTCTCTGCCCGTGAGCGCGCCGGTGATCAGCGCCGTCACGCGTTCGGTCGCATCCCGGCGCGCGAGCGCCGCAGACGCGTCCGCCATCTGCTTCCTGCGGGCGGGCTCTCGCACGAGCCGCATCATCGCATCCCGGAACCGGTCTGAATCCAGCTCCGCATCGGGCACCACCTCGGCGCCGCCCGCCGTCGCAACCGCGCGGGCGTTCAGCGTCTGGTGATCGTCGGTCGCATACGGGTACGGCACCAGTACCGCCGCGCGACCGATAGCGGTGATCTCGGCGATCGACGTCGCCCCCGCCCGCGCGACGACCACATCGGCGGCGGCGATAGCATCGCCCATCTCATCGATGTAGTCGCGCACCTGGTAGCGCTCCGAAGGCTGTCCGCCGAGCGCACCGGCGACCCGTTCGGCCACCGACGCGGCCTCAATCCTACCTGCCACGTGCACCACCCGCAACGACGGCTCGGCAACGAGGGCCGGTGCCAGGGCCACCATCGCGTCGTTCACGTGACGCGCTCCCCGGCTGCCGCCGAACACGAGCATCAGTGTCGCGTCTTCCGGCACACCCAGCCGGCGTCGGCCGCGGGCCCGATCGGCCTGAAGGACCGTCGTCCGGACGGGATTGCCGGTCATCACGCCCCGTTCGGGGTGCCTCAGATGCTTGAGCGACCCCTCGTACGTGACACCGGCCGCCCGCGCCCACCGCGAGAGGACGCGGTTCGCAAGCCCGGGGATCGAGTTCTGTTCGTGCAGCACCAGCGGGACGCGCCCGGTGACGGCCGCCAGGCCGACCGGAAGCGAGACGTAGCCACCGAAACCGGCCACCACATCGGCGCCGAAGCGGCGCATGACGCCCCGGGCCCGCCAGACGGACGAGAGGGTCACTGCAGCGGCCGACAGTAGGCTCAAGGGCGCGCCGCGGTCGAAGCCTTTCGCGGGCACCGCGACGAACGTCACGCCGGCTTCGGGCGCCAGCCGCGACTCCACGCCGTCAGGGGTGCCCACGAACAGCACCTCATGCCCGTCGGCCACCAGACGTGCTGCGACCGTTAGCGCGGGGTAGATGTGCCCCGCCGTTCCGCCGCCACTGAGTAGCACTCGCACGATCCGACTCCCTGCTCTCCTCCGGCCGCACGAGCCTCACGTTTCCGCGCGCACCGTGTCGGGATACCGCAAGTATGAGGCCGATGGCGGCCAAAGTCAGCGTCAGCGACGAACCGCCCGCGCTCACGAGCGGGAGCGGGATGCCCGTGATCGGCATGAGGCCGGTCACCGCCGCCATGTTCATGATCGCCTGCGTGACGATCATACCGGTCAGTCCTCCGGCCAGCAGACGCCCGAAGGGGTCCTTGCACTCGAGCGCGATGCGGATCCCCGCGTACGCGAACACGATGAACGCCACCACCACGCCAAGAGCGCCGACGAGACCGGTCTCCTCGCCGATGACCGCGAAGATGAAGTCGTTGTGCGCGGCCGGCAGGTAGAAGAACTTCTGGCGCGAGAGCCCCAGACCGACTCCGAACGGGCCACCCGAGCCGAACGCGTACAGAGACTGGATGAACTGGTAGCCGCCGCCGGTCGGATCCGCCCAGGGATCGATGAACGCCATCAGGCGCTCCATTCGATAGCCCGCCAGCAGGATCGCAAGACCGATCGAGGGAAGCGCCACGCCGGCGGTGAGGAACAGCCACCGCCACTTCACGCCACCCAGGACGATCACGATCCCGCACGCGATCACGAGCGACATCGTGGTCCCCATGTCGGGCTGCATCATGATCAGGAGGACGGGCACCCCGAGCGCGACGCCCAGGCGGCCGAGAAACGCGCCGAGCTCGTACTCGCCGCGCTGCCACCCCACCATCAGCGCAGCCGTGACGAGCAGCGCACCGAGCTTGGCGTACTCGGAAGGCTGCACATACGCGATCCCGAGGTCGATCGAGCGCGTGGCGCCCCATTTCCCCACGCCGGACACCTCCACGGCGATCAGTCCGACCACAGACACGCCCCACACGAGCCACGCCACGGCTTCCACGCGAGGCGTACTGACGCCCCGCCGGCGGCCGAACTTCCAGTGTGAGAGTGCCCAGAGCGCACCCACCCCGAGCAGCGCGTACTGCGCCTGCTTCTTGAGATGGTAGGCGCTGTCGCCGTACTTCACATAGTCGGCCACCGAGGACGCGGAGTAGACCGCGAGAAGCCCGCCGAAGACCAGCACGCATGTGGCCCCGAGCAGCACGTAGGCCGAGTGCGACAGCGAGTGCTTGCGCATGGCCTACTCACCCGCTCCGGACAGCGAGGCGACGATCGCCTTGAACCGGCGACCGCGCTCCTCGTACCCGCCGAACTCGTCGAAGGAGGTGCACCCGGGCGAGAGCACCACCGCATCCCCTTCGTGGGCAAACGACCGCGCGACCCCCACCGCTCCGGCGAGGTCTCGCGCAGTCCGCGTCGGGATCGGCAGCCCGGCGAAGGCCGCCTCGAATTCGGAAGCCGCCTCGCCGAAGAGCACGACGGCTCCGCACCGCTCGGACACGGTCTCCGCGAGCGGCCGCATCGCGACGCCCTTGTTCCTGCCGCCCAGCAGCAGCACGATCCCCCGGTCCCCGAACGCGGTGAGCGCCTTGATCACCGCATCCGGATTGGTGGCCTTCGAGTCGTTGAAGTACTCCACCCCGTCGACCGTTCCCGCCGGTTCGAGACGGTGCTCGATAGGCTCGAAGGACCGCAGCCCCTCACGGAGCGCCTCGATGCCGGCGCCCATGGCTCTCGCCGCGGCCGCGCCCGCGAGCGCGTTCGATACGTTGTGATCGCCTCTGATGCGCAGCTCCGAGGCGGGCACCAGCGCGACCTCGGCGCCGTCCTCATGCAGCACGAGCACGGAGTCTCGCACGTACGCGCCTCCGGCGGGGGTGCTCTGACGGCTCACCCTCACGACCCTGATACCGCGCGCCTCGACCAGGTCGGCGTGGGGCCTCGACCCCTCGTCGTCGATGTCGATGACGGCCGTGTCGCCCGGAAGCTGACGCGCGAACACGCGCGCCTTGTCGGAAGCGTACGCTTCGAGGCTCCCATGGTAGTCGATGTGGTCGGGCGTGATGTTGAGCAGCACCGACACGCGCGGGTGGAACCGGTCCACCAGCATGAGCTGGAAGCTCGAGACCTCCGCGACGATCACCCCGGCGGTGCCCAGGTCGGTCGCCACACCGATCGAGGGAGGCCCGATGTTGCCCGCCGCCTCCGCCGCGAATCCCGCCTCGCGCAGCAGATGCGTGACGAGTGCGGTCGTCGTCGTCTTCCCGTTGGTGCCGGTGATGGCGATCCAGGGCGCGACGGAGACGCGGTACGCGAGCTCGATCTCGGAGATCATCGGCACGCCCAGCTCGCGGGCAGCGGTCATGACAGGCGCCGACGGGCGGATGCCCGGCGAGGCGACCACGAGGTCGGCCGGGACCACCTCCGTGCTGCCGAGACGCACGTCGGCGCCCCGCGCGGTGAGTACCGCGGCACGCTCGGCGACGAGCGCGTCGGATGCCGAGTCGACCACCGTGACGGACACGTCCGCGCCTTCGGCCGCGCGATCGAGCGCCCACGACGNNCCATCAGCCACCCGCCCTTGCCACGAACCACAGAGCGAAGCCTGCCGCCGCCATGATGCCCGTCACGATCCAGAAGCGGACCATGACCTTCGTCTCGCTCCAGCCCTCCATCTCGAAGTGATGGTGGATGGGCGCCATGCGGAAGACCCGCTTGCCGGTCAGCTTGAACGAGGCGACCTGCAGGATGACTGACAGCCCTTCGGCGACGTAGATACCGCCGATCAGCGGCGCGAGCAGCTCCGTCTTCGTCACCACGGCGAGCGTTGCTATCGCAGCGCCGAGCCCGAGCGAGCCCGTATCGCCCATGAAGATGTCGGCCGGATAGGCGTTGTACCAGAGGAAGCCGAGACACGCGCCCGCAACGGCGGCCGCAAGCAACGCCAGCTCCAGGTTGTCCTGCTGGAAGGCGATGGCCGCGAACGCCAGCATGACGATCATGATCGTGCCGGCGGCGAGCCCGTCGAGGCCGTCGGTGAGATTCACCGTATTCGAGAACGAGATGATCATGAAGAAGACGAGTCCCAGGTAGAGCCACGGGAACTCCCACGTGAACCCGCCCAGCATCACCGATGTGGTGACGATGCCAAGATCGATCGTCCCCGCCCACGGCACCTGGATCTCCGGGCTCACGTGCCCCCAGTTCACCGCAAGCACGCCGATGCCGAGCGCGACAACCGCCTGTCCGATGATCTTCGCGCCCGCGGTCAGACCGAGAGAGCGCTCCTTCACGACCTTCGCGTAGTCGTCCACAAAGCCCAGGATGCCGCACCCGAGGAGCGCAGCGAGCGTGATGATGCCCGACCGGCCGATCTCCCCGAGCACGAGGTAGACGGTGGCGACGACGAGAAGGATCAGGACGCCGCCCATCGTGGGCGTCCCCTGCTTCACGAGGTGCCCCTGCGGCCCGTCGGCGCGCACCTGCTGACCGATGTTGCGGAACCGCAGCAGGCGGATCCACACCGGGAAGAGCACACCGGTAAGGACCAGGCCCGCGACCGCAGCCACAAGCAGCTGGTAGGTGGGATAGCGCCCTATCTCAGGAAAGACGTCGAACACGGGGATCCATGATCCTTTCCACGACGGATTCGAGACCCATCACGCGCGATGCCTTGACCAGCACGGTGTCGCCGGGCTCGAGCAGGTCGTCGAGCACCTCGGACGCCTCGGTGGCGTCCACGCACCCGCGAACGTGCTCGGCGGACATCCCGCCGATGAGCGCCCCATCGGCGATGTGGCGCGCCCGCTCCCCGACCGTCACGAGAACGTCGACCGACGCGCGCGCGACGAACTCGCCGAGCTGGAAGTGCGCGAGCTCGGCGAGCGACCCGAGCTCCGCCATGTCGCCGAGCACCGCGATGCGACGCCCCTGCGTCGGCACGTCGCCGAGCGCGGAGATCGCCGCCTGCATCGACGTCGGATTCGCGTTGTAGGCGTCGTTGATGACGGTCAAGCCGCTCGCGCTTGCGAAGGTCTCCATGCGCCACTTCGAGAACGTCGCCGTCTCGAGGCCGGTCACCACGTCTTCCAGCGCGAGCTCGAGATACAGACCCACGGCCGCGGCGGCAAGCGCGTTGTACACATTGTGGCGGCCCGGTACGGGCAGCTTCACCTCTGCCTCGCCCTGAGCGCACACCAGCGTGAACGACGGCGTCCCGTCCGGCGCTACCGCCACGTCCACGGCGCGAACGTCTGCGCCCCCGCCGAGGCCGTAGGTGGTGACGGCCGCAGCCGAGCTCTCTGCCAGGTGCGCGCTCCACGCGTCGTCACCGTTCAGGAAGACGCGCCCGGTCTCTGGTATGGCACGCACCAACTCGCCTTTGGCGGAAGCGATCGCCTCTTCGGAGCCGAGCACCTCCATGTGGCTCACGCCCACGTTCGTGACCAGGCCCGCCACAGGCCGCGCGATGCGGCACAGGGCCTCGATCTGCCCGATGCCGCGCATGGCCATCTCCACGACGAGCGCTTCGGTCTCGGCACCCGCATCCATCACCGTGAGCGGAACGCCAAGCTCGTTATTGCGGTTGCCCGCAGTCGCCACCGTGCGCATGCGCGTGCGCAGAACGCTCGCGAGGAAGTCCTTCGTGGTCGTCTTGCCGGTGGAGCCGGTGATACCGATCACCGGGCACTGGAGCCGGCCGCGGTGCCACGATGCGAGCGCATCGATGGCGGCCCCCGCGTCGGCCACGCGCACCAGGGCGATCTCGGGCCGTCCCTGCGCGTCGATCGCCTGACGGATCGACTCGTCGTCACGGGTCACGATGAGGGCGCGAGCGCCTGCGGCCAGCGCCTCAGCGGCGAACGCGTGTCCGTCGGCCCGGTCGCCCGCGAGCGCCACGAAGGCCGCGCCCGGCTCGACTTCCCGGGAGTCGATCGCGAGGCCGTTGACCATGGTGACCGACGGGCCGAGCAGTATCTCCCCCCCGGTCACTTCGGCGAGCATCCCGACCGATAGCGTCAGCATCGCGCCCTCAACTCCTCGCGCACGACCTCCCGGTCGTCGAAATGCACGGTCCGGTCGGAGAAGATCTGGTAGTCTTCATGACCTTTCCCCGCGACCAGCACGGCATCCCCCGCGTGGGCCATATCGAGCGCACGCGCGATCGCCGCACGGCGGTCGACCTCGACCGTATAGGCCGCCCCGGTCTCCCGGAGACCGTCCTCGATCCTCAGGATGATCCCGACCGGGTCCTCGCTCCGCGGGTTGTCGCTCGTGACCACCACCGCGTCGGACTGCTCGCCCGCCGCCCTCCCCATGAGGGGCCGCTTCTCCGGGTCCCGATCGCCACCGCAGCCGAACACGGTGATGACGCGGCCGGGCGTGACCTCGCGGACCGCGGCTATCGCCTTCGCCAGGCTGTCAGGGGTGTGCGCGTAGTCGACGAGGACGCTGAAGGGCTGGCCCTCATCGATGCGCTCGAGGCGACCAGGGACCTGCGGAGCACTCTCAAGACCCGCGACGACCGTGTCCAGGCCGATGCCGAGAGCAAGCGCTGCCGCGGCCGCCACGAGCGCGTTGCTGACGTTGTACGCGCCGGCGAGCGGGAGCGTCACGCGCCGACCGCCACACGGCGTGATGAGCGTGAAGCTGGTGGACACGGGGCCGTATTCCTCATCGGCCGCGCGGACAAGCGCCCGCGGGTCCCGCCCGACCGTCCAGCGCGCGAGCGTCTCTCCCGCGAGCGTCGCGCCCCGGGGATCGTCGATGTTCACGACCCGGTCGGACACGCGGAGCTCGGTGAACAGGCGGCGCTTGACGGTCCAGTACTCCTCGAGCGTCTTGTGGTAGTCGAGGTGGTCCTGCGTCAGGTTGGTGAATGCGGCGACCGCGAAGCGCACGCCGTCGACCCGATGCAGGTCGATCGCGTGCGAGGAGACCTCCATCGAGACGCCGGTCACGCCGGCTGCGGCCATATCGGAGAACAGCGCCTGCAAATCGGCCGATTCCGGCGTGGTCCGGGAAGACGGCAGGCGCGTCGGGCCGATCCTGGTCTCCACCGTTCCCACCAACCCGGTCACCCGTCCCGCCGCGCGCATGATGCTGTCGGTCAGATACGTCGTGGTGGTCTTGCCGTTGGTGCCGGTGATCCCGACAACGTCGAGCGTGGCGGTCGGGTCCCCATGGACGCGCGAGGCAGCCATCGCCAGCGCACGCCGCACGTCGGGCACGACCACGCACGGAACCCCAACCTCGAGTGCGCGCGAACCGACCACCGCAACGGCGCCACGCTCTACCGCGTCCGCGGCGAAGTCGTGCCCGTCGTGGCGGAAGCCCGCGATGCAGAAGAAGACGTCGCCGGGAACGACCGCATCGGAGCGGTAGGCGACGCCCGAGACCTCAGGATCGCCTGACAGCCCCGCCGCGCACCGCTCGTCCTCGATCAGATCTGACAGTCTCATCGCTCTTCCCGGGTCCTCGCCGCTCCGCAAGCCGTGCCATTCTACCATCGGGCCACAGACCGGCCCGACCGCGTCACTGTGCCTGTGACGTACCCGTTACCGGTTCGCCGGGCGGTATCTTCAAGTGTTCCACGCAGAAGGCCGCGATGGTGCCGAACGTGGGCGCGGCCACCGTTCCGCCGTAGATCGAGTTGGTCGGCTCATCGATGGTCACGATGATCAGCACGCGCGGATCGCTCGCCGGGAGGAAGCCCGAGAACGATGCCACGTACTTGCCCGGGTCGTACCCGGCCTGACCGTCCGTGCGGGCCTTCTGTGCGGTGCCCGTCTTGCCGGCCACTTGGTATCCCGGGACCGCCGCGGCGGCGCCCGTTCCCTCGTTGACCACGTCGGTCAGCACCGCACGCATCGCCGTGGCCGTCCTCTCGGAGATCGCGCGCTGTTTCGGCCACGCCGGCTCGATCTCCGGAGCCTCGGGGACGTCCTTCAGGAAGTGCGGCGTGACCAGCTCTCCGCCGTTGGCGATGGCCGAGAGCGCCCGCGCCAGCTGCAGGGGCGTCATCGACACGCCCTGCCCGAACGGGATGGTCGCGATGGAGGATGGTGACCAGAGGTCGGGCGACGGCAGGTAGCCTTTCACTTCGCCCGGGAAGTCGACGCCGGTTTGCTCGGTCAGGCCGAAACGCGAGAAGTAGTCGTACAGTCCCTGTTCGCCGAGGGCCATGCCCAGTTTGACCGCGCCGACGTTCGACGAGTTGGTCACGATCTGGGTCAGGCTCCACTGCACGGTAGTCCGCCAGTGAGACTCGTGGATGGTCCGACCGCCGACCTCGATGGTCGGCGGGAGCTCGAACATGCTGCCCGGCTCGAAGATCTCGGCGTCGATGACGGCAGCCGCAGTGAGCGACTTGATGGTGGAGCCCGGCTCGTAGGTGTCCACGATCGACCGGTTGCGGAACGCGTCCTCGCTCGCCTCGCCGAAACGGTTCGGATTGAACTGCGGCACCGAGGCCATGGCCAGGATCTCGCCGTTCGTGGGATCCATCACCACAACCGACCCGGCCTTCGCGCCCCACGTCTCGACCGCCTGCGCGAGCGCTACCTGGGCCTGATACTGGATGTCCTTGTCGATGGTCAGCACGAGGTCCTTGCCGTCGACCGCATCCTCCTCCATCGTCACGCCGCCGGGTATCGGACGCCCGCGGGTGTCCCTCTCGGCGATCATGCGTCCCGGCGTCCCCGCAAGCAGGCGGTCGTAGTACAGCTCGAGGCCGGAGAGCCCTTCGTCGTCAACGCCGACGAACCCGAGAACCTGGCACGCGAGCTCGTTGCTCGGGTACACGCGCCGCGAGTCGCCGATGAAGCCGAGGCCCTCGATGCCGAGCGCCTGCACGCTCTCGGCGAGCGAGATGTCCACCTTGCGGGCGATGTACACGAACGACGAGTCGCGTCCGAGCTTCTCGAGATACGCGTCCTCGGAACCGCCGAGTATGCCTGCCAGGGCGCGCGCTGTCGCCTCCTTGTCGACCACGGCGGTCGGCACGGCGTAGATCGTCCGCGCGTCCACCGACTCGGCGAGCACCTCGCCCTCGCGATCGAGGATGAAGCCGCGCTCGGGGCTGAGGACGATGTCGCGCGTGCGCTGCCGGGCGGCCGCTGCGGCATACGCAGGGCCCTCGATGATCTGTATCTGGACGAGCCTCGCGGAGACGACAAGCAGCAAGGCTACCAAGACGACGAGCACCAGCGAGAAGCGCCCGGAATACCCCGAGCGCTCCGTCGTTGCTCCCCGGGATCGGCCCCGGCGCTCCTTGCCGCGCGGTTTCATTGCCCGATGCCGAGACCCATGTCACCGACGAGCAGGACCTGGGCCTCTCCGGCGGCAAGGTCGGCAAGCGTCGCCATCACCTCGGATGCGATGGAAGCGTCACGGGCAGTGCCCGCGCCGGGCGCCTCGGCGACCACGACCGCCTCGCGTGCGGTCTCGGGAAGCGCCAGATGCCCGACGGCCTCCGGACGGCTCATGTTGAGGGTCTCGCACGCGAGGACCTCGATACGCGAGGGCGAGGCCAGCGCGCTCCTGTCCGCCTCGAGGGTGCGCACCTCCTGACGCTCGGCCTTCACTGCACCCTGAAGCTCCCACGCGTCGATCGCCGCCGCGGCGGCCTCGGCCGCCAGCGACACGCGTGCAAGCCCCGCGATGGCGAGCAACGCCACGCAGATGACGCACACGCGGAAGAGCCCGACGGCCCGCGCCTGCCGGGATGCGGCCGAGCGCGAACGCGACCGTCCACCCGTCGCCACCCGCAGTGCGGGTCGCGCGGGCGCGGCTGCGTACGCGATCTTTCGTGCCGCGACGCCCACGTCTGGTGGGCCTCCTTCCGCTCCTTCCCCGGAGTCGTCCCCCGGGGCCCCTTGGCGCCCTATAGCTTCTCGGCAACCCTCAGGCGTGCGCTGCGCGCCCGCGGGTTGGCTTCCACCTCTTCATCCGTCGGTACGACGGGCTTCTTCGTGATGATGCGGAGCACCGGCTCGTGTCCGCACCGGCAGACCGGAAGGTCTGGCGGGCAGACGCACCCCTTCCCCGCCGCCGAGAACACGTCGCGCACGATGCGGTCCTCGAGCGAGTGGTAGCTGATCACCACGATTCGTCCGCCGGGAGCAAGCCACCTGATGGCGCTTTCCAGCCCGCGCTCGAGCACCTCGAGTTCGTGGTTGACCTCGATACGCAGCGCCTGGAACGTCCGACGGGCCGGATGGCCTCCCGTTCTTCGGGCAGCCGCCGGGATCGCCGCCTTCACGATCTCGACCAGCTCCCCGGTGGTGACGATCCGGTGGTGGCCCCGCGCGGCTACGATGAATGCTGCGATGCGCGAGGCCCACCGTTCCTCGCCGTACTCGCGGATGATGCGCGCGAGCTCGGTCTCCGGGTACGTTGTGACGATATCGGCCGCGGTAGGCTGCGACGTGGAAGGATCCATCCGCATGTCGAGCGGAGCATCTTCCTGGTAGGTGAAACCACGGCCGGCCACGTCGAGCTGCGGTGAGGAGACGCCGAGGTCGAAGAGGAACCCGTTGACATACGGGACCCGGGCCTCAAGGAGGCATTCGTCCAGGTTCCCGAAGTTCCCCTTCACGAGCACGGTGGTCGGTGATGATTGCTGGCCGAGGCGGAGTGTGTCTGCTGCTGCGATGAGTGCGGCGTCGTCTTGATCGATTCCCACCACGATCCCGGTGGGTGCTACAAGATGTGAGATCCGCTTCGCATGTCCTGCCCCGCCTAAGGTACAGTCAACGAAGATCGCGCCTGGTTGGAGTGATAGCTGCTGCGTGACCTCGGCCAGCAAAACTGGGGTGTGCCGGTATTCCATTTTCAACGACCTACAGGATGCCGAGTTCGGCGAGCTCGCTCGTCACTTCCTCGATCCGGCCTTCGGTTTCGCCGTTGTAAGCGGCCCAGGCCGCGGCATCCCAGATCTCGACGCGGTCGCCGTTGCCGATGACCGCCACATCGCGCTCGAGGCTCGCGTACTCGCGGAGGTTCCCCGGTATGCCGATGCGCCCGGCCGAGTCGAGCTCGTCCTCTTTGGCGCCGGCGGTGAAGAAGCGGCGGACCTGCCGGAACTTCGTGTCGAAGTCCCCGCGCTCGGTCAGCTGGCCGAGGAAGGCCTCGTAGTCCTCGGACGGGAACACGTACAGACAGCCTTCGAGCCCCTTGGCCACGACGATGCTGCCCGCCATCTGATTCCGGAACTTGGCAGGCAACGACAGGCGCCCCTTGGCGTCCAGCGTGTGCTGGTACTCGCCGAGAAACATCCCGTCCCTCCCCACTTCCGGACCCCTTGGAGCGCCACCATGGCGTTCACATGTCACAACTGTATGCCACACTATCCCACTTTGCAACACTTTTTGGGTAGTTGTCCCACTGTGGTGCTCCCGCGCCACACCGGACGATCGGCGCAGCGAGAAGCGAACCCCCGACCGGGACGGGGCGTCTTAGGTTCGACAGGCAGGAACCGGACCTTGACAGTGGAATGAACAACACGACGGGCCAACCGCGCCGGTTGCCCGCGCACGACCGCACAGGTAGAATCGTCGTGACACACGGGTGCGATGGAGGTGAGCAGCCCTTATGTACGGATGGTTCCTTCTCGGCAACAACGTGGCCGGCATCATTTTCAACATGCTCGTCGTGACGTTCTTCGTGGTGGTCATCGTCGCCATCGGGTTCCTGGTCTACGCTGCTAAGAAGCTCAAGGCAGCCGAGCAGTTCGCTCAGACCGAGCAGGCCCCTGTCGCCGAAGACAGCTAGCACCACACGATCCACTGTCACCACCGGACGCCCTCCGACCTGTCGATCGCAGGCTCGAAGGGCGTTCGTGCATGAATAGACACGTTCTCCGGAGGGAGGATCCTCGATGAACCTACGGCCAAAGACACGGTGGTGGCTTCTTGCACTCGCCGTCGCGCTCGTCCTCACGATGGTCGCCGGATGCGACACGTTCGGGGAGTCCGAGGACAGCGCCGCTGACTCGGACTACTCGCGCGGCATGTCCACGGGCGCTCCGGACAGCTACGGTTACGATGGCGCGGCACCGGTTGCCGACGAAGCGCAGGAGTCCGCCGGCGTGACGAACGGCGACCGGCTCGTGATCCTCACCCAGACTCTCAGGCTGGAGGTCGACGACACCGCCGACTCGATCACGGCCATCCGAGCGCTCGTCACGAAGCACGACGGCATCATCAGCGACCTTCAGGTCGCAACCGATACCGAAGACGAGCTCTACCGCTACGACCAGTACGGCTACCAGAGCGGCGACGGCACAGCGCTCCGCGGATGGGTGACCGTCCGCGTGCCAGCCGACGGTTTCGACGCCTTCGTGGCGGCCGTCTCCGATCTCGGCACCATCAAGTACCAGTCAGAAGGGTCGCAGGACGTCACGCAGGAGCATGTCGACCTCTCGGCACGCCTCGCCAACCTTCGCGCCGAGGAAGCACGCCTCCGCGAGTTCTTCGACGCGGCCACCGATGTCGAGGACATGCTCGCGATCGAGGTCGAGCTCTCGCGCGTGCGCGGCGAGATCGAGAGCCTCGACGCCCAGGTGAAGTACCTCGAGCGTCAGGCGGCGATGGCGACCATCACCATCGAACTGGTCGAACCGAAGCCTGTCGTCAGGCCCGAGGGCGAGTCCTGGGGCTTCGTCGAGGCGATCACGGACGGCGTTCGCGGAGCGGCCGAAGTGCTGACCTTCGCGATCTCCTTCATCATCGCGACCGCCCCCATCTGGGTCGTGGCGCTCATCGCGCTCCTGGTGACACGAGTGCTGCTCCGTAGGCGGAAGGCGCACCACGCCGGGACCGTCGGAACGGCCGGCCAGCCCGCGGGCGCGCCGATCGTGATGCAGGACCCCACCATCGTGCCGGTCGCTCCGGCCGACTCCGATCCGGAAGCGTAGGACGTGCTGAGACCGCGACTGAGGATCCCGCTGTGGGCGGCGGCCGCGATACCGGTCGCCGCCTACGCGATCAGATCGGCGGTGCGCGGTGACTTCGCCCCCGACCTACCCGACGACGCTGTCATCGCCCTCGCGCTCGTGATCGCCCTGTATCTCGGCGCCCGCCATGGCTCGGCCGCGCAGCGCCGCCGCGATGAGCGAGACGGCGAGATGGACGCCGAAGACCAGGACTAACGCGCCCCCGGGCAGTAGGACGAGATCCGACAGCGTATCGAGCGCGGCGGTGCCTGGCGCGCCGCTTCCCCCGACGAGCGTGAGCCACCCGCCCAGGGCGACGCCGAGCGCGGTGCCCAGTCCCCAGGTGAAGGACCACAGCACCGCCTCCCCCACCTTCAGGCGTCGTCCGCCGCGCGTCACGAGCACGGTCTACTCCTTCTCGTACGGCACGCCGACCGCGGCCGGCCCGATCGCGCGTCCCATCACGCCCGCCACCACGACCACCGTGAGCACGTACGGGAGCATGTAGAAGAACTGCGGCGGTATGTCGACCACGTCGCGGAACGGCTGAAGCTTGATCTGCAACGCATCGGCGAAGCCGAACAGCAGAGACGCGAGATACGAGCCGATCGGCGTCCATCGGCCGAAGATGTTCGCCGCAAGGGCTATGAAGCCCCGCCCATTGGTGAAGTTCTCCTGGAACACGCCGACCTGCTCGATGCTCAGGTTCGCGCCCGCGAGGCCGCCCAGGGCGCCGCTCATCAGCACGGCGACCCACCTGCCCCGCGCAACGCTCACGCCCGCCGTCTCCACGGCCCTCGGGTGTTCGCCGAGGGCGCGAAGCCGCAGTCCCCAGCGCGTGTGGTACATCGCCCAGTGCGTTGCGAGCGCGATGACGATCGTCGCGTAGACGATCGGGGTGTGCGACAGGAAGACGCCGTTGATCCACCGCCAGATCTCGTTCAGCACCCCCTCGCCCGAAGCCGTGAAGTGGAACACCGGCTGCAGCGTCCTGATGGGCTCAGTCGTGCCCGGGTGCCCGTACCACAGCTCCATGAGGAAGCCGGTCACGCCGAGAGCGAGCAGGTTGATCGCGGTACCTGAGACGACCTGGTCGGTGCGCAGGTTGATCGACGCCGTCGCGTGGATCGCCGAGACGATGACGCCCGCGAGCACGGCCACGATCACGCCGAGCCACGGACTTCCCGTGGCAAGCACGGTCGCGGTGCCGAAGAACGCGCCGAACAGCATGATCCCCTCGAGGGCGATGTTCACGATGCCGGAACGCTCGCAGATGGTGCCGCCGATCGCGGCGAGGGCCAGCGGGGTCGCGATGCGAAGCGCTGCCGCGAAAAGATCGGGCGTGATGACGTCACTCAGCACCGCTGATCGCCTCCTTCTGACGCTTCCGTATGAACCACATGACGATCTGCTCGGCCGCGACGAAGAAGATCACGAGCGCCTGGATGATCAGGATGATCTTCTGCGGGACGCCGGCCTCGAGCTGCATCGTCCCGCTCCCGGCCTGCAGCGCTCCGAAGAGCATCGCGGCCGCGATGATGCCGAGCGGGTGGTTCTTCGCAAGCAGCGCCACCGCGATCCCGGTGAATCCCACGCCAGCGGAGAACTGGTCGAAGACCCGATGATGGACTCCCATTACCTCGACGGCGCCCGCGAGCCCGGCGAGAGCACCCGAGATGCACAGGGCCTTGACCGTGGTCCACTGCACCGAGATGCCCGCCGTCTCCGACGCCCACGGGCTGTACCCGACGGCGCGATTCTCGTACCCGAGCGTCGTGTACTTCAGCACCAGCCACACGGCGACTGCCGCCAGCAGCGCCACCAGGATGCCGGTGTGGGCCCGCCCCAGACCCAGGAACGGCAGCGCCTCCAGCGTCGATTCCGAGAAGAGCGTCGGTATCCGGGGCAACTGCCCGGACAGCCCGAGAGGCGCCGTCTGAGGCGTCTGGCCGGGAGCCTTGATCGGACCGTTCACCAGCCACTGCACCAGGAATCGCGCGATGTGCGAGAACATCATCGTGGTGATGACCTCGTGCGCCCCGATGCGCGCTTTCAAGATCGCCGGTATGAACGCCCAAGCGGCGCCCGCCAGCGCTGAGCCGATCAGCAGAACGGGAACCGTCACGGCGGAAGGCAGGCCCGCCATCTCGACGCCAAGCCACGCCGCCAGCAGCCCGCCCATCATGAGCTGGCCCTCGGCACCGATGTTGAACAGCCCGGCGCGGAAGCCGTAGCCCACGGCAAGGCCGGCAAGAATCAGCGGCGTGGCACGAAGGATGGTCTCCCCGAACTGCTTGGGCCCGCCGAACGACCCCTTGAACAGTGCGGCGAACGCAGCGGCGGGATCGTATCCGGACACCCACATGATCAGCGAACCGACTCCCATGGCCAGGATCGCGGAGACGAGCGGCGTGCCCGCCTTGAGCACGAGCGTCATCCACGCGCGCTGCGCGGGAACTACCTGCCTCGACTCGCTCATTCGCCCACCCCCGCCCCGGCCGGAGAGGCCTCGGGTGGCGTTGCCTCGAGCTTCGTTCCGCCCCCGCCGGTCATGTAGAAGCCGAGGGTCTCGGCATCCGCCTCGTCGGCGGCGAACTCCTTGACGATCCTGCCCTCATACATCACGAGGATCCGGTCCGCGAGCGACAGGACCTCCTCGAGTTCGAGACTGATGAGGAGCACTGCCTTCCCCGCCTCGCGTTCGGCCAGGACCTGCCGATGCACGAACTCGATGGCGCCGACGTCCAGTCCTCGTGTAGGCTGCGCCGCTACCAGCAGCTCAGGATTCCGGCCGAGCTCCCGCGCTATGACCACCTTCTGCTGGTTGCCTCCCGAGAGGCTGGATCCAAGGACCTTCTCGGAGGGCGTCCTGATGTCGTAGTCCTCGATCCGCTTCCTGGCCATCGAGATGACTTCACGCAGCTTGATGACACCGTGCCTGGCGTAGGGAGCCACCCGGTGGTCGCCGAGAAGGAGGTTCTCAGCGATGTTGAATTGCAGGATGAGCCCGCGCCGATGCCTGTCCTCGGGAACGTGAGACACGCCCACCTCGATGGATGATCGGGCGCTCGCGTGGGTGATGTCGTTACCCTTGAGAGCGATGCTCCCGGACACGGGTTTCCGGAGGCCGACGATGGCCTCCACGAGTTCCGTCTGGCCGTTCCCGCCCACACCCGCGACGGCCACGACCTCTCCACCGCACACCTGGAACGACACGCCCCCGACCGCGTCGAGACCGCGGTCGCTCTTCACCACGAGTTCCCGCACCTCGAGCACGGTCTCGCCGCACGCGACCGGCTTCTTGTCGATGCGCAAGACCACGTCCCGGCCGACCATCATACGCGCAAGACCGACCTCGTCCGTCTCGGAGGGACGCGTCTGTCCCACCACCGCCCCGTCGCGCATGACGACGATCCGGTCGGCCACCGCCATGACCTCTTCGAGCTTGTGGGTGATGAACACCACCGAGAGTCCCTCGTCCACGAGCGATCGCACGACGGCGAAGAGCTCGCGCACCTCCTGGGGCGTCAAGACCGCGGTCGGCTCATCGAGGATGAGCACCCGCGCACCCTGGTAGAGGGCCTTCAGGATCT
The DNA here is from genome assembly GCA_002328745.1 of Actinobacteria bacterium UBA2184. Lineage (GTDB taxonomy): Bacteria > Actinomycetota > Coriobacteriia > Anaerosomatales > Anaerosomataceae > UBA2184. Next base: position 45,417 of record DCVQ01000009.1, read on the forward strand.
CGACCCGTTGCTGCAGCCCCACCTCGAGATCGCTGATGCGAGCATCGGGGTCGATCCGCAGCCCGTAACGCTCCGATATCTCGGCCACTCGCTTGCGCGCCGTCCCGATGTCGATGACGCCGAAACGCCCGGGCTCCCGGCCGAGCACGATGTTCTCGGTCACGGTGAGCGGCTCGATCAGCATGAAGTGCTGGTGGACCATGCCGATGCCGAGGTCGATGGCCTGTCGCGAGGAACGGATCTTCACCGGTTCGCCGTCGACCAGGATCTCGCCATGGTCCGCGGAGAGCAGCCCGTACACGATGTTCATCAGGGTGGACTTGCCGGCGCCGTTCTCGCCCAGCAACGCCACGATCTCCCGTTCCTCGAGCGTGAACGAGACCTTGTCGTTCGCCACCACGCCGGGGAACACCTTTGTGACGTCACGCAGCTCGAGTACTGGCATCAGCGGTCCTCTCGAACGAACGATGCTGTCTTCGACACGCAGGAGGGGCGACCCTGCAATGCGGGTCGCCCCTCAAGTGTAGCGCAGTGTGCGAGTGCGAAAGCGCGCATCCGCGGTGTCAGTCCTACAGGGCTTCCGGCACCGTCACAGCACCGCTGATGATGTCGTCGGTCGCCTTGTCGACCGCGTCCTTGATGGACTGCGGGACCTTCGAGTCGAAGTCGTGCCACGGGGCGAGGCCCACGCCGCCTTCCTTCAGACCGAAGACCTGCATCGTGCCGGCCGGGAACTCATCGTCGACCATGGCCTTGACGAGATCGAAGACCACGACGTCGATGTTCTTCATCATCGACGTCAGCATGACATCACCGGAGTTCGCGATGGTGTTGTACTGGTCGGCGTCGACGCCGATGAACAGAGCGCCCTTCTCCTGGCAGGCGCGAACCGTGCCCTCACCGCATCCGCCGGCGGCCGCGTAGATCACGTCGGCCCCCTGCTCGATGAGCGACAGGCCGAGTTCCTTGCCCTTTGCCACGTCGCTCCAGCTACCGGTGTAGAGAGCGATGACCTTGATGTCCGGATTCACGGACTTGGCGCCCGCCTCGAAGCCGGCCTGGAACTTCCGGATCAGCGGAACGTCCATGCCGCCGACGAAACCGATGACGTTCTGGTCGTTAAGCCGATCGTCGAACGTGTCGATGGTCGCGAGACCTGCAACGACGCCCGCGAGGTAGCTGCCCTCGTTCTCCTTGAACCCGACGCCCACGACGTTCGGGGGCACCGGATCGAAGAACCCATCGATGTTGATGAACATCGTATCCGGATACATCGGGGCAACCTTGGAGACGGTGTCCGTCAGCATGAACCCGGTCGCGACAAGCGGGCTGTAGCCGGCCAGCGCCAGCTGGTCGAGGTTGGACTCGTAGTCGTTGATGGTCGCCGATTCCAGAACCTCGACCTGTACGCCGAGTTCATCCTCGGCCTGCTCGAATCCCTGCCATGTCAAGTCGTTGAACGACTTGTCGCCGAGACCTGCGGTGTCGGTGATCATCGCCGCCTTGACGTCGGTCGTCGGTGTTTCCGCACCGTTGTCGCCGTTCGTCGGCTCGTCTGAATCCGACTCCTTCTCGGTGGTGCAGCCCGGCACGAATGCCAGCACCAGCATCAGCGCGAGCAGTGCCGCCACGATCGTGCGTGTCTTACCGTTCACGTTGCGATCCGCCTCCTCCATACAGAAACAGGACACACCCAATTCATCTTACCCTTCCCATCGGGCGTCTACTACGCCTGAAGGAACGTTATCGGGGGGTGGTCGACAACCGGGAGCGGCGCCCGAAACGGGTGTCAGCGCTCGCGCATGCGCGCACGCGGATGCGTGGTGAGGTACTCCTCGCGCACGTGCGTGCGATCCACGTGCGTATACACCTGTGTCGTACTGATGTCCGCGTGCCCGAGCATCTCCTGCAGGGAGCGCAACTCCGAGCCGCCCTGCAGCATGTGCGTCGCGAAGGAGTGCCTCAGGGTGTGCGGATGGAGTTGCAGACCGACCCGCGCGCCGTAGGCCCGCACGATGCCGAACACCGCCTGCCGGGTGAGCCGGCCGCCACGCACGTTCAGGAACACCGCTACGGGATCCTGGTGCACCGCGGCCTTGCGGGCGCGCAGGTACGGGCGTCCGTGACGCAGGTACTCGTCGAGCGCCGACTCGGCGGCGCCCGAGATGGGAACGAGCCGCTCCTTGTCCCCCTTGCCGAGCACCCGCAGGAAGCCTCCCTCGCGGTCGTGGTCGCCGACGTCGAGTCCGGTGAGCTCGCTCACGCGCAGACCGCACCCGTACAGGACCTCCAGCGCGGCGCGGTCGCGGTAGCCGACAGGGCCCTCGGGGAATGGCTGCGACAGCAGCCGGTTCGCATCCGCGATAGAGATGACGTCGGGCAGGCGCTCGGGCACCTTGGGCAACGCGACATCGATGGTGGGATGAGCGTCAGACAGCCCCTCACGCACCAGGAACGAGTGGAAACTCTTCACCGCCGCCACTTTACGCTCGACGGTGCTTGGCGCCATGCCCAGGTTCTGGAGCCGCGCGATGAAGGCGACGACGTCATCGCGCGTCGCGGCGAGCGGGTCGGTGCCGCGCTCCTGCAGATGGCTCTCGTACGCACGCAGGTCGCCGCCGTACGCGCTGATCGTGTGCTGCGACGCGCCGCGCTCGACGGAGAGATACCCGAGAAAGTCCTCTATCAGTTTTCGATTCATGGCGTGATGTTAGCCGTTTTGCGGACGAACGCCAGCAACGTTCCGACGAACGGCCGGGGCGTGACGCGTGGCCGCCGACCAGCGCACCATTCAGCGTCCCGGGCGGTCATGGCGTGGCCGCTTCTGCCGGCCGGCATCGCCCCCCGGGAGCAGGTCGGCGCCGAGCGCCCCCGCGGCGGCGGCGGCCGCGAAGAACGCGGGGTCCTCCGCCGGACCTCTGTTCATCGTGCGCACGTCCACGCCCCTGAGGTCCGGGAGCGCACCCGCGGGGACGACATGACGCACGTGACGCGGCCACACGCCGCCCTGTACGAGCGCCTCGTCGAGGGCGCGTGCCTCGCTGCCGGGAAGCTCCGGCACCGCCACATGGGCCGAGGCAAGCGCCACGGCCCCCAGCGCCGTCAGGGTCTGGTGGCTGATCGGCACATGCCGCGACCGCGGATCCGCGAACGATGCGCGGAGCGCGGCCACGGGAACACCGTCGAGGGCGGCGACCGCGTTGATCGCGACCCCCTGCGCCACCCCGGCGTGACCGTAAGGCGTGCCCGTGCCCGGCAGTCCGGGGCCGACTGCCACCACCGTCACGTCCGCCCGCGCGACATGCCGGGCGGCGAGCAGCGCCGAGTACAGGTTGACCGCCTCGAACTCGCCGCCGAAGGTCTGCCCGCAGGTGATCGTGGCGTCCACGAGCCCTGCCGCCACCATCGCCGGTACCAGCCGCGAGACCGCCATCGGGAGCGCGGCCTCGTCGGTCATGACGTAGACGACGCGGGCGCCGGGCCGGCGCTCCTTCACGGCCGCCGCGACGAGCGGCACCTGGCTGTGCAGCCCGCAGCACACGACGGGCATGCCGTGAAGCGAGAGCGCCTCGCTCATGACGTGATGGTGCCCGCTCGCGGGTTCCTCGACCGCCGTCACCTCGTGCTGTAGCGGCGTGTAGCGGAGCTTCATGATGTGACCGGGCACCGCGCGTTCGAGCGATAGTCCCTCACCGGCGCGGGCCACCACGAAGTGCTCGCCCCCCGTGCCTAGACCACGATCGACGGCGCTCGTGTTCAGCAGCACGCGATCGTCGGGAACGCACGCGCCACACAGCGGAGGATACGCGACGGCGGAGGCCACGGCGCTGTCGCCGTCGGCGACCACATCGAGCCGCTGGACGGACTCGTCTTCGGAGACCACGCGGACGACACGCCCCCAGACGAGTCGCATGGCGCTACCCCGCAGCGCGGCGCGCGACGGCCACGAGCAGGTCGGTCAGCCGCTCGAGCTGTGCCACCTCGAGCACCTCGCCCGTGGTGTGCACCTTGCTCATGCCCGAGGACAGCACGAGCGTCTCCATACCAAGAGCCGCCATCACGTTCGCGTCGCTGCCGCCGCCGGTCGTGAAGCGCCGCGGCGACACGCCGATGTCGGCGCACGCCGCTTCCACCAGCGCGATCGCGGGCGCGTCGCCTTCGACCGAGAAGCCCTCGTACTCGAGCGCCCACACGATGTCGACCGACCCGCCGAGCGTCGCCGCCCCCTCGCGCATGGCGGCGTCCATCGAGGCCCAGACCTGCTCCACGCGCTCGCGGTCGCGGGACCGGCACTCGCCGGTCATCTCGCACACGGGGGCGACGACGTTCGTCGCGCTGCCGCCGCTGATGGTGCCGATGTTGGCGGTCGTCCCCTCGTCGAGGCGGCCGAGTTCCATGCGCTCTATGGCCCCGGCCGCCAGCGCGATGGCCGAGATGCCCTTTTCGGGCTCGACACCCGCATGCGCCGCACGCCCGTGGAACGTCGCTTTGAAGGTGTAGTGCGTCGGCGCACCCACGACGATGCCGCCCACGTCGCCGTCCGCGTCCAGGACGAGGCACACGTCGGCGGCGGCGTCCCCGGCCGAGAGGGCCTTCGCGCCGCGCAGACCCTGCTCCTCGGAGACGGTGAACAGCAGCTTGAGCGGCGCGTGCGGAACGGCGCTCTCGCTGAGCCGCCGCACCGCTTCGATCATCGCCGCGACACCTACCTTATCGTCCCCGCCCAGCACCGTCTCGCCAGCCGTGCGGATCGTTCCACCCTCGACCACGGGCTCTACGCCTTCGCACGGCTGGACGCAGTCCATGTGGGCCGAGAACGCGATCACCGGGCGGGTCGTGGTGCCCGGCACGCTCACGATCAGATTGCCGGTGTCGGCGCCGGTGAGCGCCTGAGTGTCATCGGTCCGAACGGTCAGACCGAGGTCCTCCAGCGCACACCGCACGTAGTCGGCCACGCCGCTCTCGCGGCCGGTCGGACTGTCGATACGGGCCAGGTCGAGGAAGGTCTCAAGAACGCGGCTCATCGCACCTCACGCCATCCTGGCACCACGGTACGCGACCGCGGCGCCGATGAAATCGCGGAACAGCGGCGCCGGGCGGGTCGGACGGCTCTTGAACTCGGGATGTCCCTGGTTGCCCACGAACCACGGGTGGTCGGGCAGCTCGACCATCTCGACGAGCTTGCCGTCGGGCGACAGGCCCGAGATCACGAGCCCCGCATCGGTAAGCTGCTGGCGGTACGCGTTGTTCACCTCGTAGCGGTGACGGTGACGCTCGTAGATCACCTCGTCACCGTAGGCCGCGTGGCCTTTGGTGCCCGGCACGACCTTGCAGGGATACGACCCGAGCCTCATCGTCCCGCCGACATCGCTCACGTCGTGCTGCTCGGGCATAAGGTCGATGACGGGGTGCGAGGCCACCGGGTCGAACTCGGCGGAGTTCGCGTCCTCGAGCCCGGCGACGTGCCGCGCGAACTCGACGACCGCCACCTGCATGCCCAGACAGACGCCGAGGTACGGCACCTTCTCCTCGCGCGCCCAGCGCGCGGCGCGCACCTTGCCCTCGATGCCGCGGATGCCGAATCCGCCGGGGACGAGGATGCCGTCGAAGTCGGCGAGCCGGCTCTCGACCTCCTCGGGCGAGAGGCTCTCGGCGTCGAGCCAGGCAACGTTGACCTTGTGATCGTGGAAGATTCCCGCGTGATCGAGGGCCTCGGTGACCGAGAGGTACGCGTCGGGCAGCGCGACGTACTTGCCGACGAGCGCGATGTCCACGCTCTGGGCGAGGGAGCGGCTGTGCCGCACGAAGTCGCGCCACTCCTCGATGTCCAGGTCGCCGCACTCGAGCTCGAGCCGCTCGATGACCATCGCGTCGAGCCCCTGATCGTGCAGCGTGAGCGGCACCTCGTAGATCGACGCCGCATCCTGGGCGGACACGACGGCCTTCGGGTCGACGTCGCAGAACAACGCGATCTTGCGGCGGATGCCCGCGTCGATCGGCTTCTCGGAGCGGCAGACGATGAAGTCGGGCTGGATACCGATCGAGCGCAACTCCTTCACGGAGTGCTGCGTCGGCTTGGTCTTGAGCTCGGCGGAGGCCGAGATGTACGGCACGAGGCTCACGTGGATGTAGCACACGTTGTCGCGGCCGACGTCCTTGCGGAGTTGCCGGATCGCTTCGAGGAACGGCAGCGACTCGATGTCGCCCACGGTGCCGCCGACCTCGGTGATCACCACGTCGGCCTGCGTCTGCTCGGCGAGGCGGATGATGCGGTCCTTGATCTCGTTGGTGACGTGCGGGATCACCTGCACGGTGCCGCCGAGGAAGTCGCCGCGGCGCTCCTTGCCGATGACCGATTGGTAGATGGAGCCGGCGGTCACGCTGCAATCGCGGGTGAGAGACTCGTCGATGAAGCGCTCGTAGTGGCCGAGGTCGAGGTCGGTCTCTCCCCCGTCATCGGTGACGAACACCTCGCNNGGGCTCATGGTGCCCGGATCGACGTTCAGATACGGATCGAGCTTCTGGATGGTGACCTTGAGACCACGCGACTTGAGCAGCCGGCCGAGCGAGGCGGCGGTGATGCCCTTGCCGAGACCCGACACGACTCCCCCGGTGACGAAGATATGCTTGGTCATGCTCGCGCCTCAGTCCTCTCGCCTCGTCGGGTCTCCCTCCGCATGGTACAGCACGTCGGGCGTCCGCGCAGCGCGTCCGGCCGACCTGCTCCGCCGTCCGCCTATACCTTCGTCCGGCCGAGCCGGTCCAGCCAGGCGAGTGGCGAAAAGCCCTCGATGAGGGCGCTGAGCGACACGCGCTCCGACAGCAGGTTGAAGCCGAGCAGGAGCACGGCCGCGACGACCATGCCCGCAAGCGAGAGCGACATCGCCAGCAGATAGCCCACGATCGCGCCCATCGCGTTGGCGCCCGCGTCGCCCAGCATCGCCTGCTCGCCGAGATCGTAGCGCCACATCGCGGCGACCGGACCCAGCACGACGACGAGCGTGGCGACCACGAGCGTGACGCGATCGGCGCCTGCGAACAGGAGCGTCCCCGTCTCGCCGACGTAGCGCGCCATCTCGGCGTTGTATGCGTCGATGGCGCCGAGCGCCACCATCACCGCCGGAGCGATGACCGCGAGCGAGTACACCTTGAGCGCCCGGCCGGGACGCAGATCGAGAAGGTTCATCAGGTTGGCCGAAAGCGCGATCACGAGAGTCGCCGATACCCACGCGAGCAGGAACGCTCCGGTCTCCGACACGGCGCTCTCGGCCACGTTGGACCGCTCGACCACCGAGGACGCCACCGCCGCGCCGTAGAACGCCGAAAGCCCGCCGCCGCCGAGCAGCTTCAGGCCGCCCGTGGTGAGTCGGCCCTGCGCGAGCGCGCCGAGGTGCCCGCCGAACCCTTTTGGGCCGCCAGCGCCGTACGCGTCGTCGATCAGCCCGAGGGCGGCCATGCCGGTCACCAGCATGAACGGCAGCGCATAGAGCGGGAAGGTCAGCGGTGTGGCCACCAGCCGCTCGAGGAGGCCGACGCTCTCGGCTGACGTCGAGGACAGGCGGTATGCGACATCGAGCAGGGCCTGGGCTGCGAGCAGCCCGAACGCCCACACGATCCAGACGATTCCCAGCCCCACCGGAAGCAAGCGCTTCCGATAGTTGCGTGTCTTGAGCGCTCCCGCCTCCAGCGCCGGCATGAGCCCGCGTACGGCCAGCACCGGTATCACCACGCCGCACAGGGTCGCCAGTCCGAGTCCCACGGCGATCGAGACAGCATCCATCACACGGCCTCCTCGGGCGCAACGGCGCGCATCACGAGCACGGAGAGCGGAAACAACAGGACGAGCGCGGCAACCACGGCACCGGAGTCCTCGGTGACGAGCGCCACGATGGCTGCGCAGCATACGCCCGCGATGGCGGCACCCAGCCCGCGGGAACCGCTAACGATCCCGCCCAGCGCGCCGGTGGGACTGGCAAGCAAGCGTATCACGAGCACCAGCACGACCGGGAGCAAGAGCGAAAACGGCGTCGCCTGGACGATCGCGAGGCTCAAAGCGATCTTGCGCACGACGAGTTCGGCCGGTCCGGCGCCGCCGCCCAGGACGCCGGCGAGCGCTTCCCCGAGGTGGGATCCTCCCGGAGTCGCCGCCTCGACGAGCACGGCGATACCTAGAAGGGCGAGGGCCGCCGCGAGGCCCCAGAGCACGAGCCGCACGGTGACGCGTCGGCGCCGGGCGTAGAGGTACGCGGCGAACACGCCGGCCACGCCCCACGCCGCGACACCCAGGTTCGCGCCGATCGACGGGAGCACCGCGACCGCCGCGACCGCCAGGCCCGCGCCGATGAAGCCGCGCGCACGCGACTCGCCGTACCAGTCGACCCGCGACCCGACGACGACCAGGAGCGCGCCTATCACGATGCCGGCGCCCTCGTTCCCGAGCCCGTAGTAACGTGCACCGAACAAGGTCGAGTAGCTGAAGACGCCGTTGACGGCGAGCGAGCCCCCCGACAGCTGATCGAGCACGATCGCGAGGACCGTGAGGCCTGCGACGATCGTCGCGGCGGCCATCCTCCCCCGCCTCCGGGCAACGGCGAGCGCCGCGCCCGCGGTGAGGCTGCACCCAAGCGCGAGCCTCACCCACCCCGCCTGCGAAGACGCGGGATCCGGACCGATCATCGCAAGCATCGCTCCGAGCGGCACCGAGAGCAAGACGACCACCGCACCACCGATCCAGCGCCCTCCGCGTCCCTCCGCACCGGGGAGCCCCCGAACCGCGGCGAGCACGCCGTAAGCGAGCACTCCCACGCACGCGCCGAGAAAGGCGAACCAGACGGGCGTCCTGAGCGCTTCGAGCGACCTCGCGCGAGCGTCGGCGAGCGCGCGCGACTCCACGCGCTCCGCCCCGCTCACCGCCGTCGGCACTATCTCCAGGACCGCGCCGGTCATAGCCGCCGGCGGCTCCACCCCGAGGAGCGAGAGCGCCGTCACGCTCACGTCGGGCAGCGTGACGGTGCCGTCGATACGCGTCGCGGCCGAGCGAAGGACGCCCGGACCGGCACCGTAGACGAGCACGGGACCGAATCCCGCGCTGCCCGTCGTGGCGTACTCGGCAGTCGACACGACGATCAGCGCCGCGTCCCGGGGCAGCGAGCGCATGGCCACGCGCACGGTCTCGTCGGTCACGGCCACCGCATCCCGGCGGGCGTGCTCCCACGCACCGCTCACGCCTGCTGCACTGCGTGCACGCTCCCCGTCGCCGGCGTCGATCACGATGAGCGTCGGGCCGCCGTCAGCCGTGGCGTCCAGGGCGTCGCGATACGCGAGCTCCAGCACGTCGAGGTCGGTCGTGAGACCGCCCGCCACCGTCTCGTCGGAACGGAGCAGCCGCGCGCTCACCTCCACCTCGTCGATCATGCCCGCCGTGTCGCGGGCCACGAAGGCGGCCGGCGCGCCTGCCATCCCGAGGGCGTCGGTGGCACGCCCGGCCGATGTCCCGATCGCCGCCGTGCGGCCGCCCGCGCCGCGGATCGCACTGCCGAGCGCGCCGTGCGGCGCTCCGGGAACCGTGCCGTCCGCCTCCGGCCGGTCGACGGGACGCCCGGCGGACAACACCGCGGCGCCGCGCAACGCGTCGGGATCGTCTGCGATGGACGTGGCCCTCACGCTCGCGCCGGCGATCGCGCCATCCTGCGCGAGCGCTTCGATCGCGGGCGTCCGGCCGCTCGCGACATCGTCCCACGTGAGGTATGGCGCGAGCACGACGACCACCGTGCGGAACGTCGGCAGCTTGGCCGAAGGCGCGTGGGCCGGCGCCGCCGCGAGTGCTGTCACGAGAACGATGGCAAGCACGACGACGATGACCGCGAGCAACAGCTTCGAGCGCTTCATCGCCTCTCCGTCCGTCGGGCCGCCGGTTGCTGCTCAGTATACCGGCAGCCCGACGGCGGGCGTGAGACCCCGGGCGTGGGCTACACTCTCACACAGCGACCGAACGATCCTTTGGGGGAGCCACATCGCCAGACCGTCCATAGCGCGTTCCACCGCATCGATGTCCGTCTCGACGCTCGTCTCGCGCCTCACCGGGTTCCTGCGCACGTGGGCGATGGCCTTCGCCCTCGGCGTCACCGTCGTCGACGCGTCCTGGGGCGTCGCGATCGCCGACTCGTACGACGTCGCGAACAACCTCCCGAACATGCTGTTCGAGCTCTTGGCCGGAGGCGTGCTGTCGAGCGTGTTCATCCCGCTGTTCATGGAGCGCCGCCAGATCGACGGCGACGAGGACGCCTGGCGCTTCGCGAGCTACGTGCTCAACATCATCGTGCTGTTCCTCGGCGCGGTGGCGGTGGTCGCCACGCTGTGGCCCGAGCCGTTCGTCCGCTCGCAGATGCTCACCCGCCCTGCCGAGGATGCGGCGCTCGCGGTGTGGCTCTTCCGCTTCTTCGCGGTCCAGATCGTGTTCTACGGCATGGGGCTCGTGTTCACGGGCGTGCTCAACTCGTACCGGCGATTCCTGGCGCCGGCGATCGCCCCGATCTTCAACAACCTCGTGGTCACGGCCACGCTGCTGGGCTTCTACGTCCCGTTCCGCGAGAGCAACCCCCGGCTAGCCCTTACGGGCCTCGCGATGGGAACGACGCTCGGCGTCGTCGCCATGGCGGCCGTGCAGGTGCCAAGCCTCATCCGCCTGGGCGTCAGGTACACCCCGCGCATCGACTGGCGGCATCCGGCGCTCGTGACGGTGGTCCGCAAGATGGCACCGATCCTCATCTATGTGATCACCAACCTCGTCGCGGTGAGCTTCCGTACGAACTTCGCGATCGCCACGGGCGATGGAGGGCAGGCGGCGCTCCGGTACGCGTGGCAGTTCTACCAGCTGCCGTACGGCATCTTCGCCGTCGCGCTCGCGACGGCGATCTTCCCCGAGCTCGCGGAGCGCGCCAACGCCCGGGACATGACGGGGTTCACCGCGATGTTCGCACGGGGCCTCCGCACGACGGTGGTGCTGATACTGCCGCTCGCCGCGTTGCTCGCCGTGCTCGCGACGCCGATCACCACCCTCTACCGGGCGGGCAGCTTCACGGCGGCCGACGTGCCGATCGTCTCCGGCGTCCTCATGTGGTGGGCGCTCGGTCTGACGTTCTTCGCCGCCTACATGTACGTCCTCAAGTCCTTCTACTCGCTGCAGGACACGGCGACGCCGATGTACACGAACATCGTCGCCACCACGGTGCACGTGGGTCTCTACGCGATGCTCACGACCGGCATTGCGCGCTGGAGCGGCCTGGGCATCATCGGTATCCCGATCGCGGACGGCATCTTCTTCTTCGTGCACGTGTCCGCCTTGCTCGTCATCCTGAGACGGCGTATCGGACCGCTCGAAGGACGCTCGGTCGCGATCACGACCGCCAAGACGGTGCTGGGTGCGGCCGCCGGCGCCGCGGCGGCGTACGCGACGCTCGAGATCTCGTCACCGCTCGCAGCGCATGCCGGCGGGTTCCTCGTGCAGCTGCTGCTCGCCGGCGTCCTCGGACTCGTCATCGCCTACGGCGCGATGACCGCGCTCCGCGTGCCCGAGCTGAGCGGGCTGTCGAGCCGCCTTTCGGGCATGCTCCGCCGGAGGAAGCCGGCCCGGTGACCGTGATCGCGCTCATACCCGCCTTCAACGAGGCCGCGCGCATCACCGCCACCGTCGCTGCGGCACGGAGCGTGTCGGGGATAGACCGCGTCGTGGTCATCGACGACGGCTCCACCGACGACACCGCCCGGCTCGCCGTCGCGGCCGGAAGCGAGGTCGTCCGCCTCGATACGAACCTCGGCAAGGGCGCCGCGCTGAACGCCGGACTCGAGCACGTCGCCGCCGACGCCGATGTGCTCGTGCTGCTCGACGCGGACCTCGCGTCCACCGCCGCAGAAGCGTCGCTGCTCGTGAGGCCGGTGCTGGAGGGCCGGGCGGACATGACCGTCGCAATCCTCCCCCGCCCCGCGGGCTCGGGAGGTCTCGGCCTCGTGAAGGGGCTCGCGCGCTGCGGCATCCGTCGGCTCGCCGGGCTGGACGCCGCCGCGCCGCTGTCGGGTCAGCGCGCGCTCTCGCGGGCGGCCTGGCAGGCGGGCACGCCGTTCGCCGCCGGCTACGGCGTCGAGGTCGCGCTGACCGTCCGCGTGCTGCGGGCCGGCCTCCGGGTGACCGAAGTGCCGACCGCCATTGGCCACGCCGCGACCGGCAGGACCCTCGCAGGCTTCGCTCACCGTGGCCGACAGTTCGTCGCCGTCGCGCTCACGCTCGCCCGACTCGGCCTCGAGCGTCAGTCGCCCCGCGTCATCGGCGGGAAGTAGGCTTCCGCGCCCTCACCGGCGCCGTAGTAGCCTGACGCCCGTTCGGCAAGCAGCCACACGAGCGAGAACGCGCCCTGCGGAGTGTCCACGTGATCGACCGCCGACATGCCCTGCTCGGCGCATGCGCCCACCGCCGAAGCGCCACCGGCTGTGGACTCGGCGGCCACGGCCGCGTCGCCTTGCGCGCGCGCCTCGCCGGCAAGAGCCAGCGCGAGCGGATCGCACGAATTCCCCGCGGACGGCATCACGACCATGCCCGTGATCGCGCGCCCCTCATCCAGCCCCTCGACCAGGATCAGCCCGGCGTCGGCCAGCAAGGTCGTGAGGGGGCGCACCCCGGGCTCGCGCCACTCGCGCGACAGCACGACCGCCACCTGCCCGATGAGATCGGGTCCCGGCCCCGCCGGAGTCTCCCCTGCCGCCGCGAGCAGGCCGTCGAGCCCCTCGGGCACGTCTTCCCCGAGGCCCGCCGCTTCCCGCGTGACGACGATCGACACCACGTCGCTCCCTGCCGCTTCGACCGCCGAGCGGACCGCATCCTGCCCGTCGATCCGGCCGGCGCCGGTGACGATCGCGGTCGACGAGCCTTCGAGCGAACCCGCGATGAGGTGAGGGACCACCGCGCTCGCGAACGCGCTGTCGCGATCGGATTCGGTCCGAAGAGCGCTGTTCTCGGCGCGAAGATCGCCGAACTGGCGCTGCAGGTCCTCGACGAGCGCCGAACTCTGGTCGGTGATGATGCCACGCTCGGTGATCACCGTTCCGAGCACGAGACCCACGGTGAGCGCGAGGAACACCGCGATCAGCGAGGCGAGATGGTAGCGGAGGTTGTACATGAGCGGCCTTCCGTCAGATTCCGAAGAGCAGCCGAAGGCGGAGCACGATGAGCGATATGAACGCGCGCGCTCCGGGCGAGATCCCTATGACGACCACGAGCGCCAACAGGCCCGCGAGCACCAGCACCACCAGCTGGCCGGGGCGCACGGTCGCGCGGTATAGGCGGCTGACACCCTTGGCATCCACCAGGCGCGGACCGACCCGCAATCGCACGAGGAACGTCGATGCCATCCCCTTGCGCCCCTTGTCGAGCTGCTCGATGAGGTTCCAGTGCGCGCCAACGGCCACGACCAGGTCCGCGCCGCGCTCGCTCGCCAGCAGGAGCGCGAGGTCCTCGCTCGTACCGGGGGCCCGCCACTCCACGCCCTCGAGTCCCAGGTCCTTGAGCCGCGCACGTCCGGGACAGCGGCCGTCAGGGTAGGCGTGGACGATCAGCTCGGCGCCGCTCCTGAGGGCCTTGTCGGAGACGGAGTCCATGTCGCCGACGATGACGTCCGGCTTGAGTCCGCGCTCCAGGAGCGCGTCGGCCCCACCGTCCACGCCGATCAGCACTGGCTTCATCTCCCGGACGTACGGGACGAGCGTTCGCAGGTCGTCCTTGTAGTCGTGGCCGCGCACGACCACGAGCGCGTGACGGCCGTCGAAGTGAGTTCGCACCACGGGGACGGAGACCGGGCCCATGAGAAGCCCCCGCTCCTTGTCGATGAACTCCATGGTGTTGGCGACGAACGCGTCCAGCCGCTCATCGATCCTGGTTGCCGCATCCGTCATCGCCGACTCGATGTCGACGACGGACAGCCGGCGGCCGGAGGCCACCATCTCGCCGGCGATGAGGACGTCGCCTCCGACGATGTCGATCTCATCGCCCTCTCCCACACGCTCGAACACGTCCTGCCCGACGTCGTCGAGCAGCACGACCCCGGCGCGCACGAGCAGCAGCGGCCCCTCGTTGGGATAGCTTCCCGAGATCGAGCGCGCGGCGTTCACGACCACCTCGACACCGGTGTCGAGCAACTCTTCGGCGCTCACACGGTCCATGTCCACGTGGTCGATGACGGCGATGTCACCCCGCTCGAGGCGCTTCACGAGATCCTTCGTCCGCCTGTCGAGACGGGCCCTTCCGGTGAACCTCACAGCGCTGCTCCTGCCGTGCGCTCATCTGCCGCGGACGCCAGCAGTTCCCGCGCATGTGCGAGGCTGGCCTCCGAGGCGCCACCGGCCAGCATGCGGGCGATCTCGCGCACGCGCTCTTCATCGGTCACCGGGCTGGCGGTGGTGACGGTCCGGCCGTCCGAATCGCCCTTCGCCACGACGATGTGCGCGTCGGCGTACGCGGCGACCTGCGGCAGATGGGTTACCACGAGCACCTGATGATCAGCTGCGAGCAGAGCGAGCCGGCGGCCCACGGCAAGCGCCGTCGCTCCCCCTATGCCCGCGTCCACCTCGTCGAACACGAGCACGGGAACCGAGTCTGCCGTCCCGAGAACGCTCTTGAGCGCGAGCATCACGCGCGAGATCTCACCACCCGAAGCGACCCGGGCGAGCGGCCGTGGCGGCTCGCCCGCCGCCGACGCGAACAGGAACTCGATGCGGTCCGGCCCGTCAGCCGTCCATCCCTCGAGCTCAAGCGGCGTGATGGCCACGTCGAACACGGCGCCGGGCAGCGCGAGGTCCGCAGCCGCGTCGCGAAGCGCGCCGGTGAACTCAGCCACGGCGGCGCCTCTCACGGCCCTCAGCTCCTCGCCGATCGCTCCGAGCCGCTCGCGCGCCTTCTCGAGGGCCTCCCGCGCGCGTGCGAGTCCCTCCTCGCCCTCATCGAGCATGCCGAGCTCCCGCTCGGCCTCCTCCCGCACCCGCAGGACATCGTCGAGCGACGGGCCGTACTTGCGCTTGATGTCGGTCAGCCGCTGGAGCCGGTGCTCGGTCTCGTCGAGGGCGGCCGGGTCGCGCTCGACGCCGTCGGCGTAATCGCGAAGCGACGCCGCCATCTCCCCGATCTCCACGTCGAGCCTTCCGATGCCCTCGGCGAACTCGTCCAGCGCCGGATCGAGACCCTGCGCGGCCCTGAGAGCGGCGATCGCCGCCGTGAGCGCGTCCGAGGCGCCGCCCTCGTCGGCGAGTGCCGCGCGCGCCGCGACGGCCGCGCCGGCGAGCCGCTCGCCATGACGCAGCCTGGGCAGCCGCGCCTCGAGTTCGTCGTCCTCGCCGGGCTGCGGAGCCACGGCATCGATGTCGTTCATCTGGAACCGCAGGTAGTCGACACGTTTGTCCCGGTCGCCGAGCGCCGCCTCGGTGCGCTCGAGCACCTCCCGGGCCGCTCGCATCTCGGCGAGCGCCGCCCGGTAGCGCTGAAGCGCCATCTCCGCGGGCGCGCCGATGAAGCGGTCGAGATACGCCGCATGCTTCGACGGCGAGAGGAGCGCCTGGTGCTCGTGCTGGCCGTGCAGGTCCACCTGCGCGCCGAGCAGCTCACCGAGCATGCCGACGGTGGCCATCTCGCCATCGATGGCGCAGCGCGAGCGGCCCTCCGCCGAGATGCGGCGGCGGACGAGCACATCGGTCCCGTCGAGCGAGAACCGCCCTTCCACGGCCGCCTCACCGGCGCCGTGACGGACCATGTCGGAATCCCCCCGCTCGCCCAGCAGCAGCTTCAGGGCCCCGACGAGCACCGTCTTCCCCGCGCCCGTCTCGCCGGTCAGCACCGTGAGGCCCGGCCCGAGTTCGAGCCACACCTCTTCGACGAGCGCGAGATCGCGCACATGCAGCTCCGAGAGCACGTCAGCCCCCGAGGAACGTGCGGGCGAGCGTTCCGTAGAAGTCCCGGCCGTCGAGCCGGAGCAGGTGGACGTCGTGCTCCCCGACCTTCACCTCGACGGCGTCGAGCGCCGAGCGCGCCGGGACCTGGTCGCCGTCCACCGAGACGCCCGCGTCGGCGCGCGCGCTGTTGGGGCAGGAGATCCGCACCGCGTCGCAAGGCCCGAGCACCATCGGACGGACGCCGAGCGCGTGCGCGGCAACGGGCAACAGCACCATCCCGCGCACCTCGGGCGAGACGAGCGGTCCGCCCGCCGAGAGCGCGTAGGCCGTCGATCCTGTAGGGGTCGCGACGATCACGCCGTCGCACACGTACTGTGCGAGCCGCTGTCCGTTCACGTCGATGGCCAGCTCCACGCCGCGAGACCCGCCACCGCGACCGACGAACACCTCGTTGAGCGCCCGGTACACGCCCACCGACCGGCCGCCCATGCTCACCGATGCTTCGATCGTCTGCCGACGCTCTACCTTCCCTTCGCCCGCCAGCGCGGACTCGAGCGCCGCCACGAGCTCGCCGCCGTCGGCCCCGGAGAGGAATCCCAGCCGCCCGAGGTTGATGCCGAGGATCGGCACCGTGGACGGGCCGAGAAGATGGACGGCCTTCAAGATGGTGCCGTCACCCCCGAGCGCTACCGCGAGTTCGGGAGTGCCGATATCGGCGTGCGCGACGCCGAACGACGCGAGATCGCTTGCGTCGGCATCCGCCGCGAGCAGCACCGGCTCGTATCCCATGGCGGCGAGACGCGCGCACACCAACCCGGCCGCAGTGACGGAACGCGGGTTCGCGGCATTCGGCACGACCAGTATCCGCACGTCATCCTCCCAGCGCCGCATGCGCAGCGGCCACGATATCGTCGGGCGAGGCCGTCTCGGCGTCGCCGTCCCGGGCAAACCATGCCCAGAATTCAATATTACCCTCGGGTCCCGTAATGGGCGACCAGCCGAGCCCACGGACGACCCACCCCTGCGCCCGGACCGCCGCGATGACGCCCTCGAGCACGTCGCGGTGCACTTGGGGATCGCGGACGACTCCCTTCTTACCGACCCGGCCTTTCCCCGCTTCGAACTGGGGCTTAACCAGAGCTACCACCGCGCCTGACTCGGCGACGAGCGGCAGGACCGCGGGCAGCACCTTCGCGAGCCCCACGAACGAGACGTCGATCGTCACCAGGTCGTACGGCCCGCCGAGGAGTTCGGGCTCCGCCGTACGGATGTTGGTGCGCTCGAGCACGCGCACCCGGGGGTCGTTGCGGAGCTGCCACGCGAGCTGCCCGTAGCCGACGTCCACGGCGGTGACCGACGCGGCGCCGTTCTGGAGCAGGCAGTCCGTGAATCCTCCCGTAGAGGTGCCGACGTCGAGCGCGCGCAAGCCCGCGGGATCTATCCCGAAGCGCTCGAACGCCCCGGCGAGCTTCGTGCCCCCGCGGGAGACGTAGCCGGCCTGAGCCGCCACTTCGATGGCCGATCCGGGCGTCACCGCCGCGCCCGCTTTGGTGACGACCTGTCCGTCCACCCGAACGGCTCCGGCGAGCACCAGCGCACGCGCCTGCTCGCGCGACGGGGCCAGGGCGCGGGCGACGATCTCCAGGTCGAGCCTCCGCCCGGCCATCACGCTAGCCCGTCCCGCCGGCCTGCGGGTGACCGAGCGCCAACAGGATCGCATCGCGGATGCCCGAGGGCGTAAGCCCGATCTCGGCCAGGAGCGCGGCCATGTCGCCATGCGTGACGAAGCAGTCCGGGACGCCGAGCTGCAGCACGCGCGGCTGCGCGTCGCGTGCCGCGAGCACTTCCAGCACGCCTGCGCCGAAACCGCCTGCGACGGCGTTCTCCTCGATCGTCACGACGAGCGGCGAGCGCGCCGCGCTCTCGATCGCGCCGACATCCAGCGGCTTGACCCATCGCATGTTCACCACGCGCGCCTCGACGCCGGCCTCCGCGAGCAGGTCAGCCGCGGCCATCGCGGCCGGCACCATGCGACCGACGGCCAGTATGGCCACATCGGCTCCCTCGCGCCGAACTTCGGCCTCTCCACGCCGGTAGAGCTCGGCGTGCTCGGGCAGCGCCGCCCCGGTGCCGGCACCGCGCGGATAGCGGATAGCCACCGGCCCGTCCAGGCTCAGCGCCGTGTGCAGCATGTGGACGAGCTCCGCCTCGTCGGCCGGAGCCATTATCGTCAGATTGGGCACCGCGCGCAGGTAGGTCAGGTCGAACACGCCATGGTGTGTCGGTCCGTCCTCACCCACCAGCCCCGCGCGGTCCAGGCAGAACACGATGTGCAGGCCCTGCAGCGCCGCGTCCATGATCACTTGATCGTAGGCACGCTGCAGGAACGTCGAGTAGATCGCCACGACCGGCACCATCCCGCCGTGCGCAAGACCCGCGGCAAGCCCGACCGCGTGCTGCTCGGCGATGCCGACGTCGTAGAACCGCTCGGGGAACTCCACCGCGAAACGGGTGAGGCCGGTCCCCGCCGGCATCGCGGCCGTGATGGCCACGATCCGCTCATCGGCGGCCGCTTCCCCGACGAGCGCGGCCCCGAAGACGTCGGTGAAGCTCGGCGCCCCTCCCGAACCCGACGCCGGCTCGCCCGTCTCCACTGAAAACGGGCTGACCCCGTGGAACGCGTCGGGCCGGTTCTCCGCATGCGCGTACCCCATGCCTTTGCGCGTCACGGCGTGCACGAGCACCGGGCCATCGTTGCCCTTGGCCCAGGTGATCGCGTTTTGGACCTGCGCCACGTCGTGGCCGTCGATGGGCCCGACGTACTTGATGCCGAGCTCCTCGAAGAGCATGCCGGGGACGAGCAGCTGCTTGACGGACTCCTTGGCCGCTTCGCCCGCCGCCACCATCGCGGCGCCGATACGCGTGCGGGAGAGCATCCCCTCGACATCGTCGCGCAGGCGTCGATACCGCCGGTCGAGGCGCACCCTCGCGAGGTAGCTCGACAGNNCCGAGATGGCCTGCGTGGTTGAGCGCCTCGAACGCCATGCCGCCCGTGAGCGAGCCGTCGCCGATGACGGCCACGATCGTCTCGTCGGTGCCCCTGCGGTCGCGTGCGGCCGCCAATCCGAGAGCCACCGAGATCGAGTTGCTGGCGTGGCCCGCGTCGTGTACGTCGTAGGGGCTCTCCGAGCGCTTGGGGAACCCGCACACGCCGCCGTAGGTCCGGAGCGAGTCGAACCGGCCCCGGCGCCCGGTGAGCAGCTTGTGCACGTACGCCTGATGCCCCACGTCCCACACGATGCGGTCGCGAGGACAGTCGAGCGCGCGGTGGAGGCCGATCGTCAGCTCGACGACGCCGAGGTTCGGGGCGAGGTGCCCGCCGGTCTTCGAGATCGTCTCGACGAGCGTGTGACGGATCTCATCGGCCAGGGTGCGCAGCTGCCCGGCGTCCAGGTCCTTCAGATCGCCGGGGCCGGTGATGGCGTCCAGGATGCGGTTGTCATACACGGTGTGGCGCACTCTCCCGCGCCGCTTCGTGCGGCGGTCGCGTGCCGTCCTGAGTCTCGATGCTAGCACGTTGCCGCTACGCACTCCCGCGCGCGGTAACCGTGCCGTAAGGCCGTCAGTCAGCCTCGGGGTCTTCGGAGGGCGCGTCGTCGGGGGCGTCGTCGTCCGGGACGTCGTCGTCCGGCTTGTCCCCCGCTTCAGCGGAGTCTTCCTCCGCGACGTCGTTCGCCGCGTCCTGTCCGGAGTCCTCCGCGCCGGGTGCGAGCGCGGTGGCCCCGAGATCGGTGTGGTCGACAAGCTCCGTGCAGATGTTCGCGAGCCTCACGCCCTCTTCGAGGAGATCCAGGCTCTTCTCGAGCGACGTATCCTTCTTGCGGACCTCGGCAGCGATCTCCTCGAGCCGGACGCGCGCCTGCTCGAACGTGAAGCGTTCGTCAGCCATCAGGGCCTCACGCTCCTTCCGTGGTGTCATCCGGGAGAACGGAGGTCCTATCGGGCGCCGCAGGCTCCTCGTCCGGGCCGTCGGTCGCCTCGGCCCCGGCCGCGACCTCGGCGATCCGGCCCAGGACCCCGTTCACGAACTTCGAAGAATCATCTCCGCCATAGACCTTCGCCATCTCGACCGCCTCGTTGATGGCCACCGAGTCAGGGACGTCATCCTCGAAGAGGATCTCGTACACGGCGAGACGAAGGATGTTGCGGTCCACGAACGGCATGCGCATCAGCGACCAGTGCTGCGACGTCGCTTCGATCTCGCGATCGATCGCCTCCTGGTGCTCCTCGGTTCCCAACGCGAGCGCGCGACAGTAGTCGGAGGGCTCGCCGTCCTCGACGCTGTACGCCCGGTCGTCGAGGATGACCGCGATACTCTGCTCGGTGATCTCGCGCTGATACAGTATCTGCAGCGCCTGGCGACGCGCCCGTGTGCGTTCGAGCATGCTCATCGATTCCCGGTACGCGGACTACTGCTCGGGGAAGACCACGCCATCGACGAAGACGTCGACGGCGGCGATGGCCTGTCCGGTATGGGTGAGCAGAGCATCCGTGACCGCTCGCTGGACCGCGCCCGCGATCTCGTGCATGGGCCGCCCGTACGCGACCTGGATGCGGACCGCGACCTTCAGCGATCCGTCCTCGTCCAGCTCGACGACCACTCCGCGCGACGCGCCCTTCTGCACGAGACCCGCCAGACCCGAGCCGGGGATCCCCGCAACGCCCTCGACGCTTTGCGTGGCAACGGTCGCGATCGTCTCCAGGACTCCGGGAGCGACCCCGATGCCGTCAAGCGTGATCTCCTCAGACATCGCGTGCCTCCTCGACAGCGTGGCCTCCGGCAGCGAATGCCGCCAGGTCCTCCGCGCTCACATGCGTCTCGACGTAGTCAGTATAGACCTCGCCCCGCACGAAGTGCTCCTCCTCGACCACGAACTGGTGGAACAGCACGGTCGTCGGGATGCCGACCACGATGAACTCGTCCAGCGCCCTGCGCGCACGCGCGACCGCTTCATCGCGCGTCTCGCCCCATACGACGAGTTTCGCCAGCAGCGAGTCGTAGTGGGGCGGCACAACGTAGCCGCTGTACAGGTGGCTGTCGATGCGCACACCGAACCCGCCGGGAGGGTTGAATACCTCGACGCGGCCCGGGTGCGGCCGAAAGCCTGCGAGCGGGTCCTCTGCGTTGATCCGGAACTCGATCGCGTGGCCGCGGAGCTCGACGTCCTCCTGGCGGGCATGCTTCATCGGCTCGCCGGCGGCGATCCTGATCTGCTCCTTGATGATGTCCACACCGGTGATCTGTTCCGTCACCGGGTGCTCCACCTGGACGCGGGTGTTCATCTCCATGAAGTAGAAGCGCCCGTCGGTGTCGAGCAGGAATTCCACGGTACCGGCGTTCACGTAGT
Organism: Actinobacteria bacterium UBA2184; assembly: GCA_002328745.1. Taxonomy (GTDB): domain Bacteria; phylum Actinomycetota; class Coriobacteriia; order Anaerosomatales; family Anaerosomataceae; genus UBA2184. The sequence goes on from DCVQ01000009.1 coordinate 66,752, forward strand.
CCACGGCGCGTACCGCCTTGAGGGCCGCCTCGCCCATCGCGGCGCGCGTCTCCGCCGAAAGCGCAGGGCTCGGAGCCTCCTCGATCAGCTTCTGGTGACGGCGCTGGACCGAGCAGTCGCGCTCGAACAGGTAGACCGCGTTGCCGTGGGTATCCGCGAGCACCTGGATCTCGATGTGGCGAGGCCGCTGCAGGTACTTCTCGATATACACCGTGTCGTTGCCGAACGCCGCGGCCGCCTCGGTGCGAGCAGCCGTGAAGTTGCGCGCGAGTTCGGACTCGTCGCGCGCCACGCGCATGCCCTTGCCGCCACCGCCGGCGGAGGCCTTGATCAGCACCGGGAAGCCCACTTCGCGGGCGAACGAAAGAGCGTCGGCCTCGTTCTCGACCGCTCCGTCGCTGCCCGGCACACACGGCACGCCGGCAGCCATCATCGTCGAGCGCGCCACCGACTTGTCGCCCATGCGCTCGATGGCGTCGGGGGACGGGCCGATGAAGGTCAGCCCTGAGTCCGCGCACGCCCGCGCGAACGCCGCGTTCTCAGCGAGGAACCCATACCCGGGATGCACCGCGTCAGCGCCGCTCACAAGGGCGGCGGAGATGACGTTCGGCATGTCGAGGTAGCTGCGGGCCGAGGACGCCGGGCCGATGCAGATGGCCTGGTCCGCCATCCGTGCGTGCAGCGAGTCGCGATCGGCCTCCGAGTAGACCGCGACCGTGCGGATGCCCATCTCCTTCGCGGCGCGGATGACGCGGAGCGCCACCTCGCCGCGATTGGCGATGAGTATGCTGCGGATGGGGGCCACCTACGCCTCCGGCTCGTAGTAGAAGAGCACCGTGCCATACTCGACGGACGACGCATCGTCGACCGGCACCTCACGGATCACGCCGGACTCCTCCGCGGTGATCTCGTTCATGAGCTTCATGGCTTCGAGGATGCACAGCGTCTGACCCTCGGTGACCGCGTCGCCGACGTTCACGAACGGCGCGGCGCCCGGAGACGGAGAACGGTAGAACGTGCCGACCATCGGGGCCACCACAGCCCGCCACGAGGCCGGGCGCGCGTCGAGCAGCGGCTCCAGGACCTGCGGCGACTCGGGCGACGGCGGCATCGGCGGTGCCGCATGCGCCGCGTGATGCGTCGGGTGCGGCCCGGGCGGAACGCTCGCGCCGCCCTTGCGCACGACGATACGGGCATCGCCCTCTTCGACGACGATCTCGGTGACCTCCGAGTCCTCGAGAAGCCTCACGAGCTCGGCGATCTGATTGACGTTCACGGAATCGTCCTCCCTTGCCATGTGTATCTCGGCACCGGTCATGAACACGGCACGCTCGGCGCCAGACCGGTGGCGCTCGAGGTACGTTCGCGCCTCGTTCGGGAACAGCGCGTACATCAGCACGTCTTCCTCGGTCTTCGCGAGCTCGCCGATCTCCGCGGCCACGTCATCGTAGGTGGTCGTCACGAGCGAGCCCGGACGCACGTCCGGCCCGAGCTGCGCGTCGCCGTTGAGGACACGCTCGACGATGCGCTCGTCCATCGGACCCGGCGCCTTGCCGTACATGCCCTTGATGTAGTCCTTCATCTCTTGCGGTACCACCGACCAGCGCTTGCCGGTGAGCACGTTGATGACGGCCTGCGTGCCCACGATCTGGGACATCGGGGTCACCAGCGGCGGATACCCGACCTCCGCGCGGACCTTCGGGACCTCGGCAAGCACGTCCGGAAGACGGGCCGAAGCGTTCTGAAGCTCGAGCTGGCTGATGAAGTTGCTCATCATGCCGCCCGGCACCTGGTGGCTGAAGACCTCCATATGCAGCAACGACGTCACGCCGCGCTTGAGGCCCTTGCTCTCCCGAACCTTCTCCCAGTACTCGGCGATCTCGAAGAGCAGGTCGAGGTCGAGGCCGCTGTCGTACTGGCTCTCCTTGAGGGCGGCGACGATCATCTCCACGGCGGGCTGGCTGTTGCCGAACGCCAGAGCCACGACCGCGGTGTCGATGATGTCCGCACCAGCCTCGGCGGCCTTGAGGTAGTTCATCGGCGCCATGCCGCCGATGTAGTGGCAGTGCACGTGCACCGGCAGGCCGATCTCGTCCTTGAGCGCCCGCACCATCTTCTCGGTCCGAAACGGCGTCAGCATGCCGGCCATGTCCTTGATGCAGATGGTGTCCGCGCCGATCTCCTTGAGCTGCTGCGCGTACGCGAGGTACGTGTCGAGCGTGTGCACGGGACTCACGGTGTACGAGATCGCGCCCTCGAAGTGCGCGCCTGTCTCCTTGATGGCCCGCGCCGCAGGCTCGACGTTGCGGATGTCGTTCAGCGCGTCGAACACGCGGAACACATCGATGCCGTTACGGTGCGCGGCGCCCACGAACCGGGTGACGATCTCGTCGCTATAGTGCCGGTAGCCAACGAGGTTCTGCCCACGCAGCAGCATCTGCAGCGGCGTCTTCGGGCAGTGCTGCTTGATGATCCGGAGGCGGTCCCAGGGGTTCTCGTCGAGAAAGCGCAGCGCCGCGTCGAAGGTCGCACCGCCCCACACCTCGAGCGACCAGTAACCGACCTGGTCCATCTTGGGAAGGATCGGCAGCATGTCCGCGAGTTCCATGCGCGTGGCCCATAGCGACTGGTGGGCGTCGCGGAGCGTCGTATCGGTGATCTTGATCGGCCGCATCGCACCATCCTTGCAGCGGGTAGACTTCACCGTCCGGAGGCGTTCACCACCGGAGAGTCAGTCGCAATAGTATAGCGGAGGCTAGACGCGGGTGATATACGACCCGTCGCGTGTGTCTATCTTCAAGGTGTCGCCGGTCTCGACGAACATCGGCACCTGGACGACGGCCCCGGTCTCGAGCGTCGCAGGCTTGGTGCCACCTTGCACCGTGTCGCCTTTGAAGCCGGGATCGGTCTCGGTGACCGCGAGTTCCACGAACATCGGAGGCTCGACGCCGATCGCCTCGTCGCCGGCGTACATGACCTGCACCTCGTCGTTCTCCTTGAGCCACTTGGCCGCGTCGCCGACGAAATCGGCCGTCAGCTCGAACTGCTCGTAGGAGGCGGTGTCCATGAAGTGATACGCCGCGCCGTCGCCGTACAGGTACTGCAGCCGCCTGGTCTCGATGCGCACGTCGTCGAGCTTCTCGCCCGCGCGGAACGTGACATCCACCACGCGTCCCGTCTTCAGCTCCTTGAGCTTGGTGCGCACGAACGCGCCGCCCTTGCCCGGCTTGACGTGCTGGAAATCGACGATGATCCACATCTTGTCGCTGTAGACGATGCACATGCCGTTCTTGAACTGGTTGGTGGTGACAGCCATCGAGCGCGCCTTCCTAGATGATCAACAGGTCCTTCGGAGCGTTGGTCAACCGCCGGTGTCCCTGCGGCTCGACCACTACCAGGTCCTCGATTCTAACACCCGCCAGCCCGCTGACATACACGCCCGGCTCGATCGTGATCACGGCCCCCGCGCGAAGCGAGTGCTTGCTTCGTGGCCCAACGATCGGCAGTTCGTGCACATCGAGGCCCACGCCATGGCCCACGCCATGGGTGAAGAGATCGCCCAACCCGCGCTGCTCGAGCACCGCCCGCGACGCCGCGTCCACATCGAAGCACGTCATGCCGGCGCGCACGGCGGCCAGGCCCGCTTCGTTGGCTTCCAGCACGGCGTCGTACAGGCGCCGCTCCTCCTCACGCACGGACCCCACGCCGACCGTCCGCGTCATGTCCGAGCAGTAGCCGCCGACACGAGCCCCGAAGTCGAGCACGATGAGGTCGCCATCCCCCACCGGCCGCTCGCCGGGGATCGCGTGCGGACGGGCTCCGTTCGGACCGCTTGCGACGATGGGCTCGAACGGCATGCCGACCGAGCCGTTCTTCCGCATGAAGAACTCAAGTTCGAGTGCGATCTCCGCCTCGGTCTTGCCGGGCACGATGTATCCCAGCAGATGATCGAAGGCCCTGTCAGCGAGAGTCGCCGCGAGGGCGATCCGCTCGATCTCCTCGACCTCCTTGACCTGCCTGATCTCCTCCAGGAGCTGGTCGACCACACGGACCGAGCCCTCGAACTGCTCCGACACGAACTTGAAGCGCCCGTAGGGCACCGACGACTCCATCACGATGGTGGTCGCGCCCGTCGCCTGGAGTGCCTCGCACACCTCGACGTAGAGGTTCTCCTTCTGCAGGCGCACGTCCCAGCCCGTGCCCTCGGCCGCGGCCATCGCCGCCTCTACGTACCGGCTGTCCGTGTAGAACCACGCGATGTCGTCGGTGACGACGCATGCGGCGTTGATGCCGTGGTCGATCACGTCCTCGAAACCCGTGAGGTACAGCAGGTTCGAGGTCTGGGTCACGAGGGCAGCCGGCCCTCCGTCCTCGGCCAGGCGCTTCCGGAGCGCCTCGAGGCGTGGTGCAGCGTTCATCGGTCCTCCCCGCGCACATGGGCGACGAGCGTGTCGAGGCCCTTCGTGTAAGATTCAGCGCCCAGGCCCGCGATCTGGGCGAGACAGACGGGCGCGATAACGCTCACCGCACGGAACTCCTCGCGCGATGAGATGTCGCTCAGGTGCACTTCGACGACGGGGAGTCCCGTCGAGGATATCGCGTCGCGAAGCGCGTACGAGTAGTGCGTGTACGCACCCGGGTTGAACACTACTCCGTCCGCATCGCCCATCGCATCATGAAGGCGGTCGATGAGCGCGCCCTCGTGGTTCGACTGGAAGAACATCACGTCCACGCCGAGGTCCGCCGCACGACCCGCTATCATCGCCTCGATCTCCGCGAGCGTCTGCGTGCCGTAGACTTCAGGCTCTCTCGTCCCGAGAAGGTTGAGGTTGGGCCCATTCATCACCAGGATCCGCAGCATCTAGCAGCCTCCCCCCTCTGCCGACCAGGCCCGCAGCATGTCAAGCAGCACCGCGTCATCGATACCCGCGACCCGCCAGACGCCGGGCGCATCCAGAAGGACGAATCTCACGACCCCTTCGCGGCTCTTCTTGTCGGCCTTCATCGCCGCGCGCACGGCCTCGGCCCCCACAGTGCTCCGCACCCTCGCAAGGACTTCGTGGTCGGCCGGAGCGCCGATGCGCGCAAGCAGCGCCGCGGTCCGCGCCGCCAGCCCCGGTTCGGGACTCCCGAGGGCCTCGGCCAACCGCGAGGCGAACCGCATGCCCTCCGCGACGGCAAGCCCGTGGGGCAGCGAGCCGTAGCCGGCCAGCACCTCGAGGGCGTGGCCGAGCGTGTGCCCGAGGTTGAGGCATTCGCGCAGGCCCGATTCACGCACGTCCTCGGTCACGATGCCGACCTTGAACGCCGCAGCCTCGGCCACCGCGTCGAGGAGCGTGCGCGGCTCCCGGGCGAGCAGACCGTCCACGCGCGCCTCGAAGCGCTCCAGCGCATCCGGACCGGCCAGCAGCGCATGCTTGACCGCCTCCACGAGGCCGTTGGTCCACTCGTCCGGCGGCAGCGACTGCAGCACCTGCACGTCGGAGATCACGAGGGAAGGCGGCCAGAAGGCGCCGGCGAGGTTCTTGCCTCCGGTCAGATCGACCGCGGTCTTGCCGCCGATGGCGCTGTCGACCTGCGCGAGCAGCGTGGTCGGCACCTGCACGAGCGCGATGCCCCGCATGTACGCCGACGCGCAGAACCCCGCGAGATCGCCCACGACCCCGCCGCCGAGCGCGACGACCGCGGAGCCCCGGTCGAGGCCGTCCGCGGCCATCGCCTCGAGCAGCTCGCCCGCCAGCAACCATGACTTCGAGGATTCGCCTGCCGGGATCACGTGCTCGACCACGCGGATGTCCGCCGCGCCGAGCGCATCTGCTGCCCGCGACCCCACAAGCGCGGCCACGTTGGCGTCTGTGACCAGCACCACGCTTCTCGCTCGGGTGGCATGCGCCACGCTCGCGCCCAGGTCGGCCAGCAGGCCCTCGCCGACGAGCACGTCGTAGCCGCCCGGGTGCTCCGAACCGACGTGAAGCACGCGCACGTCGCGCTCGGGCCGTGTCACGATCGCTGCCACCTCGCCAGCCACCGCGTCCGCGACCTTGCCTTCGGTGTCCACGACGTGGTCCGCGGTCGAGGTGTAGAGCGAGAGACGCGCTCCCAACACCTCGCGGGCGGCCGCGATCCCCTTGCCGGACAGCAGTGGGCGGTCTGTCGCATCGCCGAGCCGCGCGAGCGCGCTCTCCGGCGAGACGGACAGGTACACGACCGTGCCCATCCGCTTCAAGGACGCGCGATTGTCTCCACGCAGCACGATGCCCCCGCCGGTGGCGACGACCGCGGCCGGCAGACCCGCCAGCGACTCGAGCGCCGCGTGCTCGGCAGCCCGGAAGCCCTCCTCCCCGCGCTCGGCGAACAGCGACGGGACGCTCATGCCCTCGCGCCCCTCGATCAGCACGTCGAGGTCGATGAACGCCCGTCCGAGCAGCTCGGCGACGAGCCGCCCCACGGTGGACTTGCCGGCTCCCATGAAGCCGGTGAGGAAGAGGTGGTTCACCAGGTGATCCTGGCGCGGTACGCCTCGTACGCGCGAAGCATGTCGTCCAGGCACCCGCCGCCGAAGAGTTCCTGGTACGCGGCGGCGAGGACCATCGCAACCTCGGCCTCCGCCACGACCGCGGCCGCCGGCACGGCGCAGACGTCGGAGCGCTCGCGTGCCGCGTCCGCGACCTCGCCGGAGTCCAGATCGACCGTGTGGAGCGGGCGCATCAGCGTGGGGATCGGCTTCATCGCGGCACGCACCACCAGCGGCTCGCCCGTGGTCATGCCGCCCTCGAGGCCGCCGGCCCTGTTCGTGCTGCGTCTGAGTCGCCCGTCATCGGCGCGCACGATCTCGTCGTGCACCCCGGAGCCGGGCCGCTGCGCCGAAGCGAAGCCGTCTCCCAACTCCACGCCCTTGATGGCCGGGATGGACATCACGGCCCCCGCAAGGCGCCCGTCGAGCCTGGTCACCGCCTCGGCATAGCTGCCGAGCCCCGGCACGAGTCCTTCGGCGCACACCGCGAACACGCCGCCGAGGCTCTCGCCGGCCTCTCGCGCATCATCGATCGCTGCGCGCATCGCGTGGGCGACGGCATCGTCGGGGCACCTGACATCACTGCTCTCCACGGCCTCCGCGGGGACCGCGGCGGGTTCGAGGGTACCCGTGGCCGCCGGGCCGATGCGCTCGACCCAGGAACGGACCTCGACGCCGAACGCGCGCAGCAGCGCCTTGGCCACCCCGCCGGCCGCGACCCGCGCCGCTGTCTCCCTCGCACTCGCCCGCTCGAGGATGTCGCGAACGTCGGCCGCTCCGGTCCGCTGCACGCCGCTTAAGTCCGCGTGACCGGGGCGGGGGGCCGTGACCCGCTCGATCCCCTCCCCCGTGCCGAAGGGGTCCATCGCCGATTCCCATGCGCTCGCGTCACGGTTCTCGATCATCAGCGCGACGGGGCTTCCGAGCGTGCGACCGAACCGGATGCCCGAAAGGACGGTCACGGCGTCGCGCTCGATCGCCATGCGCCCTCCACGACCGTAACCCCGCTGTCGGCGCTCGAGATCGACGTCGAGATCCGTGCGGCCGAGCGGCACTCCGGCCGGCACGTCGCTCACGATCGTCACAAGCGCTCGCCCGTGCGACTCTCCCGCGGTGGTGTAGCGCATCCGTCTCCCTCCACACGTCGTCTGAGATTCTACCGCACGTGGCGTCCGGGATACGCGACGGGCGCCGCTCAAGGCGACGCCCGCGAGACGATCCAGGTTGAGCCCTGCTACTTCGTGATGCCCTGTCCGACCGTCAGGGTCACCTGCGTATCACCGTAGAGCATCGTCACAGACGTGCTGCTTACTGAGAGGACCTGCCACGGGGTGCCCGAAATGACCTCGCCCGCAGCGAGGGTATACGTTTGATCGTTCAGCAGCAGCACCGCTTTGAGCACGCCATCTTCGGTCACGACGTTCTGGAGATACAGGGTACCGGGCGTTGTGGGGGTGACCGTGTCCGGCGTCGGCGTGATGGTGGTATCAGTCGTCACCAGGGGCTTGAGCAGTGGCCGGAAGATATCGCGGAAAGTGAACACTCTGTCGTTGGCGACCGGCAGTGCCGGCTCCTTCGCCACGAGCGACTCCTCGCCGACCGGCTGAGGAACCTGCGGTGTTCCCGATGTCTCCTGCGTCTGCGTCTGCGTCTGCTCGGTCTCCGACCCCCGCTCGCGTGGATCGAGCCCGAGATCATCGTCCTTCCCGTCAAGCACGCCTACGACCACGGCGGCAACGACTCCCACCACGATCGCAAGCACGGCCAGACCTACGACGAGAGCGATCGTCTTGTTCTTCGCGGTCGACAGAAAGCCCTTCTTGCCCTGGTCGACCACGGGCATCGGCTGTGCTCCCGCCATGTTCATCTCGTCGGACACGATGGTCCCCTCCTGCTACGTTGTTGTGCTGCTACGGGGACGATGCGCCCGCGGGCGCTGTCGCGGCTGCCGGCATGACATATACCTCGAGGGCGACTACCGCCGTCACGTAGCCGGGCTCTTCCTCGGTCCCACCGACGTAGTTGTACACGACCGAGACCACGCGCGTGCCCCGGTCGAGCGAGTCGATGAGCCTCAGATACTCGATCATCTCGATCCACGAGCCCTCAAGGTTCACCGACAGGACGATCGGGCTGAACCCGCCTTCGTCCGCGCCGATGGCTCCGGTGGTGATCTGGGGGAACTCGAGCCCGGCGTCGTTGGCCGCGTTCTGAAGCTCGATGATGACCGACGGAAGCTGCGGCGTGTCGGGCACCTGGTTCGCCAGGCGCATCAGCTCGACCTCGCTCACCGCCGAAAGGGACTTCTTCTCCTGCCGACGATTCACAACGGTCTGCGCGGTCATCCTGTTCGTCTCTTCGGTCGCGATCAGCTCATCGACCTCGCCAGCCTGCGTGACGAGCGGCCAGATGATGATGATGACCACGATCACCGCGATCGCGAAGATCAGCGCTCCCGCGATCAGCATCTGATTCCTGACAGAGAGTCGTCCCATGGCTCAGCACCGTCCGCACTGGGGAAGGCGTACGTGGCGGGGCAGGCCCACCCGTCGCGGAAGGTTCTTCGTGGTTGTCGCGGTCACTGCGCCGCACCCCCGGTCTCCGTCGCAGCGGCGTCTGCCGCACGGATCATGGCAGTGATCGTGAACTGGATCGCCGGCTGGTTCTCGAACTCCGTCTCCGAGGACGTCAGCAGCCAGACATCGAATAGCTGGTCGAGATCGGCAAGCCGCACCAGCGCCTTCGCGATCGCCTTGTGGCCCGCATCGGGGTTGTCCTTGGGCGCGTCGACGGCGAAACCGTCGAACTGGATCGTCGAGCCCTCGGCCGCGCTCAACCGTGTGAGCCAGATGTCAGAGGGCAGCACGAGCGAGATCTCGTGGAAGAGCTTCGGCCAGTCCGTGCGCCCGCCAAGTGCGGTCTGCACGACCGCGCGTCGCGCATCGAGTTCGAGCGAACGCTGCTCGAACACCGCCAGCGTGTCGGCCTGCGCCTTGACCTGGGCGACCTGCTGCTGCACCGACGCGAGGTCGGACTTCTTGCCCTCGAGGGTGAAGTGGGCCCACGCCCACACCGCCGCCAGGACCACCGCAACTCCGAGCGCCGCGACGACCACATAGCCGAGGCCCTTCTCGGCCCTGCGACGTTCAAGAATCTCGGGAGGCAGCAGGTTGATACGCATCATTCCGGCAGCCCCCCGATCGCGAGGCCGATGACCGTGGCCGCGGCCATGCGATCAGCGTTGACAGCGTCACGCACGCCCTTGTCGATCTGCACCCGCACGAGCGGGTCGGCCAGCACCACCTGGGCCTGCAGGCCCTTCTCGAGGTACATCGGGAAGTTGTTGAGCAACGAACCGCTTCCCGTGAGGAGCACCTGCCTGATCGTGCGGACCTGTGCGGTCTGGGTGAGGTAGTAGTCGAGCGAACGCCGCACCTCCGCGATGAACTTGCTCACCTCGCGCTCGATGGACTGGTGGATGGCAGCCACCATCTGAGGATCGATGCCCGGGATGTTCTCCGCGGCAGCTCCCGTGATGTCGGGCAGTCCCACCCTGATCTTCAGGTCCTCGGCCTGCTCGAACGTGACGTTCAGCATGGTCGCGATCGCTTGTGTGAAGGTGTTCCCCGCGAGCGACGATATGCGATTGAACCGCGGGACTCCTCGCTCGACGACCGCGATGTTGGTGAGACTCGACGACATGTGAATGACCGCCGTGGCCGAGCCGTCGTCATCGGGAAGCACCGACAGGTCGCCGGCCATGAGCGCACGCACTGTGGCGAACGAGGACACATCGATCTTGGCAAGCTTGAGGTTCGCGCCCTCGACCGCGGTGACCGTGTTCGCGATCATCTCGCGGTGCGCGGCAACGAGCAGCACCTCCATCATGTGCTCGTCGCTCGGGGTCATGTAGTCGCCGATGATCTGGAAGTCGAGTATCGAGTCCTCGACGGCCATCGGGATGTAGTCCTGTGCCTGGTACTGGATCGCGCTCTGCAGTTCGGCGCGCTCCATGAAGGGCAGGTCGATAAGCCGGACGATCACGCGCTGGTTCGATACGCCCGTGCAGACGATCCTCGACCGGATGCCGGCACGACGCCAGACGTCCTTGACCGCGGAGGACACGGCGGCAACGTCGACGATCTCACCCTCGGCCACCGCACCCATAGGGACGTCACCGCGAGCATACGCAGTGAGAACATAGCCTGAACCGGCCTGCTTGACCTGGGCAACGCGCACATGGTCGGTACCCACGTCAAGACCGACCGCGACTTTGGCGCTACCGAAGGAGAGGGAACCCAACGGTGTCCTCCTTCAAATGCTGCGACGACGAAGCTTCGACTGTTGGTGCTGTTGTATCGGTCCCTCGAGTGTGATGACACGCGCGTTCAAAGAAAGCCCCGAAAACGCCCGTACCTTGGATAATCGAACCTCACACACGCGTGCATTGTCAAGTGCACCCACCGGGAACACCCTCCAGGCCCGGGCCCCCCGCCCTATCTTCGAGACCACAGCGTAGGCATCAGAAGGCCGGATCCCGAGCCGGGCAGCGAGTCGGGCAGGTACTCCGGAAGCAGCGGATTGGTCACCATGCACATGTTCGGATGATCCGAGTCGATCTGGCCTCCGATGACCGAACCGCGCACCAGACAGTTGCTGGTGAAGTGCACGATGCCGCTCGCGTAGAATGCTCCGGCGAGCGTGGGCTCCTCGTCGCGCGCCGTCTCGCGCGTGAAGGCGCTGTTCTCGGTGGAGAGGACGTCCATGTTCACCGGCGTCACGAGTCCGAGCGCCCACTCGTTGTGCTCGCCCTGGATGTTGGGATCGACGGCGTCCGGGGAGTGATACGGGATGAGCGAGCCCTTGATGGTGATCACACCGTTGGCCACGATCGTCCCGTTGCCCACGTAGGTGATGTCCTCGGCGAAGATGAGCGGCCCGTCGACGAAGACCGTTCCCTCTATGTAGAGGCGGTTGTTGACGTCGTCGTACGCGAAATCGTCCCAGGCGTTCGTGAGCGGATAGTGACCGTCGCCGGGGATGTTCACGCCGGGCACGCTCACACCCTCAGTGGTGACCGTGCTGGCGATGACGACCGGCCCCCACGATCCCCAGGAGCCGGTGCCGCCGATGGTGAGCCCGCGCGTACCCTGGCCCGAAGCGGCGATAGACCCATCGCTAGCACCGATGAACTTGTAGTTCTCGCTTGCCCCGGGCGCGCGCTTGCGCACCCACCCGCCCGCGTTAGGGGGGTTCATCGTGGTGTAGGTCGCCGCGTTGCCTCCGATGGACTCCAGATTGGCCGTCTGCGGCTCCCGCGTCCCCATCACGTTGTCAACGGACTGGGCGATCGCTCCCTGTGCGGCCTTCTCGAGGTCCCCCGCAACGATCTCGGGCATGGTGATCAGCGGAACCGAGCGCGAAACCGAGCCTATGTGAATACTGCCCAGGCTTTTCGAGCCGGGATAGTCGTAGGTCACGAACAGGTCGATGGGGTCGTCCACCGCCCCCAGCGCCGATGCCGCGGTGGTCGTCTTGATCGATCCGTCTTTCACGAACAGCGGCCCTTCGTAGACACCCATGTTGGCGCCGATGGTCAGGTCGCCCTTCATGTAGAACGGTCCGATGATCGTCGAGGAACCCATGAGCCCCCCGGACCCGCTCATGAGGGACTGGGAACCGACGCCGGCGAGGTTCATCTCCCACAGGTTCATGAAGAAGAACCGCTGTGTGACGGTCTCGGTGGTGCCATCGGAGCCCGTGCCGAGCGACACCAGTTTCCACTCGCCGTAGCCGATCTGCTCCCGGGTGATTTGCGCATAGCCATCCGCGGTCTCGTGCGGTATCACACCACCTTCATACTGCTCGAATAGCTCGTCGCTGTACTGCGCCAACACCATGTCGAGTCCGCTGTTAGCCACACGGAACGCGCGCCCTTCGTCTTCGACCCGCTGCGCCTCGTGCAGCGTCTGGCGGGCGATCACGAACGAACCGATAGACAGGATGGTGATGACGACCATGATGCCGATGACCGTCAGGAGAGCCACGCCGTCGTCTTCGCGGACCCTACGCGATAGCTCTGTCATATGTCTGCTCATCGTGGCGAACCTCTCGCTCTACCGGTTCCGGAGGAGCACGCGGCGCGTGCTCCTCACTGGCTCGTCACCGTGGTTGGCGACGATGGTTATCTCGATGCTGTACGCGTACGTCCATACGTTCTCATTCAGGTTCAGACCCGTGATCTCATCGCCCGAGCTGTCGAAGTAGCGGAAGAGCGGCGTGTTCTCCTGCACATTGACGTTGTGGTCTGACCAGAGGCTCGTTCGAAGAACGGTCGCGCCCTCACGAGACTGCATCACCAGATCGCCACCGGCGGTGGCCTCGAAGATATAGTCTTCCGAGAGTTGATCGTCATCCACGTCCGCTCGCACGTGCACCCGGTACGGAGTGGAGCCCGGCTCGGTCGTCACGAAGTCCTGGCACTGGGAGAGAATGCGCTCGAACGCGTCAAGCGGGGCGCCGATCTCGCGCGCCTCGAACGCCCGACGGTTGCTCAGCTCGCTGCCCTGCGCGGCGAGCGAGTATACGTTCCACGCTGCGGAGATGACGAACAGCATCAACCCAAGCACGATGACGAGCTCGACAAGCGTGAAACCCTCATCGTTGCGTAGGCGGTCCACGCTCATCACCAGGTACCTTCATCGAACGTGAACGTTCCCACCGCGGTCCCGTTGAAGGGGAGCCTGTTGCTCGTGACCATCTTCTGGGTTCCGTTGCCCCAGGTGGTGCCCGCGGGCGTGTAGTAGACATCCACCCACCACTCGAGTTGGTAGGGCGCCCCTGCACGCTCAGACGTGGCCAGCTGGAGTTCCGGCACTGACGTCCAGCGCGAGCCCTCGGCGCCGGTACTGTACCGCCAGTGCCACAGGTACGAGGTGCTGCTCCACGTGTGCATATTCGGGGGCGTGACGTCTAGGTCCACTGCCGTCTTGTAGTACCACGTCGGTCCGACCTTGTTGCCGGTGATCGTATAGGTGCCCGTCAACAGCGGCCGTGTGGTGAAGGCCTCGGCGACCCAAACGTTCGCCGCACTGGCAAGGTTGCGCGGGCTGTAGGCGCGCACATACGCCAGGTAGCGGGTGAACGGCTGCGTGGTCATGGTGTAGCCCGCGGTCGGAAGGGCCGTGTTGCCGGTCAGTGTGACCGGGAGCCAGTAGGACGACGGGTCGGCCGTGACCTCCTCGGTCGTCTTCATGCGCAGGGCCCAGATGCCGTAGTGATGCGCCTCGCTCGTGCCGTCCATCGCCGGAGGCCATGCGATGTCGATGCTGGTCGCCTTCCCGGGCATCACTGGAGCGGGCGTGCCCGCATTGCCCGGAATACGGTTGTCGACGAGAAGCGAGCGGGTCGCGCTCACGCGGACGCCGGTGCTGTCCTCGGCGTACACGGTGACCCGCCTCATGCCGTCAGGTATCGCCTCTGTTTGGATGACGCTTCCGTCCGCCTGGACGACATCCTCCTTCTGGCGCGTGTACCAGATGAACGACGACATGCTCCATGATTGGATTCCGGGATACCACTGAGCGCGGTTTCCCAAGTAGTCGGCCGCCAGCCACAGGCCGTCGATATCGATCCACACGCTGTCGATGGTACGCCCCGTCACCGCGTCAACGCGCACGGAGAGGTAGAGCGCTCGCTGAGTCGTCCCGTCCATCCAGTTGGCGTCGTAGACAACGGTGGAATCAGGGGGAGTCCCCCCCAGGAACCCGATCGTCGGGTCGGTGGCCGGGTTGCGTTCCGCACGGGTGAGGAACTCGCTCCTGTCACGGATCACGACCATGGTCGACATGGTCTCGACATCGCCGTCGGCGCGGATCAGCGTCACATCGATGTGAAGGTCCTTGAATAGGATCTTGCTGTTGGGATCGCCCTCGATCTCGTACCGGTTGGCGACGTACGGCCTGAACTCGACGGTGTACCCGTTCACGCTCGTCGTCTCCACAGACAGCAGCACGCCGTCCGGCGTTTCGCCAACGATGGCCACCTGTTCGAAGTCGAGGCCCTGCACCCGCTCCACGTACGCGTTGACCGCACTCGTCATCACGTTGGATTGCGCGGCATCGGCCGTCATGAGCGTGGTCTGACCGATCAGCCCCAGCACACCCGTCAGGATGACGAACAGGATCGATGCCGCGAAGATGAGCTCGACGATCGTCATGCCCGCGTCGTCGGCGGCTGTCCGCTGATATGCGACTCTCATCGAGCCCACTTCCGCTCCGTTCTCGGCCATAGCCGAAGCGCGGGAAGACACACTTCTCGCTATTCGGGTTATCGGCACCTGTACCGGTCGACTTGACCGAACGATGAAACGCGTTCTGCGCATCCCATGATACGTCCTCACATGCCAACGAGGCGGAGGTAGCCGGCCCAGAGCTCTGGGCCGGCCACTGCCGCGACGATCGCACCTATAGCGAGAAACGCGCCGAGCGGTACTCTCGCGTCGCGCAGGGACTCCCCTTGCCGCCGCGCGACGGCTACACCGTAGACGGAGCCGATGATGCTCGCGATGATGAGCGCCGACAGGGCGTGCAGCCCGAGGAAGATGCCGAGAGCGCCCAGGAACTTCACATCGCCGAAGCCCATCCCCGAAGCGCCAAGAACGCGCGCGTAGATCTCGCCCACCGCGAACGCGAGTCCTCCCGCCACGAGCGCGCCGGTGAGCGCGACCGCGAAGGGCGAGGAGAGCCAGCCGGCATCCGCCATGCCCACGAGCGGTACGAGCGTCGAGCCGATCACGTGCGACAGCACGACGCCCGCCAGACCGAACACGGTCAGGGCACCCACGAGCGGGTTCGGCAGGCGGAAGTGCTCGAGATCGATGAGCCCCAGCACAAGCGCGAACCAGAAGAGCACCGCCGCGAAAGCCGCCTGTCCGACAGACTCGAAGTGCCAGGCAGCGAGAGCGAACAGCGCGCCGCTCGCGGCCTCGACCAGGGGATATCGCGCGGCGATGGGCGCCCGACACGCCCGGCAGCGGCCGCGGAGGACCGCATAGCTCACGAGCGGGACGTTGTCGTACCAGGCGATGGGCGTCTGGCACGCCGGACAGTGAGAGCCGGGGGCCGCGAGCGACTCACCCCGGGGCAGCCGCCAGATGACGACGTTGGCGAAGCTGCCGAAGAGGAGACCGAACAGGCCGAAGGCGGAGATGACGAACCACAGCGGCACGGGCTACATCCTTAGGGTCCGGTTGTGCGCGGTGTTCGCAACGAAGCGTACCGCATCCGGCCCGTGTCGCACAATTCGCTGTCATGCAAAGAGCAGGGCCGGTAGTCGTTCGACTACCGGCCCTGCTTCAGGAGCAGAAGATCCTAGTACTCGCCGTGATTCTCGTCGGCGTCCTGCGAAGGGCAACCCAGGACCGAACCCGAGGCGTCAAGCGAGTAGAACGAGTCGTCCGCCGGGCACTGCGGGGCTTCCTTCACGAACTCAGGCACGAGCAGATGCGCATCGCCGCTCACGGCACCGGAGACGTCAGCCGGGTTGTTGCCCGGATCCTCGGCAAGGTACTGCTGAACCGCGCCGTCGAGCGTGCGCTGGTTTGCGTGGCAGGTGCGCTCGCGAGCGGTCTTGGCAGCTGCGTTGAACACGGGGATCGCGATGGCGACAAGGATACCGATAATGAGAACGACGACCATCAGCTCGACGAGGGTAAAGCCCTCATCACTCTTCCTGAACATCCTCATGGATGTCCCCCTCCCTTTTGGCTTGCAGATTGACCGGCGCGTGCCGGCTCGATACATGATATCGGCACTTCTGGCTGAAACTTGAGCGTGACTTCACCCGCACGGTCCCGCGAACGGCATGGCCGGAGGCCGGGCGGCAGTCTCGCACCGGCAGTGAACGTACCAGGGCCGACGATCTCGCGACCGTCGGCCCTCGGTTAGGAGCAGAAGATCCTAGTACTGGCCGTGGTTCTCGTCCGCGTCCTGCGACGGGCAGCCTACGACCGAACCCGAAGCGTCCAGCGAGTAGAACGAATCGTCCGCCGGGCACTGCGGGGCTTCCTTGATGAACTCGGGCACGATCAGCGAGCCTTCGTCGACGATATCGCCGGCGACGTCGGCCGGGTTGTTGCCCGGATCCTCGGCGAGGTACTGCTGAACCGCGCCATCGATCGTGCGCTGGTTCGCGTGGCAGGTGCGCTCGCGAGCGGTCTTGGCAGCTGCGTTGAACACGGGGATGGCGATGGCAACGAGGATACCGATAATGAGAACGACGACCATCAACTCGACGAGGGTGAAGCCCTCATCACTCTTCCTGAACATCCGCATCGATGTTCACCTCCCTTCCGTAGCGGACACACGCGGGCATTCGCCCGCTCAGTCCCTTGTATCGGACGACCGCTCCGATACTTGAGAGGTGATTCCCAGGAATCTCACGGATGCCTACTTGACGAGCGTGATGACCTGGAACATCGGCATGTAGAGCGCGATGACGATTCCACCGACGACGATGCCCATTATGCCCATGACGAGGGACTCGAGCACCGAGGTCAGCGAGTCGACGGCCACGCGGACTTCTTCTTCGTAGAAGTCTGCGACCTTGTTCAACATGGAGTCGAGGGCGCCTGTCTCCTCGCCGACCCCGATCATCTGCACGACCATCGAGGGGAACACCTTGGACTCGGCCATCGGCTTGGCGATGGTCTCCCCTTCCTTGATGGCGGCACGGACCTTGGCGACCTCGCGAGCCACGACCTCATTGCCGGCGGTATCACCGACGATGTCGAGAGCCGACAGTATCGGCACGCCGGCAGACACCAAAGTCCCGAAAGTACGGCAGAAACGAGCGACCGCACCCTTGCGGACGATGTTGCCCATCACGGGCGCACGCAGCACGAACCCGTCCCAGATATACCTTCCCGACTCCGTCGCGACCCACAGTTTGTAGGCGATCCCGATACCCACCATCACGAACAGGGTGATCAGACCGGGCCACCCGCGCGCACCCTCGGAGATCGCGACGAGGATCTGCGTCGGAAGCGGAAGCTCGCCTCCCATGTCGGAGAACATCTTCTGGAACGTGGGGACGACGAAGATCATCATCGCCACGACGATCAACCCGATCATGGCGGACATGACTGCGGGATAGGTCATCGCGGACTTGATCCGCCCCTTGAGTGCGGCGTCCGACTCGAAGTGGTCGGCCACGCGCAGGAGGACCTCGTCGAGCACGCCACCGGTCTCACCCGCGCGGACCATGTTGATGAAGATCGGCGGAAAGACCTTCGGGTGCCTCGCCATCGCCTCCGAGAGAGACTGGCCTGACTCGACGTCCTTGCCGAGCTGGCTGATGATGTCGCGAAGCTCCTTGCTCTCCGATTGCGCGCCGAGGATGCTCAGGCACTTGGTGAGCGACAGGCCTGCATTGATCATGGTGGCGAACTGCCTGGCGAAGATCGTGACGTCCTTGAGCTTCACGCTCGTGCCGAACTGGATCTTGTTCAGTTGCGCGAGCCGGTCCTCGTTGAGATCGAGGACTATGTAGCCCATCTGGCGGAGCTTCGTTGCGACCGCCTCGCGGGACTCGCCCTCGAGCCGTCCGCTGACGACCTTGCCGGTCTTGTCGCGGACGTTGTACTTGAAGGTGATCGTCGCCATCACTCACGCCTCTCGTGATCGCTGATGCCGTCCGGACAATACTACACCGCCCGGCGTTCACCGGGTTCGCACCGCTCCGCCGAGGCCGTCAGGCCACCACGCGCGCGATCTCCTCGACAGAGGTCGAGCCCTGCCGCGCCTTCTCGAGGCCGTCCTGGCGAAGCGTGAGCATCCCTTGCTCCATGGCTACCGCCTTGATGGCCTCGGCTGTGGCCTCTTTGACGGTAAGATCGCCGATCTCCTCGGAGATGAGCATGACCTCATGGACGCCGAGACGGCCGCGGTAGCCCGTGCCACCGCACTTCTTGCAGCCTTTGGGGCGCCACAGCTTCTCGGGAAGCGAGCCTTCCTCGTAGCCTGCGTCGATCATGAACTGCTTGGTCGGCCGGTACTCTTCCTTGCAGTCGGGGCACAGGCGCCGCGCGAGACGCTGAGCGAGCACGCAGTCCACCGAGGAGGCCACCAGGAAGGGCTCGACGCCCATCTCGGTGAGTCGCGTGACCGCGCCGGCTGCGTCGTTGGTGTGCAGGGTCGAGAGCACGAGGTGACCGGTGAGCGCCGACTCGATGGCGATCTGGGCCGTCTCGTGGTCCCGGATCTCGCCGACCAGGATGATGTCGGGCGAACAGCGAAGGAAGGACCGGAGCGCGCGCGCGAAGGTGAGCCCCGCCTTCACGTTCGTCTGCACCTGGTTGACGCCCGCAAGACGGTACTCGACCGGGTCCTCGGCCGTAAGGATGTGCTTGCCGGGATCGTTGAGCACGTTGATCGCGGCATACAGCGACGTCGACTTGCCCGAGCCCGTCGGTCCCGTCACCAGGATGGCGCCATAGGGTTTGCGGAACGAAGACTCGAACCGCTCGAGCGAGCCCGGCAGGAAGCCGAGGTCTTCGAGCCGCAGCATGATGTTGTCCTTGCGCAGGATACGGAGCACGACCCGTTCTCCGTACACCGTGGGCAAGGTCGAGACGCGGAAATCCATCGAGTGACCGCCGATGGTGAGCGCGGTGTGACCATCCTGAGGTTTGCGCGCCTCGGCGATGTCCATGTCGGCCATGATCTTGAAGCGGCTGATGATGGCCTGCTGCGTCGCCTTCGGGCTGCGCATCATCTCGTGGAGCACACCGTCGATGCGGTACCGGACGCGCAGGTCCTTCTCCTGGGGCTCGATGTGGATATCGCTCGAGCGGTCTGCGACCGCCTTGTTGATGATGTAGTTGACCAGCTTCACGATCGGCGCTTCGTCGGTGACCTCGGTGAGCGACTCCAGGCTCATCACATCGAGGTCGGGTGCTGCATTCAGGGTCTCGTCATCCACCTGCGTAGCGACCTTGTAGTACTCGTCGATCGAAGCGGTGATGCTCTCCTTGGTGGCGATGCCGGGCTTGATCTCACACCCCGTGATGATCCTCAGATCGTCGAGCGCCAGGACGTTTTGCGGATCGGCCATGGCAACGGTGAGCTGGTCGTCTGTCACCTCGACCGGCATGAGCGTGTAGCGGACGGCAAGATCGCGGGGGACGAGCGCGATCGCGGTCGGAGTCGGCGTCTGCTGCTCGAAGTCTACGTACGGCAGGCCCATCTGCTTGGCCATGACCGACAGGATGCCGCCCTGTGTGGCATACCCGAGGTCTATCAGGACGCGACCGAGCAGACTGCCCGTCGCCTTGTGCACCTCGAGCGCGTCGTTGAGCTGTCGCTCGGTGATGAGGCCGGCGCGCAGCAGCAGGTTACCAAGCCGTTCCCCGCTATCTGCCATAGGCGCATCACTCCATCGGACTGCGAGATGAGTGCATCAGGATGGACCGACCCGATAGTACGACAGAACACCGTCGCGCGACAGGTGCGGGACGCTACCTGCCGAGCGTCTCACGCAGGTCATCGAGCAGGATCGCCGCCAGCCGCTGGAACTCGGCGTGCGCACGGCTACCCGCCTTGACGCCGACACGGGAACCGCTCGTGAAGTGCAACTCGACCGGCGCCACGAGGGAGTAGTCGGGCACGCCAGCGGTTTGGCCCTCTATGATCCCGGCCTCAGAATCAGTCGCGCCCTCGGCAGCTGCCTCGGGCACCGCGACTCCGGACTCCTCCGGAGGCAGAGTCTCGCTTTCGACGAATGCGCCAGCCGATGTCGACAGCGCTTGCCCGACCGACGGCTCGGGGAACACCATCGGAAGCGCCGCTTCATCCTCGGGCAGCACGGGAGGGGGCGCGGGCGCCTCCTGAGCGTGCTCCTCGGGCGTGAGGAGTTCGGCGGGCTCCGCTGCGGCGCTCATCAGGCGCTCGAGCTCGGCCGAAAGCGAGTACGAGTCTTCGCCACCGGCGGCGGCCGGCAGGCCGACGACCGGTTCCGGAGCGGGCACGACCTCTGTCGGCCCGGTCTCGAGCCCAGGCTCGAGGGCAGGCGGCGCGACCTCGGGTTCGGGCACGGCGTTCGGAGGGACGACCTCGGGTTCGGGCTCGAGGACGGGCGCGACCTCGGCCGACGGCGTCTCGATGGCAGCCTCGGCACCCGCGACTTCGGCCGCGCGCCTTACCGCGGGGATATCGGCATCGGAGACGCGCCGGCGCTTGCCCCTCCCCTTCACCGGCGCCTCGGCCGGTACCACGACCGCGAAAGCCGCCTCATCCACCGGAGGTCCGGCCTCACGCACCGGAGCGGAGGGTGCCACGGCCCCGCTCGTGGGCTCTGCAGCCCTGCGACCCAGGCCGACGGCTGCCGGCGAACCGGTCCGGCGCACCGCGAAGATGTCCTGAGCGTGCTCCGCGTCAGCCCCGAGGTAGGATGCCTGCGCGGCGATCCGCGCGGTCTCGGCCTCGTCGCGACGCACGCGACGCAGCGTTCGCCGGTAGCGGACGACCGCTGCCACGGCGTAGACGAACAGCACCAGCACGGCCAGCGCGAGGCCTCCGAGCATGTAGTACCGTTCGTCCACCTCGCTCATTCCATGCTGTCGAGGATGCGATACAACAGCCCGAGAAGCACGGCTTTCACGCTGTCCTTGTCGCGAGCATCGACCGCGAACAGCGGGATCTCGGTATCCAGCGAGATGGCGCTTCGCACCGAGCGGAGGGTCTTCTGGTCGGTCGCAGCCACCTTGTTGGCGGCGACGACGAACGGCACGTCGGACATCCCGCGGAAGAAGGCGATCATCGACTTAGCGTCCTCGAAGGACCCGGGGTCATCTGCGTCGACCATCAGCACGAACCCGAGCATGCCTTCGGACAGCGTCTCCCACATGAACGAGAACCGCTCCTGCCCGGGCGTGCCGAAGAGATACAGGACCACGTCGTCGGAGACCGTGATCCGCCCGAAGTCCATGGCGACGGTCGTCTCGCCCGCGCCCTCACCCGATGCGTCGCTGACCTGGCGCTCCGTCGACAGCACGGTGATCTCGCTCACGGCCTTGATGAAGGTCGTCTTACCGGCATTGAACGGTCCGGTGACCACCACTTTCACAGACTGCATTACCGCTCCGTCCTTCTACAGGTTCTCGATGCCGTCGATGATCTTCTGCAGCAGCGCCTTGTCCACCATGTGGTCCCGCTTCAGGACGATCCCCTCGCCCTGCTCCGGCAGTGGCGCCACGGTGGTCTTTGGACGGCCGCGACCGCCGCTGCCGCCGCCCGTGAGCGCTGTCAACTCATCGCCGAGACCGGCCGACAGGCCGCCCGAGTCGAACTCGGCAAGAAAGGCGTCCGTGGAGATGTAGCCTGACGCCCCGGGCTCCTCCGCGCCGTAGTCGACGCCGGAGGAGATGACGCCCGTAGGCGCGACCGGCTCTCCACCGAGCGATGCCAGCAGCGAATCCAGATCGCTGTCGTCGACGAGTTCGGGCTCCTCGGCAGCGGGCATCTCGTCTGCCCACGCAGCGGACTCCTCGGTGGCCGGCGCTGCTGGAGCGAGTTCGAGCTCCGCCGCCGGGGCCTGCAGCTCGACGGGCAACTCCCCGAGGCCCAGGGACCGCAAATCGGTCTCGTAATCGCCGCTCGGGACGAAATCCACGGGCAGCCCGTAGGCCTCCGCCACGGGTGGCGCCGGGATCTCCGCGAGATCCGCTGCGGAGATCGCACCACCGTACCCGTAGTCCTCGCTCTCGGGCGCGGAGGTCGCCATCGGCATGCCCGGCACCTCGTCGAATGGCGTGGCCGGCTCGTCGACGATGATAGGGGCGGATGGCGCCTGCTCATCACCGGCGGGGGCAAGCACGGCCGACATCATCTGCTCGAACATCGCCAGGTCATCCGATGAGGGCGCTTCCGCACCCTCGGACAGGAACGCGGGCTCCTCGGCAGGGACGGAAACGCCGTGACGCGCAGCGGCCTCGGCCGCGAGGCGGGACTCGATGTCGAGCGCTTCGGCCTGCTGTGCCGCGTCACGAGCCTGGCGGGTCGCGTCGATCTCCGCCCGCTTGTCGTGGCGTCGGGCCAGTTCGGCCTTGAGGCGTTCGACCTCCTCGTCGGTGGGAACCTCAAGCAACCCGGCGGAGAACAGGCCGTAGATCACCCGTGCGACCTCGAAATCGGTGTGCTTCGTCGCCACCGCCAGATCGCTGACGCTCTTGGTGCCATCCACGAGCAGAAGCAGGTTCCACTCGGCGGGCTTGAGCGAGATCTCGAACGTCCCCTCACCGGGGGCGGTGGCCATCTTGAAGTACATCGACATCGAGGGGACCTTCTTCTTGATGCGGGTCCACTCCTCGAGACGCCGGCTTCCCTCCATCACGATGTTCTCGACCGAGACCGACAGGCCGATGTCCTCGAGCTCGATGGCGGGAAGCTCCTCGAAGTCGAAATCGCCCTCTTCCCACCGCATGAGGTCGAAGATCGTGTCGAGGATCTGCTCCTGCACGAAGGTCTCGAGGACGTGCTGGGTGATGTAGCCCTCGTCCACGAGGATCTCCCCGAGCCGGCGGTCGCCGGCCGAGGGCGACGAGTGGATCTGCAGCGCCCGCTCGAGCGCGTTCGGTGTGATGCGCTGCGCCTGGACAAGGCGATCGCCGAGGAACTCGCGCCGCCAGTTGGACTGCGCGAAGAACACCTCACCCTCGCGGAACCAGATGGTCCCCTCGGAGTCGGGGCCCACGATGCGCAGAACCCCCGTCTTCTTGCTCAGCTGAACGAGCGAGAAGACGTCAGGAAGACTGAAGTCCTTGAGGTTGCCGCGCAGTGCCATGGATCCGGACCGTCACCTCTCGGTGGTTCGTAACGTACAGGTCGTTGCGGAGCGCGTCAGCGCAGGATCTGACCGATGCGGTCCGCGGTCGCCTTCATGTCGTACAGCACGAGGCCGAGCTTGGCGGCAGGATCCGCCATCGCCGTCAGCACCGCGCGATCGCCGGCCGCTATCAGAAGCACGTAGCCGTTGTCCCCCTCGATGAACACCTGCGAGAGGTGTCCCCGCCCGAGCTCAGCGGCCGCGCGCTCGCCGAGACCGAGGATCGCCGCCGACATCGCGCCGACCCTGTCGGCCTGCATACCTGGCGGCAATGCCGAGGCCATCGTGAAGCCGTCGAGGCTCACGAGTGCTGCCGCCTGGATGTCGGCGTCGTTGGCCATCAGCTCGTCGAGCGCTTCCGCAAGCGCGTCTTCGCGCGAGACCGGCCGGGCCGTGGCGTGCGGTCGCGCGGATACGGCCGGCGCCGGAGCCACATACGCCCGCTGCTGCGCGGGCGCGGGAGCCGCCGGAGCTGGAGCGGGCCGGGGCGCGGGCTGCTGCCGCGGCGCGTTCACCGGCACGACAACCGGTGCGCCGAGCAGATCGTCGTCTTCGACGCCCTGGTCATCAGCATCGCTGATGAAGTAGTCGCCGATGCCCTTGTCCACCATC
This sequence comes from Actinobacteria bacterium UBA2184, assembly GCA_002328745.1. GTDB lineage: Bacteria > Actinomycetota > Coriobacteriia > Anaerosomatales > Anaerosomataceae > UBA2184. The sequence continues at coordinate 90,759 of DCVQ01000009.1, forward strand.
GTCCCCTCTCTTCCGCCAGTGACACGCGTGCGACCGAAGCCGCCCGCACGGCATGCAGGAATAGCCCCGAGCCGGGGCGAGCACCCTCAGTGTCGCACGTCAGAACAGCCGAAACAACCGTGAAAGTGCAGGTCGCAAGCGTCAGACGACGACGCGCATGACCTCTTCGATGGAGGTCAGACCCATCAGCACCTTCGCGAAACCATCGTCCCTGAGCGTCAGCATCCCCTGCCCGATAGCGAGGCGCCCGATCTCGTCACCGGTCGCATGGTTCACGCACGCACGTTCGATATCCTCGGTGACCGTCATCACCTCGTGGATGCCCATGCGGCCCTTGTAGCCGATGTTGTTGCACTTGCGGCACCCCACGGCGCGGTAGAGCGTGGGCGGGTGGCCCGGCTCGAACGGGAACCTGATGCGCGACAGCACTTCCTCCTCGGGCACGTATGCTTCCTTGCACTCGGGGCAGAGGCGTCGCGCGAGGCGCTGCGCGAGAACGCAGTTGATCGCCGAGGCGGACAGGAAGGGCTCGACGCCCATCTCGGTCAGGCGAGTCAGCGCCGAGGGGGCGTCGTTGGTGTGCAGCGTGGACAAGACGAGGTGTCCTGTGAGCGCCGCCTCGATCGCGATCGTGGCGGTCTCCTTGTCACGGATCTCGCCGATCATCACGACGTCGGGGTCCTGACGCAGGATCGACCGGAGCGCCGAGGCGAACGACAGACCTGCCTTCTCGTGGACCTGCACCTGCGACAGGCCCTCGAGGCGATACTCGACAGGATCCTCGACGGTGATGAGGTTGACTCTGGGGTCGGCGGTCTTGTTGATCGCAGCGTAGAGCGTCGTCGACTTGCCGGAGCCCGTCGGCCCGGTCACCAGCAGCGCCCCGTACGGCCGGGTGATCGCCTCCATGATGCGCTCGAGCGGCTGCTCAAGGAATCCGAGGTCCTCGAGCGACATGAGGATGGCGTCCTTGCGCAGCAGACGCATGACCGACATCTCGCCGTTCACGGTCGGCAGCACGGCTACCCGGAAGTCCACCGACTTGCCGTCGAGGATCACGCCGAAGCGTCCGTCCTGGGGCACCCTCCGCTCGGCGATGTCCATCCCGCACGTGATCTTAAGGCGGCTGATGAGCTGACGGTGGAGCTTGCGCGGGCTGCGCATGACTTCCTGACACACGCCGTCGATGCGGTACCGGATGCGCAGCTCGTGCTCGAGCGGCTCGATGTAGATATCACCCGCACCCTGCCTGATCGCCTCGGTGACGATATGGTTCATGATCTTGGCGACCGGCGCCTCTTCGTCCGCGGCCTCTTCCGCTTCGGCCCTCGAGGAAGGAGCAGTCAGGTCCTCCACCTCGCCGACCATGCCGTCGACGTCCTGCTGCATGTTCGCAAGCCGATCGAGCGACTGCGTGATATCGCTTTCGGAAGCGACCACGGGCCGGATCTCGAAGCCGGTGACGATCCGCAGGTCGTCGATCGCGAAGATGTTCGCCGGATCGGACATCGCGACGACGAGTTCGTCGTCCTGCACCTTGATCGGCAGGCAGCTGTGGCGACGAGCCAGATCGATCGGAAGCAGCGTCGCCGCCCGCGGGTCGAGATCGATGGCCGCAAGGTCGACGAAGGCCAGCCCCATGTGGGATGCGACCGCCTGCGCGATCTTCGATTCGTCCGCCACCCCTTCGGCCACGAGCACCGACGCGAGCGAGCGCTCGGTCGAGTCCGCGAGCGCCGTCTCGAGCTGCTCGGGGGTGATCACGCCTGCCTGGACGAGCACTCGTCCGAGGCGCTTGCTGGAGGCCGCGGTCACGGCGTCTCACCCGCTTCGGCGCCCTCGGCCTCGAGCGCGGCGAGAGCGGCCGCACGCATCACGTCACGCGGCGTTTCGTCCTGCGCGCGCTCGCCCCCCGCCCAGATGTCGATCGCGAGCGCACCCTGGCACACGAGCATGCCCAGGCCCGTCACTCCCCGGGCGCCGGCCGCCTGCGCGTCCTCGACGAACCGGGTGCTCGGACGGTGGTAGACCATGTCGTAGACCACCTGGCCGGATCTCAGCCACTCGGCCGGGATGGGACTCGGATCGCCTTCGCGCATCCCGACCGGCGTGGCGTTCACCACGATATCGGCGGACCTGACAGCCTCGGCCGCCCCATCGTCGAGCGCACAGGCGGCAACCTCCATGCCGCGCAACGCGTGCTCCACGCGGGCGAGGACCGTCTCTGCATGCAGGACGTTGCGATTCACGATGGTGAGGCGTGCGGCCTTCCCGAGGATGAAAGCGGTGGCCGCCGCGCCCGCGCCGCCGCCGGCCCCGATGATCGCCACCGAAGCGCCTGCGGGATCGCAGTCAAGATCGGCGGCGAGCGATTCGAGCAGCCCCCGGCCGTCCGTGTTGTAGCCGATCAGGCGGCCGTCGACGCAGTGCACGGTGTTCACCGCGCCCGCCATGCGCGCAAGCGTCGCCACCTCATCGCACAGGTCGAGCATCGCCTGCTTGTGGGGCATCGTCACGTTGAAGCCGACGCAGGGGATTCGGCGGGCGGCATCGGTGATCGCGAGCAGCGCGCCGGTGTCAGGTGCCGGGAACGGCAGGTACACCCAGTTGAGACCGAGCTCCTCGTAGGCCGCGTTGTGCATCGCGGGCGACAGCGACCGATCGATGGGCCAACCCACCAGACCGGCGATCCTCGTCCTGCCGTTGATGCCCAGACCGTCCACCCCCCGCCGCAGACACGTTTACTCGGGCGTTCTCCCTGCCATTATGCACCGCTCAAGGCGCCTGAGCACACGCGTGTGCGGCAGATCCGAGGCCGACAGCGGCTCCACCAGCACGGTGGTCGCGCCCACGAGATTGCCACCGAGCACGTCGGTGAAGATCTGGTCGCCGACCACCGCGCATGCGCGCAGGCGGAGACCCAGTTCGCGCGCCGCGCGCCAGAACCCGAACGGCAGCGGCTTCATGGCCTTGGCCACCACCTCGAATCCGAGAGCGGCGGCGCGCGCATGGATCGTGTCGTGCCAGTTGTTCGAGACGAATCGCACCTTGAACCCGGCATCCGGAAGCCCGGCGAGCCACGAACGGATCTCAGGCACGATCGTCGTGGAATGATGGGGCGAGACCGTGTTGTCCATGTCCAGCAGCAGCGCTTCGATACCCGAGCGGCGCAACGCGTCGAGGTCGATGGCGCGTACGTCGGTCACGTAGCGGTCGGGACGGAACAGGACGTCTCCCCCTTAGTGGTCCGGATGACCGTCGTGGTCATGATCGTGCTCGACGTCCTCAAGCTCGTCGGCGTACTCCCGGTCCAGCCACTCCAGCTCCGCCTGGACGAAGGCATCGAGGTCCTCCCGGCCCCCGGCACGGAAGATCGCGCCGAGGATCGGATAGGCGTTGTGCTGCTCCATGCGGTCGGTCCACCAGATGCCCTCTTCGAGGGCCGACTCGGCCATCTCGACCGCGCCAGGCAGATCGTTCCCGTGGAGCATCAGCAGCTGTGCGAGGTTCATCCGGAGCAGTCCGCTGCCGGGATTCGCCTCGACGCCTCTGCGTGCCAGGGCGATCCCCTCATCCACCACGTCGTTCTCGGCCAGGATCCAGGCACCGACGTAGTAGGGCTCGATGAGCTCGGGATCGAACCACTCGACGAGCGCGACCGTCGACAGAACGTACAGCTGGTCCTCGAGAACGACATCATCGTAGTAGTTGTGCAGCAGCGGCTCCATGCGCGCCCAGAGCAGGTCACCGGCGTAGCGTCGCAGGCCCGACGCGTACGACAGCGTCGCCTGACCTACCGCGCGGCCCGTCTCCTCTCCCGTGGCCCCGGGAACGAGCGAATCGGCGACGGCCTGTCCGCCGAGCGCCAGAGCCAGGCAGCCCGCGATCGCGACGGCGACGATCGTCCTGCGCGACCTGCCGCCCATCACAGGTCTCGCTGCGAGAACAGCACGACGCCGATGACGAGCGCGAGACCCGTGAGCCCCACGAAGACCGCGAGCATGCCCGCGACGTAGGTGGCGGGAACGCCGCTGCCGTGGGCCACCGGATTCACGATGTTGAAAGCGTCGAGCGACGGGTAGAGGGGCTTGAGCGCGAGCGCCCCTTCGCCTCCCACGAGCGTGCTGCGCGCGTGCCCGGCGAACAGCAGGGCGAGACTCGCGGTCACCACGACCACCGGCCCGGTGACGGTCGACACGGCCACGGCGATCGCGGCGACCACGCCCATCTCGAGCGCGATCGAGAGGGCGCCCTGCCACAGACGCCACATGGCGTCCTGGTAGGTGATGAGCGCGACGATCTGCTCGATGGCCGTGAAGGCAGCAACAGAGCCGGCGATCACACCGAACATCCCGACCCAGGTGCCGATGAGATACTCTGCGCGGCCGACGCCTTTGGAGAGCACGTTGTAGACGGTCCGACGCTCTACCTCACCGGGAACGCGATTCGCCGCCAGCGAGAGCGCCACGACGAGCGCCGTGATGTAGGACAGCGCCAGCGCGACCTCCCGGAAGACGGCCGCCTGCACGCCCACGCCGTAATCGGGCAGCGAAGGGATCGCGAGCGCCAGCAGCCCCGCGAAGAACACGATGACGTAGACGACCTTGCGCCTGAGGCTGTCGGCGATCACGCCCAGCGCTATCGATCCGACACGCGCGATCATGACCGCGTCACCTCCCGGGCGGAATCCGCCAGCAGCCTGGCGAAGTAGTCCTCCAGCGAGTCACGCATCGGCGTGACCGATACCAGCGTGGCGTGGGCGTCATCGATGGCGTCCACGACGGCGCGGACCGCAGCGTCGGCGACCGAGAAGACCCACACTCCCCCGCTCACGGCCACCTGGTCCGCGTGACGGGCAACCTCCCGGGGCAGCCCCGCCGAGAAGCCGCGGACCTTGAGCGACGCCCGCCCGGACACATTCAGCAGGTCGTCGATGTCGCCCTCTGCGGCGACGATGCCACGATTAAGGATCGTCACGCGATCGCAAACGGCCTCGACCTCGGAGAGCTGGTGCGAGGACAGCAGCACCGTGACACCCGCATCGCGGAGCGACAGCATCAGATTGCGGATATCGCGCTGGCCCACCGGATCGAGACCCGACGCGGGCTCGTCGAGGATGACCACGGCAGGCTCGTTGATGAGCGCCTGCGCTATGCCGAGCCGCTGGAGCATGCCTCGCGAGAAGGTGTCGAGGGTCGCCCGCTCGCGACCGGCTAGCCCCACCCGCTCGAGAAGGCCGGAGATGCGCGTGCCGATGGCGTCGGTCTCGACGTCGGCCAGGCGCGCGTACAGCCGAAGGGCGCCAGCGGCGGTCAGATGCTGCGGGAAATACGGCTGTTCGGGCATGAAGCCCAGGCCACGACGTCCGGCCGGCCGCGTCGAGTCCTGGCCGTGTATGCGGAAGGTCCCGCCGCTCGGCCACACGAGACCCAGCAGCATCTTGAGCGTGGTGGTCTTCCCCGCGCCGTTGGGACCGAGCATGCCGTGGATGGTGCCGGGCTCCACCGAGAACGACACGTCCCTGACGGCAGCCTGGGTGCGACCGAGGAGCGCGTGCCGGTACACCTTCTCGGCACGCTCCACCGTCACGGCAGGAGACTCATGCACTTCCATTCGCATTCACTACTTCCCGCTCTTGTACCGCGCCTTTGCTGCCAGGAACTCGTCGTAGGTCTCGCAGAAGGTATGGGTGTTGCCGTTCACGCTGGTGAGGACGTAGTAGAGGTAGTTCGTGTCAGCTGGCTTTGCCGCCGCCTGCAGGGACGCGAGTCCCGGGCTGGCGATGGGGCCGGGCGGCAGACCGGGGTTCTTGTACGTGTTGTACGGGCTGGCGATCTCCAGATCGCTATTGAGCAGGTTGTCCTTGCTCTCACGGATCACGTACTCGATGGTCGCGTCGATCTGGAGGAGCATCCCGATATCGAGCCGGTTGTAGATCACCGACGAGACGAGCGGACGCTCCTCGTCGACGGCGGCCTCCCGCTCGATCATCGACGCGAGCGTCACGACCTGATCAAGCGTGAGTCCGCGGGCATAGGCCGCAGCGAGATCGACCTGCGCGAGCTCGGTGTCGAACTGATCGAGCATGAGCTCGATCACGTCGGTGGCGGTCGAGCCCTCGACGACACGGTATGTCTTCGGGAACAGGTAGCCTTCGCACGAGTTGTTGTAGGCCTCGGCGAGGTACGGATGCTTCGCCACGAACAGCGAGGCATCGTTTGCGAGGGCCTCGAACTCGGCCGCCGGTATCCCCACCTTCTCCTCGATGCGGACGGCGACCTGGTCGACGCGCAGACCCTCCGGGATGGTGACCGTGACGTACGCGATGGGCGGACCTGCGAGCAGCTTCTCGACCACGAGCTCGTACGGCATGCGGGTGGAGAGATCGTAGATGCCCGGTCGCAGCTTGCCGTCGATGCCGTCGATGCGGGCGCGTAGCCGGAACATCGATGCGTTCTCGACCACGCCCGCGGCGGCAAGGACCTCGGCGATCTTCGCGGTGCCCGAACCCTCGGGGATCTCCACCTGCACGGGGACGCCCGCCGCGATGTCCACCTCGGGCACGAGCAGAAGCTGCCACGCCGCGTACACCGGGACGGCGACGACCAGGATGACGAGGATAAGCGAGACGACCGCAACGAGCGTCCGACGGCGCGAACGTGAGTCCGTAGCCTTCACACCGCGCTGCGATGAGCGGTCGCGGCGGCGTGTGCGCTCGGGCGCGGCCTGCGTCCTGGCGGCTCGCGCGGACCGCGTGCTCTCCTTCGAGGACGTCTGGCGCGAGCGCGAACGAGCGCTACTGCGCGACGGCTCCGCCTTCCGGGGACGCGGCCGGGGCCGGGGCGTCTCGTCGCTCATCGCGCGCCCTCCCTCGCTGCCGTCCTCCGTGAGTCGAGCCATCCCTGCAGCACGATGGCCGCCGCGACCTTGTCGAGCGAGCCTCGTTGTTCTTTCTCGCTCATGCCCGCCACGTGCATCGCCCGTCGCGCCTCGGTGCTCGAGAGCCGCTCGTCCTGATACTCGACGGGTAGCCCGACCGCCTGGGCGAGGCGCTCGGCCTCGGCCCGAACATCCTCGGCCTGGGGTCCTTCTGAGCCGCCCATGGTGAGCGGAAGCCCGATGACGAGCACTTCCGCCTCGTAGTCCTCCACGAGACGCACGAGATCGCGCACGTCCCCGGCGAGACGGCGGGCGTCGAGCACCGTCACCGGCGAGGCCATGATGCCTGCCGGATCGGAGACGGCCACGCCGACCCGCGTGGCTCCGATGTCGAGTCCGAGCGCGCGCACCGCTCAGCCCACCCCGAGAAGAGCCCGGGCCCCGGCAAGCGCCGCATCGATGCCCGACGCGTCCTTGCCGCCGGCCTGAGCCATCTGCGGCTTGCCGCCTCCTCCGCCACCCACATGGGGCGCCATGGCCTTGATGAGCGCACCGGCGTCGAATCCCGCCGAGACGGCGGCGTCGGTGCCCGTGGCGAGCAGCAGCACCGCCCCGGCGTTGACGCCCACAAGGAGCACCGCGCCCTCGGACCCGCGCAGACCGTCCGCGATCTCGCGCAGCGCACCCGCGTCGGCTCCGTCCACGCGCCCGACCTTCAGCACGTACCCGGCCGGGACACGCCATTCCTCAACGTCCTCGCCGCCCGCGCCGCGGGCACGCGCGGTGCGCGCCGCCTGCTCGGCGTCCTTCACGCGACGCTGGAGGGCCACGACCTTGCCGGGGAGCTCCGCCGTCCGCGTCTTGAGGGACATGTTGAGCTCGCCGAGGACGTCCTCCTCGGCGTACACGTACCCGAGCGCGTCGAAGCTCGTCACGGCCTCGATGCGCCGCAGGTTGGCGCCCACGGAGCCCTCGGAGACGATCTTGAGAAGACCGATCTCGCTCGACCGCGCGATGTGCGTCCCGCCGCAGAGCTCCTTGCTGAAGTTGCCGACCTCGAGCACGCGGACGATCTCGCCGTACTTCTCGCCGAACAGCGCGGTCACGCCCATCTCGCGAGCGGTCGCGAGCGATGTCTCGTAGTTGCGGACCGGATGGTTCTCCATGATCTTGCGGTTGGCCATCTCCTCGATGCGCCGGAGCTGGTCGGCTCCCGGAGACTCGAAGTGGGTGAAGTCGAACCGCAGCCGGTCTGGCGCGACCAGCGAGCCGGACTGCCGCACGTGATCGCCGAGTATCAGCCGAAGCGCCCAGTGCAGCACGTGAGTGGCGGTGTGGTTGCGCCGGATACGCTCGCGCCGCAAGACGTCGATGGCGGCCAGCACCGTGCCGCCGACGGAAAGCGACCCTGACTCCAGGCGACCGATGTGAGCGATGACGCCCGGCACGGGGAAGTGTGTGTCGGTCACCACGAAGCGAGCGCCCTCGGCGACGATGGTGCCGGTGTCGCCCACCTGCCCGCCCTGCTCGGCGTAGAAGGGCGTGGATGCGAGCACGATCTCGGCCTCGGCGCCCGCCTCGATGCGGTCGACCGCGCCCCCGCTGGTCACCAGCCCGACTACGGCGCTTTCAGCCTCGTCGCGCGCGTACCCGACGAACTCGGTCGGGCCCGCCGAGCGCGCGATGCCGTCGAACGCGCTGCCGAACGACGACCAGGACTCGTCCTTGACCGCGGCGCGGGCGCGCTCGCGCTGCGCGTCCATCGCGGTGGTGAACGCGGCCTCGTCGACGGACAGCCCGGCCTCGGCCGCGATCTCCGAGGTCAGCTCGTACGGGAAGCCGTAGGTGTCGTGCAGCGCGAACGCCTCGCCGCCGTCGAGGACGTCGGCGCCGGCGGCCTTCGTCCGCTCGATCGCGGTCGCGAGGAATGCGAGCCCCTGACGCAGCGTCGCGCCGAAGCGCTCCTCCTCCGAGATGACGATCCGCCGGATGAGGTCGGCGTGCTCGAGAAGCTCCGGATACGGGCCACCCCACCGCTCGATCACGGTGTCGATGAGGCGGATCATGAACGCGTCCTCCACGCCGAGCAGCCGCCCGTGGCGGATGGCACGCCTCAGCAGCCGACGGAGGACGTAGCCGCGGCCATCGTTGGCGGGCAGCACGCCGTCGGCGATGAGGAACGCGACCGCGCGCGCGTGGTCGGCGAGGATGCGAAGCGACACGTCGGTCCGCGGGCCAGCGCCGAGCGAAACGCCCGAGAGACTCTCGCCCACCGCCACCAGCTCGCGCAGGTCGTCGGTCTCGAAGTTGGTGTGGACGCCCTGCATGATGGCCGCGACGCGCTCGAGGCCCATGCCGGTGTCGATGTTCTTCTTCGGCAGCGGCTCGAGCGTGCCGTCCTCCTGCCGGTCGTACTGCATGAAGACGAGGTTCCAGTACTCCACGTAGCGGTCGCAGTCGCAGCCAGGCGCGCATGTCTCGCTGCCGCAGCCCACCTCGGGGCCCTGGTCGAAGTACAGCTCGGAGCACGGCCCGCAGGGACCCGTGGGACCCGCGGACCAGAAGTTGTCCTTCGCGCCCATGCGCACGATGCGCTCCTGCGGCACTCCGATCTCATCGCGCCAGATGGCCTCGGCCTCGTCGTCGTCCTCGTAGATGGAGAACCACAGCCGGTCAGGATCCATGCCGAGGACCTTGGTCGAGTACTCGTACGCCCAGGCGCACGCTTCGCTCTTGAAGTAGTCGCCGAAGCTGAAGTTGCCGAGCATCTCGAAGAAGCTGTGGTGACGGCCGGTGGTGCCGATGATGTCGATGTCGGTGGTGCGCGCGCACTTCTGGCAGGTGGTGGCGCGCGTCACGCCGATGTCGCGCGCGCCTAGGAAGACCGGCTTGAACTGCACCATTCCCGCGGACGTCAGCAACAGCGAGGGGTCGTCGGGCACGAGCGAGGATGAGGGCAGGCGCTTACAGCCCTTGCTCTCGAAGTACAACAGGAAGCTCTCGCGGATCTCGGCTGACTTCACGTACGCGCTCTCCTTGCTGGACTCAGGTCGTCAGACGGTCTCGTCACCGGCCGGTGCGACGTCGCCCGGGGCGTTCTCGGCACCGTCGGCGTGGCACCCGTCAGTCTCGGTTTCATCTTCGTCGCTCCGGTGAACGCGGAACAGCGCGCCCTCTTCCGAGGCGATCTTGCGGTCGGTGTACTTCTCGTAGTAGTAGACGAACAGGCCCTTGGCGACCGCGGTCACGGGGATAGCGAGAACCATGCCCCAGAACCCGAACGCGGCGCCACCCACGAGCAGCGAGAATATCACCGCGACGGGGTGCAGGTCGACCTGTTGCGACATCACGCGCGGCTGCACGAAGATCTCGGTCGACTGCTGGGCCGCCAGGATCACCAGGACCGCCCCGACGATGTGCCAGCCCCCGACGAACGCGCCCGCGAGCGCGGCGATGACGGCCGCTATAGCAGGACCGACCCACGGGATGACGTTGAAGACGCCGGCGAGCAGCCCGATGACGAGCGAGTACGGGACCCCGATCACCGACAGGCCGACGATCACGATCACAGAGGTGACCGCCGAGAGGATGAACTGGCCGCGAAGGTAGCCGCCGAGCACCCGCGAGACCTTCGCGATGACCGTGGACGCCTCCTCCCGCCGCTTCGGTCCGGCGAGCATCACGAACTCGGCCCTGATCTTCGGCAGGTCCTTGAGCAGCCAGAACCCGAGCACGAGGCTCAGGAAGGCGTTGGCCAGGAAGGCGACGACCGCGCTTCCCGCGGTGAACGCCTCGCGTGCGAGGGCTGCCGACAGCGATGCGACCTGCTCGCCGATCGTGCCCCTTAGGTTGAGAAGCGCCTCGTCGATCCATTCGGGAACGACCAGGCGCTCGTAGCGGTCCTGCCACTCGATGAACAGCTCGTACGCCTTGTCGTAGTACGAGGGGAACGCCTTCACGAACTGCTGCAGCTGCTCGAAGATCGCCGGCACGAGGAAGACGATCGCAAGCGCCGAGACCGCCAGCATGAACACGTAGCAGACCAGCACGGCAGGCGCGCGTTTCCAGCCACGCTGCTCGAGCTTCTCCACCCAGCCCTTGAAGAGGTACACGATCACCGTGGCGAGCAGGAAGGGCAGCAGCGCCGACGATATCTCGCCGACGATCCACCCGGCAACGCCGATCAGCAGACACACGCCCACGAGCGCCCACGACGCCACGAGCACCCGGCTCCAGACGTCACGCTGCTGGGTCAGAGTCGAGCGCACCTAGACCTCCTCCATCACAAGATGCTCCCGGAGCGCGCGCAGGGTCTTGCGGAGCAGCCGTGACACCTGCATCTGCGAGATCCCGAGGCTCGTCGCGATCTCGGTCTGCGTGAGGCCCTGGAAGAACCGCAGGTACAAGACGTGCTGCTCCTGTGGGGTGAGGTACTTGAGAGCCTCGGCAAGCGTTGCGCGATCGTCGACGACGGCCATGAACTGATCGTCCTCGCCGATGTACTCCAGGATGCTGAACGCGTCGGTGCCGTCGTTGTTGCGATCGGTCTCGAGCGACACGAAGTTGTAGGCCTCGCTCGTCTCGAGCGCTTCGAGGACCTCCTCGGCCGTCACGCCGAGGTACTCGCCGATCTCCAGGATTGTGGGAGAACGCTGCAGTTTCTGCGTGAGCTGGTCGATCGCCTGATTGACGCGGAACGAGAGCTCCTGGAGCCGCCGCGGCACCTTGATCGCCCAGCCCTTGTCACGGAAGTAGCGCTTCAGCTCGCCGACGATGGTCGGCGTCGCGTACGTCGTGAACTCCACGGCACGACCGGTGTCGAAGCGGTCGATCGCCTTGATGAGCCCGATCGTCCCGACCTGGATGAGATCGTCGATCGGCTCGCCGCGGTTGCGGAATCGGCTGGCGAGGTACTTCACCAGGTTGAGATACATGGTGATGAGCTCGTCCCGGGATGCCTCGTCACCGTTCTCGTGGTACAGCAAGAACAGCTCCCGCGTGCGGTTCTTGTCCCAGACGAGACGGCGCTCCTGTTTCTTCGCTGTCCTAGGCACCGGCGTCCCCGGACCGGAGCGCGACGCGGCGGACGGCCCGAAGCGTGCATGTGTTCTCGCCACGCTCGAGGCTGAACTCATCGCAGACCGACTCAAGGATGAATGCGGCGTAGCCGCCGGGTGCGGCGCCTTCCGCATACTCCGCGGAGTACGGGAACGGACCGACCGAGATCGCGAGACCGTCTGCGGTGACCTCGAACCCGAACGTGATGCTCGCCGTCTCGTCGAGGCAGCCCGCAGCGAACACGAACGCCTCGTCGGCGGCCATCCGCACGTCGTCGACCTCGTCGTACGACATGCCGATCCTGCTCGCCAGCTCGGCGGCGGTCATGCGCACTGATTTCGCGTACTCACCGCGGGCCGGAACGGTCAGGGTGATCACGTCGTTGGTCATGCGTCCTCCTCGTGACGGGTCCGCGGACCTTGTCACCCTTTACGGAACTTCCTCAAGACCCGCACGACGCCACGCGCCGCCGAGTTCACTGGCGACCTGATGAAGTCGCTCGCAGTCGACACCGCGTCTCCCACGTTCTCGGCCTGCGTGACGATGCCGTCGAGCCTCAGCAGCTCGACATTGATGGCGTCGACGGTCACGTCGGCCTTGTCGAGCAGCGGCACGATGCGCACGCGGATCTCCGAAACGGCCGTGCGCACCTCGGCGACCAGTCTGATGAGCACGACGACCGCATAGATACCCAGGAGCGCGAGCACGATCGCGATGATGGTGAGAGCCAAGCCGAGCGATTCAGGCATCGTCATCCCCTACCCGCTTCGTCGCTGACGGCCATACCCGCTCAGTGTAGCAAAGGCCGTGCTCAGAGGGCATGGTCGGTCGGGTCCGTCGCCTGCCCGTCACGCAGCGAGGAGCGCCGCTTCGGCCGGTAGTAGCGCTTGGCCTCGAGCCCCTCCGGCAGGTACTGTTGCTCTACCCATCCGCTCGGGTCGTCATGCGGGTACCGGTACGCCGGATAGCGATCAGCGCCCGGCCGGTGGCGATCGCGGAGGTGATCGGGCACAGCGCGCGCTTCCCCCTCCCGGACATCTGCCAGCGCGCCATCGATGGCGAGGTACGCGGCGTTGTCTTTTGGCGCGAGCGCAAGGTAGATGGCCGCGTGCGCCAGGCTGATGCGCGCCTCCGGCCAGCCGATCGACTCGGCGGCCTTGAACGCGGCGTGGGCCACCAGCAGCGCCTGCGGGTCGGCCATGCCGATGTCCTCCGAGGCCAGGATGAGCATCCGGCGCGCGATGAACTTGGGGTCCTCGCCACCGTGCACCATGCGTGCGAGCCAGTAGACCGCAGCATCCGGGTCCGAGCCGCGGATCGACTTGATGAACGCCGAGATGATGTCGTAGTGGACGTCGCCGCTCTTGTCGTACGGCAGCGTCCGGGTGGCGCTGGCGCGCGCGACGTGATCGGCGCCGATGCGGGGCGTCTCGCCGGCCACCTCCTCGCGCGTCGCGAGTTGCGCCGCGAGCTCGAGGGTCGTGAGCGCGATCCGCGCGTCCCCTCCCGCCCGCGTCACGATGTGCTGAAGCGCGTCGGGCGCGACCCCGAGCGTGCCGCCGAACCCACGCTCGGGGTCGGCGAGCGCCCGCTCGACGATCGCGCGGATGTCGGCGTCGGCGAGCGGAACGAACTCGACGATCGTCGAGCGGCTGATGAGAGGGGCGTTGACCTCGAAGAAGGGGTTCTCGGTGGTGGCGCCGATGAGCACGACCAGACGGTCCTCGACCGCGTGCAGCAGCGCATCCTGCTGCGACTTGTTGAACCGGTGGATCTCATCGATGAAGAGGATCGTGCGGCCACCGCCCATCTTCAGCCGCTCCCGTGCGCCGTCGATGACGGCACGCACGTCCTTCACGCCGGCGTTGACCGCCGAGAGCTCGGCCCAGTGCGCGCGCGTCATCCCCGCGATGATGCGCGCCAGGCTCGTCTTCCCCGTGCCGGCCGGTCCGTAGAGGATCAGCGAGGAGAGCGCGTCGAGCTCGATGGTGGTCCGCAGGATGGATCCCGGACCGAGCGCGGTCTCCTGCCCTACGAACTCGTCGAGCGTTCGCGGCCGCATGCGCGCGGCGAGCGGCGCCCCGGTCTCGAGGCGCCGCTCGGCTGCATCATCGAAGAGATCGCGCATGGGAGATCAGTCGGTCGCTCGTTCGACCTCGCGCTTGATGTACCCGCGATCCACGAACCCGCGCCAGCGCCAGGTGATGAAACCGCCGCGGTCGACCGCGATGAGATGCGGCGTCGAAGTGACGCTCAGCTCGCCCGCGTACATCACGGCGGCAACCGACTCGAAAGCCGGCGCACCCTGGTCATCGACCTTGCCGACGTCGAACGTGACCAGATCGATCAGGCCGCGATACTCGTTGATCACGTAGTCGACCTCGACCCGAAGGTCACCCGTCACGTCCTGGCGGGAGTCGTAGAACAGGATGAGCATCGCGCGGCCAGCCGCGAGCTTGTCGGCCAGCACTGCCGGCGTTTCCGTCGTGTCGAAGGACGGGAACGCCACAGGCTCGAAATCGGCCGTGTTGAACGAGCGATCGGTAGCGTACGTGGTGCCGGGCGCCGCGGGAACGGTGGCAGGCGCCACCGGCGGGGTGGGCGCCGGGAGTTCCTCGGGCGCGCATCCGGCGAGACTGGCGACAAGTAGTGCTGCGACGAGTGCTGCGACGGTCTTCTGCATCTGTCTCCTCCACTGGTGAGGCCGCAACGAACCCCGCCCTGCGTGGTCGGCCGGGTGAACCTGCCGTAGCAGGTGGGTGCCCTTACCGCAGTTCCGCGCTTCCCCGTGACGGGGATACCACTTTCCTGCGCGATCGGGGCTCCCGGCAGAGAGGTGTTGGTTCGACCGCTCGAGCCGATTCCACGCAAGGCAAGGCTTCATTATCGTAGCACCATCGGCATCCGAGTGAAACGCGCTGCTTGCTGAAGCGCCCCACAGCGACGAACGCACGTGCGCTTCCCCGCAATCGCCCCCACCCCTTAGGAGCGGTCCGCCGTTGCGGCGAGGGCAGCCTGCACCCGTGCCGTGAGACGCCGGTGCACCGTGACGAAGCCCGCCGACAGCAGCGCCCCGCCCGCCATCACGACCGCCGCGAGCGCCGGCCGGTCGAGCAGCTCCCACGCGGCTGAGGCCGCGAGCCCGAGCAGGGCGATGACGCCGACGGCGCGTGTCCACCGACCGTAGCCGGAAGCGGCGAGATCCCACCGGTACGCGTTTCCGATGAGCACGAACGCGACGCAGGCGGCGATGACGATGCCGGTCGAGACCCACACTGAGAGCGGCACGCGAACCTCCTAGTCGGTCTTGAGGTGCGCCTCGCGCAGCTGGCGCGCGCTCACCACGTCCGGCGCGCCGGTGAGCGGATCGGCACCCGACGAGGTCTTGGGGAACGCGATGACGTCGCGTATCGAGTGCGCGCCCGCGAGCAGCATGACGAGACGGTCGAGGCCGAGCGCGATGCCGCCGTGCGGCGGCGCGCCGAAGGATAGCGCCTCGAGCAGGAAGCCGAACTGCGTTCGCGCCTCATCCTCGCCGAGACCGATGCGCTTGAGCACGCGCATCTGAAGGTCGGCGTCGTGGATCCGCAGCGTGCCGCCGCCGATCTCGTAGCCGTTCATCACGAGGTCGTAGCTGTACGAGCCCACGTGAAGCGGGTCGCTCTCGATCTTGTCGATGTCGCCCTCGCGGGGCAGCGTGAACGGATGATGGTTGGCCGCGTAGCGGTCCTCATCGGCGTCGTACTTGAACATCGGGAAATCGACGACCCATAGCGCGTCGTAGCCCGTGCGCTCGATTCCGAGCTCGTCGGCCATCTTGAGGCGCAGCACGCCGAGCACCTCGTTGGCCACGTCGCGAGCGTCCGCGATCATGAGCGCGAGATCGCCCGGCTCCACCGCGAGCGTCGTCTTGAGGCCGTCCATCTCGGCCGCCGAGAGGAACTTCGCGATCGGCGAACGCACGTCGCCCTCGGCCGGGAACGCGATCCAGGCGAGGCCCTTGGCGCCCGCGTCGAGCGCGATCTGGTTGAGCGCGTCGATCTTGCCGCGGCTCCAGTCGCCCGCGCCCTTGGCGTTGATGCCCTTCACGACCCCGCCGCTTGCGAGCGCGCCCGCGAACACCTTGAACTCGCTCGAAGCGAAGGCTCGCGAGAGATCGGCGAGTTCCATGCCGAGACGCGTGTCGGGCCGGTCGGAACCGAAGCGGTCCATCGCCTCGGCGTACGGCATGCGCCGCAGCGGCACCGGCAGATCGACCGAGGCCTCCTTCATGACCTCGTGCATGACGTCTTCCATCATGGAGATGATGTCGTCCTCGGTCACGAAGGACATCTCGATGTCCACCTGCGTGAACTCCGGCTGGCGGTCGGCGCGAAGGTCCTCGTCGCGGAAGCAGCGGGCGATCTGGTAGTAGCGCTCGAGGCCCGCCACCATGAAGAGCTGCTTGAACAGCTGCGGCGACTGCGGCAGCGCGTAGAACTTGCCGGGGCTCAGGCGGCTCGGCACGATGAAGTCGCGCGCGCCCTCCGGCGTGGACTTGCCGAGGATGGGCGTCTCTACCTCCATGAACCCGCGCGCCTCGAGCGAGCGCCGGAATCGCTGCGCCACGCGGTCGCGGAGCGCGAGCGCCGCGAACACCTCGGGACGGCGGATGTCGAGATAGCGGTAGCGCATCCGCGTGACCTCGTCGGTGTCGATACCGGCCTCGATCTCGAACGGCGGCGTGTCGCTTGTGTTCAGGACCTCGGCACCGGAGATGATGACCTCGACCTCCCCGGTGGGCATGTTCGAGTTCTCGGTGCCCTCGGGACGGCGGCGCACGGTGCCGGTGAGCTTCACGACCCATTCGGGGCGGACGCGCTCGGCGGTGTGGAACGCGGCGCCCGATGCGTCCGGATCGAACGTGCACTGCACGATGCCGCTCCGGTCGCGGAGGTCCACGAAGATGAGGCCGCCGTGATCGCGGCGCTTCGCCACCCAGCCCGCGAGCGTGACGGTCTCGCCGATGTTTGCGGCGCCGAGGGCGCCGGCCACCTGCGAGCGGATCGAGTAGCGTGCGTCGAACATACGGGGGATCTCCTCTTAGCCGAGCGCGGCTGCGACCGCGGCAGGCGCCGCGTCGAGCGCCACGCGCTTCTCTTCTCTGGTGGACATGTCGCGGAGCGTGACCTCGCCTGACGCGAGCTCATCGGGGCCGACGACCACGACGAACCGCGCGCCGAGGCGGTCGGCCTGCTTGAACTGCGACTTGAGGCTCCGCGCCTGGTGGTCGAGCTCGGCGGCGACGCCGGCGTCGCGCATCCGCTGCGCCAGCGCGAATACCTCGGCGGTCACGCTGTCGTCGACGCGCGCCACGAACACCTCGGCTCGCGGCGGTGCGGGAACCTCGATGCCCGCGGCCTGCATGGCGAGCAGCGTGCGCTCGAAGCCGAGCGCGAAGCCCAAGCCCGGCGTCGGCGGGCCGTCGTATGCCTCCATGAGGCGGTCGTACCGGCCTCCGCCGCCAATGGCATTCTGGGAACCGAGACCCGCATCCACCTGGATCTCGAAGACGGTGCGCGTGTAATAGTCGAGCCCGCGCACGAGCGTCGAGTCCTCCACGTACGGGATGCCGAGCGCGTCCAGGTGCGTCTTCACGGCGGCGTAGTGCGCGGCGCACTCGTCGCACAGCTCGTCGCGCAGCAACGACGCGCCCGCCATCACCTCACGGCAGCCGGGGTTCTTGCAGTCGAACGCACGGAGCGGGTTGGTCTCGGCGCGCCGCACGCACTCCTCGCACAGATCGCGCGCGTGTTGCCTGATAAACGCGGCTATGGAGTCCCGGTACGCGGGGCGGCAGCTCTCGTCGCCCATCGAGTTCAGCAGAAGCCGCATGATCGCAGCCGGGATGCCAAGGGCCTCGAAGAAGCGCCAGAGCACCGTGATGACCTCGGCATCGGCGGTGGGTTCGGCGGCGCCGAGCACCTCGATGCCGATCTGCCAGAACTGCCGCATGCGGCCCTTCTGTGGACGCTCGTAGCGGAACATCGGGCCGGCGTAGTAGAGCTTCGCCTGCGCGCCGTTGGCGGTGAGATTGTGCTCGAGTGCGGCCCGCACCACGCTCGCGGTGCCCTCGGGACGGAGCGTGATCGAGCGGCCGCCCTTGTCCTCGAAGGTGTACATCTCCTTCGAGACGATGTCGGTCGCCTCGCCGATGCCGCGCGTGAAGACCTCGGTGTGCTCGAACAGCGGCGTGTACACCGGCTCGTAGCCGTAGCGGGCGAACAGCTCCTGGGCCACGCGCTGCAGGTGCTCCCACGCGCGGGCCACGTCGGGGAGCATGTCGGCAGTGCCTTTGGGTGCCTGTGCGTTCACGCCTCGGGAGCCTTTCGGGTGGGTTCCTGCGGCTTTCGAGTGTAGCGGATGAGCGACAGGGCGGCTATGCGGATGCGGCGGCCTCGATCTGCCGCTTCACGCGGCGCCACAACAGCACGCCGAGAACCACGGCGGCCACTTCGACGATGTGCTTCACGATGATGGCAGGCACGAGGTCGCCCCGGAGGGCGCCGAGATCGTGCGTGTTGAAGAAGATGACTCGCGGGATACCGCCGAGGACGATCCACACGAGGGCGCCCTGCGCGAAGCGGGTCAGCAGCGGATACGCGCGAGCAAGCACTCGCGCATCGGCGGGTCCGCCCGCACGGGCCTGCCGCTCAAGCGCCCACATGATGGCCGCCGCCGCGATCAGGACAGCTGTGGCCACGTCGTGGAAGTAGTTGTTCATGATGATGAGGATGTCGAGCATGGCACTCCTCCGGAGGGTGGGACCGGCACGACGATGATACTTGTTCCCTTCGATGCACACACGTCACGGCCCCGGGCACCGACATCCGCTAGAATCACGGGGATGCCAGGACACGAGGGGAACACCGCTGAAAGCGACCACCGCAATCACCCGCGCTGACCGTATCGCGCTGCTCGTCCTCGGGCTGCTGGGAGCGGTCTCGCTCGTCTACCAGGTCACCTGGACCAGGCAACTCACAACCCTGCTCGGCTCCACCGTCACCTCGATCGCCCTGGTGACGGCGATGTTCATGGTGGGGATGGCGGCGGGCGCGTGGCTCGTGGGCCGACGCGCCGACCGCGGCACCGGCCATCTCCGGCTGCTCGCCGGGCTCTCCATCGGCCTCGGCGTGAGCGGCGCCGTCGCCGTGCCGCTCAACGCCCTCGTCGTGGGGTTCTACGGCAGCGGGACGCTCGGGACCTCCCAGGGGGCCCTCCTCGCGCTCGCCGCGGCGCTCGCCGCGATGATGACGCTCGTGCCTACGGCCTTCGTGGGTGCGGCGTTCCCGGTGGCGAGCCGCATGCTCTCGATCCACCGACGCGACATCGCGTCAGGCGCGGGATCGGGCTACGTGGCGGGCACCGTCGGCTCGGTCGCCGGAGCGCTGTTAGGCGGACTCGTCCTCGTGCCGGCGGTCGGCGTCAACGCAGCGATACTGCTGAGCGCCGCTGTGGCGGCCGTTGCGGGAGTGGCCCTGTACCTGGCGAGTCCGAACGCGGAGACGCCGCCCGCGGCCTCCGCGACGGCTGTTCGGCCGGCCGGTGACGAGGCGGGCGCTCCATCGCACCCCACCCGCCGGCCCGCGATGATCGCGTTCGCCCTCTCCGGGGCAGCGGTGATGATCTACGAGACCGTCTGGACCCGCGAGCTGCTCCTGATCTTCGGGGCAAGCGTCTACGCCGTTGCGACGATGCTCGCCGCGGCCCTGACCGGGCTGGCGATCGGGCAATGGCTGGGACACAGGAACTCTCAAGACCGCGAAGCTGCGCTCGCGACGATCGGCCTCCTGCAGCTCGGGGGTGCGGGATCGGCCATGCTGTCCCCGCTGCTCACGAGGATGGTGCCGCTCCTGTACCACACCGCGCGCGGCGTCGTCCCGGGCGGTGTCGCCGGCTTCATCGCGACTCAATACGCCCTCACGTTCGTGATCGTCGCGCTCCCGTGCGTGCTGCTCGGCGCGACCGCGCCAATCGCGATCCGGCTCGCGACCTCCCGGCGGTCGGTGCTCGGCAGGGATCTCGGCGACGCATACGCGCTGAACACCGCGGGCGCCGTTGTCGGCTCTCTTGCCGGAGGACTGCTCCTCGTCCCGGCGCTGTCGACGGTGGGCACCACCGCAGTCTCAGCTGCGCTCAACATCACGGCGGCCGTGATCGCACTGAGGGCAGCCCTCCCCCTCGCCGGAGCGACGGCGGTCCGCGGCAGACTGGTCGCGTCGATGGCGCTCGTCGCGTTCGGTGGCGCCGCGCTGCTGACGGCGCAAGACACGTCGATGCATCTCGTCCTCGCGGTCCAACCGTCGACGAGTTCGATCTCGGCGAGTCACCTCACCGAGGTCTCCAAGATGATGAACGTCGTGTACTCCAAGGACCCGCCGCAAGGGCGCGTGACCGTGTTCGAGAGTCCCGACGGAACGCGTTCCCTGCACGTCTCGGGCATGAACGAGGGCGCCCTCCTGCTCTCGGACATCCAGACGATGGAGACGATCATCCACCTGCCGTCGGTGATCGTAGAGGACGCCTCGGACGTGCTCGTGGTCGGTCTCGGCACAGGGATGACCTCGGATCTCGCTCTCACCAGATGGGGAGAACCCCGCGTCGATACCGTTGAGATCAACCCCGCGGTCGTCGAGGCATCGCACTACTTCGTGGACCAGCCCATCGAGGACCACCCCCGATCGCGCATCATCATCGACGACGCGCGGCACTACTACGCCACCACCGATGCCCGGTACGACATCATCGCCTCGGAGCCGAGCCATCCCCTTTCCACGTATTCGGCGAGGATGTTCACGCTGGAATCGTTCAGGGCCGGTTCGCGCATCCTCAAGCCCGGTGGCGTCATGCTCCAGTGGCTGCCCGCGTACCTCATGGAGGACGAGGACCTCGAGCTCATGGTGAAGACCTTCGGCTCAGCCTTCCCGAACACACACGTCTTCGCGACGCTGAATCCCGAGCAGCCCACGCAGCAGCTTGACTACCTGATGGTCGGCATGAACGGCGATGAGGTCCTCGATCCGATTGTCGTGCTTGCGGCGCTTGAAGCCGACGACTCCCATGACTTCCTCGTGACCCACCTCATGGGCCCCGACGAAGTGCGGCGGATCGTCGAGAGCCCGGACGTGCCGCTCAACACAGACGACCGACCGTTCTTCGAGTACCGGATGCCGCTGCGGTACCTGCAGTGGATCTGGGAATAGCGGCCCCCGAGGGCCTCGGCCGCGCTAGCGACCCCGCCCCATGTCGAAGTTGCCCTCGCCGAGACTCCTGAACAGGTGATACGAGCTGGGCAGCACCTGAACGCCCCAGAAGCTCATCATCACGCCGAACAGCGATAGGAACGCCACCCATGCCAGCTTCGCTCCACGCCAGCCAAGGGTGGTGTGCGCATGCAGGTAGAACGCGTACGCGAGCCAGGTGAGCAGACTCCATGTCTCGACGGGGTCCCAGCGCCAGTACGAGCCCCACAGCTCGTAGGCCCAGATCGCTCCGGAGGCGATCATCGCGGCATTCACGATGAAGCCGAACACCACGAACCGGAAGGTCATCTCGCCGAGACGTGCGGCGTCCGGCGTGCGGGCCAGCAGGGAGTCCTCGCGCAGCGGCTTGCGGCGCCGGGCCTTCAGGAGTTCGACGCCCGCAAGAGACGCTGCCGCCACGTATCCGGCGTAGGTAGCCCAGGCGAAGAGCACGTGGATCACCAGCCAGACGCTGCGATACGCGGGCGTGACCGGACCGGGGTCGGACGGGACCAGCAGCCCGTAGCCGACAGTGAGCAGCACGAAGGGGAACACGACCACTCCCGCCACCCGGACGCGCGGCCACGTGTAGGACATGATCAGGTACACGAGCACGATCGCCCACGTCCCCGAGAGCGCGTTCTCGTAGTCCTGCACGTACGGCAGGCGGCCGGTGTCGATCCAGCGCAACACGATCGAGGCTGTGTGCGACGCGAACGCAGCCAGCGTCAGTCCGAAAGCCGCTCCCTCGAGCCGTTGTCGAGAGAACGCGAGGCCCGCGACCGAGGCCAGGGTGGCAAGCGCGTAGAGCACGACTGCGAGCCAGAACGTAGCGGTCTCAGCTGTCACGACGCACCTCCTTGGACGGATTGTCCCCCATATCGGCGCCTGCGACCGGTTCGGACGGGTCGGCAGGCGGCGATACGAGCCGAGCGATGAGGTCGGCCTCCTTCGGCAACGCACGCGCGCTGTACCGCACCGCGCCCCACAGGTGCAGGCGCGCGCCATCAGGGCCTTCGGCGAGCGCGGCTTTCAGCCAGCGATCCGGATCGATGAAGCGCACGAGCGTGCCCGCGATGATGAGCGCGAAGGAGAGGTAGATCACATGGCGTCCGGCGTCGGCCCGCACCATGAACCGGTTCCAGACGCGCACTTCGTTCACCCGCATCGTGTATCCACCGACCGTGACTCCGGCCGAGCCCGGCACGACCCACACCGGGTCCTCCGACGCGTCCGGGTCCGCCATCGACAGCCCCACGATCGGAGACGTGATCCGTAGGCCTTCAGTCATCTTCTCGTCCAGGGGCTGCGACGCGTCCGGCCGGGACAGGATCTGCAGCTCCCCGTTCGGCAGTCCGAACGAGTCCTCGTAGCCCCGGTCGGTCACGTTGAGAAGATTGACGAACGAGTCCAACACCACTGTGCCCGCGGGATCGGTCACCGTGATCCAGACGGAGTGCCCGGCGTCCTGCAGCAGGAACGACTTCCCCCTCACTTTGAGGGGATAGTTGACTCTCGCCGCCTCTTCCCGGTCGCCGCTCGCGTCGGTCACCTGGAGATTCGCGACCGCGTCCACCACGGTGCCGTCCTCGTAGGTGAACTCCATGCTCTTCAGCGTGATGGCGAAGTCGCGAAAGGCGCTCCCGACCGACGGCACCTGGCTCACGCTCAGGTAGTCGTCCGGCGTGTCGAAGCGGGCCTGCCCCTCGGTGAAGAGCATCTCTCCACGAAACGTCGTCACCCCCGTCAGCACACCGCCGATGAGCACGAGCACGAGGGCGGCGTGCATCACGACCGACCCGATGAAGCCGGCGCCGCCGCGCCTGAGATAGTAGCGGGTCTCCCCCTCGCCTACCTCGGTCGCCCGGGCGCCGAGCGAAGCGAGCACGGATGCGACCGCAACAGGATCCCGGACCGCGAGCACGAGCGCTGTGTCGGGGACCGCCCCCGTGCCCCGCGTGGCCGCGCGCCCGAGCCGCTTGGCCACGCGCTCCCACGTGCAGACGATCAGGTTCACGGCAAGCAGCCCGGCCGCCGCGTAGTACAGGGCCGAGGTGAAGACGTGATCGAGCGCGAGCGCATCGAAGAGCCATCCGACGGGCCCCGGCATCGCCCCCAGGAACGAATCGACCTGGTCATCGGGGAAGATCCCGCGCTGCGGGATCAGGAAGGACGCTACCAGGAAGCCGAGCTGGACGCCGATCAGCCAGGCGGCGAGTCGTGCGGACGCGATCACCCGGATCAGCCGCGCTACCATCTACTCACCTGCCCCGGCGATCCGCCAGGACCCGGCGTCGCGAAGCGCGTACTCCTCGAACGGTTCGGCCTCGACGCCCTCCACTCCCTTGTAGAGCACCGTCTGGTCGAAGCGAAGGTCCCACCTCACGAGGCGCAGCTCCTCGAGACGCGCCCATCCCTCGCCAAGCGCGCTCCTCAGTTCGGCGGGACTCCCCGCTTCCTGCATCGCTGTGGCGGCGGCATCGAGTCCGGCGTCTGACACGCGACTGACGTTCAGCCCGGCGGGGTTCGTCGCCGAGGGGACGTCCCCGGACTCGTAGGGCCAGGCCCAACCGTACGGGACGCCGATCGGGAACTCGAGCAGCGCCACGTCGAAGTCGCCCAGCACGAGCGGACTGCCGCCCGGGTAGTCGGTGTACGGGAACGTGGGATACGGCTCGATGCGTCCTCCGAAGTCCCTGATCGGGATGTCGTACTCGATGCGGTTCCCCTCTTCAGCGCTGATGGGATTGAAGATCACGTCGTAGACGAGCTCGCGTCCGCGCTTGGAGCGCACGCCATCGGCGCCTGCCCGCCATTCGGCCGCGTCGAGCGCGCCGAGCACGGCCTCGGTGTCCGCTACGGACTCCGCGATCGGATAGCCGTACGGCCCCGGATCGCCGGGCGCGACGGTCACCGTGGCGGCCACGGAGAACGCCTCCCTGACAGCCGGATCGGCCGTCACATGGCCCTCGGAGGGGTTCATGATGAACGCCCGCCAGCGCGCGCTGGGCACAGAGGATTCCTGCTCGCTACCCGCAGGCCCGACCGGAGGCGACAGCCACACGCAGTTCACCTCGGCCTCCCAGACGGAGCGCGCGGCCGCATCGGTCTGCGCGAAGACCACTCGGATCGTCAGAAGCTGCCCCGCCGGATCGATCAGATCCACCTGCGAGCCCTTGATGTGCCGCTCAACGAGGCGACCGCGGGACCCCACTGGGTGGACCCAGAAGTCGTCCGACAGGACGTCGGGCGAGCCCTCGAGCAGGTGCCGCGGGAGCACGTATGGAACGAACCGCCACGCAAACGGCGCGTCGGGCTCGCTCAAGGTGAGTCTCACGGTGTGCTCGTCGATAGCCGTGACCGCGACGACGTTCTCCGCGCCTCGCGGGTCGTCCGCGAGCACGCCCGCATCGAGCAGGCCCCACGTGAACACCACGTCGCCGGCGGTCAGCGGCTCCCCGTCGGCCCAGCGAGCGTCCGGGTCCAGGCGGTAGGTCACCTCGGTGCGATCCGCACTGATCCCGCCGTTGTCGACCGTGGGGATCTCGGTCGCCAGGTCCGGCACCGGCATCCCCTGGTCATCGACGCCGAAGAGTCCCCTGAACAGCAGCGCGCCAACCTGTCGGCTCGAGAGCACGGTCGTGTACGGATTGAGGCTGGTGCCCGCCGGACCGGCGATCACCGCAATCGAACCGGGCGACTGGCCGGGCCCCGGATCCCCCGGAACGCAGCCTCCCGCGAGCGACACAGCCAGCGCCAGCGCGAGGGCGGCGAGGCGCCGCGGCCTACTGGAAGCGATGAACGACAACACTGACACCCCCTTCGTCAGCCCTGAGGGTGTACAGCCCGTCCTCGCAGAGCGACATCGGGAGCGTGCCGTCGTAGCGCACGAGGACGCTCGAGTACGGCAGGGTGATGCACGAGTCGATCGTGCCGTCGAGCGTCACGACGAGCACCTCGTCGAACGGCTCCGCCGCCGAGGTCCACGCGGCGGACAGCTGCACCGGCCGCCCCACGATCGCCTCGCCCGGCATGGTCCTCAGGTAGACCCGCGAGTCGGGGCCGACGCCCAGCAGCCGGTAGCGGCGCGGCACCCGCACACGTTCCTCGCCCGATCCGATGACGGTGATCACGTCGCTCGACGACACGTCGAGGCCCATCACCTGCGTCCGTGTGGAGTAGGCGCGGCCATCCAGGCCGAAGCCCCACAGCTCGAGCGAACCGGCGTCGGCCGCGGCGTCACCCACCGGAACGCCGTCGATGGCGACGGGCACGAGCGCCTCCCGCGAGTAGATGACCTCCGCCTCGAAATCCACGTCGGACGGGGTCGCCGACGCGTAGAGCGTGCCATCGGAGTAGACGAGACCACCGCTGTTGAGCTGGAGCGGGATGGCGTACGTGGTCTCGATCGAGGCTCGCACATCAACGATGACGGCGGTCTCGCTGCGGCCCCCCGACTTGGCGACGACGTAGTTGAAGCCGCCCTCATGGGGTCGGAAGAAGGTCGATCCGGAAGGCGCCACGGTCGTCCCCGCCAGCACGCCGTCCTGCGAGAACCAGCGCACACGCGCCCCCACCACACCCTCGGGATGGTCGACGATGAACACGAGCCCACCGGAGGAGAAGACCGCCTCGATGGTCGAAATGGCGATGACCTCCCCCTTGCGGCTCGCGTCCGTCGGCCCGGAGCCCCACGGCAGGTAGAGCAGCTCCTCCATCGTCGCCGAGGAGCCCGCTGCGGTGCCCAGGTCGAGATCCACGTACTCGGCGGCCGTCTCCGGAGCCGCCCCATCATCGGTGCCGAGGAAGAACGTGGCGACGCCGACGCCGAGTATCAGCGCTACGGCGACCAGGGCTACGGTCACCCATCTCGTATGGCGTGCCTGCATCGCGCGGCGCCTTTCCTAGTACGGCTTCATCAAGGGAATGTCGAAGTAGTGCCACGTGTCGGGGATCACGGACCAGATGAAGTACGCGGCCACAAGGACCGGAAGCACGGCAACGACGCCGATGTCGAGCAGGCTGCCGCTCCAACGGTAGAACAGCCGGCCGTGTATCACCAGGGCGTACCCGAGCCAGGCGGCGAGCGAGAGCGTCTCGACGGTGCTCCACTGCCAGAAGACCCCGAAGATGATGAACGAGTACCAGGATCCCGTAGCCAGCATCGCCGTGAAGGCGCTGAAGCCCGCCATGAGGCACTCGGTGATGAAGCGGTCTGCCGCCTCGATATCCATGCCGAGCGGCTTCCTGCCCGCGAGGCGCAGTAGGGCGGACGTCGTGGCAGCAAGCAGCGCGACGAAGGCCACCCAGGCGAAGGCCACGTGCACGTCCACCCACAACGACTGCTCGGAGATGGTGAGCGGCACGGGGTCGCTCCTGAAGCGAGTCCCGTAGAGGAGCGCGGCGAGCGCCCACGGCGCCGCCCATCTCCAGATGTCCTGAAGCCTCGGCCGCCAGATGCCGATGGCCGTCGCGCCAACGAGCAGTGACGCGGCCAGCGCGTACGTGTTCTCGAACGTGCCGAAGATGGCCGGATGGCCCGCGACGTACCATCTGGCCGCGAATCCCGCCAATGCCGCGATCGCCGCGGCGTTGGCGATCCAGCGCCCGACCGGCATGGCCTCGCGACGCGCGATCGCGACGAGCGAGGCCGTCACGGCGAGAAGCGTCAGCAGGAAGGTGGCGCTGTACAGAACGTTCATGAGAGCAGTCATGAGGCCTTCCTCGCCTTGCGGAGCAGCTCGACGCCCAGTTCGCGGCCCGCCGACCTGCCGGCCATGTCGAGCCAGCCGTCCACGGAAACGCCATCGGAATCCGCCCACACCATTACGCTGTGCTTGCGCAGCACGAGCCTCCACAAGACGCCCGCGGTCATCACGAGGAAGCCCAGAGCCATGAACGGCAGGGCGGGAGCGCTCGTGACCCGAAACGTCCCGTAGCGCGACAGCCCGGAGATCCGGATGGTGTAGCCGCCTACCTCGATCGGCTCACCAACGCGCACGAGCTCCCTCGCGACGAGCAAGCCCGTGCGACCGAGCTCCTTCACGGCCACCAGGAAGGCCGGTTCGATGATGTTGTACGACAGTGAGACGTCCCGCCCGTCGACGACCCCGTGATCCGGGTACGCGATCACAGACATCTCGAGGGGCACGCCCGGCACCTCGACCGTGTCCTCGGCGCCCGGAGGCGAGAGATTCATCGCGACGACGTACTCCTGCGCGGTCCCGTCGGGGCCCGTCGTCTCGATATGCGGAGCGAGATTGTAGTCGCTGATGCTCGCGAAGGTGGTTGGGCCGATCCAGTGCGGCTGCGACAACGAGAAGCTCCGCGAAGAGCCGTCGGCCGCGCTCAGGCGCGCTTCGAGTTTCGTGAAGAGCAGCACGTCTTCGAAGTACTGCGGCTCGATGGACTCCAGCGTGAAGTAGCGGAACGCCGATGGCACCGTCACTCCAGCGACCGCCGCAGCCTCGCCCACGCTCTGCCCCTCGGTCACCCTCAGCGTGGTCGAATCGACTGTGAGCAGGTGCGCCACGAGCGAGACTCCGAGCAGCACGATGCCGAAGTGGAAGATGGAGCCACCCAGCAGCGAGTAGCGATGTCTTGCTGCGTACAGCGAGCCGTCGGATCTCGTGACCGCATACCGACGCATCTTGAGCGTCGCCTCGACGCCGTCGAGGTCCATGCCCTCGACCCGCTCCGCATCCGGAGTGGGCGCGGGATGCGCGACGCCGGTCCGCTGCGCCCGGCGCATGTCCCGGGCCATCCTGGTCCACGCGCAGACCACCGTGGTGAGCCCGACCGCGACGTAGACTGCCCGGAACGCGAGCCAGTCCTCCGCGATGGCCCGAATGGTCTCGTGCGACTGCCCGCTGAGCTGGAACGGCACGAGCCAGACGAGTGTCAGCGCGACCCAGGCCCCGAGCACCCAGAACGACACGGCCCTCGACTCGATGAGCGCGCGAACGCGCCGAGTGCCCTCGGTTAGGGGGTTTGGTGCCATCTCGTCCCGTCATCCAGGAAACCGCCGGTCGTCGCCTCACCGCGAAGACGACACCGCTAGTGTACTAGTACGAGTACTGCAGATCGGCGTACTCGCTCGGCGTGTGCTTCACGCAGGCGGAGTAGTTGTCCGCAGGGATCGTCTTCGAGAAGTTGTAGCAGCCGACCGTGGTCGTGGTGCTACCCAGCAGGTGCTGCGACCACGACGCGCCGTTCATGAAGCGCTGGCCCATGTAGTTCGCGGCGCCCGTATACGTGGCCGCCGATGGATGGTACGTCATGCTCGTGCCGTGGATGGCGCCGTTCTGCACCACGGTGTTCGCCGGGTTGTTGTACGACGCCTCCGTCTTGCGGCCGCCGTGGCAGTGCAGGCAGCTCGACCAGGTGAGCGCGGGGCTGTTGAATGTCCCGGTGTTGTAGCACGAGGACGACATACGGCCGTGGTTCATGCGCGAGAGCAGCGCCGCCGTGGCGTTGAGACCCGCCTTCTCGTTCGTGCCGTACACGTCAACGCGGTGGCAGTTGATGCAGAAGTTGGCGCTCGCGTACGCCCCGTTCGTGACGACCGTGCCGTCCTGGAGCGTGGACTTCACGTTCACATCCACGCCGGAGAGGATCCACTTGTTCGCCGAGGCGTGCGGACCTTCCGGCCCCGTCGCATCGCTGTTGTTGTGGCAGTCGGTGCAGACCACGATGCTCGTGGTGACCCAGCCGTCGGTGAACGTGTTCGACAGGCCGTTGTTGTTCGTCTCGGACGTACCGTCGTTCACGCCGTCGTTATCCAGATCGATCCATTTCCGCATCGTGCTCGAGGTCCAGGCGCCGTTGAGGTTGGTGGCCGGCTGGTTGAGGCCCGGCGTGAAGATCGGATGGTACGACAGCTGCATCGGGTTGAAGTCCGCGCCGACGTCGGTCTGCTTGCCGCCCGTCTGGTTCTGCAGGTTCAGCGACGAATTCGGCGGGGTCGTCGTCCACGACCAGCTCGAGTGGCACTTCAGGCAGAGCTGCCACTGGTAGGAGGACGAAGCGACACGCGAATACGTGGGCGCGGTGGGCGCGCCGGGCGCACCTGAACCGGCCCAGGTGCCGTTCGCGTTCGCGGTGCTGATGGTGACGCCCCAGACGCCCTTGGTGGCACCGGCGATCGGCGGCGGGGTGTTGCCGCGTCGCGCCTGATTGGTCGGCCAGGCGGTGGTGCCGGCCTGCGCCTCGTGGACGTTGTGGCAGTCCTCGCACTCGACGTGGCGGTTGCTCGCCGGGTTCCACCCGGCGCTCGTGCCTTCGTTATACGACTGGTGCACGCCGGAAGTGGCGGCCACGGGGTGCTTGTTGGGCTTCGCGGCGTTGTTGAACTCCGTATAGATGGACCTGGCGTCGGCGGACATGCTGCCCGCGCCGTAGCCGTCGGGGCCGGCGGTGCCGCCCGTGTGGCACTTGTAGCACAGGTTCTCTTCACTCGACGTGCTCGTGCCCGCGAGCGCTGCCCCCAGCGCCTTGGCGATGCGGTTCTCGCTCGACTTGTGCACGCCGATCTTGTACGTCGACGTCATCTTCGAGCCGGTGTCCATGTCGTCGTCGTGGCACTTCGAGCAGTTGGCCTTGAACGTGTCCGCCGCGGTCGTCCCGAAGCCGATGACACCGCCGCTATTGACCTGGTAGTCATGCGCCGACGCGTCGAACCCGGCGCCGCTGATGATCGGAGTGGTCGTCGAACCGCCGACTTTCTGGCCGGTGGTGTTCTTCGCCTGGGTCACGCTGTGGCAGGCGATGCAGATGCCGTAGGTGCCGCCGCCCGGGAAGTCGCTGTTCGTGGGAACCGCAGTCGCCGACAGGTCGGTGCGGAGGTTGAAGCCCTTCTGGCTGTTGAAGTAGTTGTGGTCGGCGTGGCAGCTCACGCACTCGAGCGCCGCGGTCGACGTCGGGTAGGTGTTGGCGGCGGCCGGTGCGCGGAACGGTGACGCACTATCGAGCACGTGGTGGTACGTCAACGTATCGTTCGTCATCGTCGCATGGGTGGCGTGGCAGGTATTGCACGCCGAGCCGCCCGTGCTGCCGCCAGCACCCGGATTGTGGACGTTGTTGGTGGTGGCGCCCGAGTAGTCGTTGCCGTGGCACCCGTAGCACGACGTGGTGTCGGCCTGGTAGTGGCCGCTCACCGCGGGCAGGCGCAGCTTGTTCGCGCCGATGGCGGCCGCGCGGTTGAGGCCTTCGACGAGCGCGGTGCCAGTGACGTTCACGTAGCCCGCGCCGTCGGTGGGATCGGTGATCTGTGCCGTCGCGTCGCCCGTCGAGTGGCACAGGAAGCAGAACTGGCGGTTGCCGGCGGCGGTGCCCATGTTGATCTCACCGGCCGCGTCGCCCACCGCGTACGTGATGTTGTTGTTCTGGCTCATCACGAGCAGGCCATCGGCGATCGCCGACCCGTGCGGGTTGTGGCAGTCGTAGCACGGGAGGCCCTGGCCCACCGTCAGAGTGCCGCCCGAAGTCTTGATGACGTGGCCGAAGTTCCCGCCGGTGGCAAGCCCACCGTCGCCCGTGGGGTAGTACTGCTTGATATTGCGCGTCGAAGGCGCGCCGTCGTGGCAGGTGAAGCACAGCCCGTAGTTGTCCGCGGTCGCGTTCGTCGGGTCGAACTGCCCCACGAGCTCATCGTAGGCGTACGCCGTGCCGTGCACGTCGTGACAGTTCTTGCAGTCGCCACCGACAAGACCCGAACTCGGCCACACGACTGCCGCACCCTTGTGGATGCCGTTGGTGCCGTTGTAGACCGTCGTCCCGGGCCACGTGCCGATGTTCGGATAGCCGTTGGCGAGTCGCGTGTAGGTCGTGCCGGTCGCCGCCGCGTGGCACGCCGCGCAGACGCTGTTGTCGTTGGCGGTGATGGCCGCGCCGTTGATCTCGTTTCGGCTGTCGGTCATGTCGTACGCGCCGAGGAGCTTCGGTGCGACCGAGCCGTGGTTGTCATGGCACTCGGCGCAGGAGACCTCTTCGCCGGCTCCGATAGCTCCGGTCTGGCTCCAGTGACCGCGGGTGGCGTTCGCGCTCTTGTTGTTGATCGCAGTGTTCGCCTGCGTGACCGAGTACGGGATGTACGTGGTGCCGTTCACGGTGTAGGCCGGCAGCGCGCCGTCGTGGCACTTCAGGCAGAACGCCGCCTGGTCGGCGTCGGTCGCATAGGCGATCGTGTTGTAGCCGTTCTCGGGGTCGGTGACCTTGCCCGTCGTGCCGGTCACCACGTGCGGGTTGTGGCAGCTCTCGCACTCGACGCTGTCGCCGCTGGCGGCCACGACCGGGTGCTTGCTCGCCAGGCCGAACTGCGCGTACACGCGCTCGGAGGCGGCAGTCATCGCGGTCGCGTTGTACCAGTCACGCAGGGTGGTGGACTTCCGGGTCCCAGTCAGCGCATCCGTAGTCCGGCTGTGGCAGCGGTAGCAGTGCGCCTCCTGCAGCGGATCGGCCACCGTGCCGCCGAGAGCCGATACCATGCGGCGGGTAGCACTCGAGTGCGTGCCGAATCGGTACGTCGAGGTCTGGAAGTCCTTCGTCATCTCGTCGTTGTGACACTTCGAGCAGTTGGCGCTGAACGACGTGGCATCACCATAGGTGGACGTCGCGTAGTAGTCGTGCGCCGAGGCGCCGAACTGGTTGGCCGCGCCGCCCGCGACGATCTTCGGCGTGGCGATCGAGCCGTCGGACTTCTGATCCGTTCCGGGGTTCTGCTTCGCAAGGCTCGTCGCGTGGCACGCGGTGCAGACGCCCGTGTTGGAGGCCGAGTCGTAGTCGGTCGCAGCGCCGGCCGGGTTAAGCGTCGCGATATCGGGCCGCAGGTTGGAGGCCTGCGTGGCGTTGAATTTGTCGTGGTCCGTGTGGCAGCTCATGCAGTACACGTCGGTCGTCGAGGTCGGATAGCTCCCGGCCGCGAAGGCCTTGTCGCCCTCGTACGTGGCGCTGCCGAGCACGTGGTGGTACACCGTGGCCCGCGTGGCGCCCGTATCGGTGAGCAGACCGTCTTCCATCGGCGACTGATACTGCGCGTGGCAGCCGTAGCAGTCCTGGCCACCGGCCGAGACGCCGCCGCTCGGGTTGTGGACGTTGTTCGTCGATAGACCCGAATAGTCGTTGCCGTGGCACTGATAGCAGCTCTGCGTGTCGGCCTCACGGTGACCTGCCACCGCCGGCAGGTGCAGGACGCCCGTGGTGCGATCGAGTCCTTCGAACAGGGCGCCCGCCGAGACCACCGCGAGGCCGGTCCCGTTGTAGCCCTTGGTGGTGTCCGAGGTGGTGTGGCACGCGAAGCAGAAGTTGCGGATGTCTGCGGCGGTCCGCGAGGTGGGGTCCATGTTGACCTCACCCGCGGCGTCACCGAGCGCGATCGTCGTGGTGCTGTTCGTCATCGTCACGACGAGCAGGCTGTAGCTCGAGGCGCTGCCGTGCGCATTGTGGCAGTCGTAGCACGGCACCACGCCACCGGCGTTGGAGAGGTTGCCACCGGCGGTGCGGATCTCATGACCGCTGCCGCCGCCCGCGCCGCCCACCGAGACCGGGTAGTACGTCTTCACGTTGCGCGCAGCCGGACCGTCGGTGTCGTGGCAGTCGAAGCACAGCGTGAACGTGTCCTTGTCGAAGGACACCGCGGAGGCCACCGGCCGCAGCTCGTCGTACGTGTTGATCGTGCCATGGACGTCGTGGCAGACCTTGCAGTCGCCGGCGACGTACGCGGGCAGTGACGATGAGCCGCCGCCGTTCGCGGTCGTATGGGGCGAGCCGGTGTGGGTCGTGTTGTTCCACGCGGTGTTATAGACCGCCATGCCCGGCCACACGCCTGCGATCGGGTAACCCGTGCCCGTCTGCCGCGTGGCCAGCGGGAATCCGGTCGTGGCCGAGGTGTGGCACGCCGCGCAGACCGTCTTGTCGTTGGCGGTGATGGCCGCGCCGTTGATCTCGTTTCGACTGTCGGTCATGTCGTACGCGCCGAGGAGCTTCGGTGCGGCCGAGCCGTGGTTGTCGTGGCACTCGGCGCACGACACCGTCTCGGCGGCGGAGATGGAGCCACCTGTCGCGGAACTGTCCGTCCAGTGGCCCTTGGAGGTCATCGCGGTGTCGACCTTGTTGTTGATGGCGGTGTTGGCCTGCGTGACCGTGTACGGCACGTAGGTGGTGCCGTTGACCGCATAGGACGGCAGCGAACCGTCGTGGCACTTCAGGCAGAACGCCGCCTGGTTGGCGTCGGTCGCGTAGGCGATCGTGTTGTAGCCGTTCTCGGGGTCGGTGACCTTGCCCGTCGTGCCGGTGACCACGTGCGGGTTGTGGCAGCTCTCGCACTCGACGCTGTCGCCGCCGGCCGCGACGACCGGGTGCTTGCTCGCCAGGCCGAACTGCGCGTACACGCGCTCGGAGGCCGCGGTCATCGCGGTCGCGCCGTAGTTGTCCTGGAGCGTCGTCGTCTTGAGGCCGTCGGTCTGACGGCTGTGGCACTCGTAGCAGTGCGCCTCCTGCAGCGGGTCGTTCTGGGTGCCGCCGAACGCCGAGACGATCCGTCGCGTCGCACTCCAGTGCGTCCCGAACTGGTTCGTGGAGGTCTGGAACGCCTTCGCCTGCTCGTCGTTGTGGCACTTCGAACAGTTGGCGCTGAACGTGCCGGTCTCGAACGTGGACGTCGCGTAGTAGTCGTGCGCCGAGGCGCCGAACTGGTTGGCCGCGCCGCCCGCGACGATCTTCGGCGTGGCGGTCGAGCCGTCGGACTTCTGGTCCGTGCCCGGGTTCTGCTTCGTGAGACTCGTGGCGTGGCACGCGGTGCAGACGCCCGAATCCGACGTCGAGTTGTAGTCGGTCGCGGCGCCGGCCGGGTTCGTGGTCGCGATATCGGGCCGCAGGTTCGAGGCCTTCGCGGCATTGAACTTGTCGTGGTCCACGTGGCAGCTCATACAGTAGACGTCGGTAGTGGAGGTCGGATAGCTCCCGGCCGCGAACGCCTTGTCGCCTTCGTTGGTCGCGCTACCGAGCACGTGATGGTAGCTCAGCGCGCGGTTGCCGCCCACCGCGGTCCCGAGGCCATCCTCCATGTTCAGCTGGTACTCACCGTGGCATGCGTAGCAGTCGCTACCGCCGGCCGAGACGCCACCGGTGGGGTTGTGGACGTTCGCGCTGCTCGACGAGGTCGGCCCGCCATGGCAGGAGTAGCAGCTCTGGGTATCGGCCTTGCGGTGGCCGGTGACGTTCGGCAGCTTCATCACAGACGTGTCGGAACCGTCGCGGCGGAAGCCCTCCACCGTGGAGGTGCCCACTGCCGTCCACGCCGAGCCGCTCCAGCCCTCGGTGGTGTCGGCGGTCGCGTGGCACGCGAAGCAGAAGTTGCGCACACCGGCGGCGGTCGACAGGTCGATCTCCCCCGCCGCGTCACCGATGTCGCGCACCTGCAGCGAGTACGCGCCTGCGGTGCCGTGCGGGTTGTGGCAGTCGTAGCAGGGCAGCGCGTCGCCAGCCGCAAGTTTGGCACCGGCCACGCTCGTGACGATGCGGTGGCCCGAGCGGGCGTTCACGCTGGTGCCGCCGGCCGAGGCCGGGTACAGCGACTTGATGTCGGTGCCCTTCGTCCCGTCGTGGCACGTGAAGCACAGCGCGAACTCGTCGTTGCCGATACTCGTCGGGTCGAAGCGTGCCACGGTCTCGTCGTACTTGTACGCAGTGCCGTGGACGTTGTGGCAGTTCTTGCAGTCGCCTGCGGCGTAGCCGTTGGTTGCCTCGGCAGCGGTATGCGGCGAGCCGGTGTGGGTCGCTGCCACGTACGCCGTGTTGTAGACGGCGGTGCCCGGCCAGGTCCCCGTGTCGAGGTAGCCGGCGGCGTCACGCTGGGCCTCGCCCGCCGGGAAGTTCGTGCTCGCGGCCATGTGGCACGCGGCGCACACGCTGTTGTTGTTGCCCGTGATGGCCGAGCCATACAGCGGGATGGTCGGAGCCGCCGTAGGATCGACCGCGTTACCGAGCAGCTTCGGCAGCGTGGAGCCATGCTTGTCGTGGCACGAGGTGCACGGAACTTCCTCGCCCGCGCCGATGGCGCCGGTGACCGCCCAGTGGCCGCGCGCCGAGTTCGCGCTCTTGTTCATGGCGGTCGCGTCCGCCGCCGGGATGAAGACGTCGTAGGGCACGTAGGACGTGCCGTCGTTCACGTACGCCGGCGGCGTGCCGTCGTGACACGTGAGGCAGAACGCGGCGTTGGCCTGCAGTTCGGCGCTGCTCGCGGGGCCGAGGTAGTAGACTTCGTCGCCGTCCACGCCCGAGCCCACGAGCGTGTTGTCCGGATCCTGCACGACGCCGGTCGCGCCGGGGAAGCCGATGTCGGCCTCCGTCTTGTGCGGGTTGTGGCAGTTGGCGCACTCGACGCGCGCCGTTGTCGATCCGTCGCCCGTGACCGGGTGCTTCGAGACGATCGCCGCGTTGCCGAACATGCCCTTGATGTTGAGCGAGTCGCTCATCATCGCGCCGGCCATCAGGGCGCCGCCGTACATGTCGGGCGCGTCGCCGGAGTACCCCGTTCCGCCGTTGGGGTTGTTGGGCTGCGCCTCGTCGGCGCGGCTGTGGCAGAGGTAGCAGAGCTGCTCCTCGGGCTCTGTGACAACCGCGGCCTGGCCGTTGTCCGTCTGGAGGGCGGCGATATCGGAGTCGTGCAGGCCGAACTTCCACGTCCCGTTCTGGAACTGCTTGGTCATCGTGTCGTTGTGGCACTTGCCGCAGTTCACCGCGAACGCCGACGAGTCGGTAGTGAAGGTGGCAGCCTCGGAGTACGTGAAGTAGTCGGGCGCGGTCGCCATATAGTTGTGGGCCGAGATGTCGTAGATGGCATCCGAGACCGGCACCGTCGAGGTACCGCGGTCCGCCGAGGTGTTGCGCCCGGCGGTGTTCTTGGTCATCTGGACCTTGTGACAGCTCGTGCACACACCGCCGTCGCCGGCGTCGGCATCCGAGTAGTCGTAGTTCACGTAGGTCGAGGCGTTGGCCATGTTCGGCGCGACCGCGACGCTCGAGCGGAAGTTCTGTGCCCGGCCGTCGGTGTGAGCGACGTCGGCGTTGGCCGGGATGAAGTAGTCGTGGTCGACGTGGCAGGTCAGGCACGTCCTGCGCGCATCGGTGGTGGTCAGCGTCGTGGGATCGGCGATCGACGGGTACGACGCCGCCGAATCGCTCGTCATGTAGTGATGGAAGCCTGTCGAGGACTGCATCGACTGGTAGCTGTGGCAGCTGAAGCAGTTCGCGCCACCGCTCGACTCGCCGCCGGTGGGATTGTGGACGTTATTGGCGCCCATGGAGGTCGGCCCGCCGTGGCATGAGTAGCAGCTCTGCGCATCGGCCTTGTTGTGGCCGGTGACGTTCGGCAGCTTCATCACAGACGTGTCGGAACCGTCGCGGCGGAAGCCCTCGACCGTGGTGGTGCCCACCGCGGTCCACGCCGAGCCGCTCCAGCCCTCGGTGGTGTCGGCGGTCGCGTGGCACGCGAAGCAGAAGTTGCGCACACCGGCGGCGGTCGACAGGTTGATCTCCCCCGCCGCGTCACCGATGTCGCGCACCTGCAGCGAGTACGCACCTGCGGTGCCGTGCGGGTTGTGGCAGTCGTAGCAGGGCAGCGCGTCGCCTGCGGCAAGCTTGGCGCCGGCCACGCTCGTGACGATGCGGTGGCCCGAGCGGGCGTCGGTGCTCGTGCCACCGGCAGCCAACGGGTAGAGCGACTTGATGTCCGTGCCCACACCACCATCTGCCACGCCCTTGTGGCAGGTGAAACACAGGGCGAACTGGTCGCTGTCAGTGCTGGCCGGGTCGAACGTGCCGACGAGCTCGTCGTACGGGTTCGCCGTGCCATGGACGTTGTGGCAGTTCTTGCAGTCGCCTGCCGCATACCCGGAGCTCGGCCAGATCGCCTGAGTGGTCGTGTGCGGCGAGCCGGTGTGGGTCGCTGCCACGTACGCCGTGTTGTAGACGGCGGTGCCCGGCCAGGTGCCCGTGTCGAGGTAGCCGACGGCGTCGCGCTGGGCCTCGCCCGCCGGGAAGCTCGTGCTCGCGGCCGTGTGGCACGCGGCGCACACCGTGTTGTTGTTCGCGGTGATCTGCGTGGTGCCGATGAAGTTGTAGCCGGTCGCCGCATCGTACTCGCCGAGCAGCTTGGGAGCGTTGGAGCCGTGGTTGTCGTGACAACTCTTGCACGGCACCAGCTCGCCGGCCGAGATCGCGCCGTTCGCGCTCCAGTGACCGCGAGCAGCGTATGTGGACTTGTTGTCGATGGCGTTGACCATCGTCACCGACTTCGGCACGTAGGACGTGCCGTCATTGACCGCGGTGACGCCTGTCCCGTCATGGCAGTCGAGGCAGAACGTCGCCTCATCAGCAGCGGTGGTGTACGGCGCCAGGTTCAGCGTGTTCTCGGCATCCGAGACCCTGCTGCCGGCAGCGGACTGAACGTTATGGGGGTTGTGACAGTTCTCGCACACAACCTGGCCGGCCGTGTTTGTGCCGAGGGGATGCGTGGACGTGATCGCGCCCAGGTCGAAGGCATCGAATACCCTCTCTGCGAGAGCGCTCATCGGCGCGCCTGCAGTGCCGTAGTAGTCGTAGCCGGCGGTTGTCTTCGCGCCCAGGAAGGACCCGGTCTGAGCGTGACACCCGTAGCAGTGCCACTGACCCGCCGTCTCGGTGGTCTCCAGCCCAAACGAGCTGATCAGCCTGCTCGAGGCGCTCCAGTGCGTCCCGAACTCGAGCGCCGAGGTCTGGAACGTCTTCGTCTGCTCGTCGTTGTGGCACTTGGAGCAATCGGCGGCGAACGTGTTTCCCGCCCCGAACTCGGAGTTCACCTTGTACTGGTGGGCGGACGCGTCGAAGGCCGCACCGGCGACCGGCTGTGTCGTGGCGGTTCCGTCGGACTTCTGATTGACGGTGTCCTTCGTCCGCTGGACCGAGTGGCACGACACGCACACACCGTATCCGGAGCCCTCGATGAAGTCGGTCGCGGCCGTGGGGGTGCCCTCAGCACTGGCGACACTCGCGCGCAGGTTCGCTGCCGGGGTGGCGTTGAAGTAGTTATGGTCCGTGTGGCAACTCACGCAGTACACGTCCGTACCGGCCGTCGGATACGTCGCCGTGGCGTTGGGCGCCATGTCGCCGTCGCCTGCCGCGCCGCCGAGCACGTGGTGGTAGACCGTGATCCGCCCGGCGCCGCCGGTCACAGATCCGACGTTGTCCTCCATGTATGGCTGGTACGCCGTGTGGCACGAGTAGCAGGGCTCCCCGCCGGCGGAAACTCCACCGCTCGGGTTGTGGACGTTGCTGCCGCCCGCGGAATAGTTGGAGCCGTGGCACTGGTAGCAGCTCTGCGCATCGGCCTGTGCATGCCCGGTCACCGCTGGAAGGAGCAGGAGATTGCCGCCGGTGCCGTCACGGCGCAAGCCTTCGACGGTCTGGGTGCCCACTGGGACGTAAGTTGCAGTGGCGCTGTCCCAGATGGTGCCGCCGGTGGTCGTGTGACAGGTGAAGCAGAACTGACGCACACCAGCGTCGGTGTCCGTGTCCAGGTTCTGCCCGAGGGTGTCGGCGATCAGCGAGCCGTTGCCTCGGGTCGAACCGTGCGCGTTGTGACAATCCCAGCACGGGAGCGGAGCGCCCACCGGCAACGACCCGCCGGCCGTCTTGATGCGGTGGCCCGAACGGACACCCCCAGCCGTCACGAACTGCTGGATGTCGACTGCGCCAGCAGGCGGGGTCGCGAACGCATAGTGGCCCTCGGTGCCATGGCACGTGAAGCACAGCGTCGCGTAGTCATCGTAGGTGGCAGCAGCCGCATCGGTGACTGACGGGACGGCGAACTCACCGATGAGCGAGTCGTACGAACTCGCGCTGCGGTGCGAGCTGTGGCAGTAGAGACAGTCCCCCGCTTCGCGCTCGACAGTCGCCGAAGCGACGATCGAGACGTGCGCGTTCTTCGCCGGGTCGTTGTAGGTCACGGGCCCGGGGAACGTACCGACGACCGGATAGCCCGTCGCGTCATACGACGGCGCCGCGGCGTTCGGATACACGCCCTCGTACCAGTCGTTCGTCGCGTTGTGACACGCAAGACACCACGTGTTGTCCGCCGCCGTAACGCCGACCCCGTTGACCGTCGGGTTCGGCAGCATGGCCGTGGTCGTGTAGTCACGGTGCGGGTTGTGGCAGCCGGAACACGCGTTGGTGAGGTCGCCGCCGGTGTCACTGGCTTCGACGGCGTGCCCGCTCGCGAGGGCGAACGAGTTCTCGGAGCCGGTCTTGATGTTGGTGCTCGCGCCCGATCCGTCGTGGCATGCGTAGCAGATGCCGATCTCGCCCGGAGTCGCGCCCGTGTCGCGGAGGATGTTCGCGTCGGTAGCGGCCTCGTGCGTGTCGTGGCACATCTTGCAGAGCTTCGTCGATGCCGAGTACGTGGCGTGCGGTGCCTGCGTCCAGGCAGCCGAAACGGGTCCTGAGCCGGCGGGCGGGTACGGCGTTGACTCGTTGCCGGCCGCGTCGTACGCGGTGACCCGGTACCAGTAGCTCTGACCGGGCACGCCGTCGGTGTCGCTGAACGTGAGGTTCGTTGTGGTCCCCAGCAGCGTGTACTCGCCGTCCGATGACGTGGCCCTATAGACTCGATAGCCTGCGACGCCCACGTTGTCCGTCGCGGCGCTCCAGGTGATCGTCGCGATCACCGGCGCACCCGCACCTGCTGTGGCGCTCGCATCGGTCGACATCGTCGGCGCCGTCGTGTCGGTGCTGTTGTACGTGAACCCGGCCGAGGTCAGCGGGTTGAGGTTGCCGTACGGGTCAGCCACGACGCCCGCGGCGACCGTGACGGTATACGCCTGGCCCGGAACCATGCTGCCCGAAAGCGTGAGCCGCACCCTGTCATTGCCGACCTGGACCGAGGCACCCGTCACGACCATCCCGGAGACGGTGAAGTCGCTGCCGTCAGCGGCAATCGTCGCGGGGTCGATAGCTTCGCTCAAGAAGACATCGATCGTCGTGTCGTTCATCGGCGAGGCAGACGACAGTGTCGGACCGACGTTGTCGACCTTCACGCCGGTCACGTCAACGACGGTGCCCGCCTGCGACAGCGCATCGGTGCCACGCGCGCTCACGTTGTACGTGCGGGACCGGTTCTCCGGGTCGTCCAGCGTCCAGGGCATCGACCACGTCGCGTAGCCGTCCGAGGTGTCGGCGGTGTTCCACGTCTCAACCACCGTGAAGGTCCCGCTCACCCGGTCGTACCAGGTCCCGTCCGAGCGCGCGATCCGCACCTGCACGTTGTTCACGCCCACGCCGGTGCCATCGGTCGCCGTGCCGGTAACGTTGGTTGTCGACCCCGTGAGAACCTGACTCGCCGTCGGAGCGGTCACGGTCACGATCGGACCCGCAGCGTCTATCGCCAGGGTCTGGCCGCCGCCGCCCGAGGTGATGGCGCCGAAGCTGTTCACTGAACCGCTGCCGACCGTCACGCCGCTGCCCGCCAACTGCGAACCAACGCGATCGCCATCGGTGGCCGATCCGCCCACCACGTAGACGACCCAGACACGCTGGGTGGTCCCGCTCGTGACCACGTGATTGAGACCGCTGAAGACGGCTTTGCCCGTACCGCTGACCGCGCCGTCGAACACAGCATCCGAGCCGAGCTGGATCTCGCCCTCGCCGTAGAAGAGACCGTCTCCGTCGCCGTCGGAGTACAAACGCACCGCGGACACATCTGTCGTAAGCAGATTCTGGGTGTCCAGACCCGTGATGGTGATCGAGTCGATCGGGATGTCGCCGCCAGTCGCGGTGAACTCGTATGCGTCGACCACTCGCACGGCGCCACGCGCGACGAACTCAGGCGCGTTCGGCAGATCGGGCGCGCTGATCTCGGCCGATTGCGCCACGGATAGAGTGCCGCCCAGAACAGGCGTGTACGTGATCTTGAAGTAGACCTCATCGACATCCAGCGACGTCCCGTTGACTCCTGCGGCCGGCGCTGCGACGCGCACTCCGAGGTCGAGGACGTCCTGCCACGTCCACGCTCCCCCGCCCGGACGAGCGATTGCCGTGGAGGTGAACGTCTGATCACCGGCGACGAGAACGGTGGATGACTGCGTTGTGCCGTTGTTCGCACCGATGAACGGCGTCACGTCAAGCGTGCGGCTCGCCCCTGAGGCTTTCGCGATAACGATGAGGTCGACGGTGATGTTCGTGCCGGTACCCGTCGGGTCGACGGTGGTGGCGTCCAGCGTACCCGCAGCCGTCCGTGAGGTGTGGTGGATGTAGAGCGCATCGTTCACGGCCAGGTCGGCGGGCACGGTAGAGTCGGCCGTCCAGTTCGTGGGACCGGCGGTGACGGCCTCGGGGTGCAGATACTCTATCTGGGTCGCGACGAACCCCTGGAATCCGACGGATGTGAGCGGGTTCACGACGCCCTGCGTGTCGGCAACGTTGCCCGCAGCACACGAGATCGTGTACCACGAGCCACCCGTCTGAGCCGACGTGGTGAGGTGCACTACCCTCGGGTCGGTTCCGTCAAGGGCCGCGGCGCTGACCGTAAGCCCGGCGATCGTGAAGTCGCTGCCGTCAGCCGCGATCGAGGCAAGACTGATGTTCTCACTGAAGGTCACATCCACGTGCGTCGCATCGACGGCCGACGCGGTCGTAAGCGTGGGGCCCAGAGTGTCGACGGTCACACCGGTAGCGGACGCGGACACCGTGGTGACGTTGGTGACGGCGTCCGTCGCTCGGGCGCTCACTTCATACGTGTAGGTCTGGTTCTCCCCGCTCGGCAGCGTCCACGAGTACGTCCAGCTCGACGTGCCGGTGGCCGCGACCCAGGTCTCGGTTCCCACCCACGAGGAGCCGTTCCACCACGTGCCGTTCGAGCGAGCGATGCGCACCTCCACCGACGCTACGCCGGAGCCCGTAAGCGATCCGGCGCCGTCCGGGTCGTCGTTCGCAGTGCCCTGTATGGTCGTCGACGCACCGGTGAGGACCGCATCAGTCGCGGGGGCGGTTATCGTCGTGATCGGCGCATAGGCGTCTACCTCAAGAGTCGCGCCTGCATTGGCCGAGGTGATCGGGCTACCGGAAACCGTCACCGTGGCCGAGCCACCGACGGTCACGTCGCCCGTCTGGACGACGGAGCCGAACGCGTTGCCGTTCGTCGCCAAGCCGCCCACGCTGTACACGACCCAGAGGTCCTTCGGCGAGGCCACCGCCACGTCGTAGGCGAGACCGGAGAACGTCGCGATGCCCGAGGTGAACGACTGCGTCGTCCCCACCTGGACGATGTCCTGCCCCGGTTCCCAGACGTCGTCGCCATCATCCTCGAACAGCGCGACGCCGGTGATCTCGGCATCAAGATTTCCAAGCGAGGCGCTGCCCCGAACGGCGAACTGCGTGACCGTCACGGTCCCATTGGCGGCTGTCAGGTTTATCTGATCGACCGCCTGGGTGGCGCCGCGCAGGACGTACATCTTCGCAGACGGGACGTCTGTACCAGCGGCGACCGTCAAAGACGGCGTCGGTACGTATCCCGTGAAGTTGACCGTGTTGTCGGTGTCGACGTTTCCGTACGCATCGTTCACATCGCCCGGCAGACTGACCGTATAGCTCTGGCTCTGGGTCTGCGATGACGTCGTGAGGCGCACCGTCACGTTGTCGGCCTGCAGTACCGCGCCCGAGACCGTGAGCCCGGCGATGGAGAAGTCCGCCGCCGCGATCGAGGCACCATCGAGCGGCTCGTTGAACAGCACGTCGACCGTTGTGGCGTCCACCGCCGCCGCCGAGGTCATCGACGGCCCGAGATTGTCGACCTTCACGCCGGTGGTCGGCGACGCGTCGGTGCCCACCAGGCCCACGTTGTCGGTAGCGCGGGCGGTGATCGTGTAGGTGTTCTCACGATTCTGTGCCGCGTCGAGCGACCAGGTGTACGTCCAGCTCGTCGTTCCCGTGGCGTCCACCCACACCGCGCCTGCCTGCCACCCGGTGCCGTTCCAGTAGTTGCTGTCGCTGGAACGCTGGATACTGAGTTGAACGTTTGTCAGACCCGACCCGGTCCCATCTGAGGCCGTACCCGAGACGGTCGTCGACGAGCCCGTCAGAACCGCGTCATTCGCCGGCGAGATGGTGTCGACGGTCGGAACGGCAGCGTCCACCTGGATGGTCTGACCGCTGTTCGCCGAGGTGATGTCAGTGAAGGTGGTGACGGTCTGCCCCGCCCCCACCGTGATGTCCGTCCCGTTGGTGCCGCCGCCGCCGGAGCCGTTCAGTTGCGAGCCGACAACGTGGCCATCCACTGCGGCTATGCCGATGTCATACACGACCCAGATGTTGGCGGTGGTGCCATCGGTCACCGTTAGCCCGAGAGTCCCGAAGGTCGCTGTGGACCCGGACGCATTGCCGTTGAAGTCCTGCTCNNAGCGCGCCTACGGTATCCAGACCACGGACCACGATCTGGCTTACGTCGACGTTGCCCTGACCGGCGGTGGCGGTGAGTGCGATCTGGTCGGCGACGACGTTCGTGGCTCCCTGGCCCTTGATCACCTTCGCGGTGGGCCGATTCGCGCCCGCGGCGACGGTGAGGGTCGGGGTGACGGTCGTGTACGTCACCGTCACGTACGCCTCGGTGACGTACACGTTGCCGTTCGGCTTCGCGGCGAAGATGCGCTTGTAGTGCAGCTGAAGGGTGTCGAGTTCTGCGAGCGTCCAGTACGTCGGCGCGTTGAACACCTCGGTGTACTGCTGAGCGGTCGTCCCTGGAGCGACAGCCCCGGTCGTGCCGCTGTCACCCAGCAGATCGTCTGCCCCGTTGATGCTCATTCCGAAGTCGACCGCTTCATCGGCGTCGTCAGCAAGAGCCGTATACGTGATGGCGATCTGCGTGACCTGCGCCCCCGCAGGCAGGGTGCCGGTCGCGTCTTGCACCGATGCGTAGCCGAGTTGATTCCGGACAGCAGAGTAGAAGTAGGTGCCGTTGTTGGCATCGTTCAGCACGGGCTCTGTGCCGGTGATCGTCCACCCGCTATAGGAGACTCCGTCCGGGTACAGCGTCGCCGTCGCGCCCCTCGCAGGAAGCACGAAAGCGCCCACTACGAGCGCCGCTGCGAGTGCACCTATGGCTCCCCACCCAAGGAAGGGGTGCTGTTTCCACCAGCTGCGGACGGCCGCTACCACGGGTGATCACCCGCTGTCGCGTTGCCGTATGTCCGCATCCGGCTCATCGATCAGTCCTCGTAAGCCTCGAGTCGAGCTTTATACGTCTCGTTGTTCGGATCCAGGAACAGCGCCTGCTCGAGCGCTTCGGCAGCCTTGTCGTATTCGCGCGCGTTCTCGTATGCCG
Organism: Actinobacteria bacterium UBA2184; assembly: GCA_002328745.1. Classification (GTDB taxonomy): domain Bacteria; phylum Actinomycetota; class Coriobacteriia; order Anaerosomatales; family Anaerosomataceae; genus UBA2184. Next base: position 135,321 of record DCVQ01000009.1, read on the forward strand.
TGGCTATCGCCGCATACACCTGCGCCTTGCCTGGCTCGGCAAGCGTCGCCGCCTCGAGGTACTGTTCCCAGGTGGAGACCGACTCCGCCCACTTGCCCACCTGCGAGTACACCGGTGCGAGCGCCTGCAGGTACTGCGGGTCAGGAGTGATCGCGACCGCCGCCTCATAGTGGGCGATGGCCTCGGCAGTCTTGCCGATCAGCTGCTCGAGCGTGGCCATCGCGTAGAGCGCGCCCGCATCCGTCGGCACTTCCTCCACGATCGCCTGATACTGCACGATCGCCTCCTCGGCCTTTCCGTCAGCGGCCAGCGTCTCGGCAAGCCTCCTGCGGAGGTCGAGGTCCTTCGGATCGGCCTCGGTAAGGTCGCGGTAGATCTCGACAGCACGATCGTAGTCAGCCGAATCGAACGCCGCTTGAGCTGCCGCCGCGTCCGCCTTCGCTTGAGTCGAGCCGGATCCGGACCCGTCATCGAAGAACGCGAAGTACACGCCGATTCCTAGAGCCAGGACTGCGATGGTTGCGGCGATTCCTATCACGGGTAGCGGAACGAGACGCCGGCGCACGGGCGCTTCTCTCGTCTCTGTACCGCTCATCTGATCACTCCTCCGCACACACAACCAACGCGGGCGTACCCGCGTTCCTCACAGTATAGCCGTTAAGGTACGTCCATACCATCCTTGACGTGCGGTTTTCCTTCATTTCGCGGTCCTGTGACCGTGGTCACACCATCGCTCGGGGCACCGCACCCCCTGGCGTGTCAGAGCAAACCCCCTGCCGACTTTGGGCGCGGGGCGGAATCGGGCGGAAGTGGCGTCGAAACACCGCCGCACATACCCGATAATCGACCGCTCGACCGACGCGAACCGACAATTCACGCGCGAGGGAAGAAGGGGTTCACGCGGCGCTCCCGGGCGATGCTGGTCTCCGGGCCGTGACCGGGATGGACGCGCACCTCATCGGGCAGCGATGCGAGGCGCGCGATGGACCTCCGCATCGCGGTCATGTCGCCTCCCGGAAAGTCGGTCCTCCCGATGCTGCCCGCAAAGAGCGTATCGCCGCTCAACAGATGGCCTCCCCCCAACAGGCAGATCGATCCGGGCGTGTGGCCAGGGGTGTGGAGCACCGTCAGCACCAGCTGTCCCGACTCGATCGTCTCCCCGTCCGCGAGGAGCCGGTCGGCCTGAGGTGAGCTCACGTCGAACCCGAACAGCGCGCCCCCCGAGCCGGCAGGCGTGGTGATCGAACCGGCGTCCGCCGCATGGATCATCAGCGGGACTTCGAACCGGTTTTTGAGCGCCCGGACCGCTCCGATGTGATCGAAGTGACCGTGAGTGAGAATGATGCCGGCCACAGGCTCGTCCCCCAATGCCTCAAGTATGACCTGAGGCTCACCACCGGGGTCCACCACCAGGGTCGGACCACCCTGTCCGTCGTCCACCAGCCAGCAGTTGGTGTCCAGGTCGCCCACGGTCAGGCGCCGCACCCTCACGACGCCCCTCCCCGCTTCCTGCCGCCCTCGGGCATGGTGCGCCGCGCATCGAACACACCGTTGACGCCGCGCACCGTGCTCAGCACTTTCTGCAGTTGATCCATGTTGCCGAGCTCGAAGAGGAACCTCATGTACGCGATGCCTTGACGGTCGGTGGAGATGGCGGCCGAGAGGACGTTCACGCCGGCATCGGCGAGGGCTACAGACACATCCTGGAGCAGCCTCGTCCGGTCGAGGGCCTCGATCACGATCTCCACCTGGTAGGTGGTCGAAGTACCCGTGTCCCATTCCACCTCGAGTATACGTTCAGGGTTGTTGGTGACCAGCTCGCGCGAGTTGGGACAGTCCTCCCGGTGCACCGACACTCCCCTTCCCCGGGTCACGAACCCGATGATCGTGTCACCCGGGACGGGGTTGCAGCAATGCGCAAGACGCACCAGAACGTCGTCGATGCCCTTCACACGAACGCCCGTGGTGCTCCGCCTCCGGTTCGGAGCCCGCGTCGGAGGCGCCACGACCGGACCCTCCGGCTCAGGCGCGGGGGGCTGCGGTGACTCCTTGGCGATCAGCCTGATGAGCTTGGTGACGACCTGCTTCGGACTCTGCTTGCCCGCGCCGATAGCGGCGATCAGGTCATCTCCCTCGACGAGGTTCATGTCGCGCGCCACGTGGTCGAGTGCCTTGCCGAGCGCCGACCCGCTCAGTCCGAGCCCCTGCTTCCGCAGCACCTTCATCAGCTCGTCCTTGCCCTTCACGAGGTCGTCCTCGCGACTGGCACGGGAGAAGTAGCTGCGGATCTTGCTGCGGGCCGAGGAGGTCTTGACGATCCCCAGCCAGTCGCGGCTCGGCCACGAGTTCTTGTTTGTGAGGATGTCGATCCGGTCGCCCATCTGGAGCTCGTAGTCGAGCGTGACGATCGAGCCGTTCACCTTCGCGCCCACACAGTGATGGCCGACCTCCGTGTGGATCATGTACGCGAAGTCGATGGGCGTGGACCCTTTGCGGAGCGAGATCACGTCGCCCTTCGGGGTGAAGACGAACACCTCGTCTTCGAACAGGTCGATCTTGAGGGCCTCCATGAACTCGCGCGGGTCCTTGAGCTCGGTCTGCCACTCGAGCATCTGTCGAAGCCACGCAAGCCGCTCGTCGAACGCCTCATCGGTACGGCCGCCCTCCTTGTAGCGCCAGTGGGCGGCGATACCGTACTCGGCGGTACGGTGCATCTCCTCGGTGCGGATCTGGATCTCGAGCGGCCGGCCGGCCGGACCGATGACGGTCGTGTGCAGCGATTGGTACATGTTGAACTTGGGCATCGCCACGTAGTCCTTGAAGCGACCGGGCATCGGCTTCCAGATCGAGTGCACGGTCCCGAGCGCGCCGTAGACGTCCTTCACGGAGTCCACGATCACGCGGAGCGCGATGAGGTCGTATATCTCGGAGAAGTCCTTCCCGCGCTGCGTCATCTTCTGGTAGATGCTGTAGAGGTGCTTCGGCCGGCCCGAGATCTCGCTCTGGACGCCGATCGCCTCGAGTTCGGTCGACAGCTGATCGATCACCTGGTGGAGGTACGCCTCGCGCGCGGTGCGGCTCTCGGCCACCATCTTCTGGATCTGCGCGAACTTCTTGGGCTCGAGGTAGTAGAACGCGAGGTCCTCGAGCTCCCACTTGATGCTCGAGATACCGAGCCGGTGGGCCAGCGGCGCGTAGATCTCCATCGTCTCGATGGCCTTCCGCCGCTGCTTCTCCTCATCGAGCGCCGAGAGCGTCCGCATGTTGTGCAGCCGGTCGGCGAGCTTGATGAGGATGACCCGGATGTCCTTGGCCATCGCGATGAGCATCTTGCGGAGGTTCTGCGACTGCGCCTCCGCAAACGATGAGAACTTGATGCGCCCGAGCTTGGTGACGCCGTCGACGAGGACCGCCACCTCATCGCCGAAACGCTTGCGGACCTCCTTGAGGCTCACCGAGCTGTCCTCGACGACGTCGTGGAGGAGGGCCGCCTGAAGCGTGGCTGTGTCGAGGTGCAGCCCCGCGAGGATCATCGCGACCTCAAGCGGATGATGGATGAACGGCTCGCCGGACTTGCGCATCTGTCCGGCGTGGTGCTCCACCGCGAACGCGTACGCTTCCTCGAGACCGCGGAGGTCGGCCGACGGGTTGTACGACCGGACCTGCGCCTCTATGCCTTCGAGCGTGACGGACACGCGGCGCCTCCCGGACTTTACGAACTGCCGACTTCGGGCTGTGTCGGCAGGATAGGACGATTGAAGGCGTGCAGCAACTCATCGGCGCTCGCGGAGAACGCCCGATCGCGGAACGCCTCGAACGCGGCGATCTCGTCCAGGCCCTCGGCGTAACGCACCGAACTCGCCAGATCGAGCTTGGTCTCGGGCGCGGGAAGGAGCGTGAGTTGCCGGTAGGCGCCCGCCCCCTCGCTCGCGACGAGACCGAGCTCGCGGAACACCGCGATTCCTGCCGAGACCCCTCGCTCGGTGATCGTGGCGGCCGGCCTCCGGCCTTTCGCGCGCTCGGCGAGGTCGGCATTGGTGGTCTCGATCGTCCCGTCGCCCTCCGCGGCGCGGTCTTTCAGCACGAGATAGAGCGCCCCCAGGTCCTCTCGCGCAGGAGCGGCCGACTCGAGGATCATGCGGTTGAGCTTTGCGTCCTTCGATCCGAAGAGCAGATGCACCCACGCCGGAGCTCCGTCGCGACCGCCTCGCCCGCAGATCTGGTTGAACTCGACTTCGCCCATCGGCAGGTGGTACAGCACGACGTGCCGCACGTCCGGGATGTTGACGCCCTCGCCGAACGCGCTCGTGGCGACGACCACCCGGAGGTCGCCGTCGCGGAAGGCGCGCTCGATCGCGTGCCGCGCCTCCCGGCCGACACCGCCGTTGTAAAACGCCACGCGATGCACGAGATCGGGCACCAGTTCGCGAACCCGCCGTGCCAGCTTCACCGACACCTCGCGGCTGTTGACGTACACGATGACCTTCTCGCCACGCGCCGCGAGCGCCGAGATGTAACCGACCTTGTCGCTCGCGCCGCGCCTGTCCTCGATGGCGAGGTTCTCGCGGACCGTCGCGTCAAGCACCACCTCGCTCACCCCGAGCGTCTCGCGAATCGCATCCGCGACTTCATCGGTCGCGGTCGCGGTCACCGCGAGCACCGTGGGGCCGCCGAGCGCGCCGATCGCCCGCCCGAGGCGCGCGTACGCCGGGCGATGCCCGGCCCGCGCCAGACCGACGTGGTGGGCCTCGTCGATCACGACGAATCCGATCCGCCCGCTTGCGGCGAACCGCCCGGCGTGGCAGTCGAGGAACTCGGGGGTGGTAAGCACCACGTCGAGCGTGCCATCGGCGAGCGCCGCGAACGCCTCGTCGCGACCGGTCGGCGACGTCTCTCCCGTGACGGTCGCCACCGCGCAGCCGATCTCGGCGAACCGCTCCTCGAGATGGAACGCCTGATCGGAGACGAGCGCCCGGAGCGGGTAGACGAACACGCTCGCCCGTCCGCGCGCGATCGCCTCCCGGGCCGCGTGCAGGTGGAAGATGAGCGACTTGCCCCGGCCCGTCGCCATCACCGTGAGCGCGGAGCGCCCTGCCGCGAGATGCCCGAGCGCGGCCCGCTGCGCTTCGTGGAGCGTGCCGTTCGCGAGGAAGTGTGCCTCAAGCTCGGCGTCCAGCCCCGCGGCGTCCAGGTCGGCCAGGTGCGCGCGTCGTTCGGCGGCGAGACGAAACGCCTCCGCATCGCTCACTGCACCCGCATCGCGACGCGAAACGAGGACGTTCACGCCGAAGCTTGCGCCCTCCGCTCCGCCCGTGATGTCCGCGGCCTCGATGTCGTACTCGACGCCGGAGTCGAGAAGCGGCGCGAGCGCGGCGGCAAGCCGCCTGTTGAGGAACCCGACCTGATCGCCCGCCGGATCGAAGACCGCTACGGCATCGCTGTCGTAGGGGTTGTCCGGCTGACGCTCGAGGCGCAGCGGCGCTCCTGGCGCCAGGCGCCCGATGACCTCCTGCCGGCCTTCGAAGGACACGCCCGCGAGCTTGGTGTGGAAGCGCTCCGCGTCGGCGATGCCCGCGTACTCGCCACGCGCGAGTATCTCATCGGCATGCTCGAACAGATCGTCCACCAGCGCGGCGGCGAGCGCGTCGTCGCTCGCTTCGCGCGGATGCAGGTCCCGGACGAGCAGCTGCACCCGCTCGGCTCCGCGCCATTCGTCCACGTCGAGTTCGAAGACGATGTCGACCGCCGCGTCGGTGGCCGCGAGCGTCTCGATGTCCGCGCACCGGAACGCGATCGCCGGCAGGCTCGCGACGCCATCGTAGGCCGTGAAGCGCAGGTGATCGTTGTTCCTGCCGACGCGCTTGCGGGCGTTCATGAACACGCCGCGCGCCGCGAGCAGCGGCCGCCGGTTCGCGAAGCCGAACGGACCGAGCAGCGCTATCTCGGCGGCGAGCTCGCGCGAGAGCGCGTCCAGGGCGACTTCGGCGTCTACGTCCGTGACTCCCTCGAAGACCGCCTCCTCAACCGAACCGAGACGCTCCAGCAGCGCGCGCCTGAACTCGCCGAGCGAGGCGGCGGGCAGCGTCGCCCCGACCGCCATCGCGTGGCCGCCGTAGCGGGTGAGCATGGGCTCGAGCGCGCTCAGCTCCCCGAACAGGTCGATGCCGGGCACGCTTCGGCCCGAGCCTTGCGCCTCGTCCCCCTCGACGCTGAAGACGAGCGAGGGGACGCCGAACCGGCTGACGAGGCGGGACGCGACGATGCCGCGCACGCCTTCGTGCCAGCCCTCCCCCGCGACCACGAGCACGCGGTCCCCTTCGGCGAAGGTCCGCTCGGCCTCTGCGAGCGCCGCATCGAGCAGGTCGCCTTCGGCGGCCTGCCGCACCCGGTTGTGCTCATCGAGCGCGTGCGCGAGCGTCTCGGCCTCTTCGGCGTCCGAAGTCATGAGCAGTCGGAGCGAGATCTCCGGGTCTGCCATCCTGCCTGCGGCGTTCAGCCTCGGAGCGAGCGAGTAAGCGACACCGTCCGCCCCGAGCTTCGCGAGGTCCGCGCCGGCGATGGCGGCCAGGTGCTTCAACCCAACACGTGGCGACCGGTGCAGGCGCTCCAGGCCGTCGGCGACCAAAGCCCGGTTGGGACCCGTGAGAGGAACGATGTCGGCGACCGTGCCGAGCATGGCGAGATCGGTGAGCTCCCGCCACGCGTCCGGCATCCCCAGCAGCACGCCGACCTCGCGCACGAGCGCAAGCGCGACGCCGGCGCCCGCCAGCGGCGGGCCGTCGACGGCCAGCTTGGGATTCGCGACAGGCACGCCTTCGGGCACCGATCCTCCGGGCTCGTGATGGTCGGTGACGACGACGCCGATCCCGCGCTCGCGCAGCCACGCGACCTCCGCACCGCCGGAGATGCCGCAGTCGACGGTGATGACGAGGTCGGGCTCGAGCGCGACGAGCCGCTCGTTGGCGATGAGCGACAGCCCGTAGCCCTCGCGGAAGCGGTGAGGCACCGTCGCGCGAGCGTCAGCGCCGAGCGCCCGCAGCCCGAGCGCGGTGAGCGCGGCCGAGGAGATGCCGTCGAGGTCGAAGTCGCCGAAGACCACGATGCGCTCGCCCGCCTGCACCGCCGCAGCCACACGCGCGGCGGCTCCGGCCATGCCCGGGATCACGGAGGCGTCCACCCAGTCCGACTCGAGCGACGGCTCGAGGAACCGGCGAGCGCCTTCCCGAGTGCCGATGCCGCGCGCGACGAGGATACGCGCCACGATCTCGGAAAGACCGGTCGCGGCAGCGAGCGAGGCCACGGCGCGGGCGTCGGCCTCCGCGACGTCCCAGCGGTTCCGCCGGCATACGGGCGCGTTGGTGGTCATGTATCCATTCTAACTGTGGGGGCCGACACCCGTGGAGGTGCCGGCCCCTCTTGAGGACCTTCGGAGCTTCAGCCTGCGCTACTTCGCCGCCTGCTGTGCCTCGTACTTCTTCTTCAGCGCCTGGAAGCGCGGCTCGCGCTCCTTCCACACCGCGTAGAAGGGGCTGGCGAACCCGATCGACGAGTACGCGCCGGCCACGAGGCCGATGGCCATCGCGAACGCGAAGTCCCTCAGCGTCTCACCGCCGAAGAACAGCAGCGCGAGTACCGGGATCACCTGGATGAGACCCGTGTTGACCCAGCGCATGAGCACCTGGTTGATCGAGTCGTTCGTCATCTCCATGAAGCTGCGCTTCACCAGACCCGTGGCGTTCTCGCGGATGCGATGGAACACGACGATGGTGTCGTAGAGCGAGTAGCCGAGGATGGTGAGCAGCGCGGCGATGGTGTTCGGGGTGACCTCGCGTCCCGCAAGCGCATACACACCGAGGACGATCACCGTGTCGTGCACGAGCGCGAGCACCGCGCTCACCGACATCTTGTACTCGAACCGGACCGACGCGTAGAGCAACACGCCGATGATCGAGACCGTAAGGGCCACGACCGCCGATCGAGTGACGTTCTCGCCCCAGCCGGGTCCGATGGTGGTCACGCTCGGATTCTGTTCGGGAAGCTCCAGCGATGCGATAACCGCATCCGCAGCGCTTTCGGCGGCCGTCGCGTCAGGCTCGGCCGTGCGGATGATGAACGTACCGGCATTCGTGGACTGTATGGTCGCGTTGTCGCTATCGGGGACGCCAGCACTCTCGAGCGCGTCGCGCACCTGTTCCACCGAGACACCGTCGCGAGCCGTGAGCGTCATCACGGTGCCGCCCTGGAACTCGACGCCGAATGTCAGTCCCTTCACCAACAGTACAACGATCGCGAGCACGAACAGTGCGCCCGATACCGCGAAGAAGATGTTCCGCCTGCCCATGAAATCGATGCGGCGCCTAGACATGCGAACCACCCGCCTTCACGCCGAAGAGACGGGGCATTTTGGGCATCACGCTCTCCGCAAACATACGGACGACAGGACCCGTGAACAGCAGGGCGACCACGAGATCGATGACGATACCGAGGATCAGGGTGAACGCGAAACCGCGCACCGGGCCGATCGCGAACACGTAGAGCGCGATGGCGGACACCAGGGTGACAACGTCCGCATCGATGCTCGTGCCGATCGCGTGGCGAACGCCCGACTTGGCCGCGCTGCGGTACGTCTTGCCCGCCTCGACCTCCTCCTTCAGCCGCTCGAAGATGAGGATCGAGGTATCCGCCGCCACACCGATGGTGAGGATGATGCCGGCGATGCCCGGCAGCGTCAGGGAGAAGATGCCCATGGATGAGAGCACCGCCAGCGTGCCGAACAGCAGCATACCGTAGAGCGCGAGGCTGATCCACGAGAGCACGCCGAGCGCACGGTAGTAGACCGCCATGAACACCGCGACGAACGCGAGACCGATAAGGCCGGCGAGCAGTCCCTGCTCGAGCGAGGTCCGGCCGAGAAGAGCGTCGACCTCGGTCGAAGCACTCATCTCGAGCTCGGCGGGCAGCGCACCCGCCTGCAGCACCGCAGCCAACCTGCGAGCCTCCTCGATCGTGTAGCCGGTGATCTGCGTGTCACCCGTATCGATCGACCCGATGACCTTGGGCGCGGTCTGCGCACGGCCATCGAGCACGATCATGACGTGACCCTGTGCCGCGGCGATACGGGCGGTGGCTTTGGCCCAGACCTCGGCGCCGTCGGCGTTCATCGTGAGGTTGACGACACCGTTGCCGTAATCGTCGGTGCTGACCTGGGTATCGGTGATGACACCGCCGGTCATCGTCTCCTCGCGAGTCTCTTCGCCGGAGCCGATCGTCTCGTGGATGGGCTCATACGTGCTGGGGTCGAGCTCTGTGGTGGTCGACTCGCCTGCTGCGAAAAGCTCCATCTGCGCATTCGCGAGCGCGAGCGTGGCGGTATCGGTGATGCTCTCGAGCTCAACGAACTCCAGCCGGCCCGGGTTCTTCAGCGACTCGCGAGCCTCGTCCGGATCGCTCACACCGGGCAGCTGGACGAAGAACTGGTTCGTCCCCTGCCGCTGGACGGTGGCCTCGCTCAGGCCGAAGCCGTTCACGCGCTCGATCAGGATCGTCTCGACTCGATCCATGGTGGCCTCGGTGATGGTCTCGCCGCCGAGCGGTTTCGCCGTCAGGATGAGCGAGAGCCCGCCCTTGATGTCGAGCCCCTGTGTGATCTTGTCCTCGATCGGCCAGAACTGCCAGAACGACACTGCCGCGAGAACCGCGATCGTCGCGAGCGCGACGATATTCCTCGTTTTCGGGTTCATCGTGTGGTGCTCTCTCCTCCTCCTCGCGCCCCTGCCCCAGGGCGTCGGCTCACATGCAAACGAGCCCGTCGGAGCGTTCCCGACAGGCACGGATCAGACTCGGTGGCTCATCCCTCGATCTTCTGCGCGACGGCCGATCGCGCGAACTCCACGATCATGCCCGTCGCGACCTCGAGACCGACACGATCGTCCTCGAGCGTGCGCACGGTCCCGTGCATGCCGCCGATGGTGATCACGCGATCGCCCTCCACGAGCGACGCGACGAGCTCCTGATGCGCCTTGTTGCGCTTCTGCTGCGGGCGGATCGCCAGCAGATAGAACGCGGCGATGAGCACGACGAACGGCAGCAGCTGTGCGAGTGCTTCCTGGGTCATCGACCCGACCTCCGATGCTTGGGTCCTGAGAAACGCGGCGCAACCGTCTGCGCACACGTCTCCGAATCATACCACCACATATGGCGTCCCGTGACGCGGGAGATGGGCGACTTCCACCGAACGAAGACGCTCGCCTCTCAGTAGTCGTCCGCGCCCGGCCCTTCACGCCATTCGTGCACGAACGCGCCGTAACGGCCGGCCGCGATCGCCTCCCGCGCGCGGCGCGCGAGATCCACCAGCACGTGCAGGTTGTGGATCGACAGCAGCGTGGAGGCGAGCATCTCCTTAACGGTGACGAGATGCCTGAGGTAGGCGCGGGTGTAGGTGGCGCACACGGGGCAGGTGCATGCGGGATCGAGCGGGCCGAAGTCGCGCGCGTACTTCGCGTTCTTGAGGTTCATACGCCCCTCGGAGGAGAACGCGGTGCCAGTGCGCGCGGTGCGCGTGGGCAGCACGCAGTCGAAGAGGTCCACGCCGAGCGCGATCGCCTCGAGCATCGTGGTGGGGTTGCCGACCCCCATCAGATACCGGGGCCGGTCGGCGGGCAGCAGCTCCGCCACCGGCGCCAGGCTCTCCAGCATCAGATCGTGCGGTTCCCCTACCGAGTACCCGCCGATCCCGTAGCCGGGGAAGCCGATCTCGGCAAGACGCGCCACGCTCTCGGCGCGAAGGTCCTCGAAGACGCCGCCCTGCACGATGCCGAAGAGCGCCTGGTCCTCGCGCACGTGGGCGGCCTTGCAGCGTGCGGCCCACTCGGCCGAGCGGCGCACGGCTGTGGCCACGAACTCACGCTCGGCGGGATACGGCGGGCACTGGTCGAGCTGCATGATGATGTCCGCGCCAAGGTCCTCCTGGATGCGCATGTTGTCCTCGGGCGTCCAGAAGTGCTTCGCGCCGTCGACGATGGAGCGGAACTCCACGCCGTCATCGGTGAGCTTGAGCGTGTCGGCAAGGCTGAACACCTGGAAGCCGCCTGAGTCCGTGAGGATGACGCGGTCCCAGCCCATGAAGCGGTGAAGACCGCCCGCCTCGCGGACGATGTCGGAGCCGGGGCGCAGGAAGAGATGGTACGTATTCGCGAGCACCACCTGCGCGCCGATCCCGCGCAGCTGCTCGGGCGTCACGCCCTTCACGGTGGCACGCGTGCCCACCGGCATGAACGTCGGCGTCTCGACGACGCCGTGAGCGGTGGCGAACGTCGCCGCGCGGGCCGCCGTGGTCGGGTCGGTGGAGACGAGCTTGAAGTCGAAGAGTGCCATGGGCAGATTCTAGCAGCCTTGACGGGGTATGCTTGTGCGCGTGAACCACCCCCTGTCAGGGCGCGTCGTACGGGAGTGACGGATGGCCCCTCGGCCGATGAGCGAGAACGACCTCGTGGCTGCCGCAGCCGCGGGCGACGAGCAGGCGTTTGCCGCGCTCGTGCGCGCTCACTCCGACGCGGTCTTCGGCCACGCGCTCCGGTTCTTCGGCGACCGTCAGGCCGCCGAGGACGCCACGCAGGAGGTGTTCATCAAGGTGTTCCGCACCATCGCCACGTTCGACGGCAGGGCCCGATTCTCGACCTGGCTGTTCCGCGTCACGCGCAACGTGTGCCTCGACATGGTCCGCGCGGGACGCCGAACGCCGCAACCGGTGGATCCGCTCACGCTCGAGCCGCTGTCGGCCGCCGATTTCGCCGACGATGTCGTCGCAAGCCGCGCGGTGGAACAGGCGATGGGCGCGCTCGCACCCGAGGACCGGGAGGCGCTCGGCGCGGTGACCCTGTTCGGGCTCTCGTACGCGGACGCCGCCACAACGCTCGGCGTACCGGTCGGCACCGTGAAATCGCGCGTCTTCCGGGCACGGCGGACGCTCACCGGCATCATCAATGGATGGGACGGAGGTGAAGGACATGGACTGCCTGCGCGTCACTGAGACCCTGTCGGCCCTGCGAGACGGCGAGATCGTCTCCGCCGAGGATATCGGCGCCGCCCACGTGCACTGCGCGACCTGCGCCGGCTGCGCCACCTTCGCCGCCACCCTGAAGCGGCTCGACACCCTGCCCACCCCGCACGCGCCCGAGGCGCTCGTGGAGCGCATCATCGCCCGTGCGGCCACCGAGGCGCGCGTGCTGCGCGAGATGGCGGCCGAGAACGCGGCGGCCCTCGCGCCGGCGGCGCCTGCGATCGCCGGGGCACCGGTGGCGGAGGCCCCACGCCGGCGGCTTCTCCCCTCGCGCGTGGGCGGTTCGTGGTACTTCCGGCCCGCCTCGCTCGCTGCGGCAGCTGTCGTGCTGCTGGCCGTCGGAGTGACCGCCGTGACGCTCATGCGACCGGGAGCTGCCACGGTCCCCGACGAGTCGGCAAGCCTCACCGGGCCGGCGGACGGCGACACGTTCGGAGCGATGGCCGATTCGTCGGCGCCCGAGGCATCCCTGTCCGCCGAGCGCGCGTCGAGCGACGCCACTGCGGCGGCCCCCGATTACGTCTCCTTCGACGGGAGCGTCTACATCCTCGACGGCCCCGCCGTCGACGCGTCGTCGCTGACGACCGTCGGCGTCGTGGCGACGAGCCTTGGCGAGGACGAAGCACCCGTCGAGCGTCACGCCTACCTTTCGGCCCGGGACCGGGAAGCGCTGCTCGTGAAGCTGCCCGACGGCACCTACCTGAGATTCTCGCCGGTGGTGCGCACGCACGGGCAGGACCGCTTCGTGCTGCAGACCGGAGCGGCGATCACCGCCTTCGGCATGTGGCCGACGCTGCCGGACGGATTCATCGTCCCGGCCGGTCCCGACGGGTCGCCCTCGTTCCAGCTGTTCGGGCACGACGACATGGGCGTGGCGATCTACAGCCTGACGACGGGTCGGATCACGACCGGATTCGCAATCGCTCCGGGGACGGCGCCCGATGATCCCGCCGCCGGCAATCCGGGCTGGACGTGGTGGGCACCCGCCGACTAGGTCCGTCCGCGCGCCGCTGCGGACAGCGGCCCGGCCGCTACAGGATGAGCATCGCATCCCCGAAGGACAGGAACCGGTACCGCTCGGCACGTGCGATCTCGTAAGCGTGCATCATGAGCTCGCGTCCCGCGAACGCGCTCACCATCATCATCAGGGTCGAGCGCGGCATATGGAAGTTCGTGACGAGCGCATCGACCGCGCCGAAGCTGAAGCCGGGCAGGATGAACAGGTCCGTCATGCCCTCGGCGGGCTCCACCACCCCGGTTTCCTCGTTGAAGGCGCTCTCGAGGGCGCGCACCGTGGTCGTTCCGACCGCGATCACCCGCTTCCCCCGCTCGCGCGCGTCAGCGATCGCCCGGGCCGTCTCAGGCGGCACGCGGTAATGCTCCGTGTGGATCACGTGATCGTGCGGGTCGGCCTCCGCAACGGGACGGAACGTGTCGAGCCCCACGTCCAGCTCGACTTTCGCGAGATGGACGCCCGCACGCTGGATCTCGTCGAGCAGTTCGGTGGTGAAGTGCAGACCCGCGGTCGGCGCAGCAACGCTGTGCTCGTCGGTGGCGTAGACCGTCTGGTACTCGGCGGGATCGGCGAGCGGCTCGGTGATGTACGGCGGAAGCGGGACCTCGCCGAGGCGGTGCACCGCATCGAGCATGGTCCCTGAATGGGTGTAGAACTGGATGAGGCGCGCGCCCGTGTCCGCGTTCACGTCCACCACGAGCCCGGTCATCTCGCCGCCGCCGAAGACGATGCGCGCGCCCGGCTTCAGGCGCCTCCCGGGCTTCACGAGGCACTCCCACACGTCGCCATACTCGCGCCTCAGCAGCAGCACTTCGACGGCGCCGCCTGTCTCGTCCTTCGCGCCGTGCAGCCGCGCGGGAAGCACGCGGGTCTCGTTCACGACCAGCAGGTCGCCAGCCTCGAGGTATTCGAGAACATCGCGGAACGACCGGTGGTCGATCTGGCCGCTCACGCGATCGACGACGAGAAGGCGGCACGCGTCACGCGGCTGCGCGGGGTGCTGGGCGATGAGCCCGCTCGGCAGGTCGTAGTCGAAGTCGTCGGTCTTCACGCGCGGGGTGCCTCCTGGAGTCGCCGATGCACGCAGTGTACCGCAGCGCAGGAGCCGTCGCGCTACCCGCGCAACTCGCGCGCGACCCTGCGCTCCTCGCGACGCCGCTCGCGCCCGGCGGCCGCCTCCGCCTCGCTCGGCTCGCACCCGCAGTAGTTCTGGCGATACATCCCCAGCTCGCGCGAGCGACGCGTCGCCTCCGGGTAGCGGTCCCGGAAGTCGGTGGCGAGGAAGCGCACGCCGGCCTCGGCGCAGACCGCCTCGCCCGCCTCCCGCAGCGCGTCGGCATCCTGGTAGGGACTCACCGAGAGCGTCGTGGCCACGGCGTCGGCTCCGAGGCGCCGGGCCTCCGCGGCGGTCAGCCCCAGCCGCAGGCGGAAGCACGCCCGGCAGCGCTCGGTGGGCACGTCGCGCACGCCTTCGGTCGCCTCCCGCCACCGCTCGGGCTCGTACGGCAGCTCGACGACCGCGATGCCCGCTTCGGCCGCGTACGCGCGCAGGGTGTCGCGTCGCCGCTCGTACTCCTCGGCGGGATGGATGTTGGGGTTCGCGTAGCACACGGTGACATCGTGCTCGGCCGCGAGCGCATCGTAGGGCTCGAGCAGGCACGGACCGCAGCAGGCGTGGAGCAACACTCTCATGGCCGACCTCCGCGTCCCAGTCTACCGCGACGGCCTAGGTGCCGACGAACGCCGAGGCGATGGTCACCACGCCGAACAGGATGAAGACGACCGCCGAGAAGCGTGCGATGGCGCGCTCCGGCAGCCGTGCGCCGAGCACGGCGCCGGCCACGATCGCCAGCACATCGGCCGCGAGGAACCCGAGCGACGAGCCGAGCCAGACACCGAGCCCGGTGGCAAGCGTGCCCGCCTCGGGCGCCGCGATCGCGGGAGCCAGCGCGCCGAGCGTTCTGAGCGCCGCGGCCGGATCCGCCGCGATCGACATCGTCATGAGCTGCGTCTTGTCCCCGAACTCGGCGAGCAGCAGCGCAGCTGTGACCGTGAGGACCGGGCCGAAGCGACGAACCGGGGCCGCTTCCTCGCCATCCCCGTCCCCATCGGCGCTGCGCCAGGACATCACGCCGAAGGCGATGAAAAGCGCTCCGGCGGCGACGGCGATGATCCCGGTCGGCAGATAGGCGCCGATCAGCCCGCCGACGAGCACGCCGACCGCCTGCAGCGTGAAGATCGCGATCGCCGCGCCGAGGACCACCCTGAGCGGTTTGAAGCGTGCCGCGAACGCAAGCAGCAGCAGCTGGCTCTTGTCTCCGAGTTCGGCGAGCCCCACGAGCAGGAAGGCTATGACGAATGCCGCGCCCACGCCGCTACCAGTCGAGCTGTTCGACGTCGTCGCCCGGAGCGACCATCGGCCCCACCTCGTGCGGGGAGTCCTCCTCGAGCTCTTCCTCCGACTCTTCCTCCGCATCCGCGCTCGCGCCGGAGCGGGCGGCCCGCCGCGCACCCGGCTCGTCGCGCGGCGCGCGCCTACGCGCACGCGTGCGGTCCATGACGATCACCAGCGCGAGGGCGCCAACCGCAAGCCCGAGCGCCGCGAAGAGCCACACGGGCACCCCGGACCCGGCCTGTGGCGACCCGGCCGTGAGACCGCCGCTCCAGGACGCCGTGATCTCGAGGGTCGTGCCCGCCGTGACACGGGTCGTGCCGAGTGGGTGGAGCGACACGCCGACGTCATTGTAGAGTGGCGCACCGACGGCCGCCGGGGTGAGTTCGATCTCCGTCGCACCGGGTTCGAAAACGACGGACAGCGACACGAGCACGTCGGTCGTGCCCGGATTGGTCCACGAAAGCGCGTTCTCCGCGCGACCGTCAGCTGCCCGCGCGGGCTCGACTGTCAGCTCGAGCTGGCCGATGTGTCCGCTCTCAAGGGTCATCTCGTACACGTTCATGTCGCCGACACGCTTCGGCACCGCCTGGCGCACCGGATCGAGACCGGGGTCGCCGCCGAGCAGCTCTCCCGACCACAGGAGCGTCGCTCCCACCGGCGCGGGGATCTGCACGGTGACCGGGAGGGGCGCGCTCGGATCGGCGGTTGCCACGACCACCAGCCCACCGGTGGCCGAGGTGAACTCGATCTGATACTCGACGACGGAGGCCGGAGCGCCGTGCGCGACGCCGGGTAAAGCGACGGCGCTCGCGAGCGCGAGGACGGCCAGCAGCCGGCGGGGCATGCGTGTCACGATATGACCTCCGAAATCAGCGACCGGACGCGAGACGTCTCGCGACTGATGGACCTTGTCAGGACTGTGAAGCATCCGCACGCAGACGTGCGGCCTCAAGGGTGTTTGCGACCAGCATCGCCCGCGTCATGGGGCCGACCCCGCCGGGCACCGGGCTGATCGCCGAGGCGACGGGCTCGACGCTCGCGAAATCGACGTCGCCGACCATCCCCTTCTCCGTGCGGTTGATGCCGACGTCGATCACGACCGCTCCCGGCTTGACGTACGAGGAGTCGATCATCTCGGGCCGCCCGATCGCGGCCACGAGCAGGTCGGCCTCCCGGCAGACCGCAGGCAGGTCGCGCGTGCGCGAATGGCACACGGTCACGGTCGCGTTGGCCTCGAGCAGCAGCAGCGCCATCGGCTTGCCGACTATCGTGGAGCGGCCGACCACGACCGCGTCCATCCCCGTCGGGTCGATACCGTACGCATGAAGCATCTCCATGACGCCCGCCGGGGTGCACGCCCGGAAGCCGGGCAGCCCGCGCACGAGACGCCCGAGGCTTTCGGGATGGAAGCCGTCGACGTCCTTCTCCGGCGAGATTCGCGCGATCACCGACTCGGCGTCGAGGTGCTTCGGCAGCGGCATCTGCACGAGGATGCCGTCGACTGCGGGGTCGGCGTTCAGCCGATCGATGAGCTCGTCGAGCTCATCCTGTGGAGTCTCCGCAGGCAGCCGGTGGTCGCGGCTCTCGATGCCCACCTCGGCGCAGTCGCGCTCCTTCATCCGCACGTACGAGGCCGAGGCGGGATCATCGCCGACGAGAACCACGGCGAGGCACGGCGTCACGCCGCGCGCCTCAAGCTCGCGCGCCTGCGCGGCCGCACGTTCCTTGACCGCCGCGGCGACCGCCTTGCCATCGATGATCGTTGCCATCCGCTTCTCCCGCCTGCATCCTCACGCCGACCGCCGTCCTTCGGCGTGGCTGACAGTGTACCCGAGCCGCCCCGGAGGGTCATCCGCACTACGCGGACCCGCCGGGGTCGTGCGCCTTCACGAGCGGGAGCACCTGTCGGAACTCCGGCGTGTCGGCCTCGCCGAGGACTTCGTAGATGGCCGACTCGGACGTCAGCACCGTGGCCCCCGCTCCGCGGAGCCGCTCGAACGCCGCGTCCCGATCGGCATCCCGCCTCGAGCATGTCGCGTCGGCGACCACGTACACGTCGTAGCCTTCCGCGAGCAGATCGAGCGCCGTCTGCGTCACGCAGATGTGCGTCTCCATCCCGGTGAGCAGCACCTGGCGCCTCGCCAGAACGGCCAGGCGTTCCCGGAAGGCGGGGTCCCCCATGCACGAGAAGGCGGTCTTGTCGATCGGCACAAGCCCGCCGAGCGCCTCGGCAAGCTCGGGAGCCGTCTCTCCCAGGCCCCGCGGATACTGCCGCGTGACGATGGCGGGGATGCCGAGGCACGCCGCCACGCGCGCGAGAAGCGCCGCGCTCGCGATCACAGCGTCGCGCCGCGGCATGGCGTCGGCGAGGCGCTCCTGCATGTCGACGAGCACGAGCAGGGCGTCGGACCGTGAGACCTTCTTCGCAGCGACCATGACTCCTCGCCTCCCGCTGATGCGTTGCCGCGCGACCGGTCGGTCTGGCGACCGTGGCGCGCACCGACCATTCTACCCGCCGCGAGGCTCCTGCAGCTGCGGTGCGGGACCATTGGGTACGAACTCTAGCGACCGCAACCCTTCGCCAAGGAGGAACCATGTCCGACGCTCCCATCCTCGGTCCCGTCAACCGGGTCACCGACCTCGCCGCCGCGAGCGACTTCGAGAAGAAGCACACCCCGCAGATCGACATCGACGAGGTCGACGGCGCATACGTGGTGACCGTGACCGTCGGCGCCGAGGTGCCGCACCCGAACCAGCCCGACCACTACATCACCTGGATCGAGCTGCTCGCCGGCGAAGCCGCCATCGCCCGGTTCGATCTGTCCCCCATCGCCACCACACCGACGGTGTCCGTCGTCGTCAACGCGGATCCCGGGACGGTGCTGACGGCGATCGAGCACTGCAACCTGCATGGACTCTGGGCTGCCGAGGTGACGCTCTAGCGCTCGCCGCCCGTAACGGCTACCGCGCCATCGGCGCCGAGCACCTCGGCCAGCCGCAGCAGACGCCGGCGTTCGATCTTCTCGATCGCCGGCGTCCCGCTCGTCTGGGTGTAGAAGATTCCGTCGTAGGACGGATCGCCGTCCGAGATCGTGGTGTCCGCCTCGATCGCCCGCGCGAGCGCGGCGAGCATCGGCGCGGGGTCGCGCAGCAGCAGCATGCCCTCGGCGTCGGCCTTCTCGTAGCTCGTGCGATGCAGCAGGCGCCCCCAGAACGTCACGATCCAGGCGGCCGTCACCACTGCCGCGTACGTGATCGCCGCGATCACCACGATGATGAGGAAGGTCCCTATCGCACCGAGGCAACCGCCAGGGTCGGAATCGTCCAGCAGGCACCCCGTGCACCCGTCACCCGCATCGCCCAGGCCGGAGCAGCCATCGCCGCAGCCCGTCTCGGCACACCCGCCGGCGCCCGAGAGCGCGGCCCTGCCCGATCCGCGGATCAGCTTGAGCGGCCCCATGAGCGCCGCGAGCGCGGTGGCGAACAGGATATCGCCCGAGACGATCCGCGCGACGAGCGTGGCCACGACAGCACGCTGCTCCTCGGGAGGCACGCCCTCGAGGAATCCACGCGTCACGCCCACGACCGCCCGCGACCGGGCCGTGCCGAGCGCGTACGCGTTCACCGTGGGCGTATCGAGGACGACCAGCCCGGGCGGTTCCGGAAGCCCGCCCGCGATCGCCATGTCCGAGACCACCCGCTCCAGCGCCGGGTAGGCCCCCGGCTCAGCCGCAGTGCCTTTGAAGCGGTTGCGCACCCAGTCCTCGGCGTTCGAGAGCTGAATGGCCGCCGCGAGCGAGCCGAGCGCGAGCAGCACTCCGAAGCCGACCGCGAAGACCGTCCGGAACGACGACCAGTACCATTCGGCTTCGGAAGGCACGTCCGAGGTGTAGAAGAGCCCGAACAGCGCGCCGGGAACGCCCACGAGGGCCGCCGTCAGCAGCACGGCTGAGCCCGCGATGAACAGCACCACGAACACCGCGAGCTTCACGCGGTTCTCGTCGACGCGCACCCACAACGGCTGCTGCTTGAGGCGCGGCGACACCGGGCGCGCGCCCGCGGCCCCTGCCGCCCCGCTGCCAGCTCCCCCGTCCCCCACGGCGCCCTCCGCGCTTCGCTCCCCGTGCGATCCCGTGCCGGCTTGCCCCTAGAAGAGCCCGTCTTGCTGCGGCACCTCGGCCGGCTGCGGCAGGCCGAGGTGCTCGTACGCGCGCGGCGTGGCCTGACGGCCCTTCGGCGTCCGCGCCAGGAAGCCGAGCTGTAGGAGGAACGGCTCGTAGACGTCCTCGAGCGTGTCGGGTTCCTCGCCGACGGCGGCCGCGAGGGTGTTGAGCCCGACGGGGCGGCCGCTGAAGGTCTTCGTGAGCGTCTCGAGGATTGCGATGTCCATGCGATCGAGCCCCACGTGGTCGACCTGGAAGAACGCGAGTGCCTCGGCGGCGATGTCCTCGGTGATTCGGCCGTCGTGGCGCACCTGCGCGTAGTCGCGCACGCGCTTGAGCAGCCGGTTCGCCAGCCGCGGCGTCCCGCGACCGCGCCTCGCGATCTCGGCGGCGCCCTCGGCGTCAACCGGGACCCCCAGGATCCCCGCCGAGCGCCGCACGATAGCCGACAGCTCATCGGGCGTGTAGTACTCGAGCCGGAAGGCCATGCCGAACCGGTCGCGCAGGGGGCCGGTGAGCAGGCCCGTCCGCGTCGTGGCGCCGATCAGCGTGAACGGTGGCAGGTCGAGACGCAGGGAGCGCGCCGCAGGACCCTTGCCGATGACGATGTCGATCGTGAAGTCCTCCATCGCCGGGTAGAGCACCTCTTCCACGACGCGGCTCAACCGGTGGATCTCATCGATGAACAGCACGTCCCGCGGCTCGAGGTTGGTGAGGATGGCCGCCAAATCGCCGGCCCGTTCGATCGCCGGGCCGCTCGTCTGGCGCATCTGCACGCCAAGCTCCTCGGCGACCACGCCCGCGAGCGTGGTCTTGCCGAGCCCCGGAGGACCCGAGAGCAACAGGTGGTCGAGCACCTCATCGCGCGCCCGGGCGGCGTCGATCAGCACACCGAGATTGTCCTTCACGCGCGTCTGGCCGAGATAGTCGTCGAGGCGACGCGGACGGAGACTGCGATCTATCTCGAGGTCGTCTTCGGTGAACTCGGCAGAGACGAGCCGCTCCCCCTCGTCGGGCAGCCGATCGCCGCTCTCCCAGACCGTGCTCACGCCCGATCGTCTCCCCCGCCGTCGATGTGCAGATCGTCGGCGGCCACCACGATCGCGTCCGCGGGCTCGGGCAGGAGCGCGGCGAGTGCCAGACCGCCCCACGTGCCCAGGGCGGCCGCCGGCGCGAAGAGCAGCATCACGACGGCTGCAAGGGCCTGCATGCCCTCGGCCGACGTGCCCAGCGCCCCCGAGAGCGGGATGGCGACCGCCACCTCGATGAGCGCGAGGAGCCACAGGACTCCTACGCGCGCCCGAAGACGCCGGTCCGCACCTCGCAGGTAGCGCAACGCAAGGCCCGGAAGCACCACGAGCGGCCCGGCCACCGCGAGCGCCAGCACCACGTCCGAGAGCCCGCCCGCGAACCGCACGGCGAGCATCACGAGGATCACCAGCGTGATCTCACCGGCGGGAGCCCAGAAGGACAGCACCACCCGGCTGAAGCGCGATCGCTTCGCGAACACCCACATGCCGAGCACGAACGGCGCGACGATGGCCACCGCGAACATCGGCGCGGCCAGCGCCGCTGGATCGATAGCGAAGAGGAGCAGGAGTGTGACCGCGTAGAGCTGCGCCACCGGGGCCGCGATGGCGAGCCTCTGTCGGGCGTCAGTGTCGATCATGCACCGCCTCCGAGCCGTTTGAGGGCGTGACGCAGGAGCGCCTGCGCGTCGTCCGGACCATCGTACCCTTTCACTGCCGCGGCGATCTCGGCGGTGGTGAAGCCCATGGACGCAAGCGCGCCCGCCGCCTCGGCTCCAGCCGCGGGGGCCCGTGCGCCTCGCACCGTGCCGGCGGTGACCCCCACCTTGTCCTTGAGCTCGATTATCAGCCGTTGCGCGGTCTTCTTGCCGATGCCGGGCACGGTGGCGACGAGCCCATCGTCTTCCGCGGCTATCGCGTCGATGAGCGCATCGGGGGCGAACGCCGAGAGCGCAGCGAGGGCCACCTTCGGCCCCACTCCGGACACGGTGATCAGCAGTTCGAAGAGCGTCTGCTCGGCGATGCTCTCGAAACCGAACAGCGAGAGCTCTTCTTCGCGCACGTGCAGGTGCGTGTAGACGGTGACCTCATCGCCGTCTGCGGGCAACCGGGAAAGCGAGCGCGTGGACATCGCGAGGCGCAGCCCGAGCCCTCCGACCTCGATCACGCACGACGTGGCGGACTTGCCCGCGAGCCGGCCTGTGATGTGCGCGATCATCGTGCCGACGCGCCTATCGAGCGCGCGACACGCAGGTGCGCGTGGGTGATGGCCGCGGCCAGCGCATCGGCCGCATGGTCCGGCTGCGGTTCCTGCTCCAGGCCGAGTATGGCGCGCACCATGTACTGGACCTGACGCTTGTCCGCACTCCCCGCCCCCACGACCGCCTGCTTGATCTCACCGGGTCCGTACTCGCCGATCTCGAGGCCTGCGGCCGCAAGAAGCGCGACGCCCCGGGCCTGGCCCGTCGCAAACGCGGTGTGCGCGTTGTTGGAGAAGTAGACGTTCTCGATGCCGCAGCAGGCGGGGTCGTACCGGTCGATCACGGCCGCGATACCGCCGTGGATCTCGGCCAGGCGCTCGGCAGCTGTGGCGTGCGCCCGGGTGGTGATGCACCCGTAGGCGACGCAGCGCAGCCGGCTCCCCTGCGTCTCGATGACGCCCCACCCCGTGTTGACCAGACCCGGGTCGATGCCGAGAACGATCAACGGGCCTCCTCCACACGCCGACAATCGAACATATGTTCAGGATACCGCGACGGCAGTAGGGCGTAAAGTCGAGCGCGCCCCAGCCCGATAGGTCCCGGAGGTATACTCGTGAAAGCCGGCGCTTCACGCAAGGAGAGACTCATGAGCCTGTCGGACTACCCCTTCATCGGCCGACTGGTGCGCGCGCTGATCGTGCTCGCACTGATCGGCATCGCCTTGAACGACGGCATCCGCCTGTCCTCTGCCCTCTCGAAGGGGGGCGATGCGCTCAACGACGCGATGGCCGCCGCGATAGACATCGTGATGGTCACTCCTGACGCGGCAGAAGAGGCCCAGACCGTTGCGGCAACGGCCGCCGAGGCCGGAGGAGCCACGCTCGAGGAGTACGCCCAGGAATCGGGCAAGACGTTCAGCATCGAGCATGTGAAGATCGAGCTCGCCATCAGCACGCCACTGCAGAGCACCATAGTCGTGGGCCCTGTGTGGGCGCTCATAAAGGGAACCGACCCGGGCGCACCGCGCATCCTCCTGCGTCAGACCAAGCAGGTCGACGTCATGGGCAATGCCAACTGACGGCGCCGGTCACTCGTCAAGCGCGGCAGCGATCTCGTCGGTGAGCTCCATCGTGTGGTAGACGTTCTGGATGTCGTCCGACTCCTCGAGACGATCGATGAGCCGGAGCACTTTCTTCACATCCTCGAGCGTCACTGCGGTCGTCGTGACCGGCTCCATCACGAGCTCCGCGCCCTTCACCGGCACACCGGCGGCCTCCAGCGCGGCCTGGACCGCCATCACGTCGCTCGGCGCCGTGTAGACCACGTATCCGTCGTCGATCGCTTCGAGATCGTCGCCGCCCGCATCGGCGACGAGCAGCATCAGCTCATCGCCGTCCGGAGCACCGACGCCGTCGACCGTGATCTCGCCCCGGCGCTCGAACTGGAACGCCACCGAGCCGGTCGCTCCCAGATTGCCGCCCGCGCGCGTGAACGCCGCCCTCACGTCGGCCGCGGTCCGGTTCCGGTTGTCGGTCAGCGCCTCGATGTACAGGGCGACGCCCGCCGGCCCGTAGCCCTCGTACACGACCTCCTCGAACGCGGCGGCGTCCGCGCCGGCGCCGAACGCCTTCGCGATCGCCGTCTCGATCTTGTCCTTCGGAAGCGAGTAGGACTTGGCCTTGGCGATGGCCGCGGCCAGCGACGCGTTGTTCTCGGGATTGGGATCGCCGCCCGTCCTCGCCGCCACCGTGATGATGCGAGTGAGCTTCGAGAAGAGCTTCGACCGCTTTGCGTCGACCGCGGCCTTGCGGTGTTTGGTGGTGGCCCACTTCGAATGTCCGGACATCGGGAGTCCCTTCAGACGTCTAGCGCGATCCGACGATGTACTCGAGGAAGAGCCGGTGCACCCGGGGGTCACCGGTCAGCTCGGGGTGGAACGTGGTGGCCATCAGGTCGCCCTGCCGGGCGGCGACGATGCGTCCGTCGTGGCGGGCCAGCACCTCGCCCGCCTCTCCCACCGACTCGATCCACGGGGCCCTGATGAACACACCGGTGAAGGACCCGTCGAGTCGGGCGATATCGAGCTCGACCTCGAACGAATCGACCTGCCGGCCGTACGCGTTGCGCCGTATGGTCATGTCCATGAGCCCGAGCGGCTCCTGGTCGGCAGCCGCGTCGCTGATGTGAGTCGCCAGGAGGATGGCCCCGGCGCACGTGCCCCAGATCGCCATTCCGGCACCATGGCGCTCGCGGAGCGCGCTGTAGAACCCGTAAGACCGCATGAGCTTGGCGATGGCGGTGGATTCCCCGCCCGGGATCACGAGGGCGTCCAGCCCCTCGAGCTGACCCGGCAAGCGGATGGCCGACGCGGACGCGCCCAGCGCCTCGAAGGTGAGGATGTGCTCGCGAAACGCGCCCTGCAGCGCGAGGACGCCGATTCGCACTACTACCAGCCCCGCTCCTGCATCCGCTCGGCTTCGGGGATGTCGGAGATGTTGATGCCTACCATCGCCTCGCCCAGATCGCGCGACACGCGAGCGATGATGTCCGCATCCGTGTAGTGCGTGGTCGCCTCGACGATCGCCTTGGCGCGCTTGACCGGATCGCCGCTCTTGAANNATGCCGCTGCCGACGAAGACGCCGTCGCAGCCGAGCTGCATCATGAGCGCCGCGTCGGCGGGAGTGGCGATGCCGCCTGCCGAGAAGTTCACCACCGGGAGCGTCCCATGGTCGTGCACCCACTTGACCAGCTCGTACGGCGCCTGCAGGTCCTTGGCCGTCGTGAAGAGCTGCTCCTCGCGTACGCCGGCCACCCAGGCGATCTCCTCGAGCATGGTGCGCATGTGCCGCACCGCCTCGACGACGTTGCCGGTTCCCGGCTCGCCCTTNNTGGCCGATGCGGCACTTGGCCATCACGGGGATCGAGACGGAGCCCACGATGGCCTCCACGATGGTGGGGTCGGCCATGCGGGCGACGCCGCCGACCGCACGGATGTCCGCGGGCACGCGCTCGAGGGCCATGACGGCCACCGCGCCCGCATCCTCGGCGATCTTCGCCTGCTCGACATTGATGACGTCCATGATGACGCCGCCCTTGAGCATCTCGGCGAGGCCGGTCTTGACGCGCAGCGTTCCGGTGGCGGGATTGTCACTCACTGGCTCGAATCGCTCCTCGGATCATGGGGACGACAGCGCGCCCCGAACGGGTGTGTGTGGCCTACAGATTCTACTCGCGTGCGCGAGCGCTCACAACCTCGGCTGCGGCGCGTCACTTCATCGTGATGTTCACGTCCAGGCCTACGACCTGCATCCATGTGTTCCCCGGACCCAGCTTGATCTGAGTGCCGTCGGCAGCCTTGAAGACCGGCGGGGCGTCGCCCGTCGCCGTCCACGTGCCGTCGTAACGCTGCCCGTCCTTGAACAGCGTCATGCGCCCCGTGCCCTCGAGCTCGATGTCGTAGGTCGTCGAGCCCGACACGTCGACCTTGGACTGGGCGATGTACTTCGCCCAGATGACGACCACGTTGCGGGTGCGTATCTGCTCGCCCGTGTTCGCGTCCTCGTGGACCTTGCCGTCGTTCGACCGCAGGTAGGTGTTCGTTGCCGCGTCGTAGTTCCAGGTCACCTTGTTCGCGGGCGAGAACGGGATGTACACCTCGGTGACGGTCGGCGTCGTGTCCGCCGACACCGCGCGGGTGTCGAACGCGAGACTCTTCGGCGGCGTGACCGTCAGCGCGAACCCGCGCGCTGAAGCCCTCTGGCGGATGAGTTCCAGGTGCGCGTACAGGCTATGCGGGCGAGCACGCTTGCTCGACCGGAAGAACGCGTCGCTCGTGTCCTCTTCG
>DCVQ01000033.1:0-31229 GCA_002328745.1 Actinobacteria bacterium UBA2184
TCGACGAGCTCGCCGACCTCATGATGATCGCCGCCAAGGAGGTCGAGGACTCTATCTGCCGCATCGCGCAGCTCGCGCGCGCGGCCGGCATCCACCTCATCGTCGCCACCCAGCGTCCGTCGACCGACATCATCACCGGGCTCATCAAGACGAACATCACCAACCGCATCGCGTTCGCCGTCTCCTCGGGCATCGACAGCCGCGTGATCCTGGACCAGTCCGGCGCCGAGAAGCTCGTCGGCCTGGGCGACATGCTGTTCTCGACGCCGGCATGGCCCAAGCCCAAGCGCATCCAGGGCGCGTACGTGAGCGAAGACGAGATCAACGCGGTGGTCGGTCACGTGAAGGCGCAGGCGGAGCCCGACTATCACGAAGAGATCCTCCACCTCAAGGTCACCGGTCCGACGGGCACCCTGGAGGGTGCGGACGACGACGATCCGCTGCTGTGGGAGGCCGCGGACATGGTCGTCACCAGCGGTATGGGGTCGACATCGCTCCTTCAGAGAAGGCTGAAGGTGGGCTATGCTCGCGCTGGTCGTATCATGGACATGCTCGAGGGCAAGGGCATCGTCGGTCAGCCCGACGGCAGCCGGCCCCGCGAGGTGCTCGTGGACATCGAGGAACTCGAGTCGCTGAAGGCCTTCGAGCGGCAGGAGCGCGATGATGACGACGGGTAGGCCGAAGGCGGTCCCAACAGGGGACAGGAGGGACTGAGATGCCGGTCGGCAAGAGGCTCGCGGACGCCCGACGTGCACAGGGGCGCCAACTGCCGGAGATCGAGCGCGAGACCCGGATCATGCGCCGCATGCTCGATGCCCTCGAGGCCGAGCGGTGGGACGACCTTCCGGCGCCGGTTTACGTCAAGGGCTACATCCAGAACTACGCGACCGTTCTCGGCCTTGATGCGACCCCGCTTCTCGAAGAGTACGCCCAGGACATCGGCCAGAATTCGTCACTGCCCCAGCTTGCCGACATCCCCGAGCGAACGCTCGTCCCGCATCGCCTCGAGCTCCACGCTATCCCGCGTGCGGTCTGGATCGCGGTGCTGGCCGGCGTGCTGGTGATGGTGCTCCTCATCTGGGGGATCTCAGCGCTGTTCCGGGACGATGAGCTCCCGCCGACACCGCCCACGACCACCCCGTCCACGTCGATCGACACCAGCGCGTCTCCCGGAGTGACGGAGACCGTCGAGCCCCCGACAACCACCGAGTGACGCCCCACAAGACCGAGGAGGCAGTATGGCGAAGGACCAGAGCTTCGATGTCGTATCGCAAGTCGATATGCAGGAGGTGGACAACGCCGTTCAGCAGGCCACCAAGGAGATAGCCCAGCGCTACGACCTGAAGGACACGAAGTCGACCATCGCCCTCGACCGGGCCGCCTCGGCCATCACCCTCTCGGCACCGAGCGACTTCGTCCTCACGCAGGTCAAGGACGTGCTGGTCACCAAGCTCGTCCGCCGCACGATCGACATCAAGGCTGTTGGCTGGGGGAAGGTCGAATCCGCCTCGGGCGGCTCGGTCCGCACCGTCGGCCAGGTGGTCAACGGCATCGACGCCGAGATCGCGCGCAAGATCAACAAGGACGTGCGTGACCAGAAGTTGAAGGTCAAGGTGCAGATCGAGGGCGACAAGGTGCGTGTGTCCAGCGCGAGCCGTGACGAGCTTCAGGCTGTGATCGCGTTCCTCAAAGCCGAGGACTACGGCATCCCGCTGCAGTTCACCAACTACCGCTGAGGCTGACGTGACTCCACCTGTTCCCGCCGTGTGCTTCGTGACTCTCGGCTGTCCCAAGAACGAGGTCGACTCGGACCGCATGGCCGCAGCAGTGCAGGCCTCCGCGTACCGGCTGGTCGACGACCCCGCCGATGCCGACGTCGTCGTGCTCAACACCTGCGCGTTCATCCAGGATGCGACGGAGGAGTCGATAGCCGAGGCGTTCGCGTTCACCGGCGAGTGGCGCCCCATGCGGGACGGCCGCCGGGTAGTCGTGGCCGGATGCCTGGCGTCGCGCTACGGCGACGAGCTCGTCGAAGCGATGCCCGAGCCCGACGCCTTCGTGCCCGTCGCGGACGAGCCGCGGCTTCTCACCGTGCTGGAGGCCCTCCTCGGCACTCCCGCCCGACCGAGCGCGCCGCCGCCGAGGACCGCACCCGGGCCGACCGCCTACCTGAAGGTGAGCGAAGGGTGCGACAGGCGGTGCGCCTACTGCGCCATCCCCGCGATCCGGGGCCGTTTCGTCTCCATGCCTGCCGACGAGGTGATCGCCGAAGCGCGCTTCCTCATCGACGGAGGCGCCAGGGAGATCGTGCTCGTCGGTCAGGACATCGCCCGCTGGGGGCACGACCTGCCCGGGAGCGAGGACCTCGGGGCGCTGGTCGCGCGTCTCGATGCGCTGCCGGGCGACTTCCGCATCCGCCTGATGTACCTGCAGCCGGACGGCGTGACCGACCGGTTGCTCGACGCGATGGCCGGCAGCTCGCACGTCTGCCACTACCTCGACATCCCCCTGCAGCACGCGTCCGAATCCGTGCTGAGGGCGATGGGGCGCTCCGGCGATGCGTCGGCGCATCTCACGCTCATCGGCCGCATCCGCGCCGCCATGCCGGATGCCGTGTTGCGCACCACGGTGATGGCGGGTTTCCCCGGGGAGACAGCGGCCGACTTCCGCGTGCTCGAGGACTTCATCGAGACCGCGGGCTTCGACTATGTGGGCGTCTTCGCCTACTCTCAGGAGGAGGGGACGCGCGCGGCGTCGCTGCCCGGCCAGGTGCGTCCCGCCACGCGCCGGGCGCGTGCTCAGCGCCTACGCGACCGCGCCGACCGCATCTCGGTTGAGCGGTTCGCCTCGCACACCGACACGCTCGTACGCGTCCTCGTGGAGGGCGCCGAGGACGACACGTCCTGGGGAAGGACCTGCGGCCAGGCCCCCGACGTGGACGGCATCGTCGTGCTCGACCGCATCGTGCCTTCGGGCGTTTTCGTCGATGCGCGCATCGTGGATTCCTTCGGCTACGAGTTGTCAGGAGAGGTGCTGTGATTCGCAACATGAACCTCGCCAACAGGATCACGCTCGTGCGCGTGGTCCTCATCCCCGTGTTCCTCGTCGTGCTCCTCGGGGAGATGCCGGACGCGCTCATCGAGCCCGGCCCATGGGCCGTTTACCGCCCGTGGGTCGCCGCTTTCATCTTCACGGCCCTCGCGGCGAGCGATGCGGTCGACGGCTATGTCGCGCGATCCCGCAACCAGATCACCACGTTCGGCAAGTTCATCGACCCGCTCGCCGACAAGCTGCTCGTCACGGCGGCGCTCGTGGCGCTGGTCGAGCTCGACAAGCTTCCCGCGTGGATCGCGCTCGTCATCATCAGCCGTGAGTTCATCGTGAGCGGGCTGCGACTCGTGGCGATCGCCGAGGGCCGGGTCATAGCAGCGGCGAACTCCGGGAAGCTCAAGACGGTGCTGCAGATCATCGCGATCGTGGCGTTCCTCATCAAAGACAGCGAGACGGTGCGCACGATCGGCGGAGCTGTCTCCACCGCGGCCCAGACCGTCGCGTGGGTGATCATGGCGGCCGCGGTGCTGATGACCATGATCTCGATGGTGCAGTACTTCTACCATGCGCGGGACATCCTGACCGGACCGTGGGAGAGCGTCGACACGAAGAGCACCTGAGGTGGACGCGATGCGAACCGCTGCCGTCGTCACGATCGGTACCGAGCTCACCACCGGTCTGAGGCAGGACACCAACGGGGGAGCGATCGCCCGCGCGCTCCGCGACGCCGGCTATCACGTCGAATCGATCACGGCTCTGCCCGACGACGCGGCTGCCGTCTCCGTTGTGCTGAGCGCGCTCATGGCCCGCTGTGCCCTCGTGGTGGTCACAGGCGGCCTCGGACCCACCCACGACGACATCACCCGTGAGGCCGCAGCACACGCGCTCGGACGGCCCCTCGTGCGCGATGCGGGTATCGCTGTGCGATTGGAGGACCTCGCGCGGCGGCATTCTGCGCCCGACGCGCGCGAGCGCATGCTCCGACAGGCCGACGTGATCGAGGGCGCACGCGTGATCGGAGCCACGTCCGGGTCCGCTCCGGGACAGGTGATCACCGCGGGAGAAGGGCGGCTCGTGCTGCTGCCCGGCCCTCCCGCCGAGATGCACCCCATGCTCGACGAGGTCCTGGCCTCCGAGTCCGCGTTCGCTCCGCCGGTGCGGTTCCGCTGCACGGGCATCTCGGAGTCCGACGCCCAGGCGCGCGTCGAGCCGGCGCTCGCGGATCATCCCGATGTCACGCTCACCCTGCTTGCGGCGCCGGGGGAGGTCGAGGTCGTGCTGTTCGCGCCCGACGCTCCGGCATCGCTGCAGCGGGCGCGGCAGGCCGTCCGTGCCGCACTCGGCATCGCGTGCTTCTCGGAGGACGGCTCTTCGCTGCCCGAGACGGTCATCGGTCTCGCGCGCCGGCGCGGGGAGCGCCTCGCGCTCGCCGAGTCGTGCACGGGAGGCATGGCGTCCGCGTCCCTCACCGAGGTCCCGGGGGCCTCCGAGGTCTTCCTCGGAGGCGTCGTCTCCTACGCCGATGCGCTGAAGTCAGCCCTCCTGGGCGTCGACGCCACCGTTCTCGCCACGCACGGCGCCGTGAGCGAGGCCGCGGCGCGCGCCATGGCCGAGGGCGCACTGCGGCTGCCCGGAGCCACCCTGGCGGCGTCCGTGACGGGTATCGCCGGTCCGGGAGGCGGCACTGCCGACAAGCCGGTCGGGCTGGTCTGGTTCGCGGTGGCGGCCGCGGACGGACCGACGATCGCCGCCGAGCGGCTCCTCCTCGGCGACCGCGCAGCCATTCGTACGCGCGCTGCCGCGACGCTGCTCGATCTTCTCCGTCTCCGGATGGAAGGCGACTGACATGCCCAGGGCGTTTCTCGCCCTGACGCTACCGCCCGCCTGCCGCGAGACGCTCTTCGGCTGCCGCGACGCCTTCGTCGCCGCCGATCCCGCTTGGGCCCGCGAGAAGTGGGTCCGCGTGGAGAACCTGCACGTGACGATGCGCTTCCTCGGCACGCTGCCGGACGAGAGCATCGGTTCCGTCGCCGCGGCCGTCGGTGAGGGGATCGCCGGCCTTCCCGCGTTCGTGCTCCGCCTCGGCCGCATCCGCGCCGTTCCCGGGAGCCGCTCCGCGTCCGGACTATGGGCGGTCCCGTCTGCGGGGGTGGGGGAGGCGACCGACCTGGCCGCGGCCATCGCCGAGGCGCTCGCGCCGTTCGATATCGAGGCCGAGACGCACCGGTTCCGTCCGCACGTGACGCTCTGCAGGGCGCGTCGGCCGAGGCGCGTGGCTGCACACGCGATCGAAGAGGCCGAGCACATCCTCGTCCGCGCCGGGGACGACGCGACGAGCGTGTCAGTGCACGGCGTTACGCTCTTCTCGTCGACGCTCACGCCACGCGGTCCGGTCTACGAAGAACTCTCGGCCATGCCGCTTCGAAGCGATTGACATCGAACAGGTGTTCGTGTACGTTCGTGTCGGCCTTCAGGGGGTCACCCGAACGGGAAAAGGAGCGGGTACGCATGGAACGCGAGAAGGAGAAAGTCCTCGATCTCACGCGGGAACAGATCGAGCGCAAGTTCGGCAAGGGATCCCTCATGCGCCTCGGGGACGATGCGGCGCTGCAGACGATCAGCTCCATACCGACCGGGTCGCTCGCCCTCGACGCCGCTCTCGGCATCGGCGGCGTCCCGCGAGGCCGCATCGTCGAGATCTACGGACCCGAGTCCTCGGGCAAGACCACCCTGGCGCTGCAGATCGTCGCCGAGGCGCAGCGCGCCGGCGGAGTGGCGGCGTTCATCGACGCTGAGCATGCTCTCGATCCCGCGTATGCCGCCCGCCTCGGCGTGGACATCGAAGACATCCTGATCTCCCAGCCCGATACCGGAGAGCAGGCGCTCGAGATCACCGACATGCTGGTACGTTCAGGAGCCATCGACGTGATCGTCGTCGACTCGGTGGCGGCGCTCGTGCCTCGAGCTGAACTTGAGGGTGAGATGGGCGATGTGACGGTCGGGCTCCAGGCGCGGCTGATGAGCCAGGCCATGCGCAAGCTGGCAGGGTCGCTCAGCAAGTCGAACACCACGTGCATCTTCATCAACCAGCTTCGCGAGAAGGTCGGCGTGATGTTCGGCAGTCCGGAAACGACCTCCGGCGGGCGTGCGCTCAAGTTCTACGCCTCGGTGCGTATCGACGTGAGGCGTATCGATTCCATCAAGCAGGGCACGGAGATCGTCGGTAACCGGGTCCGCGCCAAGGTCGTGAAGAACAAGGTCGCCCCGCCGTTCCGCCAGGCCGAGTTCGACATCATGTTCGGGCAGGGCATCTCCAAGGAAGGCAGCCTGCTCGACCTCGGCGTCGAGGAGGCAGTCGTCCAGAAGTCCGGCGCTTGGTACACGTACGGAGACGAACGCCTCGGCCAGGGCAGGGAAGCCGCAAAGGACTTCCTGCGCGATCACGTCGATCTTCGCGACGCGATCGAGGCGCAGATCCGCGAGCGGCTCGCGCTGCCGGGCGGGAACCTCCCGCTGCTCGGCATCGCCGCGCCCGTGCCAGAAGACGGCACAACGGAGTAGGGGCCACGGGGCACATGTCCGCATCCGCCGACCGCGAGCTGCGCACACTGACGGAGATCAGGCGGCCGCGTCGCGGTTCTAAGGCGCGAACGCTGTATCTCGACGGCGAAGCCTGGCGCACGGTCCCGGTAGAGGTCGTGCGTGAACTCGGGATCGGGCAGGGAGACCTGCTCGATCCCGCCGAACTCGTGGAGTCCGAAGCGCGCCTCGCGCCCCGATTCGCACGAGAGCGCGCCTATCGCCTTCTCGCATACCGCGAGCGGAGTGCCGAGGAGATCGCGCAGCGGCTTGCGGAGGACGGCTACGACGAGGCGCTCGTCCGCGCAACCGTCGATGACCTCGTCCGCTCGGGACTGGTCGATGACGAGCGCTACGCTCGCATGATCGTTCGGCAACTCGTCGCGGCACGAGGGTTCGGCCGCCAGCGCGCGCTACGAGAACTCTCCCGACGCGGGGTACATGCGGACCTCGCATCCGCGCTTCTCGAGGAGTTCGCTCCGGAAGAGGGGGAGGCCGTCCGCGCCCGCACCCGTGCCGCCGGTCTCGTACGCCCGGGCGACTCGGTGGCCCGGCTGGCATCGCGGCTTGTCCGTCGCGGCTACTCCACCGCAGCCGCCCTTCGCGCCGCGCAGGAACAGCTGGCCGCCGAGGGTGACGACGAGGATGCCTACGACGGCGTCACCGACGACGAGTAGCTCGCATTCTCGCTGCTCAGGGCCGTTACGACCTTGACGCGCGCACTTCTGCGCGAGTACCATGAGCACGGCAAATGCGATCGACGTGGGTTGCCGGTAGTGCGCCGCGTCGTATGTGATGGGTTCTCGTTCGACCGACACCGCACCACCCTCAGGGTGGTTCCTCGCGTATTCTCGTTCGGGCGTGTCCCCTCATCAGGTCCATTCGCCAGGCGTTCCCGGTCGCGTCCGCGCGCCGCGCGCCAGCACGTGTGACTTGTTGCACACCGATCCCGGAAGGGGAGGGACGCGCCATGCATTGGGCCTACAGCATCCTCGCTCTGGTCTTTGGCGTGGTCCTCGGCTTGATCGTCAACCGCTATCTCATCGCCAGCAAGGCGAACCAGGCTCGCGAGACCGCCGAGAGGCTCCTCGCAGAAGCCGAGAAGCACGCCGAGACCACCCGCAAAGAGATGCTCCTCGAGGCAAAGGACGAGATCTTCCACCTCAAAGCTCAGGCTGAGGAGGAGATGAAGGAACGCCGCAAGGACCTCACCGCCCTGGAGAGCAGGCTTCTCCAGCGCGAGGAGTCCATGGAGCGGCGCGCCGAGGCGCTCGACAAGCGTGACCATCAGCTGGCCAGCCAGACCGGCCAGATCGCGAAGCGCGAGAAGGACCTCGAGGACGCCATCGCGGAGGAGAAGTCGCGCCTCGAGACGCTTGCCGGGATCTCCTCGGACCAGGCGAAGAGCATCCTGCTCGAGCGTGTGAAGCAGGACGTGACGCACGACGCCGCCGTCATCATCCGCGAGTCCGAGCAGCGCGCCCGGGAGGAAGCGGACCGCAAGGCCCGCAACATCATCGGCATCGCGATCGGGCGGGTCGCAGCCGACCACACCGCTGAGTCCACCGTGTCCGTCGTCCATATCCCGTCGGACGACCTGAAGGGCCGCATCATCGGCCGCGAGGGACGGAACATCCGCGCATTCGAGCAGCTGACCGGCATCAATCTCATCATCGACGACACGCCCGAGGCCGTGATCCTCTCGAGCTTCGACCCGGTCCGCCGCGAGGTCGGCCGTATCACGCTCGAGAACCTCATCGCTGACGGGCGTATCCACCCGGCACGCATCGAGGAGATGTTCAAGAAGGCCGAAACGCTCGTTGAGCAGCAGGTGCATGAAGCGGGCGAGCAGGCCGTATTCGACACGGGCATCCACAACCTTCACGGAGATGTCGTGCGCACGCTCGGCCGTCTTCGCTATCGCACGAGCTACGGTCAGAACGTGCTCAAGCACTCGCTCGAGGTCGCGTTCCTCTCGGGCGTGATGGCGGCGGAACTCGGGCTCGATCCGGCGCTGGCCAAGCGAGCGGGCCTCCTCCACGACCTCGGCAAGGCCATCGATCACGAGGTCGAGGGCCCGCACGCGGTGATCGGCGCCGACCTTGCGCGTCGGCTCGGTGAGAACAAGGAAGTCGTCCACTGCATCGAGGCCCACCACGGCGACGTGGAGCCGCAGACTGTCGAGGCCGTCATCGTGCAGGCCGCCGACGCCATCTCAGCCGCCCGGCCCGGCGCCCGCCGCGAGACCCTCGAGAGCTACATCAAGCGTCTCGAGAAGCTCGAGACGCTCGCCGAGTCACACAAGGGCGTGGAGAAGTCGTACGCCATGCAGGCGGGCCGCGAGATCCGCGTGATGGTGAAGCCCGACGAGATCTCCGATGCCGAGGCGACGCTCATGGCTCGCGATCTCGCGAAGCAGATCGAGGAAGAGCTGCAGTACCCCGGCCAGATCAAGGTCATGATCATCCGCGAGAGCCGCGCGATCGACTACGCGAAGTAGCACCACCGACCGCACCGACCCTGCGCCGCGGTCGCCCGTTCAGGGCCCCGCGGCGCAGCCGCACTTGAGGAAGGCAGGCAGCCGTGGCACCCTGTGAGGCGAGATGAGCGACCGCGATCCCCTCATAGATTTCGTCACGACGGTCTCCGGCGAAGGCTACCTCAAGGTCGAAGAGACCCTCGGCGACGGCTACGTACGCCTCCGCATCAACGAGGCCGAGCGCCGACAGGCGAAGCACGACATCCGAAGCGTCGAAGACGTTGTGGTCGAATTGCTCCGCAACGCTCGCGACGCGCACGCGCACCGCATCTTCATCGCAACCTCGCGTGACGGCGATTTCCGCGCGCTCACCATGATCGATGACGGCGTCGGGATACCCACTACCCTGCACGAGACGATCTTCGAGCCCCGCGTGACCTCCAAGCTGGAGACCATGGTCATGGACCGCTGGGGCGTTCACGGCAGAGGTATGGCGCTCTTCTCCGTGCGCTCTAACGTGACCGTCGCGCGTGTGGCGACCTCGGCCCTCCATAAGGGCACGGCCCTCACGGTGCTCACCGATACCACAGCCCTCGCCGAGCGTGCCGACCAGTCCACCTGGCCGGTCGTGGATCTCGGAGAGGACGGTGCCCCGCGCGTGACCAGGGGTCCGCACAACATCGTGAGGCGCGTCGTCGAGTTCGCATGCGAGCACCCCGAGCTTGAACTCTACCTCGGCACGCAGACCGAGGTGCTTGCCACGCTGCACGCGCTCGGCAAGGTGCACCTCGACGTGAGCGACCTCATGTTCTGCGACGACCTCGAGCGCCTGTCGGTGTGGCAGCGCCCCGCGGCGTGCTCCGATGCCGCCGAGCTTACCTCGACCGCCGAGAACATCGGCCTTCCGGTATCGGAGCGCACCGCGCACCGCGTGCTGGCCGGGGAGCTCGCGCCGCTGGAGCCGGTCATGACCCAGCTGCTTGGCCCGGAGGAGCCCGAACCTACGGCGAAGCCCGACATCTACCGCGATCGGCGCTCGCTTCGCATCCATCACGGCGACCTCGAGGCATTCCGCAACGAGCTCACCCGCGCGTTCGACTCGCTGGCCGAGCGCTACTACGTCAGCCTGCGCGGCGAACCCAAGATCACCGTGAGCCGCGACTCGATCAGCGTACGTTTCACGGTGGACAAGGAGGACTAGGAGCCACCCGCCCGTGTGCGCTATAATCGATGTCCGCCGCCTCCAGCGGCACACCACAAGCAGCAGACGTCCGTCACACCAGTCGTTCACGCACCGATCACACTTCTTGAGCCGCAGCCCGGGAGGCGCCGTGGAAGTTCTCAAGGTCTCCACCAAGTCCAGCCCCAATTCCGTCGCAGGCGCGCTGGCTGGCGTTATCCGCGAGCAAGGAGCCGTCGAGGTTCAGATCGTCGGTGCCGGCGCCCTCAACCAGGCCATCAAGGCGATCGCGATCGCGCGCGGGTTCGTCGCTCCCTCCGGCCTTGATCTCGTGTGCACGCCGTCGTTCGCCGACATCGAGATCAATGGCGAAGAACGCACCGCGATCCGCCTCCTTGTGGAGCCGCGCCACCCGCACCGGTAAGCCCGCCATGCCGGGCATCGACCTCCACATCCACTCGACCGCGTCCGACGGTCTCCTGAGTCCCTCGGAGGTCGTGCGTGTCGCGCTGTCGCTCGGCCTCACGCATATCGCCCTGTGCGATCATGACAGCGTGGATGGCGTGTCCGAGGCCATCGATGCCGCCCGAAACACCACGCTTGTTGTCGTCCCCGGGGTGGAGCTGTCGGCGGGCACGCGCGACGAGGGCGTCCACATCCTCGGCTACTTCATCGATCACGACGACGCGCAGCTCCGCACGCGTCTGTCCTCTCTCCGCGACATCCGCGCCGAACGCGCGCGGAAGCTGATCGCCCTGCTCGAAGGGGGAGGCATCTCGATCGGCTTCGAAGAGGTGCTCGATCAGGCCGCCGGGGGGTCGGTCGGACGCGCGCACGTCGCGCACCTTCTCGTGCGCCGCGGCTACGCGACATCGGTGCGCGACGCGTTCGACCGTATGCTGGGCGAGGGACGGCCCTTTTACGTCCCCAAGCCCGTCCACTCTCCCGCGGACGTCATCGGATGGGTCCGCGACGCAGGCGGCGTCGCGGTACTCGCACATCCCGCGCTGAGCCGCGCCGACGGGCTCGTGCGCGACCTCAAAGCGGCGGGCCTCGTCGGCATCGAGGCGTACCACGGCGACCACGACGACACCCTGCGCGACCACTACGCCCGCATGGCGGGGCGCCATGGGCTGATCGTAACCGGCGGTTCCGACTTCCACGGCGTGGGAGCGGGGGGCCACCCGATCGGCTCGGCCCACGTGCCGCCGCACGTCTACGACGACCTGGTCGCGGCCAGCGTGCGCGCCTCCGCGGGGACTGATCGCGCGTGAGGTCCTACTACATCCGCACCTTCGGCTGCCAGATGAACAAGCACGATTCCGAGCGGGTCGCCGGAGTCCTCGAGGAGCGCGGCCTGGTCCCGTCGCCGGCGATCGACGACGCGGACGTCATCATCTTCAACACCTGTTGCGTCCGGGAGACGGCCGACGAGAGGCTCTACGGCCAGGTCTCGTCGCTGAAGGCGCTCAAGACCGGCGGCAGGCCTGACGTCATCATCGCCGTCGGCGGCTGCGTGGGGCAGCGGGACGGCGAGCTCGTATTCGCGCACGCGCCGCACGTGGACATCGTCTTCGGGACGCACAACATCCACGAGCTGCCGGCGCTTCTCGATGCCGCCGAGTCAGGCAGGCGCACCGCGAGCGTTCTCCCTTCGGGCGACCGCTTCGCGAGCGATCTCCCGTCGCACCGGGAAGACGCATGGCACGCGTGGGTCTCGATCACCGTGGGGTGCGACAACCACTGCGCGTACTGCATCGTTCCGTCCGTCCGTGGAGCGGAGCGCAGCCGTGCGTTCGAGGACATCACCGCCGAGGTCGGCCGACTGGTCGCCGATGGTGTCGTCGAGGTCACCCTTCTCGGCCAGAACGTGAACTCTTACGGCCGCGACCGCTACGGCCAGCCGAGGTTCGCCGAGTTGCTGCAGGCCGTCGGAAGCTCCGGCGTGGCGCGCGTCCGGTTCGCAACGTCCCATCCCAAGGACCTCTCGCCCCGGACCATCGCCGCAATGCGAGACATTCCGGCGGTCATGCCGTATCTCCACCTGCCGTTCCAGGCGGGGTCGAACCGCACGCTCGCGGCCATGAACCGCGGCTACACCCGCGAGCAGTACCTGTCGCTCGCAGCCTCTATCAGGGACGCCATCCCGGATATCGCCCTGTCCACCGACATCATCGTCGGGTTCCCCGGAGAGACCGAGGACGACTTCGCCCAGACGATCGACCTCGTAGAGCGCGTCGGCTTCGAGCACGCGTTCACCTTCATCTACTCGCCGCGAGAAGGCACCCCTGCCGCCTCGATGAGCGACTCCGTCCCGCGGGAAGTCGTGCAAGACCGGTTCGACCGGCTCGCGTCGCTCGTCCAGACGCTCTCATACGACGCCAACCGCCGGCAGATCGGCCTCGTGCAGGACGTGCTCGTCGAGGGCCCCTCCCGTCGCGATCCCACCGTCCTGGCAACGCGCACGCCCCACCACCGTCTCGTGCACGTTCCCGTGCCCGACGGGGCCAGCGCCGACGCGCTGGCAGGCCGTATCCTCGTGGCGCGCATCACGGGCGCTCACCCGTGGTTCCTCTCCGGCGAGTTCGTCGCCTCGACGGTTTAGACTCGCCATGTGCGCGGGAATCCAACCCTCGGGCCAGGAGGTGTCAGCCATGTCCGGTACCGTTCTCGGCATCATCGCGCCTCACCCGCCGATCATGGTTCCCGAGGTGGGCGGGCCGCGCGCTCACGTCACCAGCGCTTCTATCGACGCCATGAACACTGCACGCGACGCGCTGCGCGCCTTCGATCCCGACGCGGTCGTCCTCATGAGTCCCCACGCGCCCATCGCGCGTTCCGAGTTCGCGGTGGACACCTCCGAGGGCACGCGGGGATCCCTCGCGGCCTTCGGAGCGCCGCGTACGGCGATCTCCGCACGGGGCGACGTCGCGCTCGCCCGGGCGATCATCACCGAGGCTGAGGCCGACGGTATCCCCATCGTGTCGCGAGCGACCACGCCGCTGCTCGAGCCCGGGGTGCTCGATCACGGGGCACTCGTACCGCTGAGCTTCCTCGACCCCGACGGAGCGTACCCGCTCGTCGAGCTGTCGCCGTCCTTCCTGCCGCTCGAGACCCACGTCGCGCTCGGTCGCGCGATCGGGCGCGCCGCCGCCTCGCTCGGCAGGCGAGTGGCCTTCGTGGCCAGCGGCGATTGCAGCCACCGTCTCACTCGCGATGCTCCGGCCGGCTACAGCGTCCGCGGAGCCGAATTCGATGAGGCGCTTGTCGATCATGTCGCTGCGGGCGATCTGCTCGGACTGGTATCCCTCGACGGGTCGCTCGTCGAGGCGGCGGGCGAGTGCGGCCTGCGGTCGTTCGTGACGCTCGGTGGATTCCTGCAGGGATCAGACGCGTCGCCGCGTGTGCTCGCCTACGAGGGGCCCTGGGGCGTCGGCTACCTTACGGCCGTGATCGCTTCACCTTCTCTACTCGAAGCGA
The DNA here is from genome assembly GCA_002328745.1 of Actinobacteria bacterium UBA2184. Taxonomy (GTDB): domain Bacteria; phylum Actinomycetota; class Coriobacteriia; order Anaerosomatales; family Anaerosomataceae; genus UBA2184. The sequence goes on from DCVQ01000033.1 coordinate 13,770, forward strand.
TAGGGGTGGGTGAGGCACCGGCGCGGCGGTCTTCTGCGGCGACGGGATCCGACGATGCGACCGATGGGGCCTCCGATGCCGAGGCCGCCCCGTCGGCGCCGGTGGCTCTTGCGCGTCGTGCGATCGACGCGTACGTCAGGGAACGCCGGGCACTTCAGCCTCCGCCTCCGGAGGGTGTGTTCGCAACGCCCCACGGCGCGTTCGTCAGCCTGCATCGTCAGGGGATGCTCCGCGGCTGCATCGGCACGATCTCGCCTACCGAGGACTCGTTGGGGGCCGAGATCGTCCACAACGCCATCCAGGCCGCGACGGCCGACCCGCGGTTCCCTGCGCTCGAGGCCGACGAGCTCGACGACCTCGAGATCTCGGTCGACGTGCTCGGCCCGCCCGAACCGGCCACTCTGGAAGATCTCGATCCGCGACAGTACGGCGTGATCGTCTCGGCGGACTGGCGACGCGGGCTGCTGCTGCCCGACCTCGACGGCGTCGACACCGTGGAGGACCAGGTGGCGATCGCCATGCGCAAGGCAGGCATCGAGCCGCACGAGCGTGTCCGGCTCGAACGGTTCCGCGTCACGCGGTATCACTAGCCCGTGACCACCGCCGTTCCCGTCATAGCGATCGTCGGCCCCACCGCCGTGGGCAAGTCGACGCTGGCCGAGGACGTCGCGGTCGCGCTCGGTGGCGAGATCGTGAGCGCCGACTCCATGCAGGTCTACCGGGGGATGGACATCGGCACCGCCAAGACTCCACCGGGGGAGCGGCGCGTCCCGTACCACTGCATCGATCTGGTCAACCCCGGCACGCCGTACTCGGCGGCCCTCTTCCAGCGCGACGCGCGCGACGCGATCGTCACGATCCGGTCGCGCGGACGCGTCCCGGTGATCGCCGGCGGCACCGGCCTGTACGTGCGCGCCGCGCTCGACGACATGAGGTTTCCTGCGGGCGACCTCGCGACCCCGACCCGCGCCGCCCTCGATGCGCGGGCGGCCTCGGGCGAGGGGGCCGCTCTCCACGCCGAGCTCGAAGCGCTCGACCCACAGGCCGCGGCCCTTATCCACCCCAACAACACCCGACGGGTCGTGCGCGCGCTCGAGATGCTCGCCGAGGGACGTTCGTACGCGACGCAGGCGGCAGGGTTCTCGGCCAGAAGCGCCTTCTACCCCCAGACGCGCATGCTGGGCCTGACGATGGACAGACCGGCCCTGTACGCCCTGATCGACCGGCGCGTCGAGGAGATGATGGCCGCCGGACTGCTCGCCGAGGTGGAAGCCCTGCTGGACGCCGGTTATCGCGACGCGGTCACCGCAACCCAGGCGATCGGCTACAAGGAGTTGGTCCCGGTGATCGAGCAGGGTGCCGATGCCGATGCCGCGATCGAGGCGATCAAACGGGCATCCCGCCGCTACGCGAAGCGCCAGCTCACGTGGTTCCGCGCCGATCCGCGCATCCGATGGCTCGACGTCACCGGACTGTCAGCCACCGAGCGCACCTCCTCCGCTCTACGCCTGTTAGAATCGACCGAACACACCGGCTAGGAAGGGGTCATCGTGCAACTCGCGTTCACCAAGATGAACGGGCTCGGCAACGACTTCGTCTTCATCGAGGATCTCGAGAGCGCCCTGGAGATGTCCCCCGACGCGGTGGCGTGGTTCTGCGACCGCCATTTCGGGATCGGCGGCGACGGGGTCATCCTCGTTCGTCCGGCCACCACGCCGGATGCCGACTACTACATGCACTACTTCAACGCTGACGGCTCGCTCGCCGAGATGTGCGGCAACGGGGCCCGTTGCTTCGCCAAGTACGTCGTCGACCACGGCCTCGTGGCGCCCGCGGCAAGCTCGCTCGTGATCGAGACCCTCGGCGGGCTGAAGCCGGTCACGTTCACACGTGCCGGGGACGGCACGCTGGATACCGCGACCGTCGACATGGGAGTCCCGGAGTTCGCCCCCGCGCTCATCCCCACGACCTTCGAAGGCGATCAGGTACTCGACGAGCCGATCGACACGCCGTTCGGCCAGGTGCTCGTCACGGCGATCAGCATGGGCAACCCGCACGCGATAATCTGGGTCGACGACGTCGACTCGGCGCCGGTGGAGACCGTCGGGCCATTCCTCGAGCGTCACGAGCGCTTCCCCCGGCACACCAACGTCGAGTTCGCCCAGCTCATCGACGATGAGACCATTCGCATGCGTGTCTGGGAGCGCGGGGTGGGGGAGACGCTCGCGTGCGGGACCGGCGCGTGCGCGGTGGCGGTAGCCGGCACGCTGTCGTGCCGCATCGGGAGGGACGCCACGGTCGAGCTTCCCGGAGGCGATCTCCGCATCCGCTGGCACGAGGATGACCATGTCTACATGACCGGTTCCGCGGCGGTCTCGTTCACGGGCACGATCGACCTGGGAGACGACGCGTAGCGCTGCACCGGCTCTGGTACCATGTCCGGAAGCTCGACCACGCCGAGAAGGAGATGACCACACGTGAGAACCGCCCGCCGCATGGACAACCTGCCTCCGTATCTCTTCGCCGAGATCGATCGCAAGAAGGCGGCCAAGGAGGCGGAGGGCGTCGACGTCATCTCCCTCGGGATCGGCGATCCCGACATGCCCACGCCGCAGCGGATCATCGATGCCATGGCGCGTGCCATCGCTAACCCCGAGAATCACCAGTACCCGGCCTATGCCGGCGCGAAGCGGTACCGCGATGCCTGTGCGGAGTGGATGCGGCGCCGGTTCTCGGTGGAAGTCGACGCGGACACCGAGGTCCTCGCGCTCATCGGCTCCAAGGAGGGGATCGCGCACCTCTTCCCGGCCTTCATCGATGTCGGCGACTACACGCTCGCGCCGGGTGTGGGCTACCCGGTGTACACGACCGGGGGCGTGCTCGTCGGGGGCGAGACGTACTACATGCCCATGACCGAGGAGAATGACTGGCTCGCGGACTTCGACTCTACGCCGACCGAGGTGCTCGCGCGCGCCAAGATGATGTTCATCAGCTACCCCAACAACCCCACCGCGGTCGCCGCGCCGGTCGAGTACTTCGATCGCGCGATCGCCTTCGCGAAGAAGCATGACCTGCTGCTCGTCCACGACAACGCCTACTCGGAGATCAGCTTCGACGGCTACCGCGCGCCGAGCATCCTCGAGCGGCCGGGCGCCCGCGAAGTGGCCATCGAGCTCTTCAGCTGCTCCAAGGCCTACAACATGACCGGCTGGCGTGTCGCGTTCGCCGCCGGCAACGCGCAGGCCATCAAGGCTCTGGGCACCGTGAAGAGCAACATGGACTCGGGCATCTTCACCGCCATCCAGGACGCCGCCATCGAGGCCATGCTCGGTCCACAGGACGACGTTGCCGAGATGAGCGCCCTCTACCAGCAGCGGCGCGACATCGTCCTCGAGACGCTCGCCTCCATCGGGCTCTCGGCGCGTCCGTCGCAGGGCACCATCTACGTGTGGGCACGCATCCCCGAAGGTTACACGTCGGTCGAGTACGCGGGTCTGCTGCTCGACCGGGCGGGCGTCATCGTGCCGCCGGGCAGCGCGTACGGTCCCGACGGCGAGGGCTACATCCGCATCTCGCTCGCGACGCCCGACGACCGCCTTCGCGAGGCGCTGCAGCGCATCGCAGACGCCTTCTAGGAGGAGCACCCCCCGGATGTCGCCACACTCCTACGAGGTCGCCGGACAGGCCCAGGACCGGGCGGTCCTCGTCGGCATCGACCGGCCGCACTCGCAGGGCTGGCGGCTCGAGGACGACCTTGCCGAACTGGCGCGCCTGGCGGACACCGCGGGCGCCCGCGTGGTGGGCACCGTCACCCAGCGGCTCGAACGGCCCAACCCGCGAACGTTCATCGGCGCAGGCAAGGCCGAAGAGGTCGAGGCCCTCGCCACCGCCGAGTCCGCGACCGTGATCATCTTCGACGACGAGCTATCGCCGAGCCAGCAGGCGAATCTCGAGACGCTCCTGCCCGAGCGACGCGTCATCGATCGCACCCAGCTGATCCTCGACATCTTCGCTGCGCATGCCGTCAGCCATGAGGGTAAACTGCAGGTCGAGCTTGCAAGGCTCGAGTATCTGCTGCCCCGGCTCAGGGGCATGTGGGGACACCTTGACGCGGAGCGCCTGGGCGGCGGACGCGGAGCGCGTTTCGGCGCCGGCGAGTCCCAGCTCGAGACCGACCGGCGGCTCACCAGACGTCGCATCGGCGAGCTCAAGCGCGAGCTCAAGGGTGTCGCGCGCACCCGGCAGACCCAGCGTGCCTCGCGCGCGCGATCCGGCGTGTTCCGCGCCGCGCTGGTGGGCTACACGAACGCGGGGAAGTCCACGCTCCTGAACGCGCTCACGGATGCGGGCGTCCTCGTACAGGACCGGCTGTTCGCGACCCTCGATGCGACCACCCGCCGGCTCTCGCTGCCCGACGGCAGGGACGTCACGCTCACCGACACGGTCGGCTTCATCAACAAGCTGCCGCACGGGCTGGTGGAGGCGTTCAAGTCGACGCTCGACGAGGTGCGCGAGGCCGACCTGTTGCTGCACGTGGTCGATGCCGCGCACCCCATGGCCGAGGAGCAGATGGCCGCCGTCCGGGAGGTCCTTCAGGAGATCGACGCTGCCGGCAAGCCGCAGCTTCTCGTGTACAACAAAGGGGATCTGCTCACGGCCGAGGACCAGCAGCGGCTGGCCGCGTCGCCTGGCGCGGTGATGGTCTCCGCCGCACACCAGGAGGGGCTGAGCGGGCTCCTGGAGCGTATCGCGACCATCGCCGCCCAGGGAGACGCCTCGCTCGTCATCCTCGTGCCCTACGACAGGGGAGAGCTCGTGCGGCTCGCCCATGAGCGGGCGCACGTGCTCGAAGAGGAGCACACCCCTCAGGGCACGCGCCTGTCGATCGTGGCGTCCGCGGAGATCGCGGCACGCTTCGACGAGTTCCGCGCGGATGGCGGAAGCACGACCGCAGAAGAGCGGGACGCGGCGGGGGACTAGATCCGGCGGAACAACGCGACGACTTTGCCGAGTATCGAGAAGTCCACGTGCCGGTCGGCGTAGATCGGTTCCATCGTGCTGTTCTCGGGCTGAAGACGGATGCGGTCGCCCTCGCGGAAGAAGCGCTTGACCGTGGCCTCCTCATCGAGCATGGCCACGACGATCTCTCCGTTGTTCGCGGTCTTTTGCTGCCGCACGACGACGAAGTCCCCGTCCAGGATGCCGGCCTCGATCATGCTCTCGCCCTTCACCCTCAAGATGAAGGTCTCCTCGCCCGCGAACGACGCGGGGAGCGGGAGCGTCGCTTCGATGTTCTCCGCAGCCAGAATGGGAGCGCCTGCGGCCACAGAGCCCACCAGCGGCACGGCCTGGACTCTCTCGTAGTCGATGGCACGTTCGGTGTCTCGATAGTCGAGCACCTCGAGCGCGCGGGGCTTCGAGGGGTCGCGCCGCAGCAGACCCTTCGCCTCAAGGGCAGCCAGGTGAGAGTGGACCGTCGACGACGAGGAGAGCCCGACCGCCTCACCGATCTCGCGAACGGAGGGCGGGAATCCGCGCCGGTGGATCTCGGCACGTATGAAATCCAGGATCTCGCGCTGACGCGCGGTGAGCTCTCGCTTGTAGATCATGACGACCCCCTGCATCGCCGGCGTGCGTGTCGCGACCAGTTTAGCGCTCCGTCCTGGACTATGCAAACACACGTTCGCCGTTAGACTTGCACTACGAACACGTGTTCGCTACGATGTGGGTCGAACAAGCGTTCGTCTGGATGCACGAGCATGTCAGAGCCGGGAGGTACCGTGTGTGCCAAGCCGGCTCCGGGAGGTTCCCATGTACCACGCTCACAGCGCACCGCACGCCGTTCGGCCCCTTGCACGGGAGCGCCGCGGCCCCGAGGCTCGCGATACGCGCGACATTCGCCCGGGGAGGATCGCCTCCGCACGTGCGGGACGAGGGGCCCTGGTGATCGTCACGCTCGCCGCGGTGCTGGTCGCCGTCTGGTCGGCGCTCACGCCCGTCTCGGCACCTTCCGTCACCACGTGGACGAGCGTCAGCGTGACGGAGCACACCACGCTGTGGGATATCGCCCGCGAGCATCCGGTCCCCGGACTGTCGACCGTCGAGACCGTACAGCTCATCCAGGACCACAACGGGCTGCCAAGCGATATCGTCCACGCCGGATTGATCATAACGGCACCTGCGGTGCATCAGGACGCCTCCGGCGTCGCACGCCGTTAGGATGCCAAAGCCCCAGGTAGACGCACTTGTTTGGTGCTGACGACGCCTGTATCGCCACTCTCATTGTCACCCCATATCTTGTATGCTAGTCTTTCCTCGAACCTAGATATGGGGGTGCGGGGATGCGGTGTCCATTCTGCGGTCACAATGAGACCAAGGTCGTGGACTCTCGCGACTCTGAGTCTCAAGACGCGATCCGGCGACGTCGCGAGTGCCTCGAGTGCCAGAAGCGCTTCACGACGTACGAACGCCGGGAAGAGATGCCGCTCATGGTCATCAAGAAGGACGGCTCCACCGAGCCGTTCGACCGCGGCAAGCTGCTGCGAGGGCTGGTGGTCGCCACCGCGAAGCGTCCGGTTCCGCCGACGCTCCTCGAAGACCTGATCGCAGACATCGAGTCCGAGTTGCACAACGAGATGCAGTACGAGGTACCGGCGAAGCAGCTGGGCGATATGGTGCTCGTCCGTCTGCTCGAACTCGACAAGGTCGCCTACATCCGTTTCGCCTCGGTCTACAAGGAGTTCAACGACCTCGATGGTTTCACCGCCGAGCTCAAGAAGCTCGGCTGACGGATGCACGATGACGGAGGGTTGCCCGACGTGGAAGTGAAGGTCTTCGTCCGCGAGGATTGCCCCGCATGTCCGGCGGCACTGCGGGCATGCGACGGTATCGCGAACCTCTCCGTGTACGACGTAAGCGACCTCAACGGGATCGCTGAAGCCTCCTCGTGGGGCATCCAGTCAACGCCGTCGGTCGTCGTGGTCGACTCTTCGGGTCGCGAGGTGGCAGGCTGGCGCGGGCAGGCGCCGTCCGCCTCCGACCTGCGGGCAGTGCTGGCGAACTGACCGATGTCACCCCTCACCCTCCGCGTCACTCGCCTCGACCCGGAGCTTCCGCTCCCGTCGTACGCCCACGATGGTGACGCGGGCCTCGACCTCTACGCTACCGCCGACCACGATCTCGCCCCGCACGAGCGGGCGCTGATCGGCACGGGTATCGCCGTCGCGATCCCCGAAGGGCACGCCGGCTTCGTCCAGCCGAGAAGCGGGCTCGCCCTCAAGTCAGGGCTTTCATTCGTCAACACGCCCGGGCTCATCGACAGCCACTACCGGGGCGAGATCAAGCTCATCGCGATCAACCTCGATCCGTCCGAGACGTTGCACGTCAGGAGGGGGGAGAAGATCGCCCAGCTCGTGGTGCAGCGCGTCGAACGCGTGGTGCTTGCGGAAGTCGACTCCCTGGATGACACACAGCGCGGCGATGGGGGTTTCGGCAGTACCGGGACGTGAGCCGCATCGGAGAGTATCTGGATCCTTCCGGCTTGTACGGTTTACATAAAATGATTCTCCACAGGTATGCGGAAGGGGGGATGGGGCCCGGAGCACAGCACCGAGCTCGAGGCGGGGGAATGAAGCTCCCGCGCTCGCAAAGCACTGTCCGCACACCGAGCGAAAGGTAGATGCAGTGGAGAAGTTCTTCAAGTTCAAAGAGCGCGACACGAGCGCGCGCACCGAAGTGGTGGCAGGCCTCACGACCTTCATGACGATGGCCTACATCATCTTCGTGAACCCGGGTATCCTCTCGGCCGCCGGCGTACCGTTCGAAGGTGCGGCCACCGCCACGGCCCTCGGCGCGGCGCTCATGTGTATCGCGATGGGCCTCATCGCCAACCGTCCGCTCGCACTCGCCTCAGGCATGGGCCTCAACGCCGTCGTGGCGTTCAGCATCGTGCTCGGCGCCGGTGTCCCGTGGCAGGTAGGCATGGCGGTCATCTTCGTAGAGGGCCTCGTGATCCTGCTCCTGGTCCTAACGGGCCTTCGTGAGTCGGTGATGAACGCCATCCCGATGAACCTCAAGCGCGCGATAGGCGTCGGCATCGGTCTGTTCATCACGTTCATCGGTCTGGTCGACGGCGGACTCATCGTCAACAGCGACGCCACGCTCGTCCAGCTCGGCGACTTCAGCCAGGCCGGCGTGTGGGTCACTCTGATCGGCCTCGTGGCGATCTTCGCCTTCATGGCGCTCAAGGTGAAAGGCGACATCCTGTGGGGTATCGTCGTCGCCACGGTCGCCGCGCTGTTGTTCAAGGTCACCGAGCTGCCCACCGCAGTCACCGCGGCTCCCGACTTCAGCACCTTCTTCGCCCCGTTCCACACGGTCGGTGACGCGGGCACGATGGCCATCACCCAGCTGTTCACGCCCACGCTGCTGCTGTTCGTGTTCGCCGTCATGCTGACCGACTTCTTCGATACCATGGGCACGGTCATCTCGATCGGCGAGCAGGCCGGCTTCGTCGACAAGGACGGCCAGGTTCCCGGCATCCGCAACATCCTGGCGGTCGACTCCGCCGCCGCGTCCGTGGGCGGTCTGTTCGGCGCAAGCTCCATCACCACGTACATCGAGTCCGCGGCGGGCGTGGCCGAAGGTGGCCGCACGGGACTGACCGCGGTCGTCACCGGCATACTCTTCGCGCTCTGCGCGTTCTTCGCACCGGTGATCGCCATGATCGGGGGCGCCCTGCCGATCACGGCCGGCGCACTCATCGTCGTCGGGTTCCTCATGATGGGCAACATCAAGCACATCCCCTGGGACGACTTCGAGAACGCGTTCCCGGCATTCCTGACGATCGTCGGTATCCCGTTGACCTACAACATCAGCTACGGCATCGGCCTGGGCTTCATCAGCTACGTGGTGATCAAGCTGCTGCACCGCAAAGCATCTGATATTCACCCGCTGATGTACGTGGTGAGCCTCGCGTTCGTCGTGGCCTTCGTCCTGCCCGTGATCCAGAAGGCCATCGGCTAGGAGGCTTACGTGGCAGAACGCAGAACGATCCAGACCGACGAGAAGCTGCCCGTACTGCAGGCGATTCCGCTCGCGCTCCAGCACCTCATGGCGATGTTCGGCGCAACGGTCCTCGTGCCGCTGCTGACCGGCCTCGACCCGTCGCTGGCGATCATGACGTCCGGTGCGGGAACCATCCTGTACCTGATACTCACCAAGGGTAAGATCCCGAGTTACCTCGGCTCGTCGTTCGCCTTCATCGGCCCGATCGCGGCAGTAGCGGCCACCAAGGGCATCCCGGCCGCGCTCGGCGGTCTTGTCGTCGGCGGACTCCTGTACGTGGTCGTTGCCCTGCTCATCAAGGGCTTCGGCACCGGCTGGCTCAACAAGGTCCTTCCGCCCGCGCTTGTCGGCGCTGTCGTCATCGTCATCGGTCTTGGCCTGGCCGGCGTAGCCGTCGGCATGGCCACCAAGGGCGCAGGCGACGTGTTCGCGATCGAGAACCTGGTCGTTGCGCTGGTGACGCTCGGCGCTGCCATCGCGTTCTCCAGCTACTTCAAGGGCTTCCTGTCGACGATCCCCGTCCTTCTGGGCATCGTCGTCGGATACCTGGTGGCTGCGCTGATGGGCATGGTCGACTTCCAGCCCGTGCTGGACGCCAAGTGGATCGGGCTCCCGACGCTGGTGTTCCCCGAGTGGGATCTCGGCGCCATCCTGATCATCGCGCCGGTGGCCCTTGTCGTGATCATCGAGCACATCGGCCACCTGCTCGTGGTGAACGAGATCGTCGGCAAGGACTTCACCCCGATGCTTCCCGAGTCACTCGCGGGTGACGGCCTTGCCACTGCGCTCTCCGCGATGGTCGGTGGCTCGCCCTCGACCACGTACGCCGAGAACATCGGCGTCATGGCGGTCACGCGCGTCTACGCTACCCAGATCTTCTGGTACGCAGGCGCGTTCGCGTTCGTGATCGGCGGCTTCGTGCCGAAGCTCAAGTTCCTCATCCAGTCGATCCCGACGCCGGTCATGGGCGGCATCTCGCTGCTGCTGTTCGGCCTTATCGCGAGCTCCGGTCTCCGGATGCTCGTCGAGAGCGGCATCGACTACAGCCACAGCCGCAACCTCATCCTCTCGAGCGTCGTGCTCGTGGTCGGCATCGGCATGGAGACCACCGGCACCACGATCCCGCTCGGTGACTACGTGCTGCCCGGCATGGCCACCGCCACCTTCCTCGGCATCCTCCTGAACCTGGTTCTGCCGAAGGAGTCGCCAGGCCTTGCGATCGATTCACCCGACTTCGCCGCCGAGCTCCAGGAAGAGGCGGCTGCGGGGTAGGGGACGCGCCTCACCAGGAGGCTCGCACGCACGCGGCCCCGGACAAGGTGAAGAAACCTTGTCCGGGGCCGTATCTTGCCATCTATCCGCTCCGTTGTGATAATCATCACTCGCGCTTGGGGGCGCGCCGCACGACGCAACGGGGGGACTGACATGCCGGAAGAGGACGCGCCTGTACGCCGAACGCCCTACGAGTGGGGGCGCCTGATCCTTACCAACATCGTTGTCGTTGCTATACCGACCTTCATCTACTACGGGCTCAGGGTCCGCGGATACGACCTGTTCTGGCTACACATCACGATCGCCGCGGCGTACCTGATCACCGCGCTCGTCGTGATCTGGGAGGCCGTGATCACCCTTACGCGCCGCCGGGCCTGCAAGGACTCCTCCAGGACGGGTCTTCGCTGGCGCATCGCCCAGACCCTGGGCATCTCCGGCGGCAGGCTGCCGTCGGCCGAGCTTCCCCCGGTGCCGTCTTCCACGTTCATCGTCGCCGCGTTCCTTCCCAACGAGCGCGAGATCATCGTCGACACCATCTGGCACCTATTGGAGGCCGTGGAGCGCCCGGAAGACGGGTTCGAGGTCATCCTCGCGTACAACACGCCGTGCCACATCAGCGTGGAGCGCGAGCTTGCCGCCATCGCGGCGGCAGACCCCGCTCTGCAGCTGCTGCGAGTCGAGGGCAGCGAATCGAAGGCCGAGAACGTGAATGCCGCGCTCGAGATCGCCAGAGGCGAGATCACGTGCATCCTCGACGCGGATCACCTGCCATGCGAGGACTGCCTGACCCGCGCGTGGCGCTGGCTCGCCAATGGATACGACGTGGTACAGGGACGCAGCGTCATCCGAAACCACAACGCAAACTTCCTGACGCGTATGATCGCCGTCGAGTTCGAGCAGATCTACGCGGTCAGCCACACCGCACGCTCGTTAGCACTCGACACAGCCATCTTCGGCGGCTCCAACGGCTACTGGCGCACCGAGGTGCTGCGTGAGCTTCGATTCGACCGCGCGATGATGACCGAGGACATCGACGCGTCATCGCGGGCGCTCCTCACGGGGCGCAGGATCGCGCACGACCGCAGCATCGTGTCGTTCGAGCTTGCGCCGACGACCTTCCACGCGTTCTGGTGCCAGCGCAAGCGGTGGGCGCAGGGGTGGCTTCAGGTCAGCCTCAAGTACCAGGTCGGGTTCTGGAGGACGAAGCATCTCTCGGCCATCCAGAAGCTCCACTGGACCTACCTGCTGCTGTACCGCGAGCTGTATCCGCTCGTGACCCTGCAGATCTTCCCGGTGATCATAAGCTTGCTCATGTACCAGGGCGATATGCCGCTTCGCACGCACTGGTTCCTGTTGCTCAGCACCGTCGTCACGCTTGCCAGCGGGCCGCTGGCCACGATCTCGGCCATGAAGAACTCCCACAAGCGCTATCCGGTCTGGTACGGGCTGGTCTACGGCCTCTGCGTCATCTGGTTCGTGATGGTGAAGAACGCGATCGTGCTCGTGGCTATCTACGACCAGATCTTCCAGCGCACCGACTGGATCGTCACGCGCAGAGACATCTCGCACGAGCTGGAAGCGGAGCTTGCCGAGTGCGCGTGAGCGGTACTCCAGATCCCGGGCGCAACAACGCGCGTGGCGTGCTCTCGCAGGCGCTGTTGACCACGCGTACCACGCTCACCAGCCACCGCACCTGAGCTGGAACGCCCCCGGGGCCCTCGAGAGGACCCTTGGCGTTCGTGGTGTTACGCCCGATAATGTATCTTATGGTAAATCGATGGTATTCTGACCGCACACGTCTTCTTCCCCCCGGGTCGGACATGCACGGACACGGCGTCTCAGCCGCCGGCGATCACGCCTCGGCGTCGCTCGCGTCGTGCGGGAAGTAGAGCTCCTCGAACTCCGAACGCGTCATCTCCGCCAGATCGGCGTTGCACGTATCCATCCAGTCGTGTGCGCTGGCGCTGTCATCGAAGCTGCCCAGCGTGACGGATACCTCGTCGTCGTCAAGAAGCACCGCTTCGACGAGGTACGACTCCGACTCCTCCGGGCGCTCCGATGGCGGACGCCGGTAGAGGATGTCGTCGCGCCAGTCGATGTCGATGTCGTCGGTGACGTCGACGCGGACGACCCTGAGCCGGTAGAAGTCTTCCGCTGCTCCAATGGCCTTCTTCACGTGGCGACCCTCACTGTTCCACGAGTTTTGTGTATCGGTCGCCCGCGGCGACCCATCCTTCGGCACCGGACGCGTCCTGCACCTTGTACCAGCCCACCGCACGATCGACGAGCATGAGCTGCTGGTTCACGGTGAGGTTCTTGAGGACCTCCCCGTCCGGCGCGGCCTCGGCCCGGAGGCTGAGGCCGTCGGTGAGCACTATCACGTAAGACGCCCCGTCAGGGATGTCGAACCCGTCGGGCGACACGGCCTCTGTCGTATCCACGGTCCCCGTCGTCTCTCCTGCCGGCTCCGCATCGCGGTTGCGCCGATACTCGCCGAGCATCGAGTACACGACCAGCACCACCAGGCCGAGGATGATCCATGGAACCACCAGACGCACCGCGCGCTTAAGGATGTTCGTGTCAAACCCTGGCGTCTCGTCCGACATGCGTGCCCCCCTACCCTGTTCTCAGGTCCGCCTCTTCTTCTTGCGTCGTTCTATGAGCCCGTACCGTGCAGAGACGAGCAGTATCTCCGACTCTGCCGACTCCAATGACCCCCGTGCACCCCCAAGATCCAGCGCGCCGAGCGCATCGAGCACCGCTTCACCCTCGGTCTCCGCGATCGCCGATGTCTGACTGGCGATCGCGGAAGCCGCGACGCCGAGTTGATCGGCGAGTTTCCACAGCCGCCTCGGCAGCGGGATCTCGGACAGCTCGTCCGCCTGAATGCGCATTCCGCGTCCGATCTGACCGAGCGCGGCGCGATCGTCCGAGTCGGGGGTGGCGAACTCCAGGACGTCTGCCACGGTTCCCCGTGCGAGCCGGTCGATGATCCCCTGGGTCGTCCTGAGCGCCAGGCCGATCGCCTCGTTGCGGCCGAGCAGGTCCTCGATGAACCGCTGCACCTGGCGACGCCATGCGATCCGCGAGACCACGGTCGAGATGACCGCCAACACAACGACAGTGCCACCGACGATGACGTATGGCCACGCTCCGTCCAGCACGTCGTCTCCTGTCGCTTCGTGTCACCCCATGGGACGCTGGTCTATCACGTGACGCGCCTTGCCTGCCGTACGTTCTATGGTACCAGGCTCCACCAGGGTGATCTTCGCACTCAGCCCCACGACGCTCTGCACCTGGTCCGCCACCCGCTTCGAGAAGGCGACCATGTCGGCCATCACGTCAGAGAACATATTCCCCGCCACCTCGATTCTCACCTCGAGCGTGTCGAGCGCGCCCTTGCGGTCGACCACGATCAGGTAGTGGGGCTCGACGCCCTCGATGGAGAGCAGCGCATCCTCGATCTGGCTCGGGAACACGTTCACTCCCCGGATGATGAGCATGTCGTCGGTGCGAGCGCGGACCTTGCGCATGCGCGCGGACGTACGGCCGCACGCACAGGCGGTGCGATCGATCACCGTGAGGTCGTGCGTGCGGTACCGCAGGACCGGGAACGCCTCCTTCGTGAGCGTCGTGATGAGCAGCTCCCCCTCCTCGCCATCGGGCAGCGCCTCTCCCGTCAGCGGATCCACCACCTCGAACAGGAAGTGGTCCTCGGCCATGTGGAGGCCGTCCTGCCGCTCGCACTCGCCCGACACGCCGGGTCCCATCACTTCCGAGAGGCCGTAGTTGTCGGTCGCCAGGATGCCGAGCCTCTCCTGGATCTCGGCGCGCATCCCCTCCCCGGAGGGCTCCCCCCCGAACAGCCCGAGGCGGAGCGGCAGGCTGCGCATATCGATGCCGTGCTGCTCTGCCACCTCGGCGATGTACAGCGCGTAGCTCGGCGTGCACACGAGCGCAGTCGTACCGAAATCCTGCATCATCATCAGCTGTCGCTCGGTGTTGCCAGATCCTGCTGGGAACACCGTGGCTCCGACCCGCTCGATGCCGTAGTGCATCCCCCAGCCGCCGGTGAACATGCCGTACAGGAACGCCATCTGGACGCGGTCGTGCTCCGTGATCCCGGCAAGCGAAGCGACCCGGGCGGTTAGCTCTGTCCACGTGTTGAGGTCCCCCCGGGTGTAGCCGACCACGATCGGCTTGCCCGTCGTGCCCGAAGACGAATGCACGCGCACGACCTGCTCGAGCGGCACCGCGAACATGCCGAACGGATACGTGTCCCGCAGCGCGGACTTGTCGGTCGTGGGCAGAAGCCGCACGTCGTCAAGCGACTTGATGTCCTTGGGGCGCACACCGCGCGCATCAAGCGCATCGCGGTAGTGCGGCACGCGCTCGTACACCCACGCCACCGTGGACTGCAACCGCCTGAGCTGCAGCTCGGCGAGCGCATCGCGCGACATCGTCTCGTATTCAGCGTTCCAGATCGGCATGAGATCCTCCTACTCGCGCCCGTGCCACGCGCCGAGATAGATCAGTCGTACATCGTCATTACCCAGCAGATCGGATGCGGGTCCTTCGAGCGCCACAGCACCCGACCGGATCACGTAGCCGCGCGAGGCGTGCTTCAGCGCGAGGCGTGCGTCCTGCTCCACGAGCACCATCGCGATACCTGTCTCGCACAGCCGGTCGAGCACCGAGAAGATCTCGGTGATCACCTTGGGGGCGAGCCCGAGAGAGGGCTCGTCGAGCAGCAGCACCTTCGGATCGGACATGATCGCACGCCCGATGGCGAGCATCTGCTGCTCGCCGCCCGAGAGGGTCCCCGCAGCCTGCGCGCGACGGTCGCCGAGCACGGGGAAGAGCTCGAAGACGCGCTCGCGATCGCGCTCGACGCTCTCACGCTCGGCACGCCGGTTCCTCAAGTACGCGCCGAGCGCGAGGTTCTCGTCCACCGTCATGGCCGAGAACAGCATGCGTCCCTCGGGCACCAGGACGATGCCTTTGCTGACGCGCCGGTGGACGGGCGCCTTCGCCAGATCGCGCCCCTCGAGGACCACACGGCCCGAGCGCACCGGGAGCGCCCCCGCGATCGCCTTGAGCAGCGTCGACTTGCCGGCGCCGTTCGCACCGACCAGGGTGATCATCTCCCCGGCATCGACCTGAAGCGAGATGCCGTCGACCACCGGGATCCTGCCGTAGCCCGCGACGAGCCCCTCCACGCTAAGCATCGGCGTCGTCACCTCCGAGGTAGGCCTCGATGACCGCAGGGTCCTTCTGGATGATGCGGGGAGGTCCCTCGGCGATCTTGCGACCCTCGTTCAGGACGATCACCTGGTCGCTGATCTCCATCACCAGGCCCATGTCGTGCTCGACGATGACGATCGTGACGCCCGTGTCCCGGATGCGCCGGAGCGTGTCGGCGAGCTGGCGCGTCTCCGCGCTGTTGAGGCCCGCTGCGGGTTCGTCGAGCAGCAGCAGGCGCGGGCGGGTCGCCAGCGCACGGGCGATCTCCACCAGCCGTCGCTGACCGTGGGGGACGTCTCCCGCAAGGCTGTCGGCGAGATCCTCGAGCGACACCAGCCGCAGCAGATGCAGCGCCTGCTCGCGGGCGAGACGCTCCTCGCGGGAGACGCCGGGAAGGTGCAGCGCCGCGCCGAGGAATCCCGTCTTCGTCCACACATGCGTTCCGACCAGCACGTTATCCAGGACCGACATCTCGTCGAACAGCTGCGCGTCCTGGAACGTGCGGGCGATGCCCCGACGGGTGATCCGGTGTGGCTTGAGTCCCCTGAGGGGTAAGCCCTCGAACTCGACCGTGCCCGCATCCGGCCGGTCGAAACCCGTCAGCAGGTTGAAGGCGGTGCTCTTCCCTGCCCCGTTCGGACCGATGATCGCGAGTATCGTCCCCTCGTACACGTCGAACGACACGTCGCTCACGGCCACAAGCCCGCCGAACCGGCGTGTGATACCCCTCACCGAGAGCATGGTCATCTCGTATCACCTGCCCGCGACAGTGCCGGACGCACGCGTTTCGCGAACAGCCGCGTGCCGATGGAGCGAACGAGACCCGCAAGCCCGTGCGGCATGAACAGCATCACCAGGATGAGCACCATGCCGTGGATGTCGGTCTCCCAGTCTTGCAGGAACGCGACAGTCTCGCGCGAGAGCCCGGGCAGGATCGCGTCGGCGTACGGGAGCAGCGTCAGGAGCACGGTCCCGATCACGGCGCCCGGCAGCGATCCCATCCCGCCGAGAGCCACCATCGTCACGAGCACGAGCGACAGGCTGACCGAGAAGGTCGACGGCGAGATGAAGCCCACGTAGTGCGCGTACAGCACTCCCGCGAGCCCGGCGAGCGCGGCCGACAGGGTGAACACCTGGACCTTCACGCGCCGTGTGTCGATGCCGCACGCCTGTGCTCCGCGCTCCGAGCCGTGTATCGCGCGCAGCGCGCGTCCCGGTCGCTTGCGCACGAGGTTTGACGCCATGATGAGCACCAGGAACGCGACCGACCAGATCAGCAGGTACTTGGCGACAGGGGTGTCGAACGCGTACGAGCCGACCTGCGCCGCGGGGATCTGCCGCAGCCCGTTCGACCCGCCCGTGACCGATTCGAACTCGCCGAACACGAACAGCACGATCTCCCCGAAGCCGAGCGTGGCCATCGCGAGGTAGTGCCCCTTGAGCCTGAGGCTCGGCATCGCCAGCAGCAGTCCGACGACGGCCGCCACCGCGACACCCGCGCCAAGAGCCAGTACCCACGGCATCCCGCCCTTGGTCAGGACGCCCGAGGTGTACGCTCCCAGGCCGAAGAACGCCGCATGACCCATCGAGATCTGGCCGGCGTATCCGAAGAGCAGCGACAGACCCGTCACCATGATCAGGTTGACGCCCACGAGTGTGAAGATGCGGACCAGATAGCGGTCCCCCGGCAGCAGCACGCTCAGGACGAGCGCCACCACGCACGCGAGCGCGGCGAGTCTCAGCCCCTGGCGTCGTATGGCGGCCGAGGCGATCACGCTACGACTTCTCCTTGTGCGCGCGGCCGAACAGGCCCTGCGGCCTGATGAACAGCACGGCGAGCAGGATGATCAGCGCCACCGCGTCCTTGAAAGCCGACGA
>DCVQ01000033.1:31253-82329 GCA_002328745.1 Actinobacteria bacterium UBA2184
GCGAACCCCTTCACAGCGATGCCCGCTCCGATATCGAAACGCGTCGACGTCAGCGGCGCGACGACCACGCCCGCGAGCGCGCCGAGCGCGGCCGCGAGCGCGAACGAGATCGTGACGATCCGGGAGGTGTCGATGCCCATCAATCCCGCCGCCTCGCGGTTCTGCATGCATGCGCGCATCGCCCTGCCGAGTCGCGTGCGCGAGTACAGGTACGACAACCCGGCCACCGCAAGGAACATCAGCCCCCAGATCCACAGGGTCTGCCGCTCGATCGCCGCGCCGAGAAACGCGATGGAGGGGCCCGGCGTGAACTCGGGCAGCGGCAGGGCGTCGCTTCCGAACAGGTGACGCGCAAGCGAGGTGAAGACCAGCGATCCGCCGACCGTGATGATGATGAGCGCCATCGGATCGGCATCCCTGCGGGGCCGGATGGCGAGCATCTCGAAGGCGACGCCGATGGCCGTCACGGCCACCACCGCGGCGGGAACCGCGACCACGAGCGGCAGGTCGAGCGTGGCAAGCCCGTAGACCGCCAGCATCCCGCCCAGCATATAGAACTCGCCCTGCGCGAAGTTGATCACGTTCGTCGCGGCGAACACGATGGTGAAGCCCAGCGCCAGTAGGGCGTAGATGGACCCGTTCTTCAGCCCGGCGATGGCGAGCTGGAGCAGCTCGGTCGCGTCCAACGTCACCTCTCTCGCTTCGTGTGGTCTCGGTCCGTGAGCCGGCTACTCGTCGAGCACCCAGGCGCCACCCACCGCGCGGTACCTCACGATGTCCTTTGCGGTCATCCCGTTGTGGTCGGTCTGCGAGAAGGTGAAGACGCCACCTATGCCGGGCAGCCCCGAGGTCCTCTCGATCTCGTCGCGCAACTCGGCCGGGGTGAAGCCGTCGTCGAGCCGCTTCATGGCCTCGACGATGATGTAGAGGCCGTCGTAACCGTGACCGGCGAAGTGATCGGGTGCAACCCCGTATTCGGCCGTGTAGCGCTCGATGAAGCCCGTTGCGACGTCGTACTGCTCGGTCCCCTCGCCGTAGGTCTCGGGGGCGAGCGCCTTGCCGGCGAACGTGATCACGCCCTCGGCCGCCTCGGCGGCGCCGTCGATGAACTCCTGCTTGGCGTTGCCGTGGCTGCACACGAGCGGGATCGTCATGTTGAGCTGCTTCATGTTCTTCGGCACGATCGAAGACGCGGAGACCGACGAGTACATCAAAACGACGTCAGCGCCAGCGCCGTTGATGACGGTGAGCTGCCCCGTCATGTCGGTATCGGCAGGCTTGAACACCTGGTCGCTCACGACGGTGAGGCCGTAATCGCCGGCGATGTCGTTCACGACCTCCTTGCCGTCCTTGCCGAAGCCGGTGTCCTCGGTGATGAGACCGATCTTCGTGAAGCCTTCGCCCTCAAGATATTCGAGCATCAGCGGCACGACGAGGTCGGCCGTCCATGGCGTCTGGAACACGTACGGATCGAATTCCTGTGTGATGGTACGACCGCTGCCGAGGGCGACCTGCGGTATGCCCGCGGCGACGATCTCGGCGCGCATCGCCATGCTCTGCCCCGTGCCGGTCGAGCCGATGATCGCCAGGACTTCCTCTTGCTCGATCAGCCTCGTAGTGGCCGCCGTGGCCTTGTCCACGTCGCTGCCGTCATCCTCGATGATCACCTCGAGCGGATGGCCGTTGATGCCGCCGGCCGCGTTGATGCGCTCGACCTCCATCTCGATGGCCCGCCGCTCGGGCTCTCCGAGTCCCGACTGTGCGCCCGTGACGGACAGCACGGCGCCGATGCGATACGGCTCGGCCGTGCCGCCTTCCTCGCTCTTGGCACACCCCGCGCCGCCCGCGGACACCACGATCAGTGCGGTCACAGCCGTCACGAACCGTATCCATCTCGACTTGCGCATGCCACTCCCCTATCCTCACCGCCGGCGAGAAGCCGGCTAACCGATCGTCCGCGCCTCGCCCGGACCATTATCGCGGACGGCAAGCACGGCGCACCACCACCAGAAGAAGTCGTGATGCGCCGTGAAACCGCCGAAAAGCACCTTGCCTACTCCAGGATCGACCACGCCCCGTCCTTGACGACGTAGCCGACCAGATCGTCCGCGGACATGCCGTTGTGGTCCGTTGCGGAGAACGTGAACGTGCCGCCGATGCCTACGAACCCGTCGGTCCGCTCGATCTCGTCACGCAGATCGGCGGGCGTGAAGCCCTCGTCAAGCCGCTTCATGGCCTCCACGACGAGATGAAGACCGTCGTACGCATGCCCCGCGAACGTGCTTGTCGGAGGTTCACCGTACGTTTCCGTGTAGCGGGCGATGTACTCGGTCGCGACCTTGTAGCCCTCGCTGCCCTCGCCGTACGCTTCCGGGGCCAGGATCTTCCCCGCGAACATGATCGCGCCCTCGGCGGCGGCGCCGGCACTGTCGACGAACTCCTTGCGTGCGATGCCGTGGCTGCCCACCAGCGGGATGTCCATCCCCAGCTGCTCCATGTTCTTCGGCACGATGGAAGACGCGGCGACCGAGGACCACATGACCACCACGTCGGCTCCCGCGCCCTTGATGACCGTGAGCTGACCGGACATGTCAGTGTCGGTCGGCTTGAAGACCTGGTCGCTCACGACGGTGAGACCGTACTCGGCGGCCATCCCGTTGATGAGCGTCTTGCCGTCCTTGCCGAAGCCGGTGTCCTCGGTGATGAGCCCGATCTTGGTGAAACCCTCGTCCTTGAGGTATTGCAGGGTCGCCGGAGCGACGAGCGCGTTCGACCACGGAGTCTGGAAGACCAGCTGATCGAACTCCTGGGTGATCACGAGGCTGCCCGCGAGAGAGACCTGCGGAACGCCTGCCAGATCGATCTCTGCGCGCATCGCCATCGTCTGCCCGGTGCCGGTCGAGCCGACGATCGCCAGGACCTCGTCCTGCTCGATCAGCTTCGTCGTCGCCGCGACCGCCTGATCGACGTCGCTAGCGTCGTCTTCGATGATGACCACCAGCGGGTGCCCGTTGATGCCGCCGGCCGCGTTGATGCGGTCGACTTCCATCTCGATCACGTTCTTCTCGGGCAGTCCGAGACTCGACTGTGCGCCGGTGAGCGATAGCACCGCGCCGATCGCGTACGGCGACTTGTCCGCGCCCGTGCCGCCGTTGTCTGCGTCCTTGGTTGCGCAGCCGGACGGCAGCATGCCGACGACCACCATCGCGACCGCACAAGCGACCGCTACCCACGTGCCCCTGTACCTCATGACGTGCCTCCCCCGCCCCCGGTGAGTCCCGCCCCCGCCGGGGGGCGGCTCACGCCTACAAACGAACCTCCGTGATATCGGCCTGCGAGACGAGTCTCACCGGCTTGTCACCCAACAGGTGCAGCGCGCGATCCACGTCGGCGACGTTGATGACCACGAACGTCGAGACGAGCGAGTAGACGTACTCGATGTTGACGCCGGCCTCGGCCACGATCCGCAGGACTCGCGCAAGGCCACCGGGCTGGTCGGGCAGGTCGATGCAGATGACGTCGTCCACCCGCACGGTGAACCCCTGCTCGCGCAGCAGTTCGTGCGCGCGCTCGGGCGCGTCCACCACGAGCCGCAGGATGCCGTACTCGGCCGTGTCGGATACCGAGAAGCCGCGGATGTTGACGTCCGCTTCGCCGAGAATGCCGGTCACCTCGCTCACCCGGCCGGACTCGTTGGCGATGAACACTGACAACTGCTTGACCACGGGTCGATCGCTCACAGCTCGCACACTCCTTCGGCACACGCGTCCCGTCCCAGCTGGAAGGCACGCAGGTTTGCGTCCACCGTGCGCTTGGGCACCCGGCCCTCGATGACCGTTTTCCACGTCGACTCGGCGAACGGAAGCCCGTACGACGCCGCGCCGAGCAGCACGACGTTCGCCGAGCGCGGGCTTCCCGCCTCGCAGGCGAGGGCCTCGGCATCGAGGAGCACCGCACCGGCAGCGCGCAAGGCCGGCTCCAAGTCCTCGGGCTCAGGCAGGTCGCCCGAGAGGACCGGCAGCGGCGCGATCATGCGCCGATTGACCACCAGTCGTCCGCCCGGGCGCAGCATCGGAAGCGCCCTCGCCCCCTCGATGACCTCGAACGCGATCAGGTGGTCGGCGACCCCCGGATCGATCACAGGCGCGTAGACGGCGTCGCCGAAGCGCACGATGGTGTCGACCGAACCTCCGCGCTGCGCCATGCCGTGCACCTCGGAGAGCTTCACCTCGAGGCCCTCGGCGACCGCTACCTTCGCGAGCACGTCGCCCGCGAGGATGGTCCCCTGCCCGCCGACGCCGGCCAGCATGACGGTCGTGACGCTCACAGGCCACCTCCGATGTCGCACGAAGGACCGACCTGCACGATGGCGTCGTACCGGCAGACCTGCACGCATTGCGCGCAGCCGACGCACAGTGATGTGTCGATCACGGCGCGGCCGGACTCGTCGCGCGAGATGGCAGGACACCCGAGGCGTACGCACGCACCGCACTTGGTGCACAGTTCCTCGTCGACCGCGTAGGGGTCGGGGTGCTCGCGCACGATCAACGCGCATGGCGCCTTCGCGATCACGACGCTCAGCACGGGCTCGGCGACCGCCGCCTTGAGCGCCTCGAGCGTCTCATCGATGCGGTTGGGGTCGACGGTGCGCACCGACGACACGCCGAGGGCGGCGCAGACCGCCTCGAGGTCGATCGCAGGCGCCGGCTCGCCGGTGATCGCGATGCCCGAGACCGGGTTGCCCTGGTGACCGGTCATCGCGGTGGTGCGGTTATCGAGGATGACGACGGTTCCGCCGCTGTTGTTGTATGCGAGGTGGAGCAGGCCGGTCAGGCCGGAGTGAGCGAACGTCGAATCGCCGATGACCGCGACCACCGGGGCCGTCGTGCCTTCGGCGAGCGCCATGCCGTGCGCCATGCCGATGCCCGCGCCCATGCACACGCAGCTGTCCATCGCCTTGAGCGGCGGAAGCGCCGCAAGCGTGTAGCAGCCGATATCGCCGGTCACCACGGCGCGCATCCGCCCCAACGCATAGAAGACGCCGCGGTGCGGACAGCCGGGGCACAGCAGCGGCGGCCGGGGCGGCAGCCCGTCGATAGGCTTCCGCACCGGGATCTCCGGAGCGCCGAATGCGCGCGCGATCTTCGCCGGCGACAGCTCTCCCCACTCGGCAAGCCCGGTATCGACGGGTTCGATCCCCAGCGCGCGCACCCGCATCGCCAGGAACGGCTCGAGCTCCTCGATCACGGCCACGCGCTCGACCGACGCCGCGAACTCGCGTACGAGCTCGCTGGGCACGGGCACGCTGAGGCCCAGCTTGAGGACCGATGCGTCCGGCAGCGCCTCGCGCACGTACTGATACGCGATCCCCGAGGTGATGACGCCGAGCCCGGCGTCGCGCATCTCGATGCGGTTCTCGTGGGCGCTGCACGCGTGGGCTTCGAGACGTTCCAGCCGGGCCCCCAGCTCGACCCGACGCGCCCGCGCCATGCCGGGCATCATCACGTACTTCGAGGGATCCTTCGCATACGCTTTCGGCGCAGGCACGGCGCGCTCGCCCGCTTCGACGAGCGTCTTGGCGTGCGAGACCCTTGTCGTCATGCGGACGATGACCGGCGTGTCGAACGTCTCGGAGAGCTCGAACGCGCGCCGCACGAACTCGAGCGCCTCCTGGCTGTCAGACGGCTCGAGCACCGGCACCCGTGCGCCGTGGGCGTGATTGCGCGTGTCCTGCTCGTTCTGCGAGCTGTGCATCCCGGGGTCATCGGCCACCAGGTACACGAGGCCGCCGTTCACGCCCGTGTACGCCTGGGTGTGGAGCGGATCGGCGGCGACGTTGAGCCCGACGTGCTTCATCGTCACGAGGACCCTGCGCCCGCCGAGCGACACGCCGCCGGCGACTTCGGCCGCCACCTTCTCGTTCGGCGCCCACTCACACCGGACGTCCTCGTAGCCGACCAGGTTCTCGAGCACCTCGGTCGAGGGAGTGCCCGGATACCCCACGCCCACGGCGACGCCGGCCTCCCACGCTCCTCGCGCGACGGCCTCGTTGCCGGACATCAGGGTGCGCGTCACGAACACCTCCGGATGGATACGCATCAGGGGACACTCGGATTCGCTGAATCATAGCACAGCAAGCATGCAATCGATGCCCGCGGGAGGTGCTGTGACGCCGTGCCGGGACCTGCTGTTACGGCAGCCGGGAAGCCCCGACGTAGTCGCCCCGGCTGGAGATGCGCGCGGTGAGCGAGGACACCTTCACGACGTCGCCGGTCTGCGGCGCGTGCACGTAGTTGCCGTCGCCGACGTACATGCCCACGTGGTGGACGCGCGACGGGTCGCCGTTACGCCCGAAGAAGACGAGATCACCGGGCTTGAGCAGATCGAGACGTGCGGGCGAGATGTGCTGCCCGACGCCGTACTGGCTTCGCGACGTGCGCGGCAGGCTGATGCCGATCTGCCGGTAGACGTACATGCACAGCCCCGAGCAGTCGAATCCGGAGGGCGACGCCCCACCGTACCGGTACGGCACGCCCAGGTACTTGAGGGCGATCGCGACCACCTCGGGGTGCCCGGCCCCCAGCGCGCCCGGATCCGTCGCGGCGCGACCTCCCGACGACGATGCGCGCGCCGCGGCGGCCGCGGCGGCCTGTCTCGCGCGCTCCGCGGCAAGGATGCGCTGCCGTTCAGCCTCCTGGGCGATGAGCTCCCGCACCTCGCCGTCGAGCGCGTTCACGTAGGCTTCCTGCTTCGCGATCTCGGCTTCGATCTCGCCCGCGCGCGCCTCGGCCTCCGCCTGCAACGCCACCTGCTCGGTCTCGCGCTGCTGAAGCGCGGACTTCGTCGCCTCGACGCGTGCCTTCGCCGACTTCACGCTCTCGACGACCTGCGCGTCCGCCTGGTTCACCCGAATGGCGAGTTCGACCCGGACGATCAGGTCCTCGAAGGTGTCGGCGCTCAGGATGACGTCGAGGACTCCCACGCCGCCGTTGCGGTAGATGCTCGCCATGCGCTCGCCGAGCTGGGTCTGCGCTGCCTCCAGGTCCGCTGCGGCCACCTCGAGGTCGGCTTCGGCGCAGTCGATCTCCGCGCGCGTCTGCTCGAGCTCCTCGGTGATCGCGTTGTACTCCTCGATGCGCTCCTCGAGGTCGGCGTTCATCTCCTCGAGCTTCGCTTCGGCGGCAGCGGCTTCCGCCTGCTTCGCCTGTATCGCGGGCGTGGTGGGAGTCGCCAGGGCCGGGCTCGCGTGAAGGAAGGCTCCAGGCATCAGGGATATCGCGAGAAGCCAGGCGATGATGTGGCCGGCTCGTTTCGTTCGCATCGATCCTCCGTGCTGCGTCGCGGTGCTGCGTCGAGAGGCTCCGGACGCGTCAGCGAACGGCGTCGCGCCCTCCCTGGAGTCTACCATACCCGCCCGGCAGCATTCGTTCTCCCTACGTGAACGAAGGCCCGCCGGACCCGGTTACGCCCTTGTGCGTCAGTCGACGTGGATGAGCGACACGATCTTGGGCTCGCCGAGCTTCTCGCGGCCGCCGAGGAAGTCCAGCTCGATGAGGAACGCGAACCCCGCGACCGTGGCGCCCATCTTGCCCACCAGCGCCGCCTTCGCGGCGGCGGTGCCGCCCGTCGCGAGAACGTCATCGACGATCAGCACGACATCGGAGGGCCCGAACGCGTCGGTGTGCACCTCAAGCGAGTCCGTCCCGTACTCGAGGTCGTACGTGTGAGAGGTCGTGTCCCAGGGCAGCTTCCCGGGCTTGCGGGCGGGAACGAACCCGGCGCCCAGCCGGTACGCCAGCGCGCCGCCGAAGATGAAGCCGCGCGCTTCGGCACCCATGACCTTGGTGACCCCCACGTTTTCGTAGGCGATCGCGATGGTGTCGATGGCCGCGCGGAACCCCTCCGGGCTCGCAAGAAGCGGCGTGATGTCCTTGAAGACGATGCCTTCCTTGGGGAAATCGTGGATGTCCCTGATGTATCGTTCCAGATCCACTGCGCGCTCCTTCTTGCCCGTGTCGAGTGTTGTCGCTCCTTAAGGGTACCACCTGCGCTTACGTGCCCTCCCACACCTCGTCTTTGAGGGTGGCGATGTACCGCACATTGCGCCAGAGCCCATCGAGGTCGAGTCCGTAGCCCACGAGGAACCTGTCGGGGACCGAGAAGCCCCGGTACTCGATGGGAAGGTCCACGAGCCGCCGCACGTCCTTGTCGAGCAGCGTGCACACGGTGAGGCTCGCGGGCTTGCGCTGACGCAGGACCTTCAGGAGGTAGTTGAGGGTCAGACCGGTGTCGATGATGTCCTCCACCATCAGCACGTCGCGACCCTCGATCGGGTCGGCAAGGTCCTTGGTGATGGCCACCGCGCCCGCGGCCTGCGGGCGGTATGCCGAGATCGCCATGAAGTCCATCGTGAGCGGAAGCTCGACGGCGCGCACGAGGTCGGCGAGAAAGAACGATCCGCCCTTGAGCACGGTGATCAGCACGGGGTCGCGGCCTGCGTAATCAGCGGTTATCCGGCTGCCGAGAGCGGAGACGGCTCCGGCGATCTGGTCCTCGGTGAGGAGGATCCGCTCCATGCGGTCGTCGGGAAACCCGGTCATCTCGCGCCGCCGCCCGGGCTCGCGACATCGAGGCCGCCTCCATCACGATGCTCTCTGACACGCACGGGAATGCCGAACTTGAAGAGCAGCTTCCGGAAGTCCTTCTGGTACAGGATCTTGATCGACACGTCGGGATAGAGCTCCTTCAAGCGGCGTACCTTGCGGTTCTTCTTGGTCACGAGCTTCTGGTTCATCGTGGTGAGCTCGATGTAGAGGTCGAACTCGGGCAGGTAGAAGTCGGGCGAGAAGGACGCCAGGACGTTGCCCTCGCGGTCCCACTCGAGCGGGAACGTCGTGGGCTCGTACTCCCAGGTGATGCGATAGAAGTCGAGGATCTGCGCGGCGACGCGCTCGCTCGGGTGGGCGAACGACGTGGCCGCTACCCGCTCGGATACGGGCCACTCGTGCGCATTCTCCTCAAGCAGTTCTTTGGTCATGTGGGTCAGCCGAGATCCTCGAACAGCCGGCCGACGGCGCGCCGGACCATGCGCTCCTTCAGGTCGCTCGTCGCTCGCATGAGCTCGCCGAGCGTCTCCACGAGCTTCTGGCGTGCCTCGGGAGTCCGATGGCGCGCGGACGGCATCAGGACCTGCTGGAGGAACGACGCCTCTCGCTCGGACGCCGTCTCGTACATCCGAAGATGGCGCGGCTCGATGCCGAACCTTCGCAGGTCCCAGCACGCGTGAGCGATCCCCACGTCGGGTCCGGGCAGCTCCTCCCCGTGCGGACCGCTGACGAGCGTCACCAGACCGAAAGACGCCAGTTCGCGAATGAACGCGATCGGCAGTCCGAGCGTGTCGGGTGCGCGGTCGAGCGGCACGGTCTCGGCTGCCTCGAGCGGCAGCGCCATGGTCTCGCTGCGCTCGACGACCGGGCGCAGCTCCTGCGGCACCTTGCCTTTGTCGAGGTCCTCGAGCTTCTCCCGGATCACCGACAGCGGCATGAAGTGCTCGCGCTGCAGCCGCAGCACCAGCTCGAGCCGCTGCACGTCGCTCGGCCGGAACGTCCGGTAGCCTCCCGGCGTGCGCTCCGGCGACACGAGGCCCTCGTCTTCGAGGAACCGGACCTTCGAGATCGTGAGGTCGGGATACGTGGCCGCCAGCTTCTCGACCACTTCCCCTATGGTGAGGTAGTCGCGGACCTTCGGGGCCATCTACGCACCTCCCGGGCCGATGAACATCATCTGGAAGCGCCCGACTTGCAGCACGTCGCCATTTGAAAGAGTCGCGGTCTCGACGAGCGTGTCGTTGATGTACGTGCCGTTGAGCGAGCCCGTGTCCTCGATCGACACGCCGTTCTCGCTCACGCGGACGAGGGCGTGATGGCGCGAGACCGTCACGTCGTTCAAGAAGATGTCGCTCCCCGGATCCCGGCCGATCGACACCTCCGGTCGCTCGAGGTAGAAGCGCTCCCCCACCTCGGCACCCTTCAGGACGACGAGCACGGGCACGTCGGACGCATCGAACTCGATGCCGTACGCGGCGAGGGCCGCTTCAGCGACAGCGGGAAACGACTCCGTCGCCCCTTCGAGCCGTGCGCCGCACTCCGGACACGACCCATCGCCCGGCCGGACGGCCGCGCCGCACCCTGGACACAGCTCCATCAACATCATCTCCAGCCGGCGGTGCCGGCATCGAACGCTAGTCGAGCAGGCCGAATTCCCGCGTCTTGAACGACTCGGCGATCTGCTGCTCGAGCGCCACGAACACCTCGGGGTTCTCGAGCACCTTGGCCAGACGCTCCTCGCTCAGGCGGTTCTTCACGTACGGATCGTGAAGCGCCTCCGACAGCTTTCGGCCGCTGTGGACTTCACGTATCACGTACTCGACCACACGCTCCTCGACGACATCGATCGCCATCTCATCGAGGAACTTCTGGATCTTCTCAGCGATGCTCGCCACACGTGCCTCCTTACGGGAACCGGGCCTTTGAACGGTGCCGGTCAGTCATCCACATCGTCGAAATCGTCGTCATCGGTCACGTCCACGCGTGACACCCCGCGCAGGTCGTTGGCGAGGATGTCGATCAGCCGCTCGATATCGCTGCCGGATACGATGTCCCGACCGGCCTCGCGATCCTCTTTCAGCCGCCGTACGAGCTCGGCCCGCAGGATGTCGATCTTGCCGTGCAGCACCCGGCGCCGGTAGCTCACGCGCTGCTCATCGGCGTACAGCTCGTCGAGCAGCGCCCGCAACTCCTCGACCGGCCGCTCGTGCAGGTTCAGGAGACGATCGTCGCCCGCTCCTCGTTCTTTCACGATGCCCCTCCGCTCGGTGCCGTGCAGGCCTATCTCACACGCTCACAGTGTAGCAGACGCCGTGCTCGCCGGGGTCTGGACCTCAGGTCGACATTCAGCGGACCGATAGGCCGACTGATCCTGCATTCTTGCTGGTCAGAGACTGAAAAGTGGTCGCGTCGCATCTGCCGCCCCGCGCTCGTCTTCGCTGAGGACCCCTCGCTCCACGCGGATGCCGAGGCCGCGGCGAAAACCATCAGCCACCGCCCGTTCGAGCGCGTCGTCGCCCGGCCGGCGGCCGAGCAGCCCCCCGATCGTACGCGTCGTGGCCTCGAGAGCGCTGCGTTGGCCCGGATCGAGGCCGAACAGCGCGCTCTCCCGCCTCACGTCCCGCGACACGACGAACGACCCGTGCTGCAGGCACGAGCCGCGGTGCCACATCTGCGCGCTTCCCGAGAGCTTGGCCACGCCGATCGAAACGTCGGCGTGCGTCGCGTGAAGATAGCAGGCGCCCGCTCCCCGCTCCCCCCGGGACCGCGAGGTCAGCGCCGCTTCGATGCCGAGCTGGCGGTACGCCTCGACGAGCGCGCCGCACAGGTAGCGGTAGCTCGCCGCCACGCCCCGAGGCACGCCGTCGTCGACGCCCGCCACCACGGAGTACGTGAGCTCGTCGTCGTGCAGCACTCCCCTGCCGCCGGTCGGCCGCCTGCAGAGAGCCACGCCCTCGCGCTCGCACGCGGCCCGGTCCACGTCTTCTTCGGGCTGGAACCGGCCCAGCGAGACGGTCGGCGCGGACCAGCGATACAGCCGAAGCGTGGGGGGCGCCGCACCGGCCTCGTGGGCGTCGAGCATCGCGCGGTCGACGGCCATGTTCAGAGCGCCTTCCGCGGGGTCGTCGACGATCAGCCTCCAGGCGCCCATGCGCTCAACCGTCACGCTTCGGCCGGACGCCACGCCAGGTCGGGCTCCTTGACCGCCCGCGCCTCGTCGAGCCGCCGCACCGGGGTCGTGTACGGCGCGCCGCGCACCAGCTCGGGGTCGCTCGCGGCCTCGCCGTCGATGCGCACAAGCACGTCCGCGAAACGGTCGAGCGTCTCCTTGCTCTCGGTCTCGGTCGGCTCGATCATCATCGCCTCGTCCACGATGAGCGGGAAGTAGATCGTCGGGGGGTGGATGCCGTAGTCGAGCAGACGCTTGGCCACGTCGAGCGTCCTCACGCCGTGCTCGCGCCGCATGCGGCCGCCCGAGAGCACGAACTCGTGCATGCAGGTGCGGTCGTACGGCAGCTCCCAGACGGCCTTCAGCCGCTCCTTGAGGTAGTTGGCCGACAGCACAGCCTGCTCGGCCACCTCGGTCAGGCCGTCACCGCCCACGGCGCGGATGTACGCGTACGCCCGCACGAGCACGCCGACGTTGCCGAGATACGACCGCACGCGCCCGATCGAGCGCTCGGGCGTCATGAGGCCGAAGCTGCCGTCGGCGTGACGCACCGCCACGGGACCCGGCAGGAAGGGCGCCAGCGCCCGGGATGCCGCCACCGGTCCGGCGCCCGGACCGCCGCCGCCGTGGGGCGTGGCGAACGTCTTGTGGAGGTTGATGTGCAGCGCGTCGAAGCCCATGTCGCCCGGACGGACCTTGCCGAGGACAGCGTTGAGGTTGGCGCCGTCGCAGTACGCGAGCGCCCCGACCGCGTGCACCGCCCCGGTGATCTCGAGGATGTTCTCGTCGAACAACCCGAGCGTGTTGGGGTTCGTGAGCATGAGCGCCGCCACGTCGGCGTCGAGCGCTCGTCTCAGCGCCTCGACGTCGACCCCGCCCCGCTCGTTGCTCGGCACCTGGGTGACCTCGTAGCCGCACATCGCGACCGTCGCGGGATTGGTGCCGTGGGCCGAGTCGGGCACGATGACCCGGCGCCGCGCGTCACCGTTGGCCGCGTGATACGCGCGTATGGCGAGGAGCGCCGTGAGCTCGCCGTGCGCGCCGGCCGCGGGCTGCAGCGTCACCGCGGGCAGGCCGGCCACCTCGGCCAGCGACTCCTGCAGCTCGACGAGGAGCTCGAGGAGGCCCTGCACGCTCGACGCCGGCTGATACGGGTGCGCCGACGCGAAACCGGGAAGCCGGCACGCACGTTCGTCGATGCGCGGGTTGTACTTCATGGTGCAGCTGCCGAGCGGATAGAAGCCCGAGTCAACGCCGAAGTTCGCCGAGGCGAGCGCCTCGTAGTGGCGCGCGATCTCGACCTCGGTGACGTGCGGAAGAGCAGGCGCCGCAGTGCGGACGTACCCGCCGAGCGCCTCATCGAGCGGCACCTCGGGCACATCGAGTGCGGGCGCCTCCACGCAGCGCGACTCTGGCGCGCCACGCTCGAAGATCAGCCTCCCGGTCGCCGGCTCGGTCTCGGGAACGCGCTTGCTCGCGGTATCCGGCGCATCCGCGCGGGGATCGTGTCCGCTCACAGGGCGCTCACCTCCGCCACGAACGCATCCAGCTCGGCCCGCGTGCGCTTCTCGGTCACCGCGAACAGAACGAGGCCCGCGAGGTCGGGGCCGAATCGTCCGAGGTCGAGACCCGCGAAGAACCCGCGTTCCAGCGCGCGCTCCTGCATCGCGGGCACGTCGCCCGCATACCGCAGCGCGAACTCGTGCGCGAACGGGGCGCTGTCCACGCGCTCGAAGCGCCCACCGGCGACCAGCGCGCTCTCGAGATAGTGAGCCTTGGCCACGCACGCGCGGCCGATGCCTTCGAGCCCCGCGCTCCCGACCGCCGAGAGGTACACGCCGGCAGCAAGCGCGTTCAGCGCGTGGTTGGAGCAGATGTTGGAGGTCGNNGAGGTCGCCTTCTCGCGCCGGATGTGTTGCTCGCGGGTCGAGAACGTCAGCACGAACCCGGTCCGTCCGTCCGCGTCCACTGTGCGCCCGGCAACGCGTCCCGGCATCTGCCTGATGTGTTCCTGACGGCACGCGAAGATGCCGAGTCCCGGCCCGCCGAACGACATGGGACTGCCGAGCGGCCGCCCCTCGGCCACCACGATGTCGGCGCCGCACGCGCCCGGCGCCTCGAGCACGCCGAGCAGGATCGGATTGGTCGCGACCACGAAGAGCGCTCCCGCGTCGTGCGCGGTCGAAGCGAGCGCTCGAAGGTCCTCGATCGTCCCGAAGAACGACGGCGACGCCACGATCACCGCCGCCACGGAATCGTCGACGGCGTCCCGAAGAGCGCCGGGGTCGGTCCGTCCGTCCGAGCGCGGGACCGTGACGACCTCCACCGCGCCCGCGGCCGCGTACGTGTCGAGCGTCGCGCGCCACTCGGGGTGCACGCCCTCGGAGACGACGACCCGTGCGCGCTTGGTGACGCGGGCCGCCATGAACGCGGCCTCCACGAACGCGGTGGCGCCGTCGTACATGGAGGCGTTCGCCACCTCCATGCCGGTGAGCTGGCAGATCATCGACTGGTACTCGTACACCGCCTGTAGCGTGCCCTGGCTGACTTCCGGCTGATACGGCGTGTAGGCGGTGAAGAACGCCGGCTTGCTCGCCACGGCGTCAACGATCGCGGGGATGTAGTGGTCGTAGCACCCTCCGCCGAGGAACGACACGACCCGCTCGGCAGAGTCGTCACGCCGCGCGAGGCCCTCGAGCCGTGCGGCGAGGTCGACTTCGCTCATGCCCCCGGGCAGGGCAAGCGGATGCCCGAGGCGCGCGGCCTCGGGCACGTCCGCAAAGAGCTCGTCCACCGTCGCGACCCCGCAGGCCGCGAGCATCTCCTCGCGGTCCTCACAGGTGACAGGTATGAAGCGCATGCGTCAGGCTTCCTCGGTGAGGTACGCCTCGTAGTCTGCGGCGCTCATCAGCGCGTCGATCTCGGAGGGATCGGAGAGCTTGATCGTGATCATCCAGCCCTCTCCGTAGGGGTCCTCGTTCACCGTCTCGGGAGCGTCTTCAAGCGCCGAGTTGACGTCGAGGATCTCGCCCGAGACCGGACAGAACAGCTCGGAGACGGACTTGACCGACTCCACCTCGCCGAAGGTCTCGCCCGCGCCGATGGTGGCTCCCGCTGTCGGCAGGTCCACGTACACGACTTCGCCGAGCTGGTCCTGCGCGAAGTGCGAGATCCCTATCGTCGCCACGCCGCCCTCGACGCGCACCCACTCGTGCTCGCGGTCGTACTTGAGGTCGTTCGGGTACATGGGCCGTGCTCCTTCCGGTGCGGGCTCAGTCCTGCGAGGCGCTGAGCGACGTCTTCGTCACAAACGGTGGCCGAACCACGCTTGCGGGAACCACCTTGCGGCGGATGCCTATCGAGAGCGGCGTTTGGGGTGCCGCAAGCGCGCTGGGGACGTATGCGGTGGCGATGCCGTGACCGAGCGTCGGCGAGTACGTGCCGCTTGCCACCTTACCGACCTCGCCACCCTCGTGCAACACGGGGAATCCGTGGCGTGGAACACCCTCCGCCACGCTCAGGCAGACGAGCGTGGAGGCGGGACCCTCCTCGCGGACACGGGCGATCGCGGCATCTCCGATGAACCCGGTCTTGTCCTTCGGGACGACCCACCCCAGGCGGGCGGAGATCGGATCGACGCCCCGGTCCATGTCGCTGCCGTACAGCGGATACGCCATCTCCAGTCTCAGGGTGTCGCGCGCGCCGAGTCCGCACGGCGTCACTTCCGGGAAGCTCAGCAGCAGGCGCCAGATCGCCACAGCGTGCGACGCATGGCACAGGACCTCGACGCCGTCCTCTCCGGTGTAGCCGGTGCGCGCGAGCATGACGGGGACGCCGTCGAGCGTGGCCTCGCCGATGTGGAACCGATCGGGAGGCCGGTAGCCTGCCGGCGCGAGCTCGGCCACGACGCCAAGCGCTTTGGGGCCCTGCAGGGCGATGAGCGCGGTGCGGTCCGACTCGTCGCTCGCCTCGACCCCGGCCGGGAGGTGCCCGGTGATCCAGTCCCAGTCGACCTCGCGATTGGCCGCGTTCGCGATGATGAGGTATTCGAGGTCGCCCGTGTGGTACACGATGAGGTCGTCGATGATGCCGCCGTCCTCGTCGCACATCACGGTGTACAGCGCCGCGCCGAGCTCGTCGATGCGATCCAGGTCGTTCGTGACGATGTGTTGGAGCGCGGCCTTGGCCTCGAGGCCCCAGAAGCGGAACTCGGCCATGTGGCAGACGTCGAAGACGCCCGCCGAGGTGCGCACCGCAGTGTGCTCGTCGATGATGCCCGTGTACTGCACGGGCATCTCCCAGCCTGCGAAGTCGACCATACGGGCGCCGAGGGCGATGTGCTCCCCGGCAAGCGGCGTCCGCCGCAGCATCTCGGACACGTGCATCAGCTCCCCGTCACATGAAGAAGGCCGGCTCGGCGATGAGCGTCCCGCCGAAGATCGACCGCCACAGTCGTACGAACCAGATCTCCCTCGCCTCGCGTTCGCCGGGCACCGGAACGGTGTCACCGGCGACGATGGGAACCTGGGCGAGCACGTCGTCACCCTGCACGATAGTGAGGGTACCCACTCGCTCACCGGCGAGAACGGGCGCGCTCACATCCGGGATGACGTCCACGTCGCTCGTCACGGGTCCCCAGACGTCGAAGACCGGCAGGGTGAGCGATTCGGCCACTTCCGCCCTGACGGTCACGTCGAGGTAGTCCGTCACCGGCAGAACGGCGACCGTTTCCTCCGCCGTCGAGACCTGCTGATAGCCATAGTGCTCGAAGCCCCAGTCCAGCAGGGCTTCGGCCTGCACGAACCGGTCCGCCTCGGACTTCGCGCCCAACACCACGGCCACCAGGCTAACGCCGCTCCGCGTCGCCGAGACGACCACGCAGTAGCCGGCGTCGTTCGTCCAACCGGTCTTGACACCTGTGGCTCCGCTGTACGAGGCGATCAGGTGGTTCGAGTTGGGGAAGAGTCTCGTCTTGCCGCTGTCGTAGACGACCTGCACCTCCGGCATCGCCACGATCTCGGCGAACCTGGGGTCCGAGAGCGCGATCTGCGCCATCGTCGCGAGGTCGGCCGCGGAGGTGTGGTGACCGGGCGCGTCGAGCCCGTGAGGGTTCGCGAACGACGTGTGGCGCAACCCGAGTTCGCCTGCCTTCGCGTTCATCATGCCGACGAAGGTCTTCACGTCGCCCGCGACGTGTTCGGCGAGCGCCACTGCCGCGTCGTTCGCCGAACGCACGAGCATCGCCCGCAGAAGTTCTTCGACCGTCATGACCTCGCCCGTGACCAGATCGATGCCGGCCTCGCCCGTTCGTGCCGCCGTAGGCGTCACCGACACGTCGGCTCGAAGATCGGCCCGCTCGAGCACCACCAGCGCTGTCATGATCTTGGTGGCCGACGCCATCGCGCGCTCGTCGTCGGGATTCCGCTCCCACAGCCGGGTCCCGTCAGCAGTCCACAGGACGCCCGCGGGGATCGTGACCTCGGGAGATATCTCCGCAAGCGCCGAGCCCTCCTGCACGCTGACGCCACCGACGAGATCGCCCGGGACGGCGAGCGCCACGGGGGCGGGCGAAGCCAGGAGCGACGCGCCGACCACCGTACACGCGACACGCGCCACCAGACGCGCGCGGGTGGACAGGGTCACGCGAGCTCCTCTCGGACGGGGGATCGGATCGTCTTGGATTGTACGGTTTCGTCGCACGGCGCGTCACGCGCCTGTCGGGTACACCTCTGCGGCGGAAAGCGAGCGGATCCCCGCGGACTTGAGCGCCGCGATCGCGTGTGCGGCATCATCGACGCGGAACACGTCTATCGCCGCCTTGCCCGACGGCTCCACGTAGCAGTAGGCGTACTCGACGTTGACGTTCGCGGCCTCGAGGATCTCGAGCACGTCGGCGAGCCCGCCGGGACGATCGGGGATCTCCACGGCGATGACGTCGGCGACGCTCACCCCGAAGCCGGCCGCCTCAAGCGCGTCGTGCGCCGCCACCGGGCGGTCGCAGATGATGCGGACCACGCCGAACTCGGCGGTATCGGCCACCATCAGGGCCCGCATGTTCACGCCGGCATCGCCGAGCACCCTGGTGAGTCGCGCCAGTCGGCCGGGGCTGTTCTCCAGAAAGACGGTGAGTTGCTTGATCACGACTCGGCACTCCCCTCGTTACGGAGATCCAGCACACGCTTCGCCTTGCCCTCGGAGCGCTGAATCGACTTCGGCTCGACGAGCTTGACGTCGAGGTTGACCGCAAGCGCGGACGCGATCTCGGATGCGACCCGGTTGCGCAGCCGCTCGAGGGTCTTGATCTCATCGAACGCGACGTCGGGACCGACCTCCACGTGCACCGCGACGTGATCCATGCTGCCGCGCTTCGAGAGCACCACCTGGTAGTGCGGCGCGACGCCCGGGATGCCAGTCAGCACCTGTTCGATCTGGCTCGGGAACACGTTCACACCGCGGATGATGAGCATGTCGTCCGTCCGGCCCGTGACCCGCTCCATGCGCCGGAACGTGCGGCCGCACGCGCACCGGCCCGGGATGATCCTCGAGATGTCGCGCGTGCGGTAGCGGACGACCGGGATGCCCTCCTTGGTGAGCGTCGTGAACACGACCTCGCCCTGCTCGCCGTCGGGCACGGGCCGAAGCGTGGCGGGGTCGACTATCTCGATGATGAAGTGGTCCTCGTTCACGTGGAGCCCGCACTGGCAGGAGCACTCGCTCGCCACTCCGGGACCGAGCACTTCGGAGAGACCGTAGATGTCGATGGCCTTAAGACCCAGCAGCTCCTCGATCTGGAGTCGCATGTTCTCGCTCCAGGGCTCCGCGCCGAAGACGCCCGCCTTGAGCGGCAGATCGTGCGGATCGATCCCCATCTCGAGCGCGGTCTCGCCCATCAGCAGCGCGTAGCTCGGCGTGCAGGCGAGGACCGTCGTGCCGAAGTCCTTCATCACCTGGACCTGACGCTTGGTGTTGCCGCCCGAGATCGGGATGGTCGTGCAGCCCAGCCGCTCGGCACCGTAGTGCGCACCGAGGCCGCCGGTGAACAGTCCGTAGCCGTACGCAACCTGCACGACATCGTCGGCCGTGGCGCCCGCACACGCGAGCGTTCGCGCCATCATGTCCGACCAGCGCTCGATGTCGCCGCGGGTGTAGCCCACGACCGTGATCTGGCCGGTCGTCCCTGAGGACGAGTGCACGCGCACGATGTCATGCAGCGGCACCGCGAACATCCCGTACGGATACGCAGCCCGCAGGTCGTCCTTCACCGTGAACGGGAAGTCCGCGAGCTCGTCAAGTGATGCGACGGACGGAGAGAGTCCCGCCTCGTCGAACTTCGCGCGATACGTCGGGACGTTCGCATACACGCGCGCAAGCAGCGCGTTCAACCGCTCGAGTTGCAGCGCCTCGAGCCGTCCGCGTTCCATGCTCTCGATCTCCGGCTGGAACACACTGCCCCCTCTCCCCACCCGCACGCGGGCGCTACGGCGTCGACGTGGTCGGCTCGGCGGGCGGCGGCGCCGCCATGGTCCCGACCCGGACCACCTCTTCAGTCGGCCGGTACACGGACTTGAACGTGTCGGTCCTGATGACCGCCCCGTCTTTGGTGACCGTGCGCGTCACGACGATTGTACGCCCGCTGATGCCTCGCTCCTCGATGACCTTGCTCCCCAGCGGCAGGGTCGCATCGGGTATCTCCCGCACCGGCGGATTCACGATGTTCGTCCACTGCCCCGTCGTGTACGTGACCTCGTAGCCCGGGTCGGTGCCGTAGAGCGAGATCGTGATCGATGAGTTCGTGTACGACACGGCCACGAGCACCCAGTTCGGCGTGTCGTTGGCGAACTTGAAGTCGGGGCCGCCCCACGAAACCGTGGCATCGCGCCCGGTCGGGTAGTGGCTGATGTACTGCGAGTGGTTCTTGCGTTCGACCACCGGCAGACCCGAAAAGAACACCGTGTTGAAGATGGTCGTCCCCACCTGGCAGATGCCGCCGCCCAGCTGCGGCACCAGCTTGCCCCCGACGATGGCGGGCGCCTCCTGGTAGCCCTTCGCCGCAGTGCGCTCCCCGATCGTCTCATTGAAGCTGAACGTCCCGCCGGGTGGGATGAGCGTGCCGTTCAGCGAATCCGCGAGCGTATGGATGTTGTTCACGCGCGGCTTGTTGGAGGACGCGTATTCCGTCGTGAAGGTCGCCAGCCGATCCACGATGCCCATGGCCTGGGCTTCTTCGGTCGTGATATCGGCGTCGACGCGGCGCATGGTGAGTTCCGCACGCCGCTCCCCACCGGGGGCGAGCACCCCCGTCAGGCGCGTCGCGAGGTCTTCGGCGTCGGCCACCAGGCCATCCTCGGCCGGAACGACCGACACCGCGCCCGAGGATACCGAGAAGGTCGCGTTCTTCGCAGGCTTGCCGACCTCCGCCACGAGCGGGAGCACGGCGGAGGAGACCTCCTCCGAGGCGATGTACGCCTCAAGGAGGGTGCCCGCGTCGGTCTCGACCGCACGGAACCCGATCCACTCGCCGATCGTCTCGGGAGCTATCTGCCACTCCTTCTCGCCGTAGTACAGCGTGAGCGGGCCGGAGACCATCGAGAGGGCCGTCTCGTAGGCGTCGTCGGCTGCCTCCGTCGGGATCGCCGGGGGCCATTCGGCGAGCTGCAGCGTGACGGTGCGCGTCCGGGACAGGAACGCCCGGGCGATCAGCTCGCCTGCGGTCGCGGCGTCCACGCCGATGCCGGTCGACGGCTCGCCGCGCGTGACCTTCACGCCCTCCACGGACACCGACGCATCCACCGGAGGAGTGCCGACCGCCTCGTTGACGGCAGCGATGACTTCGGCCATATCCCGCGGGTCGTACTCCGGGACGATCTCAAGGTCCACACCGACGACGATGGCCTTCGCCCGATCGGTGACCTGCTCGATGCCCCCTGAGCGGCCGACCGCGTACGCCTGATCCGCAAGCGAGGCGGCATCGGCGGAAAGACCGATCTGCTCCGCCCCTATCTCCCACGTCACGTCCTCGACGGAGAGCGTGACAGGTAGCGCCGAGACGGCGGCGATGTGCGTTCCGATCGCGGATATCGCTTCACCGACGGACATGCCGCCGACGTCCAGGCCACCGACGGTCACACCGGGATGGATGCGCCCTGCCGAGATCGCGAGGTCGATACCCACGGCTGCGCCGGACACCACAAGCAGCGCCACACCGGCCACCAGCGCGATGCGCGCGCCGCGCGGCATGCGGGCGAACCACGCCGGTCCGCGTGCTCGCTCAGGAGCGGGATGCGCGTGCAGCGAAGAGCGGGCTCCGGTAGTCTCGGGTGTCATCGTCATCTCTCGGTCGCGTCCGTGGCGCCACAGCGCGGCGCCGTACGTCACCCACCAGCAAGTAGCACTCCAACCATGACCAGGGATGATACCGCAACGCGGCGGCCCGCGACGTGGTCCGTTGCCGGTGTGTCACCGCGTCAGTCGGCCTCGATCGCGCGCTCCACCTCGGCCACGAAGCGCGCGAGAAGAGCGTCGACGTGATCAGGATCGCGGCCTTCGGCGTACACGTCCACGACGGCGTCGGCGGCGTGCGGCAGCACGAGCGCCCACCCACCGTCCACGACGATCCGCACGCCCTCGATCACGTCGCCGGGATCATCGGAGCCGAGCGCGGCCATCGTGCGCATCACCGCTCCCTTGCGATCGAAGGGGCATGCCACTGTTCGCTGGCGGAGGTAGAACATCGGCAGCTGGTCGACCACGTCGTCGAGCGTCGTGCCCTGCCGATCGAGCATCCGCAACAGCATGCCAAGCGACATCACGGCGTCGAACGAGGTGAGGAAATCCGGGAAGACGTACCCGCCGCGCCGGGAGCCGGCGAACCCGACCCCGGGATCGATGGCTGCGGAGGCGATCGCACGACGGGACGTCCCGGTGCGCTTCACCTTCCGGCCGCACGACTCCGCGATGCCGTCGATCACCGACGACGCGGTCACCGGGACCGCGACCCCCGTGCTACGGGTGGCCGGAGCGTCTCCGTGGCACCACAGCCAGACCATCGCGTGAAGCGCCGTATCGTGGTCGAGGAACCGGCCGCTGCTCGTCACCAGCGTGATGCGCTCGGCGGTGGAGTCCATCGACACGCCGAAGTCGGCCTGGAACACGTCGACCATCCGCGCCAGCTCGGACATCTGGCTGTCGCGCCCCACCGTATCGAGGCGTGGCCGCTCGGAATCGACGTACGCACGCAGGGTGACGAGCTCGATCCCCCACTCCCCCGTCACCAGCGGGAGCACGAACGACGCCGGACTCATGCCGAGATCGGCGACGATCCTGAAGCCGCGCTGGACGGGCGCGGCGGTCTCCAGCGCGAGCCGAAGGCCCGCGGTGTAGTACTCGAGCGCCCTGGGCGGATAGAGGATCTCCCCGATGTCCTCGAAGAACGCGCGGCGGAATTCCTGGCGGAAGTAGAGCCGCTCTACCTTCTTCTCGAGCGCGGTCGACAGATCGATGCCGTCCTCGTCGTAGAAGTGCAGCTCGAGGGTCTGAGGGTCGTTGTCGGCCGTGCACACGTGCACGCCGCCGAGCGCGCGCGTGTCGCGTGTGGTGAAGCGCGTCACGGCCGGCGATGCGACGCGCAGATCGCGCACGTGACACCCGGTCGCGTTCAGGCCTGCGACCACCGCCCGCTTGAGCATCCGCGCGGCGCGACTGCTGTCCCGGCTGACCACCACGTGCGACTTGCCGGGCAGGACGCTCCCGAAGGCCTGCGCCACACGCAGCGCGCCTTCCGGCGTGACGTCGATGTTGACCAGTCCTGAGACACCGTCGTTGCCGAACAGCGCCCGAACGCCGCGGGACTCCCAGATGAGCGAGGACGTGACCACCGCCCCGGACTCGATGCGCTTGTACGGGTAGACCTGGACATCGTTGCCCACGGTCGCCCCGTGTCCGACCGTCGTCTCGTCGCCGATGACGGCGCCCTGCTCGACACGCGCGCCCGCACGGATGTCGACTCCACGGCACAACACGGCGCCGCGAACCGCGGATCGCGTGCCGATGAACGAGTCGTCCCAGATGATCGAGTGCTCGGTCTGCGCATCGATCCCGATGAGACAGTTGTCGCCTATCACCGAGTACGAACCGATGCTCGCCCCCGCACGGATGCGGACGTTCGCGCCGATCACGACCTTATCGGCGATCCGGGCGGACGGATCGATCTCCGCGCCCTGACCGACGTAGACATCGTCCTTCGTCTTCGTGCCCGGCACGTAGATCATGGCCTGGCCGTCGAGGATGTCCCGGTGCACCTGGACGTAGCTCTCGAGGCTGCCGACATCACACCAGTAGCCGTCCATGAC
The DNA here is from genome assembly GCA_002328745.1 of Actinobacteria bacterium UBA2184. Lineage (GTDB taxonomy): Bacteria > Actinomycetota > Coriobacteriia > Anaerosomatales > Anaerosomataceae > UBA2184. The sequence goes on from DCVQ01000033.1 coordinate 54,377, forward strand.
GCATCCGTAGAGCTCGTGGCCCTTCTCCATAAGAAGCGGGAACAGATCGGAGGAGAAGTCGAACGGCGTGTTCTCCGGTATGTAGTCGAACACCAGCGGATCGACCACGTAGATGCCGGTGTTGATGGTGTCCGAGAAGACCTGGCCCCACGACGGCTTCTCTAAGAAGCGCTCGATGCGCCCGTTCTCGTCCGTGATCACGACGCCGTATTCCAGAGGGTCAGGGACGCGCTTGAGCGCGATCGTGACCGCGCCGCCATGCGCGTGGTGGAAGTCGATGACCTCACGCAGGTTGATATCGGTAAGCGCGTCACCCGAGATCACGACGAAGGTCTCCGTGAGCGCCTCGGCGGCATTGCGCACCGAACCCGCGGTACCCAGGGGGATCTCCTCGATCGCGTAGCTGATGTCGATGCCCCACTCGTCGCCTTCACCGAAGTAGTCCTCGATGACCTGCGGCATGAACGCGAGCGTCGCGACCACCTCATCGATACCGTGGTGCTTCACCAGGCCGAGGATGTGCTCCATCACGGGGTGGTTCACGATCGGCACCATCGGCTTGGGGCGCATGCTCGTCAGCGGTCGCAGTCGCGTGCCCTCCCCGCCCGCCATCACGACTGCCTTCACCTGCGCGCCCCCTTCGGCCCGACCGACCTATGCGTCCTCACGTGCCTCCTGAAGAGCCCGACGGGCCCTGAACGTGTACCCGATGGCGGCAGCCACCGAGAGCGCGATGCCCACGTACACGAACCACATGCCGAGGATCGAGGTACGCACGCCGAGACCGGGGAGCCAGCTGCTCTCGATCAGTCCCAGTCCCGGGACCTTCGGCCAGGCCGCGATGAGCGAGCTGAAGCCGGCGAGCAGCACGGCGGTCGTCATCTTGCCGACGTAGGACACCGGTAGGATAACGCTGTTGCGCTCGAGGACATACGCGCCATACAGCAGGTACACGTCCCGCAGCACGAGCACGACCGGGATCCACAACGGCAGCTCGTTGATGAGGTACAGACCGACGACACCCGAAGCGAGAAGCAGCCGGTCCACGAGCGGATCGACGATTTTCCCGAACGTGGTGACAGTGTTGGTGCGCCGCGCGATCTGCCCGTCGATCCAATCCGTGGAAGCCGCGACTGCGTAGATGACGAACGCGACCAGCCGGGCCCGCTGGCCCGCCTCGCTGTCGATGAGCACGGTGAAGAAGAACGGCACCAGCAGCAGCCTGAGCACCGTGATAAGGTTTGCCACCGAGTAGACTGTGTGATGACTCTCGGACGTCTGCCCGTCTCGCCCCTGCGCTTCGTCTACCACCAGTTTCTCCTTCTGAAGTACCAGACCATGCCGATGGCGATGAGCGCCATGACCACCCAAACACCGAAATAGCCGTAGCGCCAGCCAAGCTCAGGCATGTTGTGGAAGTTCATCCCGTATATGCCCGAGATGAGCGTGAGCGGCATGAAGATGGTCGCGACGACGGTGAGCGTCTTCATGATGCCGTTCATACGGTTGCTCTGGGACGACAGGTAGATGTCCATCGTCCCGCTCGCCACCTCGCGGTACGTGTCGATCTGGTCGGCGACGCGCGCCAGATGGTCGCCGATGTCCTGGAAGTACATGTACGCCTCAGGCTCCACGAAGGCTTCGAGCCGCGCCAGTCCCCGGATGACGTCGCGCTCAGGCCCCGCGATCTTGTGCAGGCGGACCAGCGAGCGCTTCGCGGCGTAGAGCCGCTGCAGGTGTTCGGGCCTGGCGTCCGCGAGCATGACGTCCTCGAGCTGCTCCAGCTCATCGGCAAGCTCTTCCACGACGGGGAACACCTCGTCCACGGCAGCGTCGAGGATGGCGTGCAGCGTCCACTCCGCCCCACGCGCCAGATACGAGGCAGCGTGCGCGGCGACCCTCTCGACCGCGTCCACCTCGGCCCGGTGTATCGTGATCAGGTGCTCCTCGCCTAAGAAGACGTCGAGCTCGCTCGCCGCGATACCGTCGTCCGTCAGGACTTGAGGAAGCAGCCAGATCAGGAAGGTCACGTCGGAGTAGGCATCGAGCTTGGGCCGCTGCGGATAGTGCAGACAGTCCTCCATCGCAAGCGGCGGGAGCGTGTAGCGCGCGCTGACCGCCAGCAGCGCCTCCTCGTCAGGGTCGGTCACGTCGATCCAGACGGGGCCGCTGACGCCCTCGGGCAGCGAGGTCAGTCCATCCGAGCGAAGCGTCCCGTCCTCGATCCAGCAAGCCGCGATCGTCGGCGCCATGCCGCCCCCTCCGAATTGACCCTGATCCGACCGGCGACCCCCATCACCTGCACCAAGAGAATAGCGCAACGCGTGACACGCGATGGGCAGACACGATCGCGCTCGCCGACGTTCCGCGAAGGAGAAGGGACGGCCAACGGCCGCCCCTTCTCCCCCCGTCAGCGTGGTCCCTACTGCGGGATGAGCACGTTCGCGAAGACGAGCCACGCCAGTAACGACTTGGCCGACAAGCTCAAGAACACGTACGCGGCCTCGCCGAAGAGGTAGTCCCTCCACTTCCCCACCTGCTTGTACTGCAGCACCTGGTTGATAGCGAAGCTGTTGAAGAACACGAACATCGACACGAAGATCCAGTACACGAACGTGGGCGTCATGTCGCTCGCGCCCGGGCCCCACAGGTAGTCGGCAATGGCGAGCCACGGGAAGATGCCCGCGACGCATCCGAAGATGAACGGGGTCCAGTCGGGCTTGCCGGGTTCCTCGTACTTCTCCTGCAGCCAGCCGAACAGGATCATCGACATGTTCACACCGAAGATCGCGATGAGTGCGGCGATGTCGGTGATCGCCACGAGCGAGGCGATCAGCACCACCATGAGCGACGAACTGAACGCGTACTCCATCCAGCGGAAGTAGTTGCGGTTCTTCTTCAGGCCGTCCACGTACTTCGCGTACGCCGGCCCGGCGATGATGAAGTGCGCCGCCGCCGAGAAGAACAGGAAGAGCGCCACGGCCATGCCAAGGTCGAACTGGAAATACGGTTGAGGATCGCCGTACACCGCCGGACCCGGGCGCCGGTTCAGCCAGGACGCCGTGACCTGCACGGCATAGGGCTGGGAGAGCGCGACGATCGCGATGCCCTGCGCCAGATGGAACGCCCCCATCACCACGTTGTACAACCGCAGCCGAGCGAATCTCTTCTCACTTTCTGCCATCGGAACCCCTCTCGTCGTGACCCGCGCTTCCGGCGATCGCCGGGGAGCCTTCTACGTGGGCGGGATGGACCGCATGCGTCGCACCAGACGCTCAAGGAATCCGGCGATGACCTGCCTCTCCTCGTCACCGCAGCCGTCCAGCGCCGCCGTCACCGCTTCGCCCATCGGCTGGAAGTACGCGCCAGCGCTTCTGGCTGCGGCCGGGGACGCAGTGATCAGTACACGCCGCCGGTCGGCAGGGTCAACCGTCCGCTCGATATGTCCCGCTTCTTCGAGCCGCGCGATGAGCGCCGACGTCGCCGGCGAACTCAGACCGAGCGCCGAGGCGAGCTGCCCGGCGGTCATCGCGGTCCCCGTCCGACCGGCCTGCCCCAACTCGGCCATCGCGCGTACATCCGTGTGGTGCACGCCCTCCGCACTTGCCCACTGCTCGGTGGCGCGCAGCGACTCGCTAACATATGTGCACAGCAGATGCACGATGTCGCCCCGGCCGGCGGGCGCCAACCCGGTTCCATCTCTGCCCTCTGTCTCGATTCGGGCCTCCATCATGTGAATAGTATTTCCATGATGGAGATAATCCTACCGTGCGTGACCGCCAGTCAGACCACCTGAAAGGGCCATTCCGATGAAGACGGAACGCAGTAGGCTCGGCATCACCGCCGTTGTGCTCCTTCTGGGCGCTGGCATCGCATGGGCTGGGTCCGAAGGGGGCGTTACCGTCAGCGGCGTCCCCGTGTTCGCGATTCTGGTGGCTTGCATCTTCCTCATCCAGATCGCGGCGTTCGTTCCAGCGTTCGTCCGGCAGACCGAGCGCTACTACGATCTCACCGGCAGCCTTACATACAGCTCGATGACGCTCGCCGCCGCAGCCCTCGCGGCGCCGCTCGACGCACGCACGGTCCTGCTGGCGGTGCTGGTGCTCGTGTGGGCAGCCCGGCTCGGCACGTTCCTCTTCCGACGGGTGCGCAAGGCGGGCAAGGACGGCCGCTTCGACGACATCAAGCCCTCGTTTGTGCGATTCCTCAACGCGTGGGTGATCCAGGCGCTGTGGGTCACGCTCACCGCAGGCGCCGCATTGGCGGCTATCACGTCCTCGGTGCGGGCGCCGATCGACGCCTGGGCGCTCGTGGGCGGTGCGGTGTGGCTTGTCGGCTTCACGATCGAGGCCACCGCAGATATGCAGAAGAACCGCTTCCGCGCGGATGCCGCGAACAAGAACCGCTTCATTCACACGGGTCTCTGGTCGTGGTCACGGCACCCCAACTACTTTGGCGAGATAACCCTCTGGGTGGGCGTGGCGCTCGTCGCTTTCCCCGCCCTCCAGGGCTGGCAGCTCGTCACGCTGGTCTCGCCGGTGTTCGTGTTCCTGCTCATCACCCGCGTGAGCGGCGTGCCGCTTCTTGAGAAGCACGCGGACGAGACCTGGGGCGGCCAGGACGACTACGAGGCGTACAAAGCGCGCACGTCGGTGCTGGTGCCCCTGCCACCCAAGCGGTGACGCGACGGGGAGACGGGCCGGCGGCCGGGTACGCGCGTGATGGTAGTCCCCGCTAGTCGATACGCTGGACGCCGATACCTATGAGGCCGGGACCGGTATGCACGACGAGCACCGGGGTCAGCTGCTCCTCGACCGCGAGGTGGTAGCCGGGCAGCCGCTCTTTCATCGCCGTCATCAGCACAGCCGCCTCGGCCTCCGCGGCGCCCTGTACCACTGCGATGCTGTAGCCCTTGGCTCCCTCGGCGAACTCGACGGCCTTATCGAGCGCCAGCCTCAGCGACTTGTCTCGTCCGCGGGCCTTGGCGACGGTGTAGTAGATGCCGTCCTCGTTGCAGGAGATGACCGGCTTGACGTCCAGCAGCATCCCGAGCATGCCAGAGACGAGCCCGATCCGCCCGCCCTTGAGCAGGTACTCCAGCGTCGCAACGCAGAAGAAGACCTTCGTGTTCCTGGCCACCATCTCGGTCTGGTGACATACCTCGTCAAACGGCAGGCCCTCTTCGATCAGCTCGCCCGCGCGGATCGCGGTCAGACCGCTGCCGATGCCGATGTTCTTGGTGTCGACGTAGTAGGCATCGAGCCCCTCCGGCGTCGGACCGAAGCCCCTCAGCATCTCGAAGGTCCCACTCAGGCCGCTCGAGATCGCGACCACAAGGACCTTCTCGTAGCCATCGGCCTTGATCTGCTGGAACAGGTCGACGACCGTCGCCGGGCTGGGCAGCGACGTCGACGGGATCTCGTCCGCGAAGCGGGCGAACACGGTGTCGGGATCGATGTCGACCCCATCCCGGTACTCGGCGTCCTTGTAGATGATCGTGAGCGGCGCGACGTACATGCCGTACTTCTCGCGGTACTCGACCGGCACGTCGCACCCTGAATCGACCAGGATCGCTATCTTCTCGACATTCACGCGGTCCTCGCTTCCCTGCTGGCGGGTCACGGTGTGTTGCATGTCACTATACTCTCGCGCGGTCTCCACGTTCTTGCCGGGCCTTATGAGTGGAGACAGCGGCGCCCCCGACAGCAGGACGATGGATGCCGCGCCAGGCGCTGGACACGGCTGCCGCGAACGACTCCCCAGCGGTCGCGGCAAGACCCTCGCCCGTCGACATGCCGCCCGCTAGTCGAGGCTGAAAGACAGCAAACTCGGGCTGAACCTCTCACCGTCCCAATGCACCTTCACGGTGGCGCTGTAGCCGGTGCTGGCGGTTACCGTGATCAGGTACTCGCCATTCACGGCTTCAGGTGTGTACAGCGGAGCGTCGTAGGGGTTGGTGATCTGCTTGTTGAAGTTCTCCGACCCGAAGGTGTAGTCGTCGTACGGCTTCGTCGCGCTGCCGAGGGTGCCCGCATGCGCCATCCACTCGACCTCGTCGTACCAGCCGTTCCGCTCGTTATCGATGCGGACCTGGCACTGCGAGGCCCCGCTGTTCCCGTAGTTGACACGAACAGACAGGACTGCGCCGCTCGCCAGCACCTGATCGGGCTCGGCCGCGGCGTTCGCTCGGTCCTTCTCGTCCTTGTCCATGTCCTCGAGACGGATGCGCTCCTCTTCACGCATCTTCTCGACACCGACGCTGTCGGCCGTCTCGAGCAGCGAGCACCCCATCAAAACCAGGGTGACCGCCACCATGGCGAGAGCGACGGAAGATCTGTCTTTGCGGGAGGACACGGCGCGGCTCCTTTCTCAAGACCAACAACACCCGGGCATCGGTCTGATCATGTACCTGCAGTGTACCTAACAATGCTGACGGCTCAGCTTCAAACCCGCTCCCCCGACGCTCACAAGACGCAACGGGGCACCCCCAAGGGTGCCCCGTCTCATTCGCTGGTCGGGCTGACAGGATTTGAACCTGCGACCCCTTGACCCCCAGTCAAGTGCGCTACCAAGCTGCGCCACAGCCCGTTCTCATGCCGCCCGTGGGCAGCGAAGCATCATATTAAGGCTCAGGGCGTGGCGGTTCAAGGTCGAGTATTCCGCAACGTGCGGGGATCGCCCGCTAACCAAGCAGTTCGCGCACCCGGTCAAGGAGCGCCCGTGCGATCGCCTGTTTCGGCATCACGGGCAGCTCCTCGGTACCCTCGGCCGAGACGAACAGCACGCGGTTGTCGGCCGTCCCGAAGCCGAGCGATGGGTCGCTCACGTCGTTTGCGACGATCAGGTCGACCCGTTTGGAGGCGAGCTTCTCGCGCGCGTGACGCTCCACGTCGCTCGTCTCGGCGGCGAATCCCACCAGCACGGGGCGTGCGCCCTCTCGCGCACCGAGCTCCGCCAGGATGTCGGGGGTCGGTTCGAGAAGGATCGCGTCGGGTGCGTTCGCCCCCTTCTTGATCTTCCCGGCCTCAGGGCGTGCCGGGCGGAAGTCGGCCACCGCCGCCGACATCACGATCGCGTCGGCGTCTCCGGCCCGTGCGAGGACCGCGGCGCGCATTTGAAGCGCGGTGTGCACGCGCACCACCTCCACACCGAACGGGTCCGCGAGGTGGGTCGGTGCGGTCACCAGCGTGACGCGTGCGCCGCGCCGGGCAGCCTCGGCCGCTATCGCGAAGCCTGTCTTGCCCGACGAGCGGTTGCCGAGATACCGCACGGGGTCGACGGGCTCCTGCGTGCCCCCTGCCGTCACGAGCACGGAGCGGCCTTCGAGGTCCCGTGCCCGGGAGGCCTCGGCGAGGACCGCATCGAGGATGGCCTCGACCGGCGCGAGACGCCCCTCCCCTACATCGCCACAGGCGAGGTCGCCCGAGGTCGGATCCACGATCACGGCCCCGCGGGCACGCAGCGCCGCGATGTTGGCCTGTGTGATGTCCTTCCGCCACATGTGCATGTTCATCGCCGGCGCGATGATCAGCGGAGCCTCGGTGGCGAGCGCGGTGGTGGTGAGCAGGTCGTCGGCGCGGCCGTGCGCGAGCTTGGCGATGACGTTCGCCGTGCAGGGCGCGATCACCATCACGTCGGCTTCCTCGGCGAGCGAGACGTGGTGCACCGGGTCGCCGGGCGAGTCGTCCCACAGCGATACGGCGACCGGCTCGTTGGTGAGCGTGCGGAAGGTGAGAGGCGTCACGAAACGGGTGGCCGCGCCCGTCATGACCACCTTCACGCGCCTGCCGCGCTTCACCAGCGCGCGTACGAGCTCGCACGTCTTGTAGGCCGCGATGCCGCCGGTCACGCCGACGACGACGGTCGTCCGTTCCTTCACGCGCCTCACCTCCTCTCCGTCACCGCAGTATGCGACAGTAGCGGCCAGGGGTACAAACCCTTGCGTACCTCGTCCGACCCTCAAGGGAGGTCCATCCGTGCCACATCCGCCCAAAGGCAGCGAGTTCCGCGTGAAGATCGGTGGACCCGCCGGTGCGGGCATCAAGGCCGCGGGGCAGACGCTCGCCCGCTCGTTCGTCGCCGCAGGACTCGAGGTCTTCGACCTGAGCGAGTACCCCTCACTCATCCGGGGCGGCCACAACACCTACACCCTCAGGGTGAGCCAGAAGGCCATATCAAGCCACGTCGAGACTGTGGACGTGCTCGTCGCCCTCAACCGCGAGACCGTCGATCTGCATCTTGATGAGATGATCGAGGGCGGCGCGGTGGTCTTCGATCCCGAGACCACCACAACCGACGGATGGCTCCCGAGCACGCGCGTGCGCCCCGTGCCCGTGCCGCTTGCGAAGTTCGCGAAGGAAGCCGGCGGACCGATCATGGCCAACACCGTCGCCCTCGGCGCCGTGCTCGCCCTCGCCCACTTTCCGCTCGACACGCTGGCCGAGTCGATCCGCGCGCAGTTCGCGCACAAGGCTCCCGAGATCGCGGAGCAGAACCTCGTCGCCGCCGGACTCGGCTACGCCTACGTGGCGAAGCTGGCGGGCGACTTCTGGATCAAGGTCCAGCCGCTGCCGGACGCGCCGAAGCGGCTCCTCGTCGACGGCAACGAGGCCGTGGGCCTGGGCGCGCTTGCCGCGGGCATCGGCTTCTACGCTGCCTACCCGATGACGCCCGCCTCGTCGCTGCTGCACTTCATGGCCGCCCACGAGCGCGACGCCGGGATCGTGGTGAAGCACACCGAAGACGAGATCGCCGCGATGAACATGGTCGTGGGCGCCGCCTTCACCGGTGCCCGCGCCATGTGCGCGAGCGCCGGCGGCGGGTTCGCGCTCATGGTCGAGGCGTTCGGCATGGCCGGCGTGAGCGAGAGCGCGGTCGTGGTGGGCGTCTTCACGCGCCCCGGACCGGCCACCGGTCTCCCCACGTGGACCGAGCAGAGCGACTTGCGGTACGTCATCCACGCCGCGCAGGGCGAGTTCCCGAGAGTGGTGCTCGCGCCCGGCGACCGTACCGACGCGTTCGAACTCACCTGGAGGGCGTTCAACCTCGCCGACCAGCTGCAGACACCGGTGGTGATCCTCGGCGACAGCTACCTGTCGGACAACCGCGAAACGGTGCCCTACTTCGACCTCGACGCGGTGACGATCGACCGAGGAAAGCTCGTGACGGAAGGCGACGTGGCCGACCACCCCGAGGCTGTTGATGAGGCCGGACGTTACCTCAGGTACAAGCTCACCGACGACGGCGTCTCGATCCGCGTCCTGCCTGGCGTGACCGGCGCGATCCAGCTCGGCAACTCGTACGAACACGACGAGTACGGGTACGGCTCGGCGGGCGAACCGGCGGACATGCGCGCCGCGCAGAACGAGAAACGGATGACCAAGCTCGAGCTGGCACGCACCCTTGTACCGCCGCCCGCGGCCTTCGGCGCCGACGCCACCGAAGCCGACGTGGCGGTGCTGCTCTTCGGCACCACCAAGGGGCCCGTCCTCGAGGCGGTACGGTGGCTCGAGCCCGACGGCGTCAAGGTGGCGGTCATGCAGGTCGTGACGCTCTGGCCCTTCCCCGCCGAGGAGGTCACGGCGTTCCTCGGCGCTGCGAAACGCACCGTGATCATCGAGGGCAACTACACGGGCCAGCTTCAGGGGCTCGTGCGCGAGCAGTGCCTGCGCGACGTGGACGAAACCCTCCACCGCTACGACGGGCGGCCGTTCTCCCCCGAGATGGTCTACGCCAAGCTGAAGGAGGTGGCCGAGAATGCCTGACATCTCCGAGATCACCGGCGCGATGGCGCCGACGTGGTGTCCCGGCTGCGGCAACTACAACATGCAGAAGGCACTCGCCGAGGTGCTCGCCGAGAGCGGCATGCGTTTCGAGGACTACGCCATGGTGTGGGGCATCGGCTGCCACGGCAACGGTGCCGACTTCTACCGCTCGCAAGGCTTCCACGGCCTGCACGGCCGCGCGCTGCCGCTCGCGACCGGCATCGCGCTCACCAACCCGAACCTGAAGGTCATCGTGAACATGGGCGACGGCGACGGATACGGCATCGGCGGCAACCACTTCATCCACTCGGTCCGCCGCAACATCGACCTGGTGGCCATCTACCACAACAACCAGATCTACGGCCTCACGACCGGCCAGGCGTCCCCCACCTCCGAGCAGTTCATGAAGACGCCGAGCACGCCCGGCGGCGTGGTGGAGGAGCCGGTGAACCCCGTGGGAGTGGCCATCGCGCAGGGCGCCACGTTCGTGGCGCGCGGCTTCGCCGGCGACGTGGAGCACCTGAAGGACCTGTACCGCCAGGCACTCGCGCACGAGGGGTTCTCGCTCGTCGACGTCTACCAGCCGTGCGTGACCTGGAACAAGGTGAACACGTTCAAGTGGTTCCGCGACCGCGTGTACAGGCTCGAGGAACTCGAAGGCTACGACGCCACCAGCCGCACCGCGGCGTTCGAGATGTCGATGTCCACTTTCCACGAGCTCACGTGCGCGCCCGACGAGTGCCGCATCCCCATCGGCGTCTTCTACCGCGAAGCCGACTCGTTCACGTATCAGGACGGCCTGCCGCAGCTCGACCGGCCGATGTGGAAGCACGCCGAGAAGCCACGGGACATCGCGGCGATCCTAGAGACGTACTGACGAGGACTGCTCCGCAGCCTGCGCCTCAGGCGCGCTACAGCATCGTCTCCCACCACTCGGTGAGGCGCGCTGCATGGTGCCCGCGCACGAGGACGAGATGGTTTCCGAGCGGCGCGCGCAGCAGGTCGCTCACGTGACCGGTGCGAAGCGCGATGTCCACCTGGGTGCGGCACAGGTTCTCCGCGTCCCCCCGTGCCATGATCGCGCCCTCGGCCACCCAGAGAGCGTCCATCATCGTCCCGCCGATGCGCAGGAGCGTCACCGGTCCGAGCGGCAGGTCTCCCTGGATGCCCACGCCGAGTCCTGACTCGAAGTGCGAACGCAGCCGGTACCGTTCCACCATCCCGCGCGGCACGGTGCAGTGAGCGAGCTTCAGGGTGTTCGCGGCCTCGTCGAGCTCGGCGGGGTTGGCCATCCACGGCAGTTCCCCGGTGAGCAGGTACGCCCACAGCAGCCCCACGGTGCTCACGAGGTCCCCCTCGCAGCCGGCGATGATGCCTGCATCCGCCAGGGCCGAGAGCGCGAAGCACCCGGTCGTGCCGCGGTCGAGCACGAGGTCGAAGCACCGCAGCGTGAGCGCGTCGAGTCGGTGACGCTCCACGAGCGAGGCGAGCGCGGTGTTCACGCGCGCCACCTCGGTGATGGCGTCCGGCGAAGGCTCGGCACACGACTCGGCTCCCTCCACCAGCGAGGCGGCGCCGCTTGCGGCCGCCTCCGGTGTGACCGCGTCGATCGCGGCGGTCAGCTCGTCCATCCCGATCCTCACCACCTCGGGACCCCAGACGTCGTGGACCACGTCCGCGCCGGGAGAGCTGGCGACCAACCAGTCCGATGGCTCGCCGACAAGCCCGATGCGGGTGTCGAGCAGCCGCGTGCGCACCGCCATGTCGTCGAGCGCGACATCGAGCGTCGCGAGTCCCGCACCGTCATCGGGCCCCTGGAGGAAGACGATCCGGCCCGGTATGCCGTCCTGCTGCAGGCGCGCGAGCACTTCGAGCGATGCGGGCAGCGAGTTGTTGCCGGGATGTGCGACGAGCAGCACCGGCTCGCCCGGACGCTCCGCGGCACGAAGGTCGCGCACGTCCAGCAGAGCGCGCTCGGTACCGCCCGTCGCGATCACGTACAGGAGCGGGGCCGGCTCGGCGAAGCGCCCGGCCGTCCAGCGCTCGCCGCCTCGCTGCTCGAGCGTTTTTGTGTACGCCGCGACGACGCTCTCCTCCTGTCCTGCGCCGGCGAAGGGCGGAACGACGGGAACGAATCCGAAGCGAGCTGACATCGGCTGCCTCCTGAGTATCGGTCGACAGGTGATAGGTACCCTATCGCACCCCCTCGCGACCCCTTCGGGTATGCTCTCCAGCATGCCGAACCACACGAGACAGCGAACACGCGCCGCAGCCCTTTTGGCCGCTTGTGGCCTGACGGTCTCGCTTGCCGCGTGCGCGGGCGGCCTGCCCGGTGGGGTCGTCTACCCCCACATCACGCCCGCCGAGGGCTCGCCGCGGGTCGTGACGCACACGTTCACGTTCGAGGACTCGCCCGTGTCCCTCGCCGTGACGGTGGATGGCGGGGTGTATGCCGGCGCGACCGCGTCCAAGAAGAGCGTCACGCGCTTCGGCAACGCGCGCGAGAACGACTGGATCCAGGACTACTACCCGGCATTCATCGAAGAGGAGCACCAGGACGCCTTCTACGACGCGCTCCTCTCGTCGCTGCGCGCTGTCCGCGACGAGCGCACACTTGACGCCGACCGCTATGCCGAGCTGATCACGGTCTTCGTGCAGTCGCTCGACTACCGCACCGACCCCGTCGACCTCTCGCCGAAGTTCCCCATCGAGACGTTCGTCGAGCTCGGCGGCGACTGCGACGACAAGACCCTGCTGCTCGCCGGGCTCCTCTCGCGCGAGGGCTACGACGTGGCGGTGATGCTCTTCGATGCCGAGCAGCACGTCGCGCTCGGCATCCGCGAGGACGGCGACGGCTACGCCGGGACCGGCTACGCGTTCGTCGAGACGACGGCACCCGGATTCGTCGGCATGGTCCCCGACGAGCTCGCCGGCGGCGTCACGCTGGCATCGCCCCCGCAGGTGTTCTCCATCGACGGCGGCACGACGCGCTTCACAGCCGGCGACGAGGTTCGCGCCATCCTCGAGACGCGCGAGGCCGCGATCGCCGAAGCGAGCCGGCTCGTGACCGAGATCGAGACCGCCGATGCCGAGCTTGCCGTTCTGGCGGCATCGGTCGAGACGGACCGCGCACGTCTCGACGCGCTGCGCGCCGCGGGGGACCTTGCCGCCTACAACGCCGGGGTGGCGCCCTACAACCGGCACGTGGACGAGTACAACGACGCCGTCACGGCCCGCAACGCCCTCGCAGAGCGATACGCCGCGCTCGCCTCCCTCGAAGACCTCATCGTCGACGGCCTGGCGGATCGCTTCGGCACGTACCGCTCGATACTGGCGCATCCGCTCTAGCCGGGGCTCGTGCGGCGCGATCGCGTCGCCGTTCATCATCTCTTCACATCCGCTTCCGCACCCGTTCACCCGCTGCCCGTATACCTTGGGAGGCATATCGCGCGGGGCCGAGGGCGCCGCAACCAACGAGGAGGGTACATGGCGCTCGAGAAGGCTCCCCGCGGACCGCGATCAGCGGCACGCATCATACGTTGGGCTGTGCTCGGCGCCGTGCTGGCGACCGTCACCGTCCTTGCGGTACTGCACCAGAAGCTCGGCGTCGGCAAGCCCGTGGGCGTCGACGCGCTCTGCCCGTTCGGTGGGCTCGAGACGCTCGGCTCGTGGCTGAGCGACGGGCTCCTCCTCAAGCGGGTGGCGCTCTCCAGCCTGCTGCTTCTGGGCGCGAGCGTCGGCACGGCGCTCGTCTTCCGACGCGCGTTCTGCGGACGCATCTGCGCCCTCGGGTTCCTCCAGGAGGCGTTCGGCGGGCTCGGACGCAAGCTCTTCCGGCGACGGCTGACGATGCCCGCATGGCTCGATCGTCCGGCGCGCTACCTCAAGTACGTCGTGCTGGTGGTGGTGCTCTGGCTCACATGGCAGGCCGCCGACCTGGTCATCCGCCCCTACGACCCGTGGGCGGCGTACAACCACCTGTCTTCGGCCGAGGTCTTCACGGAGTTCGGCATCGGTCTGGCCATCCTCGGCGTGTCGTTGGCGGGCTCCGTGCTCTACGACCGCTTCTTCTGCAAGTACGCGTGCCCGATGGGCGCGTTCCTCGGGCTCATCTCGCGCGTGAGCATCTTCAAGATCAGGCGCAACGCGGAGACGTGCATCGACTGCAAGCTGTGCGACAAGGCATGCCCGGTGAACGTCGTCGTGTCGACGGCCGAGTCGGTTACCAGCCCCGAGTGCATCGACTGCGGCGAGTGTGTCGCCGCGTGCCCGGTCAAGGACACGCTCGCGGCCGGCACCCGCTCGGGCTTCACGCTCTCGCCCGTCGCGACCGCGATCGCCTCGGTCGGCACCTTCGCGCTCCTCGTCGCGATCGCCACCGGCGCGGGTCTGTTCGACTGGACCGTGGAGACGCTCGCCGACGCCCGCGAGGACGCCGCCCGCGAGGCCGGAGTCGCGGTGAGCGACCTCCCGTTCGACACGTCGCTGATCAAGGGCAGCACCACGATGTCGGAAGTGGTGGACGCGACGGGCATACCCACCGATGTGTTCACCGCGGTCTACGGCATACCGTCGGCCGAGATGGACGGGCAGCTCAAGAACCTCAAGGACACATACGGCTGCTCGCCCGGCGAAGTGCGTGCGTTCGTCGACTACTATCTCGCCGATCCGGCGGGCGCGCTCTCCTACGTGCCCGGTCAGTTCCACGACGAGGAGACCGAGGAGCACTAGGCACCCTCAGCCCCCCAGCCCCTCAGCCTGCCCATCCTCCGCACCCCGGGGGGACCGGTCGCCACGCGGCCGGTCCCCTCGTCATAGGGCGGGCGGCCTCGGGTATCATCGAGAGAAGCCAGCCCAGGGAGGAGATGCCGATGGCCCATCTGCTGTTCGTGATCGCTCCCGAGGTCTTCCGCGACGAGGAGTACGCGGTCCCCAGGGAAGTGCTCGAGGGATACGGCGCGACCATCACGACTGCGAGCACGCGACCCGGCCTCTGCTCCGGCAAGCTCGGGATGACCGCCGAGGCGACGCTCTCGATCGCTGACGCCGATCCCGCGGCGTACGACGCCGTCGTCTTCATAGGCGGCGGCGGCGCGGCGGTCTACTTCGACGACCCCGCCGCCCACAAACTCGCCCGGGGAGCCTTCGACGCGGGCCGCATCGTGGCCGCGATCTGCATCGCGCCCTCGATCATCGCTCACGCCTGGCTGCTCAGAGGCGTCAAGGCGACGGCGTTCCCCAGCCAGGAAGACGACCTTCACGCCCACGGAGCGCTGTGGTCGGGAGCGCCGGTGCAGGTGGACCTCCCTTTCATCACCGCCAACGGGCCCGAGGCCGCCCACGAGTTCGCCAGGGAGATCGCCCGCGCGCTCGGCCTGGCCTGACGTCCATCCCCGACAGGAAGGAATCACCATGCAGCTCAAGATCTACCGGTGCCGCATCTGCGGCGAGGTCTATCTCGGCTACGAGGCGCCCGGGAACTGCCCGTTCTGCGGCGCTCACGTCGAGTATCTCGAGGGCCCCGAGAAGTACCCGGCGGACATCAACGATGTGCAACCGACCGAGACGGAGCGCGCCGACCTCGAGAGCTCAATCGAGCTCGAGACATCGAACTGCCGCTTCTACCTCGGCATGGCGCAGCGCAAGGACAATGACACGCTGCGCTCGACGTACAAGCGCCTGGCCAAGGTCGAGGCCGAGCACTGCGAGGTCTTCTGCAAGCTCGCGAAGCTCGACGTGCCCGACGACCTCATGACGCCCGGCGAGACCACCGGCTCGTGGGCGACCGACATCGAGGAGTCGCTCCGGCGCGAGAACCGGGCCTCGGCGCTGTACGCGTCGTTCTCGGAGCGCGCGACCAGCGGGCGCCTCAAGGAAGTATGGGACGCGGTGAGCGCGGTCGAGCAGGACCACATCACCCTCGACGAGCTCGCCAAGACCTACCTCTAGCGTCCAGCGCCGGAAGCCTCCTAGAGCTCCCGGCGCCTGAACACCCATACCGCGACCGCCACGAGCACCACGGTGGCGGTCGCGGTCGTGACGAGCGGCCACAGCAGCTCCACAGGCTTGTCGGCCACGATCTCCGCCGGTGCGTTCATCAGCCCGGCGGGCGAATACCGCTGAAGGGGTCCCCACAAAGTCGCGATGCTCAGTAGCATGAACGCGGCGAGCCCGAGCCCGGCGGCTCCCGCCTGGGAGTCGATCGACGCGGAAAGCGCCTCCATCAGCGCAAGGAAGAGCAGCGCCAGCACCAGCCAGGCCGCCGTGGAGGCCACGAGCCGGCCGACCGGCGCCTCGCCGAAGATTGCGAGCGTGACACCCCAGGTCACGACCGCGCCCACGGCGACGCTTGCGATCAGCAGCGCGGCGTGCGAGACCGCCTTGGCCACGATGAACGCCGAGCGGTCGAGGGGCTTGGCGAGCACGAGCGCCGCCGTGCCGCTCCGGCGCTCCGAGGACACCATGCCGCCGAACATGATGATCACGGCGAACAACACGATCTGCGAGAGGTTCTTCGCCCACTGGGCGTACGCGTCGACGTACGTCGGATCGGGCAGCTGTATCACGACGCCCGGCGTGTCCTGGGTCACCAGAGAGGAGACGAGCTCGGGTGTGAGCGCGGCCAGCGGCGGGCCGGACACCGCGAAGAACAGCACCATGCCGGGAAGAACCCAGATGCGCCACGTGCGGACGATCTCCGCAAGCTCCTTGGCAAGAAACGCCCCGAATCCGCGCATCACGCACCTCCCCCCACCAGGCCGACGAACACGTCTTCGAGCGAGACCTCGAGCGTGTCGAACCGCACCATGCCGAGACCGCTCCCGGCGACCGCAGCGGGGACAGCGTGCCGTGCGGCGTCGATGTCGCCCACGGCGAGCACCAGGGTGTTCGCGGCGGTCGTCTCCACGCCGGTCACCCACGGCTCGCGCGCAAGACGGTCGCCGAGCGCCGTCGCGTCGCCGGTGACCACCAGGATCAGGCGTGTCGAGCCATGCCTCGTCTTGAGGTCGCTCACCGACGCCTGTTCCACCACCCGGCCGCGATCGAGGACCGCGACCGTGTCGCACACGCGCTCGACGTCGGCGAGGATGTGCGTGCTGAAGAACACGGTGGTCCTGCCGGAGAGCGCCGCCACCATGTCGAGCACGTCCTTGCGGCCGATAGGATCGAGCGCCGAGGTCGGCTCGTCCAGCAGCAGGAGCTTCGGCGCGTTCACGAGCGCCTGCGCCACGCCCAGCCGCTGCTTCATCCCTCGCGAGTAGCCGCCGATCCTGGTGCGGACGCCGTCGAGGCCCGCCATCTCGAGCAGGCCTGAGACCCGCGAGTCGAGCACGGCGCCTTCGAGGCCGAACAGCCGTCCCGCGAAGCGGAGGAACTCGGGCCCGGTCATCCAGTCGTAGAAGCCCGGCACGTCGGGCAGGTAGCCGATCGTTGCGCGCACGTCCGCGCTGCTCCCCACGACATCGTGGCCGAAGACGCGCGCCTCGCCCTCTGTCGGCCGCGCAAGCCCGCTCAAGATGCGCAGCGTCGTGGTCTTGCCCGCGCCGTTGGGGCCGAGGAACCCGTAGACCGAGCCTTCGGCGACCTGCAGATCGACGCCGTCGAGGGCGCGGTTCTCGCCGTAGGCCTTGACGAGGCCCGCCATCTCGATCGCAGCCGTCATGACCGCTCCCCGTCGTCCTCGCCGTAGAGCATGTCCGCGACGCGCTCGGCGCCTGGACGCGCGGCCGGCGGCGCGTCGGGCGAAGGGCCGGCGGCCATCGGCTCGATGACGGCCTGCGGCTTGCGGGCGAACGCGAAGAACGCGATCGACCCGACGATCTCGCCGAAGACGACGATCAACACCCACACCCAGCGCTTCCCGAAGATGAGACGCTCCTCGGGCGTCTTGAACATCACGATCAGCGCAGCCACCATGAGCACCATCTGGACAGCCAGCAGCACCACCAGCATGGTCACCACGCCGGCGGGCAGCGCCTCCACCTGCTTCGAGATGCTATCTGCGAACGATGCCATTTCAGGACTCCTCTCCGGGCGCGGCAAGACTGTCGCGCCATTCGGCACGCATGCCGGCACGGACCGGCAGATACAGGACCAGGAACGAGACCGCCACAGCACCCAGGATGACGAGCACCATCCAGTTGCCGTGCCCGGCTCCCCGCGCGTCCGCGACGGTGATGGCCGCGATCGCTGCTCCGAGCGATGAGAGCAGCCCGAGCACCGCGGCGGCGAGCACGCGAGTCCTCGCCGGTGTGCCGCGACGCAGCACCCGCGCGTAGGCGACCGCCACGGGGAGCACGGTCACCGCAAGCAGGAAGCCCACGGCCGTCGCCTTCGGCGCCCAATCGTCCGGCGCCCCCGAAACGCCCCAGTGAACGGGCACCTCGGCGGGCAGGCCCGTCCACGCCGTCGCCACGAGCACCACCGTCGCGAGCGCGAAGAGCGCAGGCACCGCCATCGCGAGCGCGACCGCCTTCGGCGGGATGCGGCGGAACGCCTCGTCGCCGCTGTCATCGGGCCGGATGAGGCCGATCTTCACGGCCACGGCACCGAAGTTGATCGTCCAGCCGACGCCGAACAGGCGCGGCGTGAAGATGCGCGGATCCGCGGGATTCCAGATGCGCTCGCCGACGCGCTCGGCCGAGGCGCCCCGGAAGTCGTACGGCATGCCGAGGATGCGGCCCTGAGGCACCGCGCTGCCGTCGGCCGGTCCGCTCACCGCTTCCCGGACCGACGCGGCGTAGGTCGCCGGGTCGCCGACCGCCTCGATGGCGGCGGCCTCACCTCTGCGGGCGGCATCGTCGCGCAGCAGCGACTCAAGCTCGCGCAGCGCTTCGGCGCGCTCGCGCTCCGGCAGGCCGGAGAGCTCCTCGCGAACCGCCGCGAGATACGTTGCGATCGTCTCAGGCACGCCGATCCACCTCCTCGAGCAATGCGTCGAGCGCGGCAGACAGGCCGCGCCATGAAGCCGCCATCTCGGCCAGCTCCGTGCGTCCCGCACGCGATAGCCGGTAGTACTTGCGCGGCGGTCCGACCGGCGACTCGCGCCAGGTGGTCTCGACGACTCCGGACTTGCCGAGCCGACCGAGCAGCGGGTACACGGTACCGGCGCTCGCCTCCAGGCCGGGCCGGGCCGCAAGTCCCTCCACGATCTCGACGCCGTAGAGTTCGCCCGCGTCGAGCAGCGCGAGTATCGCGAGTTCGAGCGCACCCTTCCGGAACTGTGACACGCGGCCGTCACGGTCTCCCGCCATGCTCGTCCCTTCTCCGGGATCGCCGATCCTCCCTACCTTGTATCACCATCTACCTTGTTGTGCAAGTTACCGTCGGTGCTTCGCTGCCGCAGATGCAGTGCGAGGAACGTCAGCGGTCCGCCATGCCTCGTGCCCAGGCGCGGGCCCAGTACACCCAGAACGCCGGGATCTCACGCACGACCAGCGCGGGTGTCTGCGGAATCGGGCGGCTCGCCTCGGCGGGCACGGTGTAGACCGTCAGCCCCGCGGCCCGATACGCCATCTTGATGCGCGGGAGATGGTAGAACTGGCTCACCACAAGCACGCGCGTGGTGCCGTCTTCCACGAACATCCGCATCGTGTTCTCGACCGTGCGGTCCGTGTCGATCCCGTCGCCGTCGAGCGCGATCGCACTCGCGGGGACGCCGAGCAAGACCGCGCGATCGCGCATCGCGACCGTCTCGTCGTACCCGCTCTCCCCCACCCCGCCGGACATCACGATGGTGCCGACAAGCCCGTCGTGATAGAGCCCGGCGGCCGTGCGGACGCGGTCTTCGAGCGACGTCGAGAGCGCTCCGTTCGGCAGCACCCTGGCGCCGAAGACGACCGCCACCTCGGCCGGCCTCCGGTAGTCGGTGGTGCCGAAGAACCACACGTGCGCGAGCGGGAAGGCGATCGCCACCGCGATGACCACGGCCACCACGCCGGCGAGTTCGATTCGCCGTCGAGATGCCGGGGCGCGATCGCGCCACACCGCCCACCCGAGGAACGCGAAGCACGCGGCCACCACGACGCTGAAGGGCACACCCAAGGCGGGAGCGATCTCGCCGGCGCGCCACACCGCGTAGAAGCCCGCGGCGTTCCAGAGCGCGGCCAGCACCAGGAGCGCGCTCGCGCACGCGGTGGCGAGCCGCCGACGACGGGCCATCGACGGCGCGATCCCGTACGCCACGAGCAATCCCGCCGCCAGCCACAGGGTGGCGGACACCCAGGACGGCGCTCCGCCGAGGTCGATCCACCAGAGGTCTTCGGTGGACCCGGTCCGGAACGCCACGGCGGCGTTCGCCAGCGAGAAGGCGCCGAAGAAGAGCGCCAGGCCGCGCGCGACGACGCGCGCCGCGATACGCGCCGCGACCCATCGCCCCTTCACCCCGGGCGTGCGCTCCTCGCCCACCTCAGGCCCCTGCCACACGCTCGAAGGCCGCCGCATAGTGCACCGCGAGCGCCTCGAACGTGAACGGTTCGGCCAGGTTGCGAGCGGCGCCGGGCTCGGGCCGCTCCAGCACGAGCGAGCGCAGCCGCGCCACGAGCGCGTCGTCGGTCTCGTACACGAACCGGGGCGGATACAGCTCGGGATACGCGAGCCTGGCCGGGACGAGCGGCGTGCAGCCCGCGTAGCACGCCTCGATCATCGCGAGGCCGAAGAACTCGTTGCGCGCCGTCGAGACCGCCACATCCGCGCTTGCGAGCAGGCGCGCGTACTCCTCTCGCGAGGCCGGCTCGCCGAGATGCACGAGACGCTCCCCGAGGGCCGACGCCGCCCCGGCGACCAGCGTCTCTGTCTCCCGGAAGGCCTGCCCCGCCACCGCGACCTCGAAATCGAGCCCTTCGGCGGCGAGCGCCCCGACCGCTGCCAGGAAGGCGTCGGGGTCCTTGTCGTGCTCCCAGCGGTGCGGCCAGACGATGCGCGGCTTCTGCCCGCGCACCACCGGCGCGGCATCGAGCGCCGCGGGGTCGAACGGCGGCGCGAGCACCGAGGACTTCGCCGCGATCCGCTCGGCCACGCCCGCGGGGCGGTGGTCCGGGAACTCGCGCAGGAAGCCGGGGATCTCGGCGATGAAGCCCTCGAGGTTGTAGCGGGTGTTGAAGAGGCACGCGTCGGCGGCGAGCGCGCTCGTGATGTTGGTGAGCGCGAACTGGTAGTCCCACTCGGCGGTGTGCCGCACCGGGTAGAGCAGCTGGTTCTCGTGGAAGTACACGATCGCGGGAACGCCGGCGACCGCGTCTCTGGCGAGCGCGATGAACTCGGCGAGGTTCACGAACGTGCTGGCATACACGAGGTCCCACGCGCACTGCGGGCGCGGCCGGCCGTACTCGCCCTCGGGGTGCGCTTCGCGCCACGCCGCCGCGAGCTCGCGGGCCTGAACCGCCATCGTGATCGCCGAGCCGCGCATGCGCCACTTCCACTTGCGCGGCGGCAGCGTGAGCACGTCGAACGCGAACCCGCGCTCGCCGAGACGCGCGACGAGCCCGTCGAGCACCGCCCGGTGAGAGCCGCCGTAGTACGGCTCGAGAGCCAGTACGCGCATCATGGCCGCACCGCCGGAGCAGTGCGCTTGCGCCAGGGCCCGTCGAAGTCCGCCGACGTCATACCGGCAAGCGCCCGCTCCACCAGGCCGTCGATGTCCAGGGCCACCTCGGCCTCCTCGACGACGCCGAGCGACGCGTGCGTCTCGGGCGCGCGCGGCATGAACAGCGAGCAGCAGTCGTCGTCGCTTGCGATCGAGAGGTCGTAGGTCCCGATCTGGCTGGCGCGCTCCATGATCTCGAGCTTGTCCGAGCCGATCAGCGGGCGAAGGACGGGCAGCCTCGCCACCGCGTCCACGGCCGCGATGTTCTCGAGCGTCTGCGATGCCACCTGGCCGAGGCTTTCCCCCGTGACGAGAGCTCCCGCGCGCTCGGCCGCGGCCACCCGTTCGGCCACGCGCATCATGAACCTCCGGTAGAGCAGGACGCGCAGGGACTCGGGCGTCGCGAGCGCGATCTCGCGCTGCACGTCGCCGAAGGGCACCACGTACAGGCGGCGCATGCCGCCGGAGCGCGAAAGAACGCCGGCGAGGTCCGCCGCGAGGCGCTCCGACCGCCCCGGCGTCTGAGGGCGGCCGGAGAAGTGGATACCGACCACGGTGGCGCCCCGGCGCATCACCTGCCACGCGGCCACCGGCGAGTCGATGCCGGCAGACAGTAGCGCGACCACCGTCCCCGAGACGCCCACGGGCAGTCCTCCGGGGCCTGCGATGCGCCGCGCGTAGGCGTACGCACGCGCCTGAACCACCTCGACGGCGCACGTGATATCGGGCGCGCCGAGATCCACGCCCAGGCCGGTCGCCTGACGCACCGCGTCACCGAGCCGCTCGTTCATCGCCAGGCTGCGCTCGGCGTAGTCGGTGGCCGAACGACGGGCGTCGATGCGGAACGTCCGGGGCCGGGCGGACGCGGGTGCGCCGCCCGCGAGGCGGGCCATCTCCTCGAGCGTGACCTCGACCGCCGCCGCCTCCATCGCCTCGGGCTCCCGCGCGCATTCGATCGCGTAGCCCGCGTACGCCACGCCGGGCGTGCGCGCGATCGCCGCGAGGACCTCGTCGGCGCGGGACTCGTCGGGGACGGGCACGGTGATGCGCCGCGACAGGCGCGTGGCGCGCGCGCCGGTGATCGGCTCGGTGGCCCACCTGAGATTGGTCTGCAGCCGTCGCTCGAAATCCGCGCGATTGTGCCCCTTCAGGCCGATCTCGTGGTAGTGGACGAGCACGACCCGCACGCCATCACACCCCTTTGGAGACAACGATGCCCCGGCCGGCTGATGCGGCTCCGGGGCATCGGCAAGCGACGCGCAGCCGAACGGGACGGCTACTTGTAGCTCTCCTTGACGCGCTCGTAGCCGACGTCGCCGGCGGCGATCTCGTCGAGCGCGAGCGTGAGCGGCTTCGTGCTCGTGATCTGCGCCACCTGCGTGGCCTGCATCGCGAGCAGGGCCTGGTCGCGAACGCCGTGGATCATGTCGTTGATCTGGCGGGCGCGCTTGGCCGCGACGATGCACAGCGTGTACTTGGAGTCGACCTTCTCGAGCAGCAGATCGATTTCGGGCTTGATGACCATTACGGACGTCCTCCGTCGGTTCGAATGGATTCGATGATGCACGCAAGCTCGTCTGTAGCCCGGGCAACATCATCGTTTTCTACCACATGGTCGTAGGTATCCACAAGCGCGAGCTCTCTCACGGCGGTGGCCAGACGCGTCTTGACCTGCTCGTCCGTCTCCGCACCGCGGCGGCGGATCCTCCGCTCGAGTTCCTCGAACGAAGGCGCCACGATGAAGACGAGCACCGCGTCGGGCATGATCTCCTTCACCTGCAGCGCGCCTTGCGGGTCGATCTCGAGGATGACGTCGTATCCCTCGGCCAGGCGGGCCTCGACCGAGGAGCGCAGCGTGCCGTAGCGGTTGCCGTGCACCTCGGCCCACTCGAGGAAGTCGCCCTCATCGACGCGCTGCTGGAAGTCCTCGGGCGAGAGGAACAGGTAGTCCTCGCCATAGACCTCGCCCGGACGGGGCTGCCGCGTCGTGGCGGACACGGAGACCCACACGCGCGGGACTCTGGCAACCACGCGGTCGACCAGAGTCCCTTTGCCGGCGCCCGAGGGCCCGGAGATGATGATCAGGGTGCCGCGAGCCATACAGGTGACCCGGCCCGACTAGCCGAGTCGCTGCATGAGCATCTCGCGCTGGCGTGCGCCCAGACCCTGGACGCGACGGCTCGCCGAGATGTCGAGCTCGCTCATGATCTTCGCCGCCTTGGCCTTGCCGAAGCCCGGCAGGCTCTCCAGCAGCGTCGAGACCTTCATGCGTGCCACGATGGGATCGTCCGACTTCTTCATCACGTCGGCGAAGGAGATCTCACGATTCTTGATCTTCTGGCGCAGATCCGCACGCGCCTGACGCGCCTTAGCGGCCTTCTCGAGAGCTTTCTTGCGATCGGCCTCGGATAGATTTGGCAGCGCCATGATTCTGTCCTCGCTTCCCCGCGTCTGTGTCTGTAATGACTCATGCCGCACGCCGGAGCGCGCGCTCCCCCTGCCACAGCACGCTAGATATTACCCCTGACCTGCGGCGATGCCAAGCCTCAGCTCGAAAGTCGGCGGCTGCCAGGCGAGTCGACCGGCGTTCCGGCCGCGCACAGGGGGCATTCATCCGGCTCCATAGACTCGACCTGGAGTTGAAGGAGAGGCCGGAACTCGGCGTCGAACGCCTTCGGCCCGCCGCGGTCGATGATCGACGCGACCGCCGTCACCACGCCCCCCGCGGTCTCCACAAGGCCGACCACCTCGGCCACGCTGCCGCCGGTCGTGACCACGTCTTCCACCACCAGCACGCGCTCTCCCGGACGCACCGAGAACCCGCGACGGAACGTCATCACGCCGCCTACCCGTTCGCTGAAGATGAACCTTACCCCCAGCGCCTGTGCGACGGCATAACCGATGATGATCCCGCCCACCGCGGGCGCCGCCACCACTTCGATGCCGCGTCCCGCGACATCGTCGGCGATGGCCCGCCCGAGTTCGTTGGTGAGCGCCGGGTCCTCGAGGACGCGGGCGCACTGCACGTACGTGTCCGAGTGTCGCCCGCTGGTCAGCTGGAAGTGGCCGTGCAGCACCGCACCCGCATCGCGAAGCGCCTCGAGCATCCGTGCCTCGTCCATCGTCACGATGACGCCTCCCCCACGATCGTCCTGACAGCCGCCACGGGGTCCGCCGCGCCGGTGATGGGCCGTCCGATCACCAGGTGGGTCGCGCCCGCCTCCAGCGCCTCGGCCGCCGTCGCCGTCCGGGCCTGGTCGTCCGCGGCCGCGTCGGCGGGACGGATGCCGGGCGTCACGATGAGCGCGTCGGCCCCGAGCGCTTCACGTACGGATGCGGCCTCGTTCGGCGAGCAGACCACGCCGTCGCAGCCCGCTTCGCCGGCCAGGGCCGCGAGCGCGCTCACCTGCTCGGCGGAGGTCCGCCCGACGCCCATCGCGGCGAGCGCCGCGTCGTCGAGGCTCGTGAGCACGGTGACCGCGACGATCTTCGGCCGGGTGGTGTGGAACTTCGCGGCCGCCGCCTCGGCTCCCCTGATCGCCGCGACCATCATGTCGCTGCCGCCGGTTGCGTGCACGGTGAACATGTCGGCTCCGATGCGGGTGAGCGAGCGCGCCGCGCCCTCCACCTGGTGCGGGATGTCGTTGAGCTTCAGGTCGACGAACACCTTGAAGCCGAGGGAGCGCAGCTCGCGCACGATCCGCGGGCCCTCCGAGTAGTAGAGGGTCATGCCGACCTTCACCCAGGCGACGTGTCCTTTGAGCCGGGCAGCCATCTCGAGCGCCTCCTCGGCGCCCGGCATGTCCAGCGCGACGATGATCCTCTCCCGCATGTCGTCCCCTCTCGTTGCCTATCCCTGGCGCGCGGCGCCGATGAGGCCGCTCACGCGTGTCATGCCGCGCTCCGCGCAGAAGCGCTCGAGACCGTCGGCGATACGCACCGTCGCGGCCGGATCCATGAAGTTCGCGGTCCCGACGGCCACCGCGGTGGCGCCGGAGAGCATGAACTCGGCGGCGTCCTCCGCGCAGGTGATCCCGCCCATCCCCACGACCGGGATGCCCACGGCTGCGGCCACCTGCCACACCATGCGCACCGCGACGGGGCGGATCGCCGGGCCCGACAGACCGCCCACACCGCGCGCGAGCTTCGGCCGGAACGTGCGCGTGTCGATGGCCATGCCGAGCAGGGTGTTGATGAGGCTGACCGCGTCCGCACCCTCGGCCTCGACCGCACGTGCGATCTCGACGATATCGGTGACATTGGGGCTCAACTTCACGATGAGGGTCTTGCCGGTCGAGGCTCGCACCGCGCGGACCACTTCGGCTGCCGCGGGGCACGACGTGCCGAACACCATGCCGCCCGCATCCACGTTGGGACAGGAGATGTTCACCTCGAGCGCCGAGACCATCTCCTCGGCGTCGAGCCGCGTCGCGACAGCCGCGTACTCCTCCACCGAGTGCCCGACCACGTTCACGATCACGGGCACGTCCTGCGTGGCGAGCCAGTTGAGGTCGTTTGCGACGAACGCTTCCACGCCCGGGTTCTGCAGGCCGATCGAGTTGAGCATGCCTGACGGCGTCTCCGCGATGCGTGGGCTGTCGTTGCCGGCCCACGGGTGCAGCGAGACGCCCTTGGTGACGAGCGCGCCCAGGCGGGAGAGATCGACGAAGGCGGCGTACTCCCTTCCCGAGCCGAACGTGCCCGACGCGGTCATCACCGGAGTGCGGAGCTCAAGCGACCCGATCCGCACGCGCATGTCCACCGCGGACATCACGCCTCCCCTCGCCCGGGGGCGGCCGGATCCGGCGCGGCGACGGCTGGCGGCTTCGGATCCGGCGCCGGGTGCGCCTCAGGATCCTCGCTCGCCTCCCACAGCACGTCGGCGGCGTCGAAGACCGGCCCGTCGACGCACGCGCGCTTGCGTCCGTGATGCGTGGAGACCACGCACGAGAGGCACGCGCCCACGCCGCACGCCATGAGGCGCTCGAGCGACACCTGGCACGGCACGCCCGCCGCCTCGGCCTGGGTCGCCACGACGCGCTCCATCGCCTCCGGGCCGCAGACGTACACCACGTCGGGACGGTCGCGCTCGATAAGGTCGGCCGAAAGGCCGGTCACGAAGCCGCACGCGCCGAACGACCCGTCGTCGGTGGCGCACGCCACGCGCCTGCACGTCGCCTCGAACAGCTCGCGCGCCAGCAGGCGCTCGCCGGTGGGCGCGCCCTGCGCCAGCGTCACGGCCACTCCGCGACGCGCCAGCTCCTCCACGAGCATCCCCATCGGCGCGGCGCCGAGTCCGCCGGCAACCACGAGGGCGTGCGCCGTGCCCTCCACGACGCGCCACCCGTTCCCGAGCGGACCGATGAGGTCCATGCCCTCGCCCGGCTCCGCATCGGCGAGCACCCGCGTACCGCGGCCGACGACCTGGTAGAGGATCTCGAGACGTCCGCCGCCCGCGCGGAAGACCGAGAACGGGCGCCGCAGGATGAAGTCGGCGCCCTCGGCGATGCGCAGATGCACGAACTGGCCCGGCTGAACTGAGGCCGCCGTGCGAGGCGCCTCGAGCACGACGAGCCCCACTCCCGGCGCGACGCGCTCGTTGGCGATGACCGTGACGCTCTCGGTGTGCGGAGCCGGGGCGTGACACATCAGGCATCGCCCGCTTCGGGGGCGCCCGACGGCGTGGCGGAGCCGCCCGTCGCGGCCGGTGCCGCATCCGTGCCGTTGAAGTCCTGCAGCGCGATCACGCCGAGGTTCCCGCGCAGCACCGCCTCGATGGCGGCCGCGCTCGCCTGGGCGGCCGCGAGCGTGGTGATGTTGCTCACGCCGTGCTGCACCGCCGCGGTTCGGATGTGATAGCCGTCGGAGCGCGTCTCGCGGCCGAACGGCGTGTTGACCACGAGCTGCACCTCGCCGTTGACGATGGCGTCCACGATATTCGGCCTGCCTTCGTGCACCTTGCGCACCTCGTCGACCGGGATGCCCGCGGTGCGCAGCAGCTTCGCCGTCCCGCGCGTGGAGAGGATGCGGAAGCCGAGGCTTGCGAGCTGCCGCACGATCGGCACCACGGAGCGCTTGTCGCGGTCGCACACGGAGATGAACGCGGTGCCGCTGGTGGGAAGCGAGTAGTCGATGGCAAGCTGCGACTTCGCGTACGCTGCCGGGAAGTCGTTCGCCACGCCCATCACCTCACCGGTGGACTTCATCTCGGGGCCGAGCACGCTGTCCGTGCCGGGGAACCGGCCAAACGGCATCACGGCCTCCTTCACGCAGAACCGGCCGAGATCGCGGTCCTCGGGCGGCAGGCCCATCGCGACGAGCTTCTCCCCCGCCATCACGCGCGCCGCCACCTTGGCGAGCTGCACGCCGGTGGCCTTGCTCACGTACGGCACCGTGCGGCTCGCCCGCGGGTTCACCTCGAGGACGTAGACCTCCTCGTCCTTCACCGCGAACTGCACGTTCATGAGGCCGTGCACGCCGAGCGCGAGCGCCAGGTCGCGTGCGTGGCCCTTGATGCGCGCGATCGTCTCCTCGCCGAGCGAGAACGGCGGGATGCAGCACGCCGAGTCGCCCGAGTGGATACCGGCCTCCTCGATGTGCTCCAT
>DCVQ01000029.1 GCA_002328745.1 Actinobacteria bacterium UBA2184
CGCGCTCGTCATGCCCGCCGCCGAGACCGGCGCCGCGCATGCGGCCCACCGCATCGAGCTCGTCGATGAACACGATGCAGGGGCTCGCGGCCTTCGCCTGCTCGAACAGGTCGCGCACGCGGCTCGCTCCGACACCGACGAACATCTCCACGAAGTCGGAGCCGGAGATGGTGAAGAACGGCACGCCGGCCTCGCCGGCCACGGCGCGAGCGAGCAGCGTCTTGCCGGTGCCCGGAGGGCCAACGAGCAGCACGCCCTTCGGGATCTTGGCGCCGAGCGCCTGGAACTTGCCGGGGTTGGCGAGGAACTCCTTTATCTCCTGCAGCTCCTCGACCGCCTCGTTCACGCCCGCGACGTCCTTGAACGTCACACGCGGCTGGTCCCGCGTGATGCGCTTCGCGCGCGACTTGCCGAACGACATCACCTTGCTGTTGCCGCCCTGCATCTGGTTGATGAGCCAGAACATCACGATGACGATGATGATCACCGGGACGAACGAGGTCAGCACGGACAGCCAGACCTTGTCGTCCTGCATGTTGACCTTGTAGCCCTCGATCGGCTCGTGCTCCTCGAGGCTTGCCACGAGGGCCTCGTTCGCGAGATACGTCGTCTCGTAGTCCTTCGCCTCGCCCGCCTCGGCAGCGTCCTTGTCGGGGTAGTACGAGCCCTCCACCTTCTGGCTGCGCGCGAAGACCTCGGCGGAGACCACACGATCATCCTTGAGGGCTGCCACGAAGGTCGACACATCGAGCTCGTCGACCACACCGGCCGGGCGCAACGTGTTCGCGATGAACAGCAGGCCCGCCACGATGATGAAGAGGTAGAGGAGCGCCGTCCTCAGGTTACGGTTCACGCGTGATGGCTCCTTGTCCGCCGCTAATCGGCGTAGATCGCCGGCTTCAGGACTCCGATGTACGGGAGGTTGCGGTACCGCTCCGCGTAATCAAGTCCATACCCGACAACGAACTCGTCCGGGACCGTGAAACCGACGTACTTGCAGTCGATCGGCACCCGCTGCTTGCCTTCCTTGGAGAGCAGGGTGGCGACCTCGAGGCTCCTGGGCTTGCGGGACGCGAGGTTGCGAAGCAGATACTTTAGCGTCAGACCGGTATCGAGGATGTCCTCGATCACCAGCACGTCGCGGCCCTCGATATCTTCATCCAGGTCCTTGAGGATACGCACGACCCCTGACGACTTCGTGCTCGAGCCGTAACTCGACACGGCCATGAAGTCGATCTCGACCCTGTCTTCGATGGCGCGGGCGAGATCGGCGACGAAGAGCGCCGCGCCGCGCAGGACGGCGACTAGAAGAAGCGGCCTGTCCGAACCACGATAGTCGTCCAGGATCTGGCTTCCGAGGTCGCGGATCCGCTCTTGGATCTGCTCCTCGGTGAGGATCACGCGCTCGATGTCCTCATGTATGCCCATCAGACCTCTTCCGTCAGCCCGTCCGCCGCAACGCCGCCACTCTCGGACACACGCCACTCGATGTCCGCGACACGCCTCGTCGCGTCGGTCACCCGGCACCCGTCGGCAAGCGTCACACCCGCCACCCAGATGACGTCCACGCCGGAACGCACGACCGGCGTTGTCGCCCTCAGGCGCCGCGGGACCCGTGCGTCCACGAACACGTCGGACACCTTCCGGCTGCCGCCAAGCCCGAGAGGGCGCATCCGGTCGCCGTCCCTCCAGGCGTCGGCAACGAGCGGCCACACGACCGCATCCGCGTCGATCGAGACCCTGTTCGGGCCCCGGGCGATGCGCCCGCGATCCCCCGGACTGCTTTCCAGGACTCCCCCGGCGCCGAGATCAAGGCGCCCGGGCAACTCAAGCAGGCCAGGGGCGAGTGACCCCGCCGCCGTTCCCCTTCGGGAAATTCTAAGTGTAGCGTACTCCGACACGGCCCGCAGACCGAACGGCAGGTCTCGCGCGAAGCCTTCCTCAGCGATGCCGCTCACAATCGCTTCGACGTGTTCGAACTCCAGACGAGAAGCCTCAGGGAAGGCCCGGATGACCGCCTCCCGCATGACGCGGCGCGCCATGGGGCGTGACAGCGCCGCCATGAACGAGCGCTCGAAGACGAGCGCGCCCGCCTCGACCCGGGTGAAGTCGCGCACGAACGCGTCGGCCATCTCGGCGAGCAGCGCGTCGTCATCAGCGAGCAGCGTCATCGTGCGCATCGCCGTCGCGCCGAAGGAGGGATTCTGCGACTCGATCAGAGGCAGCAGCTCGTGCCGGACCCATGCCCGCTGCCTGCGCGTGTCACTGTTGGTGGCGTCTTCGCGCCACGCCTGACCGCACGATTCGAGGTACTCGATCACATCGCCGCGCCGCGCGTCGATGAGCGGGCGCACGATACGGTCACGGACCGCCGCAATCGAGCCGAGCCCACCCGGTCCGGCACCGGTGACCAGCCGGACGAGGAACGTCTCGAGGCGATCGTCGGCCGTATGGGCGACCGCGATCCGGCCCCGGTAGGCCGGCACGCCGAGCGCCCGGCAGCGCGCGTCGAGTTCGTCGTCGGCGAACCGGTAGCGGATCCGTCTGCCGGCGTCCTCGAGGTTCAGGTCCTCCGCCGCGGCGTAGCCCGCGACATCGAAGCGGACGGACCGGCACGCCACGCCGAGCGCGTCGCACGCACGCACCACGAACTCCTCGTCAGCGTCGGCGTCCGCGCCCCGCAGCCCGTGGTTGACGTGCAAGACCGACAGGTCAGCCAACTCGCCGAGCGCCCCCGAGACCAGCAGACGCAGCAGCGCCATCGAGTCGGCCCCGCCGCTGACCAGGGCGAGCGTCACGGACCCGGCGGGTAGCATGTCGTGCCGCAGAGCGGTCGCCTGCGCGATGTCGTGAAGCGCACTCATGGAGGTAAGGGTACGCCAGCTGCTCCGGCAGCACACCTGCCATCACGCCCCGATGCGCCGTGACGCCCGTGTGACGCGCCGCCCCGGTCCGCGCGGAGGGAGCGTGTGCTTTGTATCACTTGCTACAAAGTCTTGGACTATTGTCGGGGCCGTGTGCTACTCTCATCGCCAGGTAAGGGGGTCGTGTGAGGACCGGCATTCTTCACGCAGCATGTGGCAGGTACGGTGTCGCAGAATCTGGCGATGCCGCTTCCCTGTGTGAGGCCGTCGCCCATACTCCGATCTGCCCCGGTACCCCCCACCGCTCGGCGTCTGAAGACGCGGGCACTACTGTTGGCGAGCGAGCTTCGCGCTTCGGCGAGGCCGGCCGGAAGGCCCGCCGCGACCAAAGCCGCGGGGTCGCGACAACGCGCACGGGGAGGTGATCGCACGCCGCGCGAGTCTCAACGCAGACTCATCCTATTCCCGAAACGAGATCATGTAGGGAGGCAAGCGTGAACCTTTCGAGACGAGGCTTCTTCAAGCTCACCGGCGCGACTTTCGCAGCTGGTGCGCTCGCGGAGCTCTTCGGTCCCTCGAACGCGTTCGCTGCTGATGCTGTTCCGGAAATGCGCATCGTTGGGGCCACTGAGACCACGTCCGTCTGCTGCTACTGCTCCGTTGGTTGCGGCAGCATCCTTTCGGTGAAGGACGGCGAGCTCATCAACCTCGAAGGCGACCCGGATCACCCCATCAACAGGGGCGCGCTGTGTTCCAAGGGTTCGGCACAGTTCAACATCAGGAACGTGTACGACCCGGAGGACGGCAAGCTGATCCTCAACCCCGCCCGCCAGACCAAGGTCAAGTACCGTGCGCCTGGCACGTCGGAGTTCGTGGAGAAGGACTGGGAGTGGGCGATCGAAGAGATCGCCAAGCGGGTCAAGGACACCCGTGACCGCAATTACGAAGCGGTCGATGAGAACGGTGTCACCGTGAACCGCACCGAGGCCATCGCGAGCCTCGGCGGTGCCGCTCTGGACGGCGAAGAGTGCTATGCCATCCAGAAGTTCATGCGCGCGCTCGGCGTGACATGGATCGAACATCAGGCCCGTATATGACACAGCGCCACGGTCCAGGGTCTGGGCCAATCATTCGGGCGCGGTGCCATGACGAACCACTGGATCGACTTCAAGAACGCTGACGTCGTGCTGGCCATCGGCGGCAACAACGCCGAGAACCACCCGATCTCGATGAAGTGGGTTCAGGAAGCCAAGAACAACGGGGCCAAGTACATCGTCGTCGACCCGCGCTTCAACCGGAGCGCCGCGGTCGCGGACATCTACGGCCCGCTTCGCTCGGGTACGGACATCGCCTTCTACGGCGGCCTGTACAACTACATCATCCAGAACAAGAAGTACCAAGAGGACTACGTCAAGAACTACACGAACGCTCCATTCCTGGTGGCGGAGTCCTACAGCTTCAGCGACGGCCTCTTCTCGGGCTACGACGCCTCGAAGGGCAAGTACGATGCGAAGCAGTGGGCCTACCAGATCGCCGAAGAGGTCGTGTGGGACACGGCTGGTGCGTTCGCCTGGGTGAACAAGCCCGGCACACCGGCCTTCACGCCTCCGGTGTACAAGAAGGCCAAGACCGACCCGACGCTCTCCGATCCGCGCTGCGTGTGGAATCTCATGGCGGAGCACTACTCCCGCTACACGCCGGAGCTCGTTTCCTCGATCACCGGTATGCCGCAGGACCGCCTGCTCGAGATCTACGAGGCGTATGCCGCGACCGGTGAGCCCGGCAAGGCTGGGACCATCCTCTACGCGATGGGCCAGACGCAGCACACCTACGGCTCGCAGAACGTGCGCGCCATGGCCATGCTGCAGATGCTCCTCGGCAACATGGGTATCGCCGGTGGTGGCGTCAACGCCCTTCGTGGCGAGTCCAACGTCCAGGGCTCCACGGACATGGCGATGCTGTTCCACATCATCCCCGGATACAACCCCACGCCGGCAGCGGCAACGCATCCTACACTGGGAGCGTACCTCGGAGTGACGACGGTTCCGAACGGCTACTGGACGAACCGTCCGAAGTTCATCGTCAGCTATCTCAAGGAGCTCTACGGCGACTACGCGACGCTCGCGAACGACTACGCGTACGACATGATGCCGAAGCTCAACGGCAAGAACCACAGCCACATCTCCATGTTCGAGCAGATGGACACCGGCAGCATCGAGGGCCTGTTCCTCTGGGGACAGAACCCCGCCGTCGGCGGTCCGAACTGCTCGCAGGAGCGCAGGGCGATGGCCAAGCTCAAGTGGATGGTCGCCGTCGACCTGTGGGAGACCGAGACCGCGATCTTCTGGAGTGACAAGGCCAACGTCGACCCCGCAACGATCGACACAGAAGTGTTCCTGCTTCCGGCCGCGTGCCACTACGAGAAGATGGGCGAGGTCGCCAACTCCGGACGCTGGATCCAGTGGCGCTACAAAGCCGTGGAGCCGCCCGGAGACGCCAAGGACGACCTCGAGATCGCAACCGAGATGGTTCTCAAGCTCAAGGATCTCTACGAGGCCGAGGGTGGCGCCAACCCCGAGCAGATCACCAAGCTCAGCTGGGACTACCTGGATGCCGATGGCCACGCGGATGTCCGCTTGGTCGCCCGTGCGGTCAACGGTTATACCGTCAGCGATGGCAAGCCGGTCAAGAACTTCACCCTGCTTGGTGCTGATGGTACGACCGCTTGCGGCAACTGGATCTACAGCGGCTACTACAACAATGTGGACTCGCTCGAGCCGCAGGATCAGGCAACCGGTGCCCGCAACAACGAGGACAAGCCGCTCGATGACGGCATGCCGGCCATCGGCAGCTACCTTGGGTGGTCGTTCGCCTGGCCGGTCAACCGCCGCATCATCTACAACCGCGCGTCTGCGGATGCGGACGGCAAGCCCTACAACGAGGCGAAGGCTATCGTCAAGTGGGACGGCGCCAAGTGGCTCCGCTCCGACGTACCTGACTTCGGTTACACGAAGGTCGTCGATGGCGAGGCGGTCGCGATTCCGCCGAACAAGACCGCGTTCATGATGAACGCCGAGGGCGTCAGCCGGTTCTTCGCATCCGGCAACGCCGACGGTCCGTTCCCGGAGCACTACGAGCCGTTCGAGTCGCCGGTGGACAACCAGATGTCGAGCCAGAACATCAACCCGGCGATCACCATCGTCGAATCCGCTGCTGCCACTCGCGGCACCCCGGACAAGTTCCCCTACGTGATGACCACGTTCCGTCTTACCGAGCACTGGCAGACTGGTCAGCTGACCCGCAACTTGCCGTGGCTCGTTGAGACCATGCCGAAGATGTTCGTCGAGATCTCGCCCACGCTCGCGGACGAGAAGGGCATCGTCTCCGGCGACAACGTCGTCATCCAGAACAATCGTGGCGCCATCACCGCGTACGCAATGGTCACCGACCGTCTCCAGCCGTTCACCATCGGCGGCAAGACGGTCCACCAGATCGCCGCTCCGTGGCACTGGGGTTACGGTGGCACCTGCGCCGTCGGCGGTATCGCCAACGACCTGACGCCCAACGTCGGAGATGCGAACACCATGATCCCCGAGTACAAAGCGTTCCTGGTCGATATCCGGAAGCAGGAGGTGTAGACAATGGCTGAGACGGCTATCAAGTACGACAGCTCCAAGTGCACCGCCTGCAAGGGTTGCCAGGTGGCGTGCAAGCAGTGGAACCAGCTGCCTTCGCCGCTTCTGGCCGAGGAGTACGAGTTCACGAAGAGCTTCCAGAGCCCGCTCGACCTGTCCCCGAACACCTGGCTGATCATCAACTTCAGCGAGGTCAAGCAGGACATCGGGATCGACTGGAACTTCATGCGCAACTCGTGCTTCCACTGCACGGAAGCCGCGTGCGAGATGGCATGCCCCGTGGGCGCCATCTCCCATAAGGACAACGGCGCCGTCGTCATCGATGAGGAGAAGTGCATCGGCTGCCGCTACTGCGTGGCGTCGTGCCCCTTCTCCGTTCCGCGGTGGGACGAAGCCAGGAACAAGACGTTCAAGTGCTGGCAGTGCTTCGACCGCACCTCGGCCGGGCGCGCCCCCGCTTGCGTCTCCACCTGCCCGACCGGTGCGCTCGAGTTCGGTGACCGCGACGAGATGGTTGCGGCCGCCAAGGAGCGCGTCGCCGAGCTCAAGGCCGCCGGATTCACGAAGGCCGAGCTCTACGGCGAGACCGAGCTTGGCGGCCTGCACACCATCGTCGTCGCACACCGCGGCCTCGATGCGCACGGCCTCAAGCGCGATCCCAAGATCGGCGTCACCGAGTTCTGGCAGCTGCTGAAGCCGCTCGGTGGCATCGCCGCCGCTGCCACCGTCGGTGGCCTTGGCTTCTCGTTCCTGATGTCCGCCAAGTACAAGCGTGGCGAGTTCACGTACGACGAGGCGACCGATACCGTTGTGGAGAAGGAGGTGGAGAAGTGAGGTACATCCAGCGTCAGAGTGCGTTCGCTCGCGGTCTCCACTGGATCCACACGATCGCGTGCCTCTCGCTGTTTGCAACCGGCCTGATGCTCTTCATCCCGCAGGTTGCAGGAGCGGTTGGCGTGGCGACCCTGAACGGCGCCCGCCTCGTGCACCGCGTCATGGCGGCGATTTTCATCGGGGCTCCGATCCTCGGGATCATCATCAACCCGAAGGGCTTCAAGCACTTCTGGAAGAGCATGGTCTTCAAGTGGGATGATGACGACAAGGAGTTCACGAAGAAGTTCTTCCCGTACCTGCTGTTCGGGGCCAAGCAGCACATGCCCCCGCAGCGCGAGCAGAAGTCCGGTCAGGTCGTCGCAGACGGCGCGATCGTGATCTTCTCCATCCTCATCTCGCTCACCGGTATCGTTCTGGTGTGGCCGGCCACCTTCGGTGGCGCCGGCAGCGCGATGTGGACGTGGAGCCTGCTGCTTCACGATGTGTCCATGGTGTTGCTCTCCGTGCTTCTGATCGCCCACATCTACATCGGTGCCGGCATCTTCAAGCCGTACCGGGGTATGGGCCGTCTGATGTTCGGCGACGGCAAGGTCTCCGAGACCGACGCCCTGTACCACTGGGGCACCTGGGCCAAGGAAGAGCTCCGCAAGGGCGACAAGGTGACGACCGCATAGGGTTCGACTCGCAACAGTCACCTCACGTATGAAGCGAGGGCCGGGTCCAATGGACCCGGCCCTCGTGCATGCCGCTTGCGATAGCGCCGTCGCGGATCGCCTGCAAGCCGGGCGCGAATGCGCCGGTGCCGACGCTACTGCTCGGTGCCACCCTCGGTGGGGATCTCCTCGCGGGGACCGGCATCTTCGCCGGTGACGTCGTCGATGCCACGGTCCATGAACTTGATCATGTTCTCCTTGCTCGCGGCTCCGGCGACACGATCGATCTCCTCACCGTCTGCGTCGAGCAACACGAACGTCGGCGTGATGAAAACGCCGAACTCCTCTGCCTTCGCCAGCCCCTCGGAGGTCGAGACGTCGATGATCTCGAACTTCTCGATGCGCGGCTCGTACTCTTCGCGCAGATCGGCCACCGTCGGCTCCATGGCCTGGCAGAACGGGCACTCAGGGTCGTAGAACTGGATGAAGTGCAGCGGCGCCTTCTCCTCGACCTTCTCCTCGCACCCCGCAAGTCCCACTCCGAGCGTAGCGATCAGGCCGAGCGCCACTACCACGGTCACGAATCGTCTCACCGAAGACCTCCCCTCGCGTCGCCCCCAGGCGACGCCATGCTACTGACCGGTCTGTTCGTCGTACAGCTTCTGAAGCTCGGCCATCATGGCCTCTACGTCACGCGGCTCGTTCAAACCCGAGTGCTGCGTGTAGACGATCACGCCCTCCTTATCGATGAGGAAGCTCCAGCGGTTGGCGATCTTCGTCCGCTCGCTGAACGCTCCGTAGGCGGGCATCACCTCGCGATCCCAGTCGGACAGAAGATCGAAGGGAAGCTCGAGCTGGCGTGCGAACTCGGCGTGCGACGCCCACCCGTCGGCGCTGATGCCGAACACCTCGGTGTCGCGGTCCACAAAGAACTGGTAGTTGTCACGGTACCCGGACAGCTCGCCCTCTCAAACGGGGGTGAAGTCAGCCGGGTAGAACACGAGGATGACGTTCTTCGTGCCCTTGTAGTCCGAAAGCGAGACGGTCACCTGCTCCTGGTTCTTCAGGCGGAAGTCCGGGGCCGCCGTGCCGACCGGGAGTCCCTCCTGCGCGCTGGCCGCGTCGCCGTTCGCAGCCGCATCGTCCTTCTTCTCGCAACCCGCGACAAGGGACGATGCCAGCAACACCGCGACGAGGGCGAGAAGCGCCGCCGGTCTGATCCTCATACCCCCATCTCCTTCCGCTTACGTGTACACTGAAGCGTGCACCCTGGCAGAATTGTACCCTCTTTGCGTCCGCGCCCCGGCATGCGCAGGCATACACTCGGAGGGCGACCACTCCGGGGATGACGGGTAAGGGACCCCAACCGGCACTTGGAGGTATCATGTCCAACCTCGCTCGCACGAAGGCGATCAAGCACCATCGGGACGAACGCCCGGACCTCGACCAGCAGATGACGTTCTTCGAGGCGCTGTGGGACGCGCAGGACGAGATCGCCGTACAGGCGGCCGCGTACACACCTGCAGACGGCGACGCGACGACCCGCGCGCTCGACGCGAACCAGACGCTGTTCTCTCTCGTGACGCCCACCGTGCCCGCTGGCGCGTACCGCGATGCGGTCAAGAAGGTGGCAGACCTCATGGTCGAACATGCCGGCCTCCCAGATGACCAGATCGCAGGGCTGAAGGACGCCGATCTCGCGGCAGCGATAACCGACGAGGCGCTCGCTGAAGCCCTCGACGGTTTCGACGTCTTCATCCAGGCGGTCGTGACCAAGCTCGATGACGAGCGCCTCACCTCACCCCTGCTTGCGTATATCCTTCAGGAGGCCATGGTGCCGTTCCTGCGGGAGCCCGCCACCGCCGCGATGGCCGCAGCCGGCAAGTACGACTGGATGAACTGGAGTTCGGGGCTGTGCCCGATCTGTGGAACGCCTGCCTCGTCGGCCATCGTCCTCGACGAGGGCGAACTCCAGGGTGGCCGCCGGTGGCTCAGCTGCCCCACATGCCGCGCCAAGTGGGAGTACGCCAGGCTGCGCTGCGTCCGCTGCGGCAGCAGGGACATGAAGGACCTTGAGTACCTTTACGACGAGTCGGACCCGGGCCACAAGATCCATACGTGCAAGAAGTGCCATGGTTACCTGCCCGTCGCGTTCGAGAAGGACCTGAAGATCATCGGCATCCCCGAGGTCGAGGAAGTCGTGATGGTGCGGCTCGAAACGGTAGCTGCTGAACGCGGCTTCACGCCGCTCGGCGACGAGACGGCGGAGAGGCCCAACTGACCTGCCTATTGAACCGGTCCGCACTCGGGTATCGTCCATGATGTCGTTTCCGACCAAGGAGCGTGCCGATGGACTACTGGTTCTGGATGTGGGTGGGACTGGCGGCGGTCCTGATCGTCGGCGAGATGCTGACGGCGGGCTTCTTCCTGCTCCCCTTCGGGCTCGCCTCGGCGGTGGCCGCGGTGCTCAACGCGCTCGGGTTCGACATCGGCTGGCAGTGGGCCGTCTTCCTCGGCTCGTCCGCGCTGCTGCTGTTCGGCTTGCGCCGTTTCGCCGACCAGGTCACTCACGAGCCCCCCGAGAAGGTCGGCGTCGACCGTCTCATCGGCAAGTCGGGTAGCGTCATCGACCCGGTCGAACCCGGCGACGGCGGCGGCCGCGTGCGCATCGAACGCGAGGAGTGGCGGGCGGACGCCGCAGGGCACGAGGTCATTCCCGCTGGCACGCGCGTGATCGTCGAGCGCGTCGTCGGCACGCATCTTGTCGTCAGGCCGGCGCCCGAGCGCGCCGGAGAGGAGGAGTAGCGATGGACGACGCGGCAGTCGTAGTCATCCTTTTCGGCGGTATAGTCCTCACGGTTCTGTTCTTCTGGGCGCTCGCCGGTATCCGGATCGTGCGCCCGTACGAGAAGGGCCTCATCGAGCGCCTGGGCAAGTTCCAGCGCACCGCTGACTCCGGGCTCACCATCATCGTCCCGGTCATCGACAAGATGACCAAGGTGGACATGCGCGAGAACGTGGTCGACGTGCCGCCGCAAGAGGTGATCACGAAGGACAACGTCGTGGTCACCGTGGATGCGGTCGTCTACTACGAGGCCACCGACCCAGTGAAGCTGGTCTACAACGTGGCCAACTTCTACGTGGCGGCCACCAAGCTCGCGCAGACCAACCTGCGTAACGTGATCGGCGAGATGCAGCTCGACGAGTCGCTCACGAGCCGCGAGCAGATCAACTCGGCGCTCCGCCAGATCCTCGACGACGCCACGGACAAGTGGGGCGTCCGCGTGGTGCGCGTCGAGCTCCAGCGCATCGAGCCGCCCGTGGACGTCACCGAGGCGATGCACCGCCAGATGAAGGCCGAGCGCACGCGTCGCGCGCTCATCCTCGAAGCCGACGGCGACAAGCAGGCCGCGATCACGCGTGCCGAAGGCGCCAAGGGTGCTGCGATCCTCGAAGCCGAGGGCCAGGCGCAGGCGATCAAGAACGTCGCCGAGGCGGAGAAGTTCCAGAAGCTGACGGTCGCCGAGGGCGAGGCGCTCGCCATCAAGAGCGTCTTCGCCGCGATCCACGAGGGCGAGCCGACCAACGACCTCATCGCCGTCCGCTACCTGGAGGCCCTGCAGGCGATCGCCAACGGACCCGCCAACAAGGTGTTCCTCCCCATGGAGGTCTCAGGGATCATGGGCAGCATCGGGGGTATCGCGGAGCTGTTCAAGGACAAGGGTGAGAAGGCGTAGCCGGTAGGGGTCGCCGGACTCAGACAGTCCTCATCCCGAAGAAGGGCCGCCCATCGGGCGGCCCTTCTTCATTGCGGAACTCGCCGGCGTACCCCTCCGGCTGCGCCCACAAGTCACGCGTCGGAACTGCGCGCGGTACCCCCTGCCTGCGGGCCCACACGTTCTCGGGCGGATCACGGCGGTAGCTACCGCACAGTGACGCTCACGAACACCAGCCCGTCCCGCACGACGACCGGGTACGTCTTCACGTCGGCGTTCGGGTGATCGGTGCCGCCCGTGCGGACGTCGTACCGCCAGCCGTGCCACGGGCACATCACCTCGTAGCCCTCGAGCACGCCTTCCGAGAGCGGCCCAAAGGCGTGGAGGCAGACGTTAGAGAGCGCGAAGAACTCGTCGCCGACGCGCGCGAGGGCGATATCGCTCTTCCCCACCTTCACGTGGCGCACCTGGCCCCGCGGCAGATCGTCGATGCGACACACGGGAACGTCGACCGCCGCCCCCGGCTCGGGCTCATCGATCACGCCCAGGAGCTCGGCTCCGTCCTCGACATCTTCGAGGATGAACAGTCCGCACCAGCACTTGCGCATGGCGGCGAACTGCTCGTTGTGGAACGGGATGCACGGGCAGATGATCTTGAAGTCCTCTTTCGGATCGCCCGTCCGCACCCGGCAGGGGCAGTACACGTCGCCGGTGGCCTCGAGGATCTCCAGTTCGGAGGCCAGGACCTCGTCGACGAAGTCCTGCTCGGTGTTGAACTTGTAGCCGAGCGTGGCGACGAACGGCGCCATATACGCCTTGAGGTCGTCCGCCGTGGTTCCGGGGACGAACCTGCGGCGGATCGCACGAGTCTCGTCGCTCACAGTCCCAGCAACTCCATGATGCGTTTCTTGTTGAACCCGACGACGACCTCATCGCCGACGATCACGACGGGAAACGACGTCCCGCCCGAAACCGTCCGGACCTCGTCGATCGCAGCCGCCTTCTCGTCACCCTCCAGCAGATCGACCTCCGTGACGTCGTACTGCACGTTGTTCTCGTCCAGGTACTTGCGGGTCATGCGGCAGTACGGGCACGTGGATAGCGCGTAAACCTTGACCGTCATCCGGTTCCTCCCTGCGATCCGTCAGGCCGCCGCCGGCTTGTCGCCGTGCTCGACCTCGATCTTGCGCCAGTGATAGACGTACAACGGCCCGGCGATAAGCACGAGTGCTCCCATCCCAACGAGCTCGAGGACGGCCCAGCGCCTCGACGACGCCTTCTGAAGCTCGATCTGGCGGTCCCATTCCTCTTGCGTCATACCGTCCTGGCCGTCTTCGATCATCGGCTTCTCCATGTACATCTCGCCGGACGGATCCGGGTAGAGGAGCTCGACCCCGCTGCGGATGACGCCGACGGTGCCGGTGATGACCATGATGAGCGTGATGAGGCAGACCAGGTACAGGTAGATGTTGCGAAGCGACCAGCGATCCGTTGCCATGGGGCGCCCCTTCTGTGTCGACCGGCGGGCACGGCGTGCCCGGCTTCATATTGTATCTTCCCACGAAGCAGACCGGTGCGGACCCTCCGGGAGGCAAATCGGGCACTGTGGGCCGCTCGCCGCCTGTCAGCGGGACAGGGTACAATGCCTCCATGCCTTCGCCTCTTCCGATCACTCCAGGCCCATGCGCCTGATCGTCCTCGCATCCGGCTCGTCCGGGAACGCCGCGCTCATCGAGTCCGGCGGCCGCGCGCTGCTGCTCGACGCCGGCATCTCGGCGCGCGAGACGTGGCGGCGGCTCGGCGCGTGCGGCCTCGCGGACGTGCGCATCGAGGCGATCCTGCTCACCCACGAGCACTCCGACCACGTGCGCGGCGCCCGGGTGCTCGCCCGCCGTCTGGGAGTCCCCGTGATGGCCACAACCGGCACGCTCACGGCCGCCGCGAGTTGCCTGAGCGACGTGCCCGAGACGATCGCGATCGGCCGCAAGGACTCCTTCTCGGTGGCGGGCATCAAGGTGCGCTCGTTCCCCACCGCCCACGACGCCGCCGAGACGTGCGGCTTCACCTTCGAGAGCCGGCGCGGGCATCGCATCGGCGTCGCGACGGACACCGGCGTCGTCACCGGGGAGGTCCTCGCGGCGATGGAGGGCGCGCACGTCATCGGCCTGGAGTCGAACCACGACCTCGGCATGCTCGAGTCAGGCCCCTACCCGCCCTTCCTCAAGCGGCGCATCGCCGGCGAGCGCGGCCACCTGTCGAACGAGGCGGCCGCGGCGGCGCTCGACGCGTTGTCGTGGAAGGGGCTCTCGCACGTCTTCGCGCTGCACCTCTCGGAGCAGAACAACACGCCCGAAGCCGCGAGGGCCGCGCTCGTCGCGCCTCTGCGGGCGCGGCGCGGCGTGACGCTCGAAACGGTCGGCAAGAACGAGATCGCCGCCTGCTCGCTGTGAGCCGGGGCCGAGAGCCCTAGTACTC
Source organism: Actinobacteria bacterium UBA2184 (assembly GCA_002328745.1). Taxonomy (GTDB): domain Bacteria; phylum Actinomycetota; class Coriobacteriia; order Anaerosomatales; family Anaerosomataceae; genus UBA2184. The sequence continues at coordinate 14,178 of DCVQ01000029.1, forward strand.
GATCCCGCGCCGTGCGGGGACTCCCGCATCGAAGGGATGCTTGCGCGGCATCATCTCGGTCACGAGGTCGGCGAGGGCGATGAGCGCCTCCGACGCGCCCCTCCCGGTGAGGACGACCTCGAGGGACTCCGGACGCGCGTCGAGCATGCCGAACACCGCCTCCTCGGGCACGAGGTCGTAACGCATCGCGACGACGATCTCGTCGAGGATGACGAGATCGTACTCGAGGGAGCCCACCGCATCGAGCGCGAGCGCCCATGCCTCGTGCGCCGCGGCCCGGTCCTCGTCGGTGATACCGTCGCCGAGCAGGCCGGTCGAGCGCTCGGCGGGCCGCTCGACGCGAGCGCCGAGCCGCTCGAGCACCGCAAGCTCGCTCGAGCGGGCGCCGCCCTTCACGAACTGCACGAAGGCCACGCGCATGCCGGCGCCGATCGCGCGCACCGCGAGCCCCACGGCTGCCGTGGTCTTGCCCTTGCCGTCACCCGTGTAGACCTGCACGAGCCCTTGCCTGCTGCCGCTCATCGCTCCTCCGGATGGGTCGTCGCCGCCGGGCCACTGAGGGCCCGCGCCGCCTCCAGCGCGTCTGCTTCCGTGTCTACCCGCATCGCTCCGGCGCCTAGCGCCATGTCCCACAGTGCGCGAGCGTCGCCGCCGGTGAAGTCGCGGTCGGCCCGCATGTGGCCGACGAGGACGACCGGCCGCCTTGACTCGACCGCCGCGCGCAGGTTCGGCAGGTTCGGCCGGCCGAACGGCACCTCGGTGACGATGACGCAGGAGCACGCCGCGTACCCCTGACGCACCTGCGCCTCCGCAGGTGCGTCGATCTCGCCGAACGGCGGCAGTTCCACGTAAGCGGCGCCCACGGCCTCGGCGACCGCGTGGTCCACGTCGCCCCGGTTGAGCGCCCCCGCGTGCACGCCAAGTCCGGAGAGCGCCAGGCGGCGCATGAGCGTCGCGCCGGCGCCCGAGCCGCAGACGAGGCCCACGCTCACCTGCGATGCGCCCGGCGACAGGTCCGCGCCGCGCAGGATCGGCGTGACGGCCAGCGTGCCCGTCACCGGGTCGGTGCGCACGACCGCCCGGACGCCGAACACGTCGGCGACCACGCGCGCGTCGAGCGCCTCGGCGGGAGGCGCAGGCGGCGTCACGCGCCCGTCGGCCACGATCGCAATCCGGTCGGCGAAGCGCGCCGCGAGGCCGAGATCGTGGAAGACGCCGAGGACCGCCATGCCGTCGTCGGCGAGCGAGCGGACGAGGTCGAGCACCTGGAGCGCGTGATTGAGGTCGAGGTGGCTCGTCGGCTCGTCGAGCAGCAGCACGCGCGGCTGCTGGGCGAGCGCCTGCGCAAGCGTGAGGCGCTGCAGGTCGCCGCCCGAGAGCTCGTCGATGCGCTCCTCCGCGAGGTGCGCGGTGTCCGTTCGGCGCATCACTTCGGCGACGATCGCGCGGTCGGCGGGGCCGGGCGACGCGAGACGGCCGAGATGCGGGTGGCGGCCCATCTCGACGAAGCCGCGCGCGCCGAGCGCGAAGGGCGGCACCGGCGTCTGCGGCACGACGCCCACGAGGCGAGCGCGCTCGCGGTCCGGCATGCGAACGAGCGAGCGGCCGTCGCTGGTGATATCGCCGGCGGTCACGTCGGGACCCCCGGTCACCGCGCGCAGGAGCGTGGACTTGCCGGCGCCGTTGGGGCCCACGAGCCCGATGAACTCCCCGCCGCGCACGGCGAACGCCGCGTCGCGCACGACCGTCCGCGCGCCGTAGCCGACGGTGACGCCGTCGAACGCCAGCAGCCGACCGTCGGGGCTCATCGCGCACGCTCCTTCCGGATGAGGAGCCACACGAAGAACGGTCCGCCCGCGAGCGCCGTGACGATCCCGACCGGGATCTCCACCGGCGCGAGCACGATGCGGGCGAGCAGGTCGGCCACCACGAGCACGATGGCGCCGGCGAGCATCGAGGCGGGAAGCAGCGCCCGGTGGCGCGGACCGATCACCAGCCGCACCATATGGGGCGTCATGAGGCCGACGAAGCCGATGAGCCCGGAGACGGCCACCGCTCCGGCGACCACGAGCGACGCCGACGCCAGCGCCACGAGCTTGAAGCGCTCGACCGACACCCCGAGCTGCCCCGCGCGCTCGTCGCCGAGCAGCATCAGGTCCAGCTCGCGGTGGAACAACGACGGCACCACGACGCCGGCGCCGAGCATGGCCGCGAGCATCGCGACGTGCTCCCAGGAGCGGTTCTGCAGTCCGCCCATCATCCAGAAGACCACGCTCGTCATCGTCTCGCGGTCGTAGACCAGCACGAACGACGTGAGCGCCGAAAGCGTGTACGAGACCGCGATGCCGGCGAGCAGCAGCGACGTGGGATCGAGCCGCCCGCGCCTCGACGCCAGCCGCACCACGAGCACCATCGTGAGGACCGCGCCCGCGAAGGCGCCGATCGGCACGCCGACCGCCCGCGCCGCGTAGCTCGTGCCGAACGCGGTGAGCGCCAGCGTGGCGCCGAGGCCCGCGCCCGACGAGACGCCCAGGATGTAGGGGTCGGCCAGCGGGTTCTTGAACAGCGCCTGGTACAGGACGCCGGCGAGCGCCAGGGACGCGCCGACGAGGGCGGCCAGCAGCACGCGCGGCAGCCGCAGATCGACGATCACCGCGTCGGCGAGCGTGCCGCCGTGTCCCGTGAGCGCCCGGGACACGGCCGCGACGACATCGCCCGGCGGGATCCGCACCGCGCCGAACGCCACGCCCGCGACGATCGCGAGCGCGAGCGCGGCGGCAAGACCCCCGAGAACGAGGGCGGTGCGCGATCTGCCGGGCGCAGGAGTCATGCTAGTCGCCGAACACGTCCGGATGGAGCGCCCCGGCGATCTGCCGGATGCCCTCCACCACGCGCGGGCCCGGCCTGCTCACCAGGTTGTCATCCAGCAGGTACACGCGCCCGCTGGCGACCGCGGTGATGGCCGAGTAACCGGGCCTGCCGACGATGTCGGCAGGCACGCTCATCGAGCCCTTCGTCGCGAGATAGACGTCGGGGTTCGCCTGGATGAGCTGCTCCACCGAGTAGGCCACGTAACCCGGCTCGCTCACCACGTTCTCGCCGCCCGCATGCTCGATAAGGTCGTTCAGCAGGGTACCACTCCCGACCGTGAAGAGCGGGTCCTGCGCGATCTCGAGGAAGCAGCGCACCGGTCCGCCTTCCACCTGCTCGGCGATGTCGTGGACCTGGATCTCCATCGACTCAACCAGGTCGGCAGCCGCATCGGTCTCGCCGATGGCGGCACCGACCGTCTCGATCGACACGTAGAGCGCTTCGAGGGTCTGCGGGTCGATCGCGATGACCGACGCGCCGAGCGCCTCGAGCTGCCCGATGACCTCGGCTTGAACGCCGGTGGTGACGAGCACGAGGTCAGGCGCGGCGGCGGCGACGGCCTCGAGGTTGGGGCCGACGAAGTCGCCGACCTTGGCGATATCGGCCACCGCAGGCGGATAGTCGCAGTACGTGGTGACGCCCACGAGGCGGTCGAGCGCGCCGAGCTCGGCGACGATCTCGGTGTTGGCGGGGGCGAGGCTGACGATGCGCTTGGGCCTCGCGGCGATGGTCACTGCGCGGCCGGCGTCATCGGTGACGGTCACCGGGAAGGCGGCGCTGTCGGCCGCTGGCGGCTGCGAAGGCGTGACGTCGTCGGCGCCGCATCCGGCAAGAGCGCCGGCAAGCAGGATGGTGCATGCGGCGAGCGTCGCCACGCGTGCGGCGCTGCCACCTCGGATCCAACGGATGAGCGATAACATGATGTCTCCCTGCGTCTCGGTTCCTACACTCCGGCCGAAGATGCACGCGCCCCGAGCACGAAATCGGCCCTCGCCTGGCGGCGGGGGCCTTCGTCTCGAGGTCTGGGGTTCGGAGCGCTGTGGACCTGGCGCTGCGAGTTACGCCTCTTACCACGAAGGCCGCGTCGCGTGTGGTGCAGGCAGGTCTCCTGGCTTCGAAGCGCGCTCGCTTCGTCACAGTGGCGGGTCCGCGCCGGAATCGCACCGGCTTCCCTATTCTCCCGGTTGCCCGGGCACCTGCACCGTCTTCGGTTGTCCGCGCCATCATAGCCCTCGCAACGCGGTCATGGAAGGCCGCGAACCGCTACAATGGGAAACGGCAGTTCCGGGGCTGCGCCGGCAACAGGGGAAAGGCACGCATGGACATCTTCCAGAAGGCGTGGGACTTCACAGAAGCGCGATCGGCACGCACCTCTGGTTACTATCCCTACTTCCAGGTGATCGAGTCCGAATCGGACGCCACCGTGTCGATCGACGGCCGCGAGCTCATCATGCTCGGCTCGAACAACTACCTCGGCCTCACCACGCACCCGCACGTTCGCGAGCGCGCGCGGCAGGCGCTCGAGAAGTACGGCACCTCGTGCACCGGTTCCCGCCTGCTCAACGGCAACCTCGACATCCACGTGGAACTCGAAGAGCGGCTCGCACGCTTCGTCGGCAAGGAGAGCGCGCTCGTCTTCTCCACCGGCTTCGGCACCAACCTCGGCACGATCTCGGCCATCGTCGGCCGTCACGACTCGGTGGTCATAGACAAGGACGACCACGCGAGCATCTACGACGGCTGCAAGCTGTCGTGGGGCAAGACCATCCGTTACGAGCACAACGACGTGGCAAGCCTCCGCGAGGCGCTCGGCAAGGCCAATCTGGGGGACGGCGGCGCGCTCGTGGTGGTCGACGGCATCTTCTCGATGGAGGGCGACATCGCGCCTCTGCCCGACATGCTGCCGGTGCTCCGCGAGTTCGGCGCTCGCCTGATGGTGGACGATGCGCACGCCTCGGGCGTGCTCGGGCCGCACGGCGAGGGCACGGCCGCGCACTTCGGCGTCACGGACGAGGTCGACCTCATCATGGGCACGTTCTCGAAGAGCTTCGCGTCGCTCGGCGGCTTCATCGCGGGCGACGAGCTCGTCATCGACTACATCCGCCACGCATCGCGCCCGTTCATCTTCTCGGCCGCGATGGCGCCCCCGAGCGTCGGCGCGTGCATCGGCGCGCTCGACGTGATGGAGTCCGAGCCCCAGCATCGCGAGCGGCTCTGGGAGATCGTGCGCAAGATGCAGACCGGCTACCGCGAGCTGGGTTTCGACACCGGCACGAGCGAGACGCCCGTGATCCCGATCATCCTCGGGGACGAGATGCTCGTCTTCGGGTTCTGGCGCCGCCTCCTCGAGGAGGGCGTCTTCGTGAACCCGGTGCGTCCGCCGGCCGTCCCCGCCGGCCGCGCGCTGCTGCGCACGAGCTACATGGCGACGCACACCGACGAGCAGCTCGACCGCGTGCTCGAGACGTTCGCGAAGATCGGCCGCGAGTTCGGCGTGCTGGAGGCGTAAGCCCGGAGGCGCCTACTCGTCGAGCGCGATCACGATCTCGCCGACCTCCTGCCGTCGGCTCCCAAGGAGCACGACCACCGCGAACGCGATCACGGCGAGCGATCCCACCATCCCGAAGAAGCCGCGCAGATACTCGTCCCCGGAAGCGAAAACGGGACTATCGGGATGGAAGAGGTTCGGCAGTACCAGGACCAGCACCCACAGAGTGGCGGCGAGCAGGCCATCGAGCACCGCAGGGTGTCTCGGGCTGTCGAAGATCATCTGAACGGCGAAGACCACGAGCGCTCCTCCGAGCAGGCCGAAGGACATGAGCAGCCGCGGCTCATCCCACAGGATGGCGCCCCAGAGGACCTTCATGGACACGATCCCAAGCACCGTGTTGATGGTCCACAGGGGCAACGACACCCACCGGAACGCCTCGCCCCACGCGCGCAACCGCTTCACGCCGAGCAGGTAAGCGGCTCCCACTGCCCCCGCAAGCGTGAACGTCGCCATGTTCACCCAGGTGGACGCGCCGTGGAACATCGCGAGCCGGACACCGTAGCCGAGCCCGACTGCCGGCGGAATGCTCAGAACCGAGAGCGCACACACCGCCGCAGCGGCGAGCATCACAACATACAGCACGGTGCGGGTCGTCTTCGTAAGCGGCACGTCAGCTCCTCGGTCGGTCGGCGGTCAAACGGCATTCTAGCAGGCGCGCTGCCACGTGCCGACCCCGAGGTCCTCCGCCCGGCGCTAGCGCCGCGCCTTGCGCCGGATGCGCGCGACCGCCTCTGTGGCCGCTGCCTCCCCGGCAGCGATGATGCGCTCGGCAGCCAGGAACTCGAACGCCGAGACGTCGTGCACGTCAGGCGAGATGAGCACGTCGGCCTCGCTGACCGCGGCAGCCGTCACCGACCGCTCGAGCGTCTCGAGCGTTGCCGCCGCGAGCGTGAAGCCACTGATGCCGGTGCGCCTGGGGCTCTGGCCCCGCATCGCCGATCTGAGACTCTTCAGCAGGCTCGCGTTCTCGCCGTCCCCGTTGACGATGACCGTCCCGCTCCCCGTCACCTCGACCGCCACCACGACGTCGGCGCCAAGCTCGCGCGCGAACGCGATCGGCACCGGCTCGGTGAGAAAACCGTCGACGAGTACCTCGTCCTTTCGTCGCACCGGCATGAACACCAGCGGGACCGACATGCTCGCCCGCACCGCCATCACGAGGTCGCCCGACGTCATCCGCACCGACTCGCTCCGCGCGAGATCGGTCGCGACGCAGCCGAACGGCATCGTGAGCTGCTCGAACGTCTCCGGCAGGTGCGCGCGCAAGAACTCCTCGATGTGCTCGCCGTTGAGCATCGCGCCGCGATGCAGCGTGACGTCGGCCAGCCCGAGCAGCCCGCGGCTGTCGAACGTCACCGCTGCACGCGCGATGTCGTCCGGGGATGCGCCCGCAGCGTAGATCGACCCGATCACCGCGCCCATGCTCGTGCCGGTGATCACGTCGGGCCGGAGTCCCTCGGCTTCGAGGACCCTCAGCACGCCGATATGTGCGAGACCCCGGGCGCTCCCGCTGCCGAGCGCAAGACCGAGCGTGCGCCGCCCGAAGAGCTTCACGTCGCTACTTCCTCGCCTGGGCCTCGGCCTGTGCGATCCGCACGCCGTGATGCCACGACGAGATGAGGAATGCGAGCGAGAGCGCCGTGGCAAGCGCGATGCCGATGAGGTCGAAGGGCAGGAAATCGCCCAGAAGCGGCGTCAGGAAGAAGTCTTGGGCGAAGAAGATCAGCGTGTTGGTGATCATGATGATGAGCCGAAGCTCGGTGGGGCCCAGTGCGGCGTACGAGATCTTGAAGACCCCGTCGACGGCGGTGCGGACGTACACGTGCACCGACAGGACGAGATACCCGATGAGGGCGAAGAGCCCGATGTCGAACCGCATGTAGGGGGACATGCCGATGCCCACGATGACGAGGAACTCGGAGATCACGTCGACTGTGTGGTCGATGTAGAAGCCGAACTTGGGCCGCTCGATCTTGCGGAAGCGGGCGAGCGTGCCATCGAGGCTGTCGCCGTACCAGTTGAGGATGAAGCCGGCGTTCACGAACCACAGCCACCACGCGCTCTGCTCCGTCAGCCAGTAGCCGACGAAGCACATGACCGAGCCGACCACCCCGAGCGCCGTGAGGACGTCAGGCGTGATCCACCGGGGACTCCGCGCCGCAAGCCACTGCAGCGTGGGGCGCTCGAGCGGCGCGGTCAGCGTCTGGTTCACCCGTGTATGTCGTTCGATGTCTGCCATGCGGTTGCAGCCCTTCTCGTGAGTGCTTCCCGGGGGTTAGTACCCGTGAACGCTGATGCCCGGCCACACCTCGTGCGGCATGATCCACTGCGATGGCGCCGCTGCGATGAACTCTTCGGCGACCGCGAGCACGCGCTCGGCGTTCGCCAGCTGGTCGGCGCCCTCCATCTCGATGTGTTCAGACGCCCTGAGCGAGTAGAGGCCGTCGGGCCGCAGCAGCGGCGCGATCACGATGATCGACGCACCGGTGCGCATCGCCAGACGGACGTGCATGAGCGGCAGCGCCGCGCGCTCTCCGAAGAAGCGCGGACGCGCCTCGGGCGGAACTTCCGGCAGCGGCCGGTCGAGACCGGTGATCACCACCCCGCCGTCTTCGAGACGGCGCGTGGCGCGCTTGAGCGCCTGGATCGACACGGGGGTCACCTCGAACCCGGCCCGCTTCCGCTGCTCGTTCTGCATGCGGTACCCGCTGTTCGGGTCGGCCACCGAGAGCACCTGCGCGTGCAGCCCCGCGTGGCCGAGCGCCTGGCCGACGAGATCGAAGTTGCCGGTGTGGCACGCGGCATAGATGCATCCCCGGCCATAGTCATCGCGAGCGAGCCGCTGGAAGGTCTCGTCGGAGTGCACGCGCCGCAAGATCGCCTCGGAGCCATCGCGCATGTGGTAGAGGTCGTAGAGGAACCGCCCGGCCATCTCGAGGTTCTCCCGGACGGCCGCATCCAGCGCCTCGCCGGCAAGGGCGCGCCCCGACACCATCCATTGGTTGAGCCGCGACGAGCGCACCAGCGTGCGCGAGGGATCGGCCGTCAGGCGCCGCGTCACGAAGCGCACGAACGGCCTGGCGACCGCCGGCGGCATGGCGCGGCTGATGCCGAGCGCCGTTGCGATCCCCGCCTTGCTGTTCGCGAAGGATTCCAGGCCCACGCGTCGCTTCCTCCCGTCCTCACCACTCGAGAAGACCCCTCGCTCAGTGTAGCAGGAGCATCCCGATTCACCTGCCCGTATACCGCCAGCCGCCGCCTGATGCTACGCTCATGTGAATCAGGCCGAGGAGGGCACATGACGGCATCGACCGCGCCGGTCACTATCACCGAGATCCCGCTCGGGGATCCGCGCATCAGCGACTTCGTGGCGTTCCACTGGCAGCTCTACCGCAACGACCCGCTGTGGACACCGCAGCTCAACGCGGACCTGCTCGGCAACAAGATGCTCGGCATCAAAGGCCTCCTCACCCCCGAGCACGAGTACCACAAGACGGCGACGGTCACTCACTTCATGGCGCATCGGGGGCAGACTCCCGTGGGCCGCGTGTCGGTCTCGATCAACCACCGGTTCAACGACTTCTACGACTCGCACTACGCGTTCTTCGGCTTCTTCGAGGTGGTCGAAGACTACGAGGTCGCCGCCGCGCTGCTCGACGCGGCGCGCGCGTGGGCCAAGGCGCACGGGGCGGCCGCGCTGCGCGGGCCGGGCGAGTACAGCAACGCCACGCACGAGCGCCAGGCCTGCCTGATCGACGGGTTCGACCAGGACGTGTACATCGAGCACACCTACAACCCGCCCTACTACAAAGACTTCATCGAGCGGTACGGCTTTGAGAAGTCGATGGACTACCACGCGTACCTCATCAACATCGCCGAGCCGCTGAGCGATCGGCTGGCCAAGGTCGCGGATGGCGTGCGCAAGCGGGACAATCTCGTGACGCGCATGGTGAACATGGACGACTTCCAGAACGATCTTCGCCTCGTCATCCAGATCTACAACCAGGCCTGGGCGAAGAACTGGGGCTTCGTGCCGCTCGAGGAATGGGAAGCCGACGCGCTCGCCGAGTCGCTCAAGCCGATCATCGATCCGGGCATGTGCCGGTTCGCGTACTACAAGGGCGAGCCCGTGGCCGTGCTCGGCGCGTTCCCCGACCCCAACTACGCCCTGCGGCCGCGCTGGAAGTGGTACGGCGACTCGGACTACACACGTATCGCGCGCCTGTTCGCGACGCGCCGCTCCATCCCCCGGGTGCGGCTGATCTTCTTCGGGATAGTGCCCGGGTTCCGTCGGCTCGGTGCCGACGCGCTGCTCTTCGACGAGATGCACGCGTACGCCCGCACCAAGGGCTACCAGGAGTGCGACGTGTCGCTGCTTCTCGAGGTGAACGACCTCGTGATCCGCGCCTCGGAGTTCATGGGTGGGCACCGCTACAAGACATGGCGCATCTGGGACCTGCCGCTGTAGGGGCTCGCCCGGGTCGCCTGCGCTCGTGCCCCGGCCGCCCCAGGCCGGTGGCATTCAGCCGCCGAGCACGCCATTCACGCGGTCGATGATGATGCGCGCGAGGTCTGCAGCGCGAGCCGACTCGGCCACTGCGCCCGCTGCCGCCGCCGACTTCGGCATGCTGGAGGCCTTCGCGGAGTCGGGATCCTCGATGATCGTGTAGCCGCCGGCACGCCGCACTGTTAGCATGCCGAGCGCACCGTCGGACCCCAGCCCGGTGAGCAATACCGCCAGCGCGCCGCTCCGGAAGACATCGGCCGCGGACGACATCATGAAGTCGATGGATGGCACGAAGAGCGCATCCGCGAAGTCGGCGTCCAACCGCACGTACACCGCCCGACCGTCACGGCGAAACCTCAGATGTCGGCCGATTGGTGCGATGTAGACGCGCCCCGCGCGAAACGGCTCACCGTTCTCAGCCTCCTTCACCGTGAGACCACACAGCGTGTCCAACCGCTCTGCCCACAGACGCGTGAAATCAGGAGGCATGTGCTGGCAGATCGCGACGGGGACGGGAAGGTCAGCGGGCAGCGCCCGCAGCAACGGCTCGAGAACGTGAGGGCCGCCGGTGGACGCGCCGATGACGACCGCCGACATGCTGAATCCGCCGAGCGGCGTCCCTGTCATCTCACGCTGCCACGCGCCGTCCATCGGTCCCCCCTGTGACAGTGTTGCGTCAGCGTCAGCATAGCCGTCCTGCACACCCGCGCGCACGCGGCATCGCGCGATCGTCACAGTCCGAGAGACATGGAGGCACGCGAGGGGTCGACACGGGCTCCGTTCGTCGCCCTCCGCTCGCCATCTATCGGAAATGGAGCCCAAAGGTGCGCCGCCTGGCCTTTCACCCCTCGGATTGTGATGGCGCACACGGTATCCTGGCTAATCGGGGAGGCCGCACAGCGGCCTATTCCGGTATGCGGCGAGGCGTGGCAGGCCCCGAACGGACCGAACGATGGCGCACAGGCAAGATCGGGTCGTCAACAAGAACGCGCGTGGTCCAGCAGCCCGGACTCCGTGGCGAAAGCGCGTGCCCGCGCTTCTCCTCACGGTGGCCCTCGCGTCTTCGCTCCTCGCACCGCTCCCCGGCACCGCATTCACCCTGACGACGATCATCATCGACGGGCAGTTCGACGACTGGATCGGCGTGCGGTCGAATCCGGCAAACGTCGTCGCCGACACGCAGATCCCCGACGATCCGGACTATCCGGGCCAGCCGGACCGCGACGTGTATCTCGTCGGCACCACGTACGACGACGAGTATCTCTACTTCTCCTGGCGGCGAACGGCCGGCGGCGTGAAGGCCATCACCTTCGGCGCGTACCTCGATTACGAGGGAGACGGTCTCCTGCAGGACACCGACAAGGTCGTGCTATGGACGGTCAGCACAGGCCAGCCGTACGCCACGTACACCAACGGCAACGCGAGCATCCTGCACTACAACCAGGCACGGAACGCCGACGGCACCTTCTACCACCCCGAGGGCGACCCGATGCGCGACGTCCACCGCACCGGCGTGCCTACCGGCGATGGCGAGACTCCCGACGGTTGGGCGGTCCGGCAGGACGGCTACGACGTGCCGCTCATGACCATGGACGGGCATCTGTCGGCGGCCGGCGACGGCATCGAGTGCGAGGCGCGAGTTGCGTGGAGCGACCTGGGCGTGGAGCCCGGGCACCCCTTCGCGATCCATTTCGCGGCCGGTAACGGTTCGTCGTGGGGCGTGAAGAACAAGCCGAGCGTCACGTACAAGTGGACCGCGGGCGAGTACATCGAGGAGAACCGCGGCCAGGTCGAGGACAACATCGAGCCGATCATGTACCTGCTGCACCTTGGCGTGACGGTCTCTCCCGACAACGTCGGCGGCGGCGCNNNCTCTCGGCGCTGTCATCGCGTGGCTGGACGGTGTCGATCACGGATGCCGATGGGAATCCGCTGAGTGCGGTCACGCTCGCCGCCGACGAGACGCGGGACATCCAGGTGACCGTGACGATCCCCGGCGGCGCCACCGACGGGACGCAGGACGTCACGACGCTCACCGCCACCGCTCAGGGCGACCCGGGGGTCGTCGATACCGCGACCGACACGACGCTCGTCGGACAGGTCACCGTGACGCCCAACCAGTCGGCCACGATGGCCCCGGGTTACATGGTGGAGTACGAGTTCCTCGTTCAGAACAACATGCCGGGCGCCGGGGTCTTCGACCTCACCGCGGTCTCCTCGCTCGGCTGGACGAACTACGTGCGGGACCTCGACGGGAACACCATCACGTCGGTCTCGCTCTCGGCGGGCGAAAGCGCGACGGTCCGCGTCCAGGTGTACGTGCCCGCCACGGCCACGATCGGGCAGCAGGACCTCACGCGCCTGACCGCGACGCGCCAGAGCTCCACGACGCTCGTGCGCAGCAGCGCCACCGCGAGCACCACGGTGCTGGATGGCCTGACCATCCAGCCGAACAACGAGAGCTACGCGGGCGCGGGGACGATCGCCCAGTACACGCACACCATCACCAACAGCTGGCCGACGACCCGCACGGTCGACCTCTCCTACACCTCGTCGGCAGGCTGGCCGGTCACCTTCTACGCGGCCGACGGCCTGACGCCGATCACTGCGGTGTCGGTCGGCCCCAACGGCGCGATGGCAGACATCATCGCCCGCGTGGCCGTGCCATCTGATGCCGCCCCCGAGGCCGTCGACACCACCATCGTGTACGCGACGGCCCCCACTGCGACCGGCACCGTCACGGCTTCCGCAACCGACATCACCACGGTACGGCAGCTCACCACCTATGCGGACGGCGGGTACGTCAATCAGACCGACGACTTCGTCCTCGGCCAGACCATCTTCGGGCGCGCGACCGGTCTGGAGCCGGGCGACTACGTCTACTTCGTGTGGAAGGACGACCTCGGCAACGTCGTGCGCACGAGCTCCGAGCGCAAGGTGGACACCCAGGGCATGGCGTTCGACGAGTACACGACGCTCGAATCCGACCTCGTCGGGAACTGGAAGCTCGAGATCTACTCGAACAGGGACGTGTTCCTCGAGGACAGCCTGTTCACGGTCACCTTCGACGCCGAGATCACGGCGCTCTCCGCCACGGACGCACCCGGAGTCGGCCAGGACGTGGCCGTCACCTCCAGCGTGTTCAACAGCAGTGCGACGACCGTCACCGCCTCGACGATGACGTACGTGATCTGGTGGGACAACGACGGCAACGGCACCTTCGGCGCTGGCGACGTCTACATCGACGACACAGGCGCGCCGGTCGTCTGGGACGGAGATTCCCCGGTCACCGCCACGCACGTCACGTCGGGCATCACGGTGGCAGGCGGCGACGCGTGGACCGAGGCCGCTCCCTGGACGGTGAGCAACACGCAGTTCCCCAACCAGGGCACGTACCGCGTCACGGCCACGTGGGCCGATGGCGACGGCAACGTGATCGACGTCGCCACCACCGAGTTCTACTCGATCCCCACGCTCGGCTGGCCTCTCTTCGCGCTCGCCGTCGCCGGCGCCGCAATCGTGCTGTGGCGCCGCCGGCGAGAGGTCGGGGGTGAGGCCGCATGATCGTCGACCTCGTCACCCTGGTCGCGACCACGGTCGTCTGGGCGCTCGCCGTCGTGTGGTTGCGAGCCCGGCGCCGCTGGCTGCTGTTCTACATGATCGGCGGCCTCGGTTTCATCCTGGTCGTGCTGTTCTGGGCGTCCACGTTCGGCCTCGACACGGCGCTTGAGGCCGCCGAGGCGCGGCAGACAGTCGGGCTCTCCGGCTTCATCGGCGTCGCGCTCTCACTGCTCGGCCATACCGGCATCGCGATTCCCAACCACACCGGCTGGGCGGTGTTCGACGTAGGCATCGAGTGTTCGGCGCTGCTCGAGATGTCGGCGATAGTCGGCCTCGTGGCCTTCTACCCGGGCTTCAGCCCGCGGCGCAAGGCGCTCTACGCCCTCATCGGCATCCTGGTGACCTACGCGGTCAATCTCGCGCGCATCATGCTCATCGTCGCGATCATCAACGCATTCGGGACGTCGTGGGTGTTCGCGGCCCACGCGGTGTTCGACCGCGTCCTCTTCTTCATCGGCACCGTGGCGCTCTACTGGTGGATCGTCACCCGACCGACCGTGGCGGCCGTCGCGGAGCGCATCGAGGCCCCCGCGGCCGAGGTGGTGGCAGATGAGTAGCATCTGGACCTTCCTCCTCATCTGGGGCGTCTGGCTGATCACGCCGCTGCTGGTCGACGGCGCCGAGACCATCTTCCGGCTCGTTCACGTGCTGCCGGACCGCCGCGAGCGCGGCCGCCGCATACCCTGCGACGATGCCGAGCTGCCCACTGTGAGCATCATCGTCCCGGCGCACAACGAGTCCGAGGTCATCGACCGGTGCCTGAACTCGATCAAGGCCCAGGACTACCCGCACGAGAAGCTCGAGGTCATCGTCGTGGACGACGGATCCACCGACGGCACCGCCGAGCGCGTGGAAGAGCACGTCAACGGCAACCACGTCTACGACGGCAACGGCAACGGCACGTTCCGGCTGCGCGGCGTTCCGATCAAGGTCGGCCCGTTCGCGGGCACGCTCGCGCTCATCAGGAACGGTCATCGCGGCAAGGCGTACGCGCTGAACGCCGGCATCGCGGAGAGCACGGGCGACATCGTCATCAACATCGACAGCGACGTGGTGCTCGAATGCGGAGCGGTGCGCGCCGTCGCCTGCGCGTTCATCCGCCATCCGGCGATGGGCGCGGCCACCGGCAACATCGAGATCGACTGGGACCTCCTCGAGGCACGCGACGCCAACGGCGCCCTCCTCCTCGACGAGGACGGCGGCATCAAGACGATGCGCCTCGGGCCCATCGGCGCGTTCCTCGCGCGCGCGCAGTTCCTCGAGTACCTGTCGTCGTTCAATCTGGGCCGCCGCTCGCAGGCTCTCTCGGGCACGATGTACACGCTCGCGGGCGCATGCTCGGCGTTCCGTCGACGCGTGATCAACGAGGGCTTCCGCTACGACGACGCGACGGTCTCCGAGGACACCCTGCTCACGTTCGAGCTCCACCGCCGTGGCGTGCGGATCGGCTTCGTGCATGACTCGAAGGTCTACCTCGAGCCGGTGGTGGACTTCGACAGCCTGTACGCGCAGCGAGCACGCTGGGCGCGCGGCCAGCTCGAGGTGTGCAGCCTGCACGACGACATGATCGGCACGGCCAAGCACGGCAAGCTGGGCCGCTTCGCGCTGCCCAAGATGCTCCTGTTCGATCACACGCTCGCGTTCCCGCGGCTGATCTGGGCGCCGCTGCTCGCCTTCTTCCCGCTCATCGGGTACCCGATGCGCGTGGTGATGCTCGCCGCGCTCGGCATGTACCTCTTCTACGTGGTGCTCGAGATCATCAACACCCTCGCCGTGTTCTCGATTGCCGACGAGCACAGCCGCAACCGCATCGAGCGGAGCGGGTGGACCATCGTCCTCATGCCCTTCTACCGCTTCGTCGTCTTCCACTTCCGCTTCTCGGGCTTTCTGTTGGCGCTCACCGAGGAGCAGCAGTGGACGATCAAGGGGCCGGTCTCACAGACGCGGGGCGACCTCCGCCAGTTGCGCCTGCGGTCGATCGAGCTCGCCACCGGGCTCTTCGGGGTGTTCATCGCGTCGGTCGCGCGCGCCGCGCGCGTGGCGGCGACGGTCGTCGCACCGCTCCTGTTCGCGTACATTGTCATCGTGCGCTGGTTCGACTCGATGCGGAGGAGCGGCTAGGTGCGTCGCCTCAGGCGGGGCCATGGCCCGGGGGATCCCGGACCGCTCGTGCTCGTTGTCGTGCTGATCGCCGCCGCAGCGGCGATCGCGTACAAGGTCGCAGTGACGGTCGGCACGGGACCCGGGTGGGACACCTACGCGTTCCTGGCCAACGCCGCCGAGTTCGTCGGCAAGGGCTACGGCTACACCGAGCTGCACCGCCCGCCGTTCCTCTCGCTGCTCGCCACGCTCGCGTTCAGGCTCGGCGCTCCGATGCACGAGGCCGTCATCCAATGGGCCGACGGGGTGCTCACGCTCTCGGGCATCGCCGCCTTCTACCTCGTGGCACGCCGCCGATTCCGGCCGCTGCTCTCCGGCGTCGGCGCGCTGATGCTGCTCGGCATCCAGCCGCTGTGGGGGTATCTCGGCAGCGGGTACACGGACTTCCCGTCGGTTGCGCTGTCGCTGTGGCTGCTGTGGTCGTGCATCAAAGCCACCGAGGAGCATCCCGGTTGGTACCTGCTCGCCGGCCCGCTCTTCGTCGCCGCGACGCTCACGAGGTACACCGCTGTCCTCGCCGTCTTCCCGGTACTGGTGTGGGTGGTGCTGCGCTGGCGGCCGTTCCACCAGGCAGGAGCGATCGCAGGCGGCCTGGTGACCGCGCTCGCCGCGTACTGGCCCGCCGCGCGCTTCTACGCCGCGCGCTTCGGCGACGTGCTCTTCCCCTTCGTGTTGGCGTTCGGCGTTTCCGAGAGCATCAGCTCGCCGACTGGTGAGGGCTCGGTGGACGCCTCGGCGATGTGGTACGTGACCAGGCTGCCGACCTTTCTCGCGGGAGAGCGGCTCGCCCTGGCGGGCTGGGTTGTGCTCGTCGTCACGGCGCTCGGCACGGCGCTCGGCGCGATCGCATACCTGCAATCGCATCGGCCCCGCGCCGCCCGGGCGCTGTGGGCCGTGCTCGCCTGCGTGCCGGCAGTCGCCACGCAGTTCGCAGGCGGCATGGTGCTGCGGCAGATCTCGATACCGATCGCGGTTCTCGGCGTCTGGTACGCGCTCGGCCCCGCCGAGCATGACGAGCGCGGCCACCGGATCGTCGCGCCGGTGGCGCTGCACGCCACGATGATCGCCTGGCTGCTCACCTACCTCGACTTCCACGGCCACCAGAGCGTGCAGGTGCCGCGGTACATCGTGCCGATGGCGCCGGGCATCGTGTTCGCCATCCTCTACGGATGGCAGACGTTCGTGGTGGACGTCCGCCGGACGCTCACCCGCGAGGACGACCTGCCCGAGCACCGGAGCATGCGCCCGTTCCTGCGGCTTGCCGCGCCCGTCGGCCTCGGCATCATCGTGGCGGCCGTGCTGGGCGTGACCATCGCGACCACCAACCACGAGCCCGACCGGCTCGTGGTGGCCGCCAAGGACTCCGCGGCATGGCTGGAGCAGCGGGAGGACATCGGGGGCGCGACGGTGTTCTCCGACCTGTGGCCGCTTACCGCGTGGTACGCCCGGATACCCGCCGAGCCGATGCCGTTCTTCTCGGACGACGCGGCCTTCCAGCACGCGCTCGATCGCGAGGCCACCGACTACTACGTCACCATCCGGTCGCGCGACTACGAGGGCTACGCGACGGCGGTGAGGACCGGACCCGCGCGCGTGCTCGAGCGCACCGCCCCCGCCCCCGACACCCTGCCGCGCCTCCTGTACCTCGGCAAGGCATGGGACAACTACCTCGAGAGCGTGACGGACTACTCCTTCTACCTGATGAGCGATGCGGGCCGCTACGGCTGGGAGGGCACCGCATTCCTCGATTCCACGAGCGCGGAGGATCTCGCGGCGTTTCCCGTGGTCGCCGTGTACGGCGTGCGCTGGAGAGACCGGTACGACGGTGAGGCGGCGCTCGCGGAGTACGTGCGGGCCGGGGGCGTCATGGTGGTGGACGCATCGTCGAACCTCGGCGAGCTGCCGTACGACCTGGCCGACACGGTGCTGTTCGACACCGTCATCAGGAGGCGCGGACTGCCCGAGGACGCGGCCATCCACGTAAGCGAGGAGTTGCGTGCGCTCGATCCGCGACTCGCGGACGTCGATGCGGCGCCGTTCGTGGACGAGTCGGGGGGCACGTGGCACGGCGCCGATTACACGCCGCTACCCGGCAGCGAGGACCTCACCGTGCTCGCCACGGTGGGAGGACGGCCCGCTGTCGCGCTGCGCACGCTCGGCGAGGGGCGCGTCTACCTGATCGGCTACAACCTCGTGTGGCACGCCTTCTTCACCGAGAACGCCGACGAGCAGGCGCTCATCGGCGCGGTGTTCGCGCACGCGCTCGCGCCTGCCGGAGATGGAACCGCCGATGCGCCGTAGGCTGGCCGGATACCTGGTGCGCCTCGCGCTCTCGGCCGCGGTGCTTGCGGTGCTTGCGAGCCGGGTCGAGTGGGCGTCGGTCGCCACGGCCGTCGGAGCGATGGACACCGGATGGGCGCTTGTCGCGCTCGGCCTGCTGGTGCTCGCCACGCTCGTGCGCGTGTGGAGCTTCATGCTCGTGACGAACCACCGGGGCAGCCTCGTCGGATTCGCGCAGGCGGCCTACCTGACGCTCGTAGGGAGTGCGGCGGCCCTCGTGCTGCCCGGCGGGTCGGGCGAGCTGTTCAAGGCGCACGTCGGCGGGAGGTCGCTCGACGAACCCGAGCACCTCACGGTGACCTCGCTCGTGGACAAGCTCACCTCGCTGGCGGCGGTCGCCGCTATGGGCACGGCCGGCGCCCTCGCCGCAGGGATGCCCTGGTTCGCGCTCGGCTCCGGCGCTCTGTGCGTCGCCGCCACGCTCCTCGTCTTCGTGCCACGACTCGTGCCCTGGAAGCTGCTCACCCGCATCACGGCCCCGGGAGCCGAGGCGCGTGCCGAGCGGATCGAGTCGGCGCACCGCGTACCGACCGGCCTGCTCGCGGGCGTGCTGGCCGTCTCCCTCGCCGGATGGGCCGTCTCCTACCTGATGATCTTCGCGGTCGCGCGCGCGTTTTCGGTGGAGGTGAGCGTGGGCTACGTCTTCGCGATCGCGCCGCTCGTCACGATCTCCACGCTGCTGCCGCTGTCGGTGGCGGGCGTCGGCATCTCGCAGCTCACCCTCGTCGCGCTGCTGACGCGCGCCGGCATCGACGGGCAGGCCGCGGCGCAGGTGGCTCTCGGCCAGCTCGCGCTGTCGCTCCTGCCTCCGCTCGCCGGTCTGGCGCTCTACGCGGCCATCGGCGACCGCGCGTGGCGCCGGGAGTCGCAGGCACGCTCCGTCACGGTGCTCACCACCGTCTTCCCGCGCTTCGAGGGCGATCCGTCCGGCAGCTTCGTCGCCGCCGCTGCGCGCGCGCTGGCCGCCGAGGGGTGGGACGTGACGGCCGTCGCGCCGCACGCGCCCGGCCTGGCGACAGCCGAGACGGCCGGAGGGGTGCGCGTCGAGCGCTTCCGCTACCTGCCCGGGCGCGCCGAGCGGCTCGCCTACGGCGCCCACGGCATTCCGGGGGCGCTCCGCGAGCGTCGGGCGAACCTGCTCGCGCTCCCCTTCTTCGCGTGTGGGCTGGCGCGCGCCGCGCGACGCGCGGCCCGTCGCTCGGCCGTGCTCCATGCGCACTGGGCGCCGGTGGGTGCGATCGCCGCGATGGCGACCCATCGCGCGCCGGTGGTGCTCACGCTCCACGGCACCGACGTGGCGCTCGCAGGCCGCGGCGGCATCTGGCTCGGCGCGCTCAGGCTCGCCTGCCGCCGCAGCGCGCTCGTGCTCCCGGTCTCGGAGCGCCTGGCGGAGCAGGTGCGGGCACTGGTGCCGGACCTGCCGGCGGAGAAGGTCCGCGTCATCGGCAACGGAGTGGACCCCGCGCTGCTCCAGCGAACGGTGCCCGACTCGCAGCGCGACGGCATCGTCTTCGTCGGACGCCTGACCGAAGAGAAGGGCGCATTCGATGCGGTGCGGGCCCTGGTGGGCGTCCCCGGCGAGGCCCGGCTCACGCTCATCGGCGGCGGCGATCCGGCACCCGTGCTGGCGCTCGCCTTCGGGCTCGGACTCGCCGGGCGCGTGAGCGCTCCGGGGCCGCGCGCTCACGACGAGGCGCTCGACGCGATCGCGCACGCGGCGGCCTTCGTCCTGCCGAGCCACGCCGAGGGCTTCTCGGTGGCGACGCTCGAGGCGGCCGCCCTCGGCACGCCGGTCGTCGCAAGCGACGTGGGCGCGATCGCCGACATCCTTGGCTCGGCCGACTCGCTCCATGCGCCCGGAGACGGGGCGGCGCTCTCTGCCCTGCTCGCGCGCACGCTCGAGGACCGCGCATGGGCGGTCCGGCGCGCCGCGTCCGCGCGCTCGCTGGTGGCGGCGCGCTTCACCTGGCCGGCGATCGCCGGTGCGCTCGCCGCTGCCTACGACGACGCAGCGGGGGCGGGACGCTCGTGACGGCCGGGCCCTTCGCCATCCTGCGCTTCGACCTCGCGCTCCATCTGCTCGGAAGCGAGCCGGTGGGCCGCTTCCTCGATATCGGCTGCGGCGCCGGCGACTTCTCGGTGGAGCTCGCCCGCCGGGGACTCGAGGGCGTGGCGCTCGACCTCTCGCCGGCGGCCGCCGAGACTGCGGCGGCGCGGCTGGCCGGGGCGGGCGCCGATGCGGTGAGCGTGGTCTGCGGCGACCTCCGGGCAGCCGACGGGCCATTTAGCACCGCGTTCGCCTTCGAGGTGATCGAGCACGTGGCCGACGACGTGACGTTCTTGCGCGAGGTGCGCGGTGTCCTGGCGCCCGGAGGACGGCTCGTCGTCTCCACGCCCGCGCACCCGCACCTGTGGGACGCCACCGACGAACTCGCGGGTCACCTCCGCCGCTACGAGCGCGAGGGGCTCGCATCCGCGCTCGCCGGGGCGGGCTTCAGCGACGTGCGCGTCGCGTCGCTCGGCGTGCCGCTGGCGAATCTGGGGAAGCCGCTGCTCGCATGGCGCAACCGCCGTGCGCTCGAGGCGATGAGCGCCGAGGGGATGTCAACAGACGAGCGCACCGCCGCAAGCGGCCTGCACCGCAGCCTGCCGCTCTCGGACGCGGCGTACCGGCTCGCGTTCAACCGCTTCACGCTCGCACCGGCGATCGCCCTGCAGCGGACGTTCGCGCGAAGCTCGCTCGGCGTGAACTGGGTCGCGGTCGGCCGCCGCGACTAGCGGTCGCCGGGGCGGTCGCTCTCGCGCTCGGCCCGTAGCTCGCGCACCTCGGCGTGCAGGCGGATGAGCGCACGCCGAAGCTCGACCACCTGCGCAGCGATGAGCGAGAAGCTCAGCATGATCGCGCCGCCCACGAAGAGCAGTAGCATGATCGTCATGAGCGGCCGCTCGGGATTGAGCTCGCCGCCGAGGTAGACCGAGAGCAGATACGCGCCGACGGCGAGCGCGGCTACGAGCACCGCGATGCCGGCGTACGAGAGCAGGTCGGCGGGACGCGAGAGCACGCTGAAGAGCAGGTGGCTCGCCACGGTGGCCCTCGGTTTGAACTTGGACGTGCCCTTGCGGCGCGTGCGGAGCACGGCGGGCATCTCGGCGATGCGCCAGCCGAGCGTCATGGCCTGCGAGAGGATCTCGAGGTGGATCTCTTTGCTGTCGCTTTCGAGGGCGAGTTGCCGCAGCGACCCGGTGCGGTAGGCGCGCACGATGCCGGTGCTCGTGTAGACCGGCTGGGGCAGCGCGCGGCGCAGGATCCAGTTGCCGACCCGCGAGAACGCGAGCCGCGCGAACGGCACGCCCTCCACGGCGCCGCCGGGCATATACGGGGACGCGAGCACGACGTCGAGCTCGGGGTCTGCGAGCAGCAGGCGCACCATGCCGACGCCCACGTCGGGCGTGTAGCTCAAGTCGGCGTCGAGCGTGACGACGATGTCGCCGGCGGCCGCCGCAAAGCCGCGCCGGAGCGCGTAACCGCGGCCGCGGTTCACGTGGTAGATCACGGGCCGGATGCGCACGTCGCCGGCCGCGAGACGCTCGAGTTCGACGGCGGTGGCGTCGGTGGAGCCGTCGTTGACGGGGACGAGCTCGTAGCTCCAGCCCTCCGCGGCGAGCGCCGCGGCAACCGCCGAGAGCGTTTCCGCGACGTTCTCCTCTTCGTCGAACATCGGGATGACCACCGAGACGAGCGGTGCCATGCAGCGCCCCCTTCTGCAAGAAACGACCTGCCGACAGTATATGCGCAGGTCAGAACGAGCGCACGGCGACGGGTGCGGCGGGCGGACGCGCGGGCGGCGACGGGTGCGGCGGGCGGACGCGCGGGCGGGTGCAGCGGCCGAGCGGGGGCCGCCCGTTCGGCCGAGCGCGACCCCTACCGCTTGGCGCGGGGCGTCGTGACGAGCGCGAGCGCGCCGCCGGTGAGGGCGGCCATCCACTGGAGCACCGGCGAGACGACGATCATCAGCACCAGCCAGCCGATCATCGAAGCCTGCGACGTGTAGAGGATGAGCGGGATGCCGAACTCGACGGCATCGAAGCCGGGATCGAACGCGTTCGGGACCTGCGGCGACCAGATGACGAGCGCGAGCAGCAGGGTCACCCCGGCGAGGCCGGCGCCCCACACGAGCAGCTGCCTGAGGCCGGTGGCGGGATCGAGCCCCGCGGGACCCGCCGCGCGCTGGAAGCGGCGAACCAGCCACCAGCCGACCGGGAAGCCGAGGAGGATTGCGAATACCGGCACGCCCATGCCGAGCCCGACCGCGAAGACGTTCGCGAGCGCCATGATGATCTCGGGCAGATGGTCGCGCCAGAAGGAGCGGTGCACCACAGGTCCCCTCTCGTGGGAGTGCGTCATCTGCCACGGTAGCAGACGCACGCGAGTGGCGCGGAGCGCGCGACCGCCGGGACCCGACCGCGCTCGGTCCGCGCCGCTCTCGCTACGCGGGCGCGTCGGCGAGCCGCTGCATCTCCTGCAGCAGCCGCACCATCGCCCACGTGTCGAGCCCGCAGTACTCGCGCAGCGCGGCGTACGTCGCCTCCGCCTCGCCCGCGTCCGCCACGCCGGTGAGCACCCGCAGGCAGCGCACGCTCGCGGTCTGTCCGTCGGCGATCTCGAGGCCCTCGTACGAGCAGTCGGGACACCAGGCCGGCAGCACGTACTTGATGCTGGAGCGGCCCGCCGAGAGCGGGTGGCGGGTGTGGACGCGCACGACGCGCTCGAGGTCCCACAGACGCGCGATCACCGCCTCGATGGCGGGCGCGAGGTCGGGAAGCGCGACCGCAAGCGCCGCGAGTTGCGTGCGCTCGTAGGCGGTGTAGTGCGCGACCGAGCCCGACTCGCCGAGGTCGGCGAGCAGGCGCGTCGCAAGCGCGCGCCGGGGGTCGTCGGCGCCCTCGTACAGGTACTCGCGGTGCTCGATGCGGCCGTTGCTGTCCTGGACGTGCACCGAGTACTGGAACGGGATCGTCTGGTACGGATGCGTCCCGGGCCACAGCGGCAGCGCCGGGGCGACCGTCTCGAAGTCGAGGTGGTAGACCGGCCACGTGACGCCGCCGAGCTCGCGGGCGAGACCCGCGGCGTCCACGTGCGGCACACCGCTCTTCACGACGCTCACGGCCTCGGCCTGCGCGGCGCTCAGCCCCCCGAAGTCGTCGGGGATGTCGGCGATCGAGGTGATGCGCGCATCGAGCAGCCGGTGCAGCACCACCTCGGGGAGGCGCGGCAGCGCGGTGACGGGGTGCTCGGCGGGCAGGAACGCGTGGCAGTGCTCGTAGAAGTCGCACGTGTAGGGGCTCGTGCACTGCGACCCGATGCGCATCGCCGGCATGCGGCCCTCGAGCATCGTCTGGAAGCGCGCCAGCGCGGCGGGCACCTGCGGCATGAACGCCCGGGCGTCGTCGGTCACCTCCGCGATCGTGAAGAGCGCCTGCGGATCGTACGGTACGCCATCCCACACATAGGTGTTGTTGAGATGCACGACGTTGATG
This sequence comes from Actinobacteria bacterium UBA2184, assembly GCA_002328745.1. Classification (GTDB taxonomy): domain Bacteria; phylum Actinomycetota; class Coriobacteriia; order Anaerosomatales; family Anaerosomataceae; genus UBA2184. The sequence continues at coordinate 37,766 of DCVQ01000029.1, forward strand.
CTGCGAAGCGGCACGCCCGAGCCCTCGATCGCGTACGCCTGCACGGCCGCATCGGTGACGTGCTGCGCCTTGAGCGAGGCGGTGGACTTCACCTCATAAAGGTCCCAGCGGCCGTCGTCGGCCGCCACCAGGATGTCGGCACGGCAGAACGCGCCGTTGTGCTCGAACGCGGGCTCGTAGAGGACGGTTGCCCCGCCGGTGAGGAGGCTCGCCGTGGTGGCGAGCGCGCCTTCGGGGTTGCGGAAGTCCTCGGTGACCTCGACGCCGCCCCCGAAGAGCTCCTGGGCGAGCCGCCCGACCGACGTGCCCTGGTCGAACGTCCACTGCAGCGTCTCGCCCACCGGGGTGGCGAGCTCGGAACGGTTGATGGCGAGCCAGAGCGCCTTCTCGCACTGAAGGCCCTTCTGGAAGCGCGATTTTGAGATGCGGCGTTTCATGGGACCAGTGTAGCGCGGGGGTATGACACGCAACCGCCCGTCGGCCTTGAGTGGTGTGCGACACACCCGTAGGATGGGAGGCGACGCGATGCCGCAAGGCGTCGCGCCTACACGTAGAACCGACAAGACCGGGGAGGGCGCATGTCGGCAGAACACGACACGAGCACGGGCTGGTACGTTCGCGGCACCGACGGCCAGCAGGAGTGGCAGCAGGGGCCGTACTCGTGGGCCGAGCTGGTGGGCTACGCGCGCGACGGCCGGCTGCAGCCGCACAACACCGTGTGGCACGCGAGCGTGAACGACTGGGTGCTCGCGAGCACCGTGCCCGGGCTGTTCGGCGCGCCGGCGCAGGCGGCTCCCGCTGCCGTGTCCGCAGTCGCCGCTGTCGCCCCCGCGGCTCCGAAGAGGAAGCGCGGCGCGCTCGTGGCGATCGCCGCCGTGTCGGCCGTGATCGTGATCGCGGGCGCCGGCTTCGGCACCTGGTGGTTCCTCAACCGCGACGGCAAGCCCGCCGACAAGACTCCCCAGCCGGGCGACCTCGGCGCTGCCGAGTGTGCCCTCCCGGACGCCGACACGCTCGTGGCCACGGACGACTGGGGCGAGGTGCCCGCCGGCCAGCTGCTCATGATGATGGAGGAGGGCGCGAGCCGCGACGACGCCGAGGCGGCTGCCGGGTCCTTCGGCGGAGAGGTCGTCGGCGAGGTGGAGTACGTCGGCCTCTACCAGGTGGCGTTCGACGGGTCGTCGGAGAGCGACCTGATGGCCGCCATCGATGACGCCGAGAGCGCCGACGGCGTGGAGTACGCCTACCCGCTCACGCAGATCCAGCTCGACGAGGAGATCTGGGGCGTGCGGAGCGACGCGTTCGCCGACCCGGTGTACGCGGGCACGGCCGGCAAGAGCCTCGAGGCGATCGGCGTGAGCAAGGCGTGGACGTACATCAACGGCGCGGGCATCGATCTTAACGACGTGAAGGTCGGCGTGGTGGATGACGGCATCTACCTGCCGGGCGAGGGCGCCGAGAACGAGTTCGAGGGCAGCGGCGTGAAGCTTGAGTTCCCCGACAAGAACGCCGGCGAGCGCGAGGCGGCCGACGTCCATAACGGCACGACCAACGCGGCCGGCAGCCACGGCACGGCGGTGGCAACCGTCATCGGCGGCGACCCCGACAACGGCGGGCCCGCAGGCGTGGCCGGGCCGCTCAAAGACAAGCTCACCATCTCGATGATCAACATCTTCGGCGGCCAGTACGGCGACTCGGAGACCACCGCCGATCCCGACGACGTCACCAAGCAGGAGTGGTCGCCGGGTCACACGTACTCCATCGGCGCGCTCGTGGCCCTCAAGAAGCAGATCGAGAACGGCGCCACGGTGATCAACTGCTCGTGGGGCAGCAGCAACGCCCACCCCAAGGACGTGGAGACGTATACGCACTTCTTCACGAAGATGGCCGAGGACTACCCGGACGTGCTGTTCGTGTGCTCGGGCGGCAACGGCGGCAAGGAGATGGACGGCGCGAAGCGCTACCCGAGCGGCCTGAAGCTGCCGAACATGATCACCGTCGGCGCGCTCGAAGCCGATGGCACGCGTGCCGAGTACGGCGACTGGGCGAGCGACGACTACGAGATCACGCTCGGCGCGCCGGGCACCGACCAGGTGGTGGGCCTTGGGCCCGACGGTCCGGTGGTGCAAAGCGGCAGCAGCTTCTCGGCGCCGCAGGTGGCGGCCGCCGCGGCGATGCTCAAGGCGATCGACCCCGAGCTGGAGGCGGGAGACATCAAGCGGATCCTCACCGAGACGGCGCGAGACGGCGTGCCCAACACGTCGGGGGACCCGAACGCGACCTCCAAGCTCGTGCCGAGCGAGATGGGCGGCAAGATCCTCGCGGTGGACGAGGCGGTGCTCAAGGTCATCAACGACATGCGGAAGAGAAACGACCAGGACCCACTCGATCCGGAGGACCTCGAGGGGGCGGCGTGGGTCGACGCCGTGGCGATCACCGGCGAGCCGGGCGAATACCTCGTGCGTGGGATCGTGGAGAGGGTCGGAAGCAAGGGGACCACGCTCAAGATCGAGGTGTACGGCGAGAACTACTCCATCGGCGGGAAGACCGAGCAGTCGCTCGAGAGCGCCGGTGAGGTGGAGTGGGACGTGACGCTTCCCGGCGGCAGCGGCAGCATCAAGGTGACCCGCACCGATACGGGGGCCTCAAGCCTCATCGTCATCGATTCGATCGACCCCAACGGGCTGTGGTCGGGCTCGTTCACGTACACCACCATCCAGCTCAGCGGCGAGTACTCGGAAGTCGAGGGGTGCAGCACCGAGGACCTCGAAGCGCTCAAGGGCACGCCGATGCCGATGACGCTCGAGATCACCGTGGACGACTCGGGCACCGGCACGGCGACGATGTTCGTCGACCCGTCGGTCGTCCAGGAGGACGCGAGTGGCGACTACACCGACCTCGCCGTGACGCTGAACGGCACGTCGCTCTCGTTCTCAGGCGGCGATGGCGTGATGATGTCGGCAGACATGAGCCGGAGCGGCAGCACGCTCACGATGACGGGCACGCTCAGCTGGAGCGGCGAAGGGTTCACGGTGGAGGGCGTGTTCACGCTCACGAAATCGGCACTGTAGCGGTGCGACCGTGAGCCCGGAGCTGCTGCGCTTCACGGTCGGCGAGCATGAGTACGTGCTGCGCGCGTACTCGACCTTCTACACGCTCGCGTGGATCGCAGGTCCGCTGCTGGCGGCCTGGGTGGCGCACCGGCGCGGCATCGCGTGGGCGCGCGCGCTCGGCACCTACGCGCTCGCGCTCGCAGCGGGCATCGTTGGCGCGCGGGTGCTCGACTTGTTCGTGGCGTGGCGCTTCTACAAGGCCGACCCGTCGCGAATGTGGGCACTCGACTTCAGCGGCTTCTCGCTCTACGGCGGCCTCGTGGTGGCGACCCTCGTCGGGTGGGCGCTCGCGCGCGCCTGGCGGCTGCCCGCGTGGCGGCTCGCCGACGCGGCCGTGCCGGGCGTTGCGCTCGCGATCGTGCTCATGCGCACGGGGTGCTTCCTTAACGGCTGCTGCTACGGACTGCCGAGCACGCTGCCGTGGGCCGTCACCTACCCGCTCGGGTCGCCCGCGTGGCAGGCCGAGCTCGCCAGGAGCGCGCTTCGGGCGTTCGGCGGCGGCAGTGCGATCGCGGTGCCGACCGTGCACCCCACGCAGCTCTACGAGATGGCCGCCGCAGTGGTGCTCGCGGGACTGGCGTGGTGGCTGGGGCGGCGCCCGCGGGTGGCCGACGGACCGGAGACGGCGAGCGCTGGCGTTCGCCCGCGGGTGGCCGACGGCGTGCCGGCGCTCGTCTTCGCGATCGGCTTCACGCTCGCGCGGCTCGGCAACGGGTTCCTGCGCGCGCGGCAGTCCACCATCACCGCGCCGGTGTGGTTCTACCCGGTGGCGTACGGAGCGCTGGCGGTCGCGCTCGCGGTGCTGCTGGCGGCGCGGGTGCGCGCGGGCCGACGGGGCGACACGCGGCTGCCGGCGCCGAAGGCGGGTGCGGGCGAGGGGCAGGGGGCGACGGACTAGCGGGACCCGTGCACGCGATCGGCGAGACGGGCGAGCGCCCACTGTCGCTGCGCGTCAAACGGCGATGCGACCGGTGGCTCGCCCAGTCCCGCCGCGGCGGCAACGGCCTTCACCAGTGCGGCGCTGCCGGTGTAGGCGCGTGAGCGGCCGGCACCCGACGCGGTGAGCAACCCGCTCGCTTCGAGCCGGACGAGATCGGCACTCGCGGTAGCGACGGAGACGTCGCTGAGCGCCCGGTAGTAGCGATTGGTGACCTCGCGCCCGAAGAATGCGTCGAAAAGCGCATCGACCACCCGCGGCGACATCCCCAGCTCCTCGGTGGCGATGTCCTCGAGCACGCCCCAGAGCGTCCGCTCGGTCGCCTGGCGCAATGACAGCGCGTCGACCTGAAGGCGCTGCGCACGGATGTGCGACTCGACGAACGGCGTGACGTCGACGTCATCGTTCCATGCAGCGCCGAGGCAGTCGAACGACGCGTAGTGGTCGGCACGATGCGCCCCCCACCACTCTTCGAGGCTCGTGAACTCCGGCCGCGTAAAGCCGCCGCGATACATCGCGAGCGAGGCGAGCACACGCGCAGTGCGCCTGTTGCCGTCCGAGAACGGGTGGATGCCGGCGAGCCGGACATGGACCAGCGCGGCCAGCGCCGGAGGCGGCACGTGAGAGGCGTTGTGCTGCGCGAATGCGGCGAGCTCGTCGACGAGCCGGGGCACGAGTTGCGCGTCTGGCGGGTGGTAGACCGTCCGCCCCTCGCCCGCGATCGCGAGGAAGACGGGGCCCAGACGGAATCGACCAGCGCCCGACGCATACGAACCGCCCATAACGCGATCGTGGATACCAAGGATCAACCGGACTGCCAGGCGAAGCCCGGATCGTCCGCCCTGCGCAACACGAACGACATCGCGTCCCGGTAGCCCTCTACGAGGCGCGCATCTTCGGCGCTCACCGTGGTCGGCCGTTCGCCCGCAAGAATCCGGCGCACCTCGTCCACCGTGACCGGGACGCCCTCCATGGCTGTGGATGCAGCTGTGGACGCGGCCTCAAGATCCCGCCTCAGCCGACCCGCCCATCGGCGCGGCAACACACCCCGATCGAGCTCATAGCGAAGCCGCTCGATGCGCTCGAGGTCAGACTCGATCTGCGCGGTGATCTGCCAGCGGTACATGGGAACCTGCCTCGATTACTCATCTAATCTCCTAGTAGATTAGTAGATTAATCTCCTGATAGCAGGACTACGGAGCTGCCGACGAGCCCGCTACCCCACCCACTCCACCCGCAGCCCCTGCTCTGCGAGCGGCAGGAAGTCCGCGTCGCCGGTGAGTAGGGGTGCGCCGAGCGTTGCGGCAAGCGCGGCGGCGAACGAGTCGCCGAGTCCGAGCCCGAATCGCGCCTTGAACTCGGCGGCTGTGGTGGCGAGTTCCTGCGTGACATCAACGACCTCGAGCGGGATGCGTCCGAGCAGCGCCGACGCGGCGGCGGCCGCGTGCTGATCGCGATGCCGGCGCAGCACGGAGAGCACCTCGCACCAGTTCACGCTGGAGATCACCACGCGCCACGACCCGCGGTATCCCGCGATACGGTCGCGCACCGTCTGGCCGACCGGCTCGCCGCTGAGCAGCGCCACGAGCGGCTGTGCATCGAGCACCACGGACCCCATCAGGCGCCCGCGCGGTTCTCGCGGTCACGCTCGGCCCGACGCTCGGCCACGAACTGCTCGGATGTGTAGCCGGTGTCTGCCAGCATGCCGTGCAGCAGGTCGAGTGGGTCGCCCTCGGGCACGGGAACGAGGTGGATCGAGCCCGCCCACTCCACCACCGAGAGCTCCGACCCCTTCTCGATGCCGTACTTCCTGCGCAGTTCTGCCGGTAGCACGATCTGTCCCTTCGACGACACACGCACCTTCATGCTGACCACCTGCTCAGGTCGGATTCGTCTTACTCAACACCACGATAGTAAGACGCCACGTAACCCGCGGCAAGCAGCCGACCTGAAGGTACTGGATGCGTTCGAACGGGATTGAAGCGGGGCCTGAACCGCCGCTACCCCTTCTTCTTCTTGGGCTTGGCGCCGCCCGTGAGCATGACGCCCATCATCCCCATCAGCTCATCCACGGCCGAGCCGTCCTTGTCGGCATCGAGCACCGTGCCGAACAGGTCGAGCAGGCCGGACTCCTCCTTGTCGGCGGCGAGTTGGTCGCCGAGGAGCGACGCGAGATCATCAGCGCCGAGCTTGTCCTTGCGCTGCTTCTTGCCGAGGTAGGCCATCACGAGCGGCGCGGCGATCTGGAGCAGCAGCGCGATCTGGCTCACGTTGAGCCCCGTCTTCTGCGCGATGCCCTCCTCGACCTTCGGCTGCTTCTGGCCGAGCACATGCCCGAGGATGCCCGCGCCGTCCACCTTCGACGGGTTGCCGAGGAAGCCGATGATGTCGTCGAGGATCGACCCGTCGTGATCCTTCACGACCGCGTCGAACAGCGAGGCGGCGCCTGCGGGCTTCGACGCGTTGCCCGCAAGCCCGGTGACGAGGAGGGGCAGCACCGTGGTGAGCGCCGAGCTCGTCTTCTTCTTGCTCGCGCCGATGGCCTTGCCGATCTCGGCGACGCCGCTCGAGGACAGCTGGTCCATGATCGCCTTCGTCACTGCGTCCATGTGGTTCCTTCCGTCGGGTGTAACCGGCTCCGGGGCCTCGTCACTTCACGATAACACCAGGCCGCATGTCGAAATGAAGCGTGCGGCCATAGCGGAATGTCCCCGCCACGACACGCATCCACACCACGCCCGAGACGCGGCGCTGCCGCCGTTCGACCGGGCACGGCTACTCCTCCTGCGGGCCCTCGCCCATCATCGCGCGGCCCACCTGGCTCCACTGCTCGAGCGTCTGCTCGTCCTCGTCGGTGAACTTGGTGGGGAACTCACCTGGCTGGCCGAGAAGCAGCACATCGATGAGGTACGAGATCATCCGCGCGTCGTAGCCGTCGTCGGTGTTCAGGTACTCGTGCAGATCGCGGTTCACGAGTGCGTCGAGCATGCCCCCGCCGCCATCGTCAGCGACCTCGAACGACACGATGTAGGTGCAGAACCCCGTCCAGCTGCGATGGAAGAAGAGCTTCTCGTCCTCCCAGAAGACGAACCACTTGTCCTCCATCTGCTGGGGGACAAGGCCGAGGCGGACACGCGCCATCTCGTCGGCAGTGAACGCACGGCTGAGCGGGATGCGCTTGCGGGCATCGGGCGCCGGGTGCGTCTGCCAGTCGGCGCGGGTGGCGGGTGTGCGCGGCATAGGGCGGCTCCCTTCGTCGACCGATTCGCTCCGCTCATGCGACACCATCTACGCCACCTCCCCGATCGGATGCTCGAGCTGCTGCGGCAGACATACCGGGTGCGGCTCAAGCGACAACCCGCCAGTGGACAGGTAGTGGGTAACTACCCCCAGGGCCGAGGCCGTGAGTCGCTCGAGGCACAGGTTCCAGTGGAACGCGGTGCTGAGCACCATCGCGCCCGGAGGCGCCTTGGGCGGCAGTGGCACGGGTACGCCGAGCAGGTCGCGGAGCTGCCGCAGGTGCCGCGCATCGATCACGTGGACAGCGACCGGACGGCTCTGCCGGAAGGCGACCAGCGCGATCCATGGCGCTGGCGGATCTGCCGAGTCGATAGCCAGCCCGAAGTTGATGCCGCGTTCCTCCGACGCCACACCAACCACCGCCTGCTGCCCGTTCGGTAGCAGCAGGACCGTGCCGTCGCTCTCAGGATCGACCACCCCGCCGCTCAAACCCGCCACGAACGAGCCGGCGAACGCGATCATGGGCCCCGTCGGGACCGGACGAGCCGTTCCGATGCAGTCGCGGGCGAAGCGCTCGTGCGCGCTCACGAGCTCGAGCCAGCTCTCGAGGACGGACGGGATCTCTCGCTGCAGCTTCATGGACGCCACCTCCGATGCCGAGTGTGGCCCGGAGGTCTGACAGGGGGAGCGGCGTTCGGGCGACGGGAGGTCCGTTCGGGCGACGGGAGGTCCCTACAACTTACTGCTCGAGCAGCCTAAGAACGTCGTGGGGTAGGCGTTCCAGAATCATGTCGACATAGAGTGGGGCGAACGTGATGATGTCACGGACCTCCGCCTCCCCCACAGCGCCGACGCTCTCGTACACCGTGGCGTTGCGCTTCTTGCGGAATCGCTGAAAGCGCGAGGCGAGCTCTGGTTGGTCGGACAAGGCCTGCTTCATGAACCGGAACGTGTTGTAGTGCTTGTTGCGGTTCGCCGGGCGGAAGCCGCACTGCGCCATGTACGCCACCGAGCTCTGTAGCACGGCGTTGTAGGCAACGGCGAACGCCCAGTCGTAGTCGGTGCCCAGTAGTGACTCAGCTGTGGCGATATCCCGCCGGGCGACCCGCACGAGATTCGCGATCTCGGTGGCATCGACCGTCACCGGCTCGATGATCCCCTTGTCCCGCAACTCATCGAAGTTCATCATCGCCCCCCACGAGGAAGATCTTCGGCCCCGTCATGATGTCGGTCACGAACGCCTGCTTCCGCGCCAGGCGCTGACGCCACTCCGCCTGACTGAGTACGGTGAAGTTGACCTCCCGTTCCAGAGTACGCTCCACCTCGGACAGCACCCGATCCAGAGCCGCGACGTCCACGTCCCCGATCACCAGAACGTCTACGTCAGACGATGCGTCCTCCGAACCGCGGGCCACGGAGCCGAATACAAGCGCCACGTCTACGCCGGAAAGCTGTGCGATGCCCTCGCGCAGCACGTCGCCCAGACCCTCGGTCTTATAGACGATGCTCTTGATCTCAGAGTAGAGCGGGTGTGCGGCGTTGACCGTGAAGAATCGCACATTGCCCTCGCGCTCGCTCTGGATCATCCCCGCAGACTCGAGCCGAGCAAGCTCCTTCTGCACGCCTGCCGAGGCAAGGCCGAGCTCGCGGATCAGCTGCGTGGCATAGAAGCGCTCGCCGGGATGCGTGAAGAACCGCACCAGGAGTGCGCGTCGCGTGGCCGATGTCACGAGCGTGGAGAGCATCACTTACCTCATTAATAGCAGGTTCATGCTCTTTTCATAGTAACATCTGCAAGCGACAGTGCAACTCTGGCCTGAGCCCCACCGGGGCCCACGACCTCGACCGGCATCAGTGCAGTCTCATCCGTCATGGGTTCCCCCCAACTTGAAATCACAGTTTGTGATGTCAAGATCGTTTGCCCTGTTCACAGGCCTGATTTGAAATCACAGAACACTCCCCGCCGCCCATGATAGAACGTATGTTCGATTGGTCAAGACGCCGATGGGGCGAGCCGCATGCTCCTATCCCATCAGCCCGGTGCTGATCATCACGGCAATCTCGGACTCCTGCTCCTCGAGCAGCATCCAGCGTTCGAGCTCGCCTTGGATGTAGCCGAGCCCCTTCTTGGTGAGTTCGTAGTCATTGCCGCCGTTGCTGCCCACCCAGCAGACCGGCCCTGACGACGCCGGACGGTACTCCTTGGTGGCGTACCCGCCGTCGACGAGCTCGTTGAGGAACGACCGCACGGTGGCGACCGGCACGTTCACTGCCCGGGCAATCGGCTTCACGGCGGACTGCCCGTCGAGCAGCTGCGTCACGATCAGGAACCGCTTGCGAATCGTGTCGGGCCGCTTCGCGCCGAGGATCATCGTGCGGATCATCGAGACCTCTCCTCCTCCTGAAGTTCATCGCTCGAAGTGCGGCCGCCACACCATGAACTCGCCGTCCAGCCCGCAGCCGAACCGCTCACGCACCGCGCGCTGGAAGTCGAGGTACTCGTCGTAGGAATCCTGCCGGCTCCAGGGGCGAGCGTACGCCGGCGTCGGCGGCTCCATCGCGGCGAGCGCGTCGAGTACCACGTTGTCGATCGGCATGTGCGCGAAGCAGTAGAAGGGGCGCAGCTGCGCGATCGGCGTGACGTCGAGCGCGTCCGCAACGAACACGTACTTGAGGGTCATGTTCACCCACTTCTGCGCCTGTCCCACACTGAGGTGGATGCTGTGGTCCTGGTACGCGCCGATCAGCGCTTCACACGTGCCGCGATGCCACTCATCGAAGCCTTTCGCGGATGGCGTCGCCGCCGACTGCGCCAGCGCAATCAGGTGGTGCCGAAGTACCTCTTCGCCCTGCCGACGGAGCGCATCGCGGTGCCTGCCATCGAGTGCACCGAGCCCGCGTATCGTCCGGTTCATGTCGCGGTACGCCCGTCGAATGAAGCGGCCGAACCTGTCCTTCGGGTCGCCGGGACCGAAGTAGAGGTTGGCAAGCGCACCCGCGAAGGCCGTTCGCGTGAGCTTGCTGCCGGGGTAGACCGGCTGGGGCCTGGGTGCAGCGGACATCTACGCCACCTCCTCCAACCGTGCTTCGGGACGCGGGGGCAGCTGCACAGGCTGGGGCTCCAGCGAGAGACCGCCCGCCGTGACGTAGTAAGTGGTGACGCCGCAGAGGATCGCGGTCAGCCGCTCGAAGCAGAGGTTCCAGTGGAGGACCGTGGAGAGGACCATCGAGCCGGATGGCGCCTTCGCTGCTGCGGGTGCGGGCACGCCGAGAGCGTCGTTGAGAGCGGCGAGCTGGTCCGAGGGGATCACGTGGATAGCCACCGGGTGACTGTTGCGGAACGCCACCAGCGCCACCCATTCTGCGCCGACCTGCTTCGGGTCGAGCAGCATGCCGAAGTGCACCCCCCGCTCCTCCGGCGCCACGCCGACCCTCGCGCGCGATCCATCGGGGAGCAGCACGAGCGCGCCGCCCGACTCCGGGTCAATGACTCCCCCTGCAAGACCCGCCACGAGCGCTCCCGCGAACGCGGCTACCGGTTGGAGCGGCATGTCCACCGCATCCGGACCGACGGCCGACATCAGCTGCTCGTGTGCGTGTACGAACTCGAGCCAGGGCTCGAGCACCTCCGGCATCTCGCGTTGCAGTTCCATGAGTGCCACCTCCTGGAGCGAGTGTGGCACGGGGGTGTGACATGAGAAGCAAGGCGGCGGTGACGGCTACCCCTGCATCCAGACCGCAATGTCCAGCAAGCGAAGAGTGGATATCCTTGCGCGCATCTCCGGTGTCCTGAGAATCTCAATGCGCAGCGCAGAATCGACTTCCTCCGGCATGCCGTCTTGCCTAAAGACGCTTCGCAGGGTCTCCCAGAACAGCCCCTTCTTTGGCTTCAGATACTCCCACACGCGCTCATCAGCGACGGGTATAAGGTGTGGTCGCTTGCGTGCAAGAATCTTGCCGGCAATTACCCAACCGACATCGGGCACACCGTCGAGCACGTGCCAGAGTTCATCAGCCTTCGCTAGAGCGGTCTCAGCCTCATCGCCCCAGAGCGGGACACATGGATGAATCTCGAACAGCAGACCCGATATCTCCTCGCGTATGTCGGCATCTTGCAGCAGTCGCCGGACCATCGGGGGCGTTATGGGGACGTTCAGCATATGCACTGCCAGCAGGTCGTCTTCATTGATGGCGTACGGATCATTCGCGCCGATAGTATTGAAGGTTGCCCCTGCTCGCTCCGCGAAGTACGTCTTGACCAAGTCCGCACCTTGGTCTGTCAGCAGATCCTGAACGAGCTTCGTCATGTCCCGAACCTGCTCCTGGCTCACCATGTCTTCCGGCATTCAGCACCCCGTCTCTCTCGTCGCGGCTCGAACCCCTCACCTGCCCTGCGTCACTCTCCAAAGTATACCTCACCACGACCGCACGGCGGCTTAGTCGAACCCGAGCACCTGATGCGAACACACGTGGAAGGTGACCCCAGCAAATCGAGGTGGGCGATTGAGTCGCGGATTCCTCTCCTGTAGATCCGGGTATAAGTGTAGAAGTAGTAAGTCCAGCTCCGACACCGAAGGAGTCGCGATGAAGTTCAGAGTCGGCGGCATCGATCACGAGATCGACCGGGAGATGGTCATCCGAACCATGAGCCGCAAGGAGCCCGAGTCGATCCGCACTCACCTAGTGGAAATCGAGAACCGTCAGTTCCCCCCCAAGCAGGTGTTCGAGGCTGTGACTGGCATGGACAGGCTGGACTTCACAGTTGCCCAGGCGCGGCACGTCCTGCAAAGGCTTGGCTTCGAGCTGCGCCGAAGCAGCTGATGACCACAAGCGCCCAAGCGCACTGCCTCTCGGTTCGCGAGGTGTGCCGGCTTTGAGCCCGCAAGTCCTCGCTCTGGCTGGTTGGCGAGCTTCTGGTGATTGGGCGCGCTGAGCCGTCCGGGTCAGTTGAGACTCACGGTCCGGCGTTGGGATTCACCAGGCTACTGGATCCGAGCGAAGCTGACCCGCTTCTCTGTGAGGCTGTAGCTGGTAACCTTCCAGCCTGCGGCCATCCATTCGACCGCCCAGACGTGGGTCCCCCCCGCGTTCGCCCAGAACACGCCGTGGTTGTGGGCAGACGGCGGGAGTGATGCGCCTATGATCTCCTCGATTTGTTGGTAGCTCAGCGTCACTGCATTCTGGGCGATTCCTCGAAGGTAATCGCCGAGCGGTGCATACTTCAAGCGACGTCCGCGTGAAGGCGCTGAACGTACCGGGACCGTCGCCTGAGGCGCCCCATTCCTAAGTCGCTCCTTCGCCTCGGCGATGAGTACCGGCAGTGGCGCGACCGCCACCGGCCGTGGCCATGTCACCGAAATCACCAGCATTCGCAGCGTCTCACCCTGTCCCGCGCCCAGTCGCGAGTAGTCCTGCCAGTGCAGCTCATACTCGTTGCCGAGCGAGAGTGGCGTCTCGCGCGCCTTCATCGTCCCCGCGCCGGCGTGCGATGCCCAGCACAGCGCGCCCGAGGCGCGCCGGCCTTCGAACAGCCGGAACGCAGCGCCCACACTCGTGTCAGTGTCCGAAACGCGCCGCCACAGCGAGCTGTCATTGCTGAGCACGATCACGTAACCGTCCACGTTCTCGAACGCGCCGCAGATGCGCTCCACTCGCGTGACGTCCTTCCAGACGTCATAGCCGCTCAGATCCTGCGCGCCCTGCTGCACGAGCTCGAACCGCTCGCCGTGCCAGTCGACACTGACGTGCCGCGTCTTGTACTTGAGCTCGACGGCCATCCAGCGACCCTCGTGGTAGATCCACATGTCGAGATGCACGCGCTCGCCCGGGAAGGGCTTGTACTCGAGCCGGACCGCCACGTCGGGATGCGCGCGCTCGATCTCCATGCCGAGGGCAAGCTGGAAATCCGCTTCCGAGTGGAAGATCGGGCGCTTGGAGGCGAGGGCCTTGAGGGTCGCTGCAAGGTCGATCATGAGTCGCCCCACTCCTGCCGCTCCTCGGCTGCGAGGACAGCCGCTCCTCCAACCGCAATGTCCGCCAGGAAGTCCTCCTCCTCGTACTTGCCCTCGCTCCTGCTTTTCTCCACCCGCACCATCACGGGGATGCGCGTGAACAGGCCTGACAACAGAGCCTCCCCTGTGTTGAGACTGGGCAGTGCCTTGGCCTCGTCCTCGCCCATCGTCTCGACCACGTCGCGGATGTACTTCTGATCGTTGGGGTTCACGATGCGCAGGATGAGGTAGCTGTTTGCCTGTGACAGCACGGTGGCGTCAATCCGGCTCGGGCGCTGTGAGATGAAGATCAGCCCCATGCCGTACTTGCGACCCTCAGTGGCGATCTGCTTGATGACCGGCAGCGAGGGCACCTCTCCGGCTGCGCCGCCGGCCGTCCATCCCGGTATGAAGTTGTGCGCCTCCTCGACCACCGTCAAGAAGCGCGGCACCCTGTCGTCGATGCGATCGCTCAGGAGCCGCGAGAGCACGCTCGCCACAATCGATTGACGCAGTTCATCCGTGTAGCCCTCGAGGGAGACGATGGCCACGGCGCCCTGCTTGATGATGGTGTGCACATCCTTGGTCGACGGCAGCCGTGTCGAGTCGCCCGCGAACTTGCGGTTGGTCTTGATCATGTTCCAGTACTGCCACCCGGCGCGTCGAGTTTGGCGGCGCAGGGCATTCGCTGTGGAGGACTGAGCGTTCAGCCCAGAGGACAACCGCGTGATCTCCTTCGGGAGCGGCGCGCGGTCATCCGCAGCCTTCAGCACGGCGATCTTCTCAGCAACCTCAGCCAGTGCGTAGAAGTGGTCCTTCTCGATCGTCTTCTGGAGTCCGCCGACCTCGTTATCCCGCAGGGCCGCATCCAGGGCCGCGCGCTTCGAAGCGTCGGAGAGTACCTCCATGATGCCGGTGAGCAGCGACTCCTGCGGCGGCGACAGCACCTCCCCTGACATCCCGCGAACGTAGCCCAGAACCTGATCGAACTCCTCTTCGCCGAGCCGAATCTCCGGCAGATACGTGGTCACCCCGGTGTGTTTGGCGATGTGGAGGCCGGCGTAGTCACCATGCGGATCGAAGATGAGGATCGGGTAGCGCTTGGCCATGAGCTCCTCGAGGATCTTGCGCGTTGCCACCGTCTTGCCTGCACCGGTCGATGCCAGTACCGCAAGGTGCCGCGAAACCACCATGTGGCCGTCCACGAATACACGCACGTCGTTGTTCCCACGCTCGGTGCCGAGGTAGAGCCGCCGGTGCTCTGGGGTGTCGCCGACAAGGAACGACTCGATCTCATGCGCCGGCGGCACGTACACGCGCCCCGCCGGTTGCACCGGGTACTTCGGCGGCTCAAGCCTGCCATCGCGCTGCACGCCAACCACCTTGCACGTGGCGGTGATCATCTCTCGCGACATCGAGATCACCGAGTCCACAGGGTCGCGGCCCTGGAACGCGAGCTCCTGGGCAGCCTCACGCGGGAACAGCGGGTTCAGACGCTCAATCGTGCCCACCTTCGCCCACACGCGGAAGGTCTGCCCACCCTCGACGGTGTCCACCGCTACGAGGTCTTGCGCCCTCACGGCATCCGGCCGCACCTGCATCTGGAACTCAGTGGTCGAGCTCACGCCCACCACGGTGCCAACTGGCGTGCCCCCAGCTTCCGTCACGTCAGACCTCCGGTCTCGTCTTGCGGCTGCGCTTACCGCCGCCCTGCATCATGATCATCGACTTCAGGGCTTCGGCGTCTGTCATCTCCACGAACTCGCCCGACAGCAGCCGACCGTACTCCGCAAGGATCAACTGCCTGTATGCCTTCGTCATCCACTCCGGGATGGCCGCGTACTTGTCCACGATGTCCAGGCCGATTGGGAACGCGTAGCCCGGCAAGAGCGACGCGTACTCGTACGACCGTCTGAGCACCTCATCGCACTCCCCTGGGCCGTATCCTGCAGGCACCTCGATGCGCATAGGGTACTTAGCCGATGTGACACGCACGAACGTGTTCTGCACCTCAGGGAAGAGCGCGATCCGGTCGTCTTTGATCTTCAGTCGCGAGTTGACCGGGTACCAGCCGAGCGCCTCACCGCGGCCGAGCGCGAGGGAGAGCAGTACTGCATCGTTGTATCGCGTCGCATCCAGGACGGCGTCAATCTGCTTGTTGATGGCTCTGCCGCGCATGTCCAGGATGCCGAGCAGCCGGTCGAATACTTCGGGGTTGTTCTCGAGCATCTGTCGGACGACATGCCGGGTGACGCTCCGGCCGAAGGAGCGCTCCACCACACCGCACACGAGCACGCCCTTCTCCCGCGCGCGCTTCAACACGTAGTGTTGCAGGAACGCCATCATGCAGACGGCCGGCAGGTGCTGATCACCGATGTCGTGCTTGCAGCGCTCGCTGCCCCGCAGCGAGCACGCGGCGCACCATCCCGCGAACTGACCAAGCACGGGCAGCACGTGCTCGCGCTCGTTCTTGCCGAGCATCGCTTCATAGTCTTCGGGGAAGAACCAGTGCTCGAAGAACGGCCCGCTCACGAACTGAATCGGGCCGTGCAGCGTAAGCATGCGGATGTCTGAGAAACGGTCGTCTTCGAGTGCGGTGACAAGCGCCCCGAGTTCGACCAGCTGCCGCACCACATCGCCATAGACGGAGTTGGCTTTCAGGCCCCCGCGCAACTGGCCGAGCATCAGTGGGAAGTGGTCGAACGTCTCGCGCTTCTCGAGGTCCGCTTCTCCCTGCTTCACGCGGTAGATGCCGGCGCGAACGATCAGCGGTGTGGCGATTACCAGGTCCGGACGAGAGATTCCCCCGTCGACGAACGCCACCGCGCAGGGCTCCAGAAGCTCCGACGGCACTGTGTTGATGCGATAGTGCCCATCTCCCTCGCGGAACGCCCGCCGCATCTGTCGGGCGATGCCGAGCGTGGACTGGAAGTACTCCTGCCTGATCTCCTCGGCCACCACCATCGCGTTCTCCGCGATGCGGACGAAGAGATCAGGGTCGGAGTGAAGCTGTTCGGTCGACTCGCCCGTCACGTGTCCCCCAGGGCAGTTTGGCATGCTCTCCTGTGGTCGGCATGTCCCGACGATTAGCTTAGGATGCGCTATTCCTCGCCCAGCACGTTGACCATCATCTCGCGCAACTCCTCCGCACTGAGGAACCGATCCTGCGAGGCCCTTCCTCGCTCGTCGAATTCGATGCCCTCAGCCACAAGCAGCTCCCGTACGTCACGCGTGTCGTCGCCGTCCTCCCAGTGGAAGCCAGCCGCGACCTCTCCGCTAGTACGCATCACGCGGTAGGCGTTCACAATCGGGTTCTTGCCGATGTACGCGCCAACGGCGATTGCCGACGTTCCCAGGAGCCGAGCCGCCTCGCCGTAGGAGGTCCAGCTCCCGGGCGGGATCACCGCGCACGCATCGTGCAGTGGAGCCCAGAACTCGGTCGCCTCAGTCTCCGCTCTGGGCTCCGGAGCCGGCCATGCACCGATGATGATGTCAGCGAGTGCATCCGCCCGAGCCTCTATGCTCGCCTTGCCCCAGTGCTCAGCTTCAGCAATGGGCTGGTTCATCGCGAGCAGGCTCTTCTTGTAGATGTCCTGCTTGCGCTCCAAAGGCTTGTTGCTGAGCGGTGTGTTGTACCCCGTCAGCGTGAGGTTGCCGAGGGTGTGCAGCAGAGCCCCGTGAACCTCATCGGGATCGTCGCCCTGTTCTGCGAGGTGCTGGCGCCACTCCTCAGTCATCGTCTGGGGCATCACGTGTTCGATTGACAGGGGCATGCTTGCCAGGTCGGACGACTCCTTGTGGCCCGTACTGCGCTCGATCGTCTCGAGGATCATGCGCTTCTGTTCAGCGCGTCCGTAGTAGTAGAAGGGGAAGCTCCTGGCCGCTTTCCTGATCTGCGCGTCGGTTCCCCAGTATTGACGCTCGCCAGACAGCTCCCAGCGTGCCACCTCAACCATCGACCGATCGGCGTCTTCAACCAGCTTCTTCACCACGCGCAGGAAGATTCGGTTCAGGTTGCCGCTGCGGACCCCGATGAGCAGCCGCCGCACAAGGAACGACTCCAGGTTCAGCAGTAGCTCCGCCATCTCGTCTGCTGTGGCGAGACCGCGATCGCATCGATCGTACGCATACATCACGACCGGATAGACCGTCTGCGCGCCCCAGCGGGCGAAGAACTCGAGGTGGCGTCTGATTCGGGAATCCGGCTCCGTGGCAGGGACCAGGATCCTGCTGAAGAAGCGGGCTTGGCGGCTGAAGTCGCGAACCTCCGCCTCCACAGCGTCCTCGTCGCCTTCGTACGGGCGGAAACGCTCACGCTGACTCCGGTACACATCATCGCTCAACACCTCGATACCGCGACGCATGAGGTCGAGACGTGCGAGCTGCTCGATGTTCTTGACGCCGATCGACTCCTCAATCGGCTCCCACAACTCGTGGTAGATGCGCTCCGCCCGAGACGAAGTCGGCAGCAACATGAAGATGTAGTTCCGCAGCAAGTCGCCCTGATCCAGCTCGACCCCAGTGGCGTTGAGCGACTCGAAGATGCGATGTACGTTGTCGTCGGGGTCGGCCGTGATGTCGACGACCGAGAGCTGGGACACGAGCACGGTCTTCAGACGCTCGAGTTCTACCGAGTCCTCTTCCTCCGCTGCAGTCGTCTCACTGATCTTGGCGAGGAAGAACCGATAGGCATCCTCAACGAGACTGCTTCCGGCCGCGGCACACGTGGTCCCGTCGACGATTGAGAAGTACGCCGCTCGATCATTCTGCGTGGGGAGCAGCTTGTACCGCTCCTCCCCGCTTCGGAACTTGTTGATGAGGTAGAGCTCGCTGATCTCCTCGACCGCCTTCGAGGCACCCTCGTGGTCAATCTCGGCCCATGCGTCACGAAGCGCACACAGTGCAAGCGTCAGGGTGGTCAGGCGCTGCTGCCCGTCGACCACCAGGAAGCGAGCGACGCTACTAGCACCAGTGTTGGTGGGCGCAAGAACGAAGCTCCCAATGAAGTGTGATCCTGTGAAACTGGCGAGGCGGCCCTCCTGCTGCGCCGCTGCGAGCGCCTCATACTGCACTACGATGTCACGCCAGATCTGGCCGTGCTCTTCAGGACCCCAGGTGTATCTGCGCTGGAAGAGAGGTACGTGATACTGCTTCTCGCCAACGAGCAGGGTCTTGAGCTGTGTTTCCTTCGCGTGCATAGACGCTCCTCCATGATCAGGTGCCGCGCACGGTCGACCGGCAGCGCCCCGACGGCACACCTCGGCCGCCTAGCGGTACGCGTCCATCGCCTCCTCTCTCGCCACCACGGTGTCGTAGAGTCCGTAGTGCGTCAGCCCAGGATGGCTGTCGATTCCCGTGTATCGCAGCGACGCGTCCTCGTACCGCCTGAACGCGAAGACGGCCTGGTTCATGCGCTCTGTGTTGAACACCCTCAGCCGAACGAGCAGATGGAAGTCCTTTACCGTGAGTCCGGTGACGGCCAGGAACAGGTCCGGCTCGAGCTTGGTGATGACATCCTGTAGCGTGTTCTCGCGGAAGTCGGTCAGGTACATGAACGCAGGAATACGCGTGGCGAACTTGACTAGCTTCTCCTGCACGAGCTTGCGCCTGGACTTGTACTCCTTCTCCTCCTCGGTCAGCTGCCTCTTCTCCTTCGCGGTCAACTTGCCGTCTTTGGCCTTGCTCTTGAGGTCCTTGACCTTGTCGCTCTTGTTGATGATCGTCTCGATGATGTTGTCGCCGAGCGCGCGCCAGCCCTCGATGCGCTCGACCGCAGCCATCGCCTCAGGGTTGTCCAGAATGCGCCGAAGGGTGTCGTTGTCGACGTTCACTAGCAGGGCTGACTCCCACTTGCGCGCAAGCAGTGTCCCAGACGTGCCTGCCATCGCGATGTCGAGAATGCTCCCGGCGTCGACCGGCACCATGTTGGCACCGTCGTACGCCAGCACCGGCAGGAACGACACGAGGTCTCTGACCGCATTCTCCGGATTCGTCTCGTTCGGAGAGAGCCCAAGACCGTACTCGGACAGTTGCCGCAGGGCGCGAGTAGGCGCGAAGTCGAACACGAAGCAAACGGGCTTGAGAATCTCCTCTTCGTTCGGGTCGTCCCCATTGGGGTTCTTGATCGACCACGGCGACTGCACACGGAACGCAGCCTGGAAGTACGTTTCGGGTGACGTGAGGTTCCGCAGCATCAGAATCGAAGACCACTGCGGCACGGTCACGCCAGTGGTGAGCTTGCCGCATGAGAGCGTAATCGTCTTGGTCTCGAATCCGGCACCGATCGCAGAACGCACAGGCGGCAGCGCGTCCAGGCCGATGCCGGCGGACGCGCCCGCCGAGACCACGACTTTGTAATCATGCCAGAACGTGTTGTGCTTCTCCGCCAGCAGGTTCGCCATCGCGTGACACGCTGCGACGTTCGGCATGAACCAGAACGAGTGCTGCAGGTACGGCAACAGACGGATGTCCGAGTAGGGCCAAGGTGGCCGAGTCGCGGTCTTCAGGGCATCGACAATCTGAGGCGCGTATGAGCCTCGGATGATATCGAGCCACTTCTGCACCTCGTCCCTGTGCTCGAATCGTGCGTCTGCGCCAACGCCCGAGGCGGCGAAAAACGCGTTGAGATCGAACTCGTCGAACTCGCCCGCACTCGCAATCGCGAGCAACTCGTCGGGCATCTGATACGTGAGCAGGCGCATCTGCGGCAGCGCGCCGTAAGGGTTCCATTCGCCGGGGTGCCGTGCGGTGAACTCCTCCTTGGCGCGCTGCTCGTCTGTGTAAGTCCAGTCGAAGATCTGCTCCTCGATGAACTCCCCGGTCGCCAACGCTTTGAACGGCGTGCCCGAGAGGTATAGATACGCCTTGGTGGTGATCGGCAGGAACTCGGTCTCCTTCTCAGAGAGCACGCTGAGGTCTTCGTTCATCTCCTCAAGGCTTGCGGCGTACTCGAGTTTGGTCTCCTTCTTGGCGACCGCATCGTCCTCACCCTCGAAGAGCTCCTTCGCAGTGTCGCGCCAAGCGCCGAAGTGGTACTCGTCGAACACGACGAGATCCCACTCCACCTTGTGCAGCCATTCGTTCTTAGGCTTGATGTTGCCCGCCTCATCGCGGCCGAGGAGATCCTGGAAAGAGCCGAAGTAGACCAAGGGCATCCTGCGATCGATATTGCTGGGGTCCAGGTCTGAATGGCGGGACATGTAGCGCCACCCGTCGAAGTCCGTATGACTCTCAAGGTCGGCCTGCCATGCGTCTTCGACGGCTGGCTTGAACGTCACCACTAGCACCCGCCTGGCTCCAAGTTTCTTGGCCAACTGGTAAGTGGTGAAGGTCTTGCCGAAGCGCATCTTCGCGTTCCACAGGAAGCGCGGGACCGCGTGCATGTCCTCTGCCCAGATCGAGTGGAAGTAGGCGTGAGTCTTCTCAACCGCCGCCGCCTGCTCACGTCGCATCGCGAACGATTGATGATGTGTGCCTGTGAACTGCTGGCCAGTGCGTAGCTCAATGAGCACGGTTCGCACGTCGGCAACAGTGCACCGCACCCACTCCAGCTCGAC
Source organism: Actinobacteria bacterium UBA2184 (assembly GCA_002328745.1). GTDB lineage: Bacteria > Actinomycetota > Coriobacteriia > Anaerosomatales > Anaerosomataceae > UBA2184. The sequence goes on from DCVQ01000029.1 coordinate 58,602, forward strand.
GTTCTCGAAGCCTTTGCGAGCGAGCGCTGCGCGCACCTCGTAGTCGGTGAACACAGTCCCGTCGTCGCGTTCGGCGGACTCGTCCAGCTCGATCGTGAAGTTCTTGATGGCGGCGGTCTTCAACTGGTCGGCGATGCGCTGCTTCACTTCACGCGTGGTCTGCCCGATCTTCAGCAGACCCCTATGCGGCTCGTCATCGATCAAGTACGCGTAGATGCGCGGCCGCGCCTTCGGCTTGGGCGCTAGGATGTCATCGATGGTTCGGCTCATTCCCTGAGACTCCCCTGGAACTCCATCGGGCGCACCAGCTTCTCGATGAACGCGATCTCACTGTCCGAGATGTCGTACTTCGCGTAGAGGTCTTCGTCCGTCCACACCTTCGTCCACTCTTGGGTCGGCACGAAGGTGTAGACCTTGCGGGTCGTGTGCTGGGAAGGCTTGTGCAGGAGAATCAGCAAACGTGTGAGCCGACACGTGAGGTAGGAAAGAGCGCTATCTGCTTCCGCCCGCGAATCGAAGGGCCCGATGCAGAGGTAGGTCTCCGAGCAGATCGTGCCCGGCTCCCCGACGAACGGCGTGCTGAGCACCCTGTGAGGGTAGGTATCTCTGTTGCCAGTACCCGGCGCAGCATATCCCGCGTAAAGCTTCCACTTGTCGATAAGTTCGGTGCCAGTTCGTATCGAGTCCCTGGCGGTGTAGCCCTTCCCTCCGTTCTGGTACACGAGCACATCATCGGCGCCCCGAGTCGACTTGCCCTTGAACGTAGTCTCGAGTCCGAACGGCTTTCTCGAGCTTACCAACTGGTCGAACCGCTTGCCTTCAGGCAACAGCAGCGTATCGGATTGACCGCCATCGACCGCGACCACCTTCTTGAGAATCGAAAGCCCCTCGTTGAACCGGATGAACACATCCGCACCCTCTTCGAGCAGCGGACGGGTGGCTGTCGACACAGGCCAGTCCTTGAAGTGAGTGGATACCGTGCACGGTCCAGGGTTGTCCCGATCCCAAAGGAAGTAGCAGACGCCGCCCTTGAGACCCACGCCGGGGAAAACGTCGGCTGCGCTCAGGAAGTCGTCGATCGAGCGCATACGATCGTCCGTGAGCATCGACTCCCTGAACTCGTCGAGTCCCTTGCCGCCGGCGAACCACCGAGAGGGAATGACCATCGAGAGGTAGCGCGGCTCGAGTGCCTTCGCCTGTTCTACGAACAGCTGGTAGATCGGCGCAGCGCTTGTTCCGTAGCCGCCATCGTCCAGCTGGTACGGCGGGTTGCCGATGATCACGTCGAACTGCATGACTCCTCCAAAGATCTCGTTCACACGAGCCTTCACGTCGTCGGCGTGGATGAGCGCGTAGGCGTGGGTCTCGAGATCTCCACCCCTGCCCAGCGTCTTCTCGCTGGCTCCACAGTACTTGCACCTGCCGCCGACCCACGTGTGCTCGGTGCGCTCGAACCAGATGTTGCCCTGGTCGCTGTCGAAAGACCTCGCGATCGAGTGCTCGCCTTGAGCATGCTTCGAGCAGTACACGCTACGGCGAGCGAGCAGACTCGTGAGCTGCGTGATGCCTATGCCGAATACCTGCTCGGTCAGGATGTGATCGACCCTCTCTTGAAGGTCTGGGATCTGATCCGCCAGGCCGCTGGTGAGGCGGCTCGTGATTTCGCGAAGGAAGACGCCGGACTTTGTGACGGGGTCGAGGAACCGAACCGAGGGATCTGCCCAGAGGTTCGTTCCGCCTTGGTCAGCTGCCCATGCGGCCGCGACGGCGTCGAGCATCCTGTTCGCGAACTCTGGTGGCGTGAAGACCTCGTCGTTCGACAGGTTCGCAATGCATGTCAGCACGTCGGGATTGCGACCGCGAAGTGAAAGACTCGTCTGACCGTTCATTCCGCCGCCCTCGGTCTGCCGACGCCGCTCGCCTCTGCTAGTTCGCGCATCGTCATCGGCGGATATGTCTTGATCGGCATGAAGATCTCATGCTTCTCGAGCTGAGAGAAGAGGGAGTCCTCGGCATGGAGCGCGATGATGTGCGTGAGCGCGTCCAGCCGGAAGTCGCGTCGCTGGTACTTCCCCTTGCCCAGGTATCCCCACTCGGCGAAGGTGATTCCCTGGTCGTCAGTGGTGCGCATCTTGAGGGCATCGCCGTGCACCATGTTCAGCGACAGCACGTACGAGGCAGCTCGGCGTAGATCCTCCGACTCCTCGAGAGTCAGGTAGTCGGATAGGACCTCGAGCATATTCGCGCGACACTCGGCGATGTTGTCATCGAGAAGCTCGATGCCATAGCAGCACATCAAGGCGAGCAGGGCGAAGTGGCGCTTCTCGAAGTCGGACTTCCCGAACTTCAGCTCGACGGCCGCGAGCTTGCGCTGAAGGATCCGGACGAGAAAGTTGCCGCTCCCACACGCCGGCTCCAGGAAGCGCGAGTCGATCCGCTCCGTTTCGCCTTTGACGAGATCGAGCATCGCATCGACCATCCACGCGGGCGTGAAGACCTCCCCGTGGTCCGCGACGCGCTGAGGTGACTTGATGAGGCTCATATCTCCATTGTATTCGACAGCCTGACAGAAGCGACCGCGACTTGGCAGGTGATGCCACGTGCTTGACAATCGAACGTGTGTTCGCTATAATCATGACGCTGAGCTGAACCCCAAGGGCGCGGGGGCCGTCGCTGCTACTTACCCTCACGACGGGAGGTGAAGCCGATGGCGAACAGGAAGCTCTACCGAGATGCCGGCACCGGTCGCTTCGTATCAAAGAGACGCACGAAGACGCACCCAAAGACCACCGTTACCGAAACGGTGAAGACCCCCAAGAAGAAGTAGTGCGACGACGCAGCCCCCGCCCCTCAGTTGTCGCTGGATGCGCCAAGTCCGCCCATCCACAGGCGCCTCATCTGTCACGCCCCCGACGCCTACCCCCGCCACACCGCTTCCCCGTGCCAGGCGAGCAGCCCCCTGCTCGGACGCATCGCCTCGGCCCTCGGCAGGATCACCCGCTTCCCGCGCTCGGCGTAGTACGTCCGGCCATTGTGGAAGTCCTCGGCGAGCGCGTCTGAGATCTGGAAGCGGTACTCGGGCGTGACCGTCACGTAGCCCAGGTCGAACAGGCGGTGGATGTCGCTCCTGAGCAGCAGCCCGTTGGTGACGTCGTGTATGCCGCCGTCAGCGTATGGCATGATGTGCGCCGCCTCGAGCACTGGAAGCGAGTGCTCGCCCGTGACCGCGCACGCGCGGTCGTACGCGTCGAGCACCGACACGCGGAAGATGCCTTGCCCGAGCCGCGGCGCCACGAGCGTCGGCTCGCCGTAGCGGGGCGCGTCTGGCTCGGCGGCAAGCGTCGGCGCGCCCAGGTGCTGAGCGCGATCGAGGCACTCTGTGAAGATGCGCAACCCCTCGGCCCGCGTGAGGTCCTCGCCACGGCCGCGCACGATGTTGGGCGCCCAGCCCTTCGGCTCGCGCACCCACAGCTCCTCGGGGAACAACACCGGGCTCGCCACCATGATGCAGCCGATTCCGTAGTCGCCCGGACGCTGGGAGACAGGCGCGCCGTTGCGTCGGCGGTAGCGCTCGATGCGCGCGCGCATCTCATCGAAGTCGGCGGCGCCGTTCTTAGGCCCGAAGCTCTCCCACGCGAGCCACGCCGGCAGCGCGCTGAAGCTCGCGAAGTACCCGAAGCCCGCGATCGCGTTGTGCGGCGACTTGAGGCGGAAGAAGAACGGCTCGCCGGGCCGCAGCGCGCGGAAGCTCGCACTCGCCGACGGCTGCCAGAAGTTCACCTCGTCGATGCCGGGCTGCGAGGCCAAGAAGCGGTACCAGTCATAGTCGGTGTTCCCGATGAAGCCGCGCATGGCGGGTCCCCCCGGCGAATGGTGACTTGTGGGGAGTGTAGCGCAGCAGCGCATCCCGGGCCCGCACGCGTTGCGGGCCCGGAGGCTCGTGGGTATACTGACCGTGAAAAGGTTCCACCCCGGTGACAAGAGCTCAGGGAGCTCTTCCGCTCAAGCGGATAGCTGGGGTGGTCGCATGTCTGGGGTCACTTAGTAGTACTCGGGCACTGTATCCTTCAGCGGGTCATCCTCTGATCTGATACATGACTCGATGAGACCATACGACCGCACATCGCCCCGTGCCCACTTGCGGTAGATAGCCCAGGAGATGTAGTCGGCGACCTGCAGGTTGAGATCCGCCCTCGATTGATGATGCAGGAGCTCGAAGCGTGCACCTTGCGGCAGATTGGTCTTGAGGTACGGCTTCAAACCCTTTTCGAACGCCGCCCGATTGCGCTGGATCGGTAGATGATCGGTAACGCCCACCACGCTAGCTGCTGAATCGACGCGCCCGGAACAGGCGGCACGCACCAGGTACTCGAACGCCCATCGGTACAGCGTGTGCGGCTCCCTGAGTTTCGGCTCGAGGCAGCTCTTCCGCACCACCACGGTGTGCGCCTCCAGGCTCCCAATATGCGCGTGAATCACGTCGAATACGCGGTCTCGCACGGCCTGGCGGTCCTCGGCAGCATGGAAGTACTCGAGAGTCAGCCCCTGCTCCATGCAGTCGTACTTCACCTCGAGCAGAGCCGGCTGGAAGGCGAACGGGCGCTGGACGACCAGGCAGGTCATCACGAAGACTCTCGTGCCGCTCGGGCTGAAATCGAAGTTGCCTGCCTCATCGAAGTAGAGGTAGGTGGTGGCGCAGGCGTCTGATCCCCCCGAAGTCATGAACCGACGATACAAACGTATGTTCGTGTGGTCAAGAAGCAGGCCGCGTCCTGCCACTCCCCTGTGACGGCCGCGGCGGAACGGATAGGGGGAATCCTCCATCGAGACGCCGCGTCACGCCTGCAACCACTCCCGTTCGGCGACGCCACGCGTCACGCGCACGCACTCAAGCAAGAACGCACCGCCTGGTCTGTTGGCGACAACCGCGTAGCCGGTCGTCTCGGGGAATCGTGCGGTGAACGCCTCGAGCCACTCCACGTCCGGCTCGTGCATCGTCGGGACCCCAAACTTCCACTCGAGAATAGCCGCAGGAGGGACGGTCGGCTTCCCCGCATCGTCCCAGCACGTCATCCCCGGGCGCGACCAGATGACGAGATCCTTGCACACCTGGCTCTTCGGCGACGCAGCTCCAGCGTCGCGACCCGTCACCTGCGGCACCGGGAATTCGATCGTGATCTGAGCGGGATCGTACAGAATCCCCTCGGCGCGCACGTCGCGCAGGAGGTACCCGAACGCGAACAGGCTCACCGCCTCGCGCTCGCGTCGCCCACGCCAATCCCCCGCCAGTGACTCCCGCGCGAAGGAGGTGAGTGCACGCTGGATGATGCTGTCGAGGTCGCCCGCGTGCACCTCGTTCACTCCCCGAGCCACTCAGCCTCGCCCGCAGCCAGAGGCTCGTTCAGCCACTCGGCCATCTGGGCCACCATCCAGTCGGTTCGCGCCCGGCAAAACGCGGTGAACACATCGGACTTGCTCGCCAGGCTCCCCGTGATCTTCGCAGCCTGCAGTTCCTCGTAGAGGTCAAGCGCGGTCCGCCCACCATCTGCAGCCGCGAGCATTCCACGAGCGATGAGGTTCTCGAAGTCTCGATCACGGTCCATCACGGCCCATTGATCAGAGAGAGCCTTGAACCCGTTCTGTCGGCTGCTCAACCACGTGAGGTTGCCGATAGCGTTCGCAGGCGACGCGGTGGCACGAGTCCCTCCCTCCTGATGGGCAAGCCCCTTTGCATCTGTGAACGGGACGATGTGCTGCTTCTCGGGGTAGAGGCCCATTGTGTCAAGTCGATCCGGAGCGCGGAGCAACTCGGCACGGAACTCCGCATTATCTGGACGCCGCTTTACGCCGATCCGGCCATCCTTCGCGTCGAACCCTTCGAACTGCGCCGACCAGTCGAACTCCCGTGCCTGCCCGCGATGCTCGATCGCGTAGAGCCAGCCCACCATGGGATTCTGCAGTGAGCGCGACTCGCGCACTTCTGCCTCGAACGCGTGGAGCGCGAGTTCGTTCAGCGCTTCGACGTCCGGGGTGTGCGTCAGGTCGGGCGGCTCGACACCGCGTCTCTGAGCAGCCGCCGTGTCCTTGTTCTCCCAGATCGCCCTTAGAGCGGCCCTGTACCTACCCAGAGCCTCACGAAGTTCGTGGCGCCATGCCGGCCCTTCAGCAGACCAGGGCGCAATGCGCAAACCCTCGGGAGTTGCATCGGTGACGTCGAATCCGTGAATCGTGCGAATGAGGAACTCCGTCTCAGCCTGATTGAGATACGGCGCAACGAGCGTCCAGCGCAGCGAACGGGCAACGACAGCGCGGAAGCCATCCGCCTCGCCGAGCGCTTCTAGTTCATCGAACGCCTCGACCGGGAGCCGGTAGAGGAGATCGAGCATCGGCATCAGCGCACGCGTCGACGGACGGGCCATCCGGTGATCGAGATGCAACTCCTTGGAGAGCACCGAGTCGACGAGCAGTAGTGCCCTTGTAGCTCGCTGTGAACACTCTGCCACGAGCGCGTCAGCGGTCTGGTAGCCAGACCGCGCCCAGACATTGCTGCCAGGATCCTTCCCACCCCCGCCCATGCGGTTGAGGTCGTACCCGAAGGACTTCTTGTCGATCGCTGAGGTCTCCAGCCAAGTAAGCGCCGTTCTGCCAAGCATCGCGAGTGCGGTATAGCGAGTCACGACCCGCATCCAGACCGCGAACCCCATCTGTCGGTCCGACTCATGGGTGAGCATCTCGCGGGAGTCTTCCCGCAGCTCGCGGTCACCCGGCAGTAGGCCGAGGTAGTTATGAAGGTCATCGAGCAAACTCGGCCGTGCTCGCGACAGCAGGGCGAGCGCCTGCTCCTCGGCACGCACCCGAATACCCGAGCGGTTGATGCGCACGTATGCATCAATCGCCACACTCACATCATCAGACGGTAGCCAGCCGAAGGCGAAACGCTTCCCCACGTACATATCGTGGAACCGACGGAAGACAGGCTCCTGCCACCTGTCCGCAAAGAGACCCTCAAGCCGCTCGACCATCGCCTCGGTCTTCTTCGATCTCGCCGCCACGACATCGACCCACTTAAGCGGCCGTTCGCAGACCGCGCCAGCTCGGTGACGAAACGTGTACCCGGTGATGAACTGAGGCCCCCACGGAATCAATTCATCGAGCATGGCGAGATCGACGTCATCGGCCCACAGCGCCCGAAGAGCGGCTTTCGCCTCAGAGCGCAAGGTCCGGTGGTTGAAGACACCCGTTGGTGCCAGCAGCGTCGCGAATGGGATGATGCCCGCCGGGAGCGCCGGATCGCCCGACTGCCGACCGTCGACGCTCTCCCCCCTGAACTGAGGGCGACGGAACATCGACCCTCGCAACACCGACCGGGCCTCGCTCTCGCCGAAGTACGCGGTGTCATCCTGGTCGAACGCGCGCATGGCCGAGAGCACCACACCCCAGAAACGTGCAACGTGCTCGTCCTCATCATCGTCATCGGCTTCCGTCGAGGCCGCCCGGAACTCGGGGCAGGCGTCACGGAGGCTGTCGAGGTCGTCCTGTCGCACAGGTGACCAGCCATCATCGCGGACCGGCACATCCAGAAGCTGCTCGAACACCGTCAGCATCGCTCGAGACCGCTGCTGGCCATCTACCAGCCAGATTGGATCCGGCGGCTCGCCGAACGAGCGCAGCGGCTTTCCGTGACGAGTAGCGTCGCCGCTGTCGCGGGGCGCCCAAAGCACGAATGAGCCGCAGGGCGACTCCTCGTAGAGTGACTCAAGTAGCGCTGTTCGATTGGCGGCACCCCACACGGCGCCGCGTTGGAAGTTCGGGATGCCCAGTTGATTGGAACGCAGAATGATATCTTGCCACGACCACCAGCCGGGTTTATGCCGTATCGCCATGATGTGCCTTTCCCGTCTGAGCCGAATCCCTGCGCGCAATCACCTTGCCGGCCTTGCTACCCTCATCGGCCCCTCGGGCACGAATCCCTTTCCGTACGGCTCATCCGTCCCCCAGGCGTGCAGCTCGGCGATCGGGATCGGCTCGGCAAGCCGCTCGAGCCCCGCCACCTCCCAGAAGACCGCCCAGTAGCCCTCGTCATCCCACTTGAGCGTCGACGGCGGACGGTACCGCCGGCCCTTCGGATGAAGCCCGTTCACGCCCTCAACGTGACCCACGTAGCGCCCGTGCCACGTGACGGAGAAATCGCGCACGTCCGTGTGCGACGCGTAGATGAACGTCTCCACCTCAAGCCCGTCGCGTTCCTCGTCGAGCTTGCGAAAGAACTCCCACGCGCGGCTGCCAAATGCGACCTTGCCCTTGTGCGTGGAGACGTACTCGCCGTCCTCAAGATGCAGGAGCGGCACCGGGGCGAGAATCGCGAGGGTGGGGTGCAAGTCCATAGGACCTCCTGTACTCAGCCGTGGTACCCGTACTCGGCCAGGCGCTTCTTCGCCCGCCTCACTTCGGCATGCGTGAACAGGGGCTGCCACTTGGGATTGTCGGCGATCAGCGCCTCCACGGTGAGGTCGAGGCGCTCGCGCTTCCAGAGCTCCGTGTAGCCGTCGGACGGCGCATCTGCGGCGAGCAGCGTCTTCGCGGTCTGGACGCCCCCGCTGTTGCTCACCATCTGAAGGTAGCGCGTCGCGTTGTAGCCGGTCTCGCGCTTGGCGGCGTGGTAGATCTCCACCATGGCCGTGTGGAACTCCCTCTCGAGCTGACCGGGCATCTGTTCCTCCATGACCGAGATCGACTACTTGCCTGCCTTGTTCCAGGTCGGTCGAATGCTGCTGATTAGTGTGTCCTCGAGGCCGGCAGCGAGATTCACCTTGAACCCGCCGTACTCGAGATCCGCGCCATCCGTCAGGGCGTACACCTCGACCGCCTGCCCGGCACCCAGGCACTGGGCAATGTGTGCATGACCGTAGATGTTGGTGAGTTGACTGGGCCCCGGGTTCTGATAGCCGTACATTCGCTTGCTCAGGGGCATGGTCGTCTTGCCGATGTACACCACTTCGCCCGCAGCCACGAATGCGTACAGGACGCTGGACGATGCACCGTGCGAAATCAGACGGCAGGTCGGCCTGCCCTCAGAAAGCTGCCAGGACCCAGCACGCTCGAACCCGATCTCGGTCAAGCGCTGAAGCCAGTCCATAAGCGTTCTCCTCTCGGCGGCCAGACGTGCCCAGCCTACTCAGAGCCTTGGCCCGTCCTGACGCGGATTGCCCCGATCAACTCAGTCCGCGTCGGTTCGGGCAGCTCGGATACCGCCTTCAGCATCTCCATCGCGTCATGATACTTCGCTCGCAGCTTCCGCTTCTTCGGCGGCAGCGGTACGAGCGGCTCCAGCCGCGGGTCCAACCCCAGCTCCCGCACGACCGCGGCGGCGTGCGTGCGCCTGCGTTCCTCGTCGATGGACTGCGCCATCCACATCAACGCGAATGTCTCGAGATCGCTGAACATGCTCAGTACACCACGTCGGTCCTAGCGGCATCGAAGTACCGCTCCGCCAGATACCGCACGTACTCGGCATCGCCGACCTCGGCCTCAGACTTGAGCCCCGCGAACAGCTCCTGGTACGTCATCGATCGAAAACCGATGCCATCGGCCGCCATGATCTGCGCAAGTTCGGCGACCTCCGCGGCGTGGTGCTCGGTCGCCTCGCCGGGCACCGCATACCACAGGTACCACAGCGACCAGGGCTTCTTAGCGCTCTTGGCGAGCCCGACGATGTGCTTCAGCAGCTGCTCGGCATTGAGCCAGCGGAAGGCGGTCTCACCGCTCTGCAGCCTCCCGGCGAGCGCCTGGCAGTTCGCGAACCCGGAGCCGGCCCACAGCTCGTCGGGATTCTCGAAGTACTTCTCCTTGAACCCGTGCGCGTGTGCTGAGTACGGCTCCAGGAACTTGGACTCGATGGCGACGATCGATCCGTCGGCCAGATCGAGCACCACGTCCAGGTTGGGAGGAATCCCCGGCAGGCCATTCTTGAACTGCTCCTCGAAGCGCAGCCCAACGATCGGCTGTGCGAGGCCGAGCGCGCGGGTGAGTGCGGAGAACTCGGCCCGCTGCCGCCAGTGCTCGAACACATTGACCGCGAGCGCTGATGACGAGTGAAGGGCACGCATCTTGAGCGCAAGCTCGTCGCCGCTGCCCTGCTCGAAGTTCTGGCGCGTCTTGGCGGACAGCGGAACGAAGAGGTTGTCCGCGAGCTTGGCCGTGTAGAGCGCGTGAGCGGGGTCCATCGTGGTGCCACGCCGCGCGGCCCACTCGGCCTGCTGGCGCTTCACGAGGGTGATGGGAGACGTACTTCTGCGAGTCATGTGTCTATCGTACACGGGCGGTCTGACACGGGCGGACGGCAAGGGGCGCCATTGCGGCTGGAATCCCCTTGGCGAAATCACACCAGCCGCCTACACCTTCTCCTTGTATGTGCACGAGAAGGCGCCCCTCCCGTAGTTGCTGCAGCCGATGAAGTCACCGTACGGCCCCTGGCGCGGTACAAGGTCTCCGCCACATCTCGGGCATAAGCGCGTCCGAGCGCCACACTCACCGCAGATGCGTTCACGATTCTGGCGTGCCATCACACCACCACATGTCGGACACACCGATTCCTGGTAGTCGCAGTACGGGTAGTGGCTGCATCCGACGAACTTCCCGTACTCACCGGCCCGCACGACGAGCCTGCCGGCTTCGCAGCGCGGACACTCGCGCGGGGCAGGATCATCCGGCACACCACATCCATGTTCATCAACGCATACTGGATACGGGTCCTGCTTGTTCAGAAGCTCCGTGACGAACCTCGACGGCTTCATGGGGTCGTACACCACGTACGTGCGGTGCCGCGCACGTGTAAGCGCAACGTAGAACAGCCGGCGTTCCTCGGCAAACCGGAACGGCTCGGCCTCCGGCAGCAGGAACTCAAGGGCCGGCTCGGTGACCTTCTCGCTCGGGAAGCCGTATCGACCCTGGGATACGTCCAGTATCACCACGTAGTCGGCCTCTTTGCCCTTTGAGCCGTGCGCGGTCATGAACCGCACGTGCAGCCCAGGGTACAGCCGCTGGAGGCGCTGACGATACGCCGTCTTGTCGAAGTCGGAGAACGTGAAGGTGAAGCGCCCCAGGACAAGCACGGTCGCTGGCGGAGACAGCGGCTCATCGTCTCGGAGGCTGATCGCGTTGAGTGCCATCTCGAGTCCTGCCGCCATTTCGCGAGCAGCCATCAGAGAAACCGCGGGTTCGTCTTGCGTCCTCAGGGACCAGAGTGACTTGTGCAACTGGGCCGGGTTCTTCAACACGAATGCGGAGGCCGCCGCACCGAGCCTGTCGTTAAACCGGAACGTCAGATCGAGCGCCGTGACTGCGGTGGCCCCGAAGATCTCCGCGAAATGCGTCGTATATCGCAGGTCGCTTCCAGTGAAGCGGTAGATCGACTGCCAGTCGTCCCCTACCGCGAAGAGCGTCGACTCAGGCCGCTGCCGCAAGAGCGCCTGGACAAGCCGAGCGCGCATGGGGCTGATGTCCTGGAACTCGTCGACCATGATGTGCGTGTACGGGGACTCGTACTGCCCGCTTACCACGTGGTCGGTAGCGCGCAAGATCATGTCGGCGAAGTCGATCTCACCCCGCTCGGCAAGCGTCGCCTCGTACGTGAGGTAGACGGGGGCGATCAGCTTGAGCAGCAGACGGATGTGCGAGGCGTCCACGCTAGCCGCAGCCTTGAGTTGAAGCTCCGGGAACCCTACGCCCGATTGCTTCATGAGGCCGATGAAGTCGCCTACAAGCATCGCGAAATCGGTGACCTGGGACGTCTCACGCAGCTGTGCGATCAACTGCTCCGTCGACTGAGGATCGAACGCCACCCCCGCGTCGACCAGGCGAGCCTCGAGCGTGGACTCCAGCCGGTCATCGCGCTTGAGATATGAGTACGTCTCAATCAGACGGGTGCCACGCTCAGCATGGAGGCGACGCTTCCACTCGACACCCGCGAGATAGGCCGCCTGGTCGAAGTACGGCGGCGGCGTTCCATCGCGATCGAGCGCGAAGTGCTCGACGTAGACGCCGTAGTCTACGAGGTAGAAGTCCGGGCGATACTGGCGGTACTCCGGTCCGGCGGTGTCGATCTCGTACGGACGTTCGTACTCGTAGCGCACGCCCTGGGCCGCCAGGTAGTTGGCGATGAAGACCTCCTCGAAGCTCTTCACCACCTCACCGTTCAGCGTCCGCAGCTCGTTCGACCTCACGTACTCCAAGTACTCAGCCTCGGATGTGAAGTCGAACCAGTTGCGGTACGGGAAGCGCTCAGTCCCGCAGTAGCGGACCAGGCGCTGCCGGTACTCGTCCTCCTCGCACTGCGACGCGATCGCCTCATCCAGGAACTGCGTGTAGTGCAGCTTGTCCTCAGCCATGATCGAGAGACTCGGGCGTCTGCCCTCGGCCTTACCGATTATCTCGAGACCGAGCGCGTGGAACGTCTTGATGGTCGGCGTTGTTCCGCTCAGCAGTGCTGCGAGGCGCGCGTCCTGACGCTCCTGCATCTCCTCGGCGGCCTTTCGCCCGTACGCGAGCATGAGGATCTCGTCCGGCTCAGCTCGGCCCGAGGCAATGAGGTAGCCCGACCGACCGATCATCACGCTGGTCTTGCCGGTGCCGGCGCCGGCCAGCACGAGGTTGTTGTCTTCGGCGATCACGCATGCCCGCCGTTGTGCATCGGTGAGCGACTTCCGCTCGACGGAGTCGAAGAAGCCAGCGTACGCCGCAAGCTCGCGGCTGACGAATGCCGCGTTGAGTGACGCGATCCACTCAGCGGGGTTGCCCTGAGGCTCAAGGAGCATCATGAGGCGACCGACTTTCGCCTTGTGGGAGAGTGGGGCATAGTCGCGCCACAGGGCATCCGAGCGAGCGGCAAGTGCTGCACGCATCTCATGGATGAGCAGCTGGGACTCTGTGTGACGGAGGTAGCGCCCTGCGTCAGCCAGCGCATCGATGCGAGCGAGCAGGGCGTCAAGCTCGACATCGGGCGCCGCGAGGCGCGCGGTCACGCGCTGAGCGACGGTGAAGTTCGCGGCATCCATCAGCCCCTTGACCCGGCTCTTCGGCAATCCGCGCAATCGGCGCTGCCCTCCGGTGACGGGGATTCGCACGGTAGACCAGATGAGACCGTCCTCGCGCGCGAGCAGCCCGCTCAGCTCCTCAAGAGCGAATGTCTCGTTCGTGCCTCGGTCCGAGAGATAAAGCGCGCCCTCACGGACTTCGGCAGAACCGGAGCCGTAGAGGATCCGGGAGGCGGTCCCCCGTGAGACTCCGTAGCGTGCTGGGCCACGCCCGCTACTCAATGCTCGCCCCGACAACTTGACCGCTGGCATCGAGAGTCAGCGCGATGGTCTTCACCTGCGCGACACTGCCGCTTGCCTGCACGTACTCCCAGGTGAAGGTCGTTCCTTGTGGCACGCTCGTGACGATTGGACTGTCAGGGCTGGCGAGCGCCGCGTACTTCTCGGGGTCGATCTCCAGGAGTGCGGCCTTGGCATCGGCGACGGTGGGGCCGGCCGGAGTCCCGGAGGGTGACGCGGTCTGCCCGTCATTCGAGACGCCGGGTGTCAGATAATCGAACAGCCAGCCCTGCCCGGGGCCGACGAAGAGCCACCAGAAGGCACCGACAACGACCACGACGAGCAACACCCGCAACGCCATTTCAGCTAGCGCGCGCTGGAGGCGATCGGCCACGCTGCTGTTGCGAGACTGCGTGCCGCGCGTCGCGTTCGGCGCAGCGCTTCGCTTGTCACCGCGGTAGCTGGCATGCTGCTCGGCCACGCTCGCATCGCCCGAACGGTCCAGGCCGCGAAACAACCCCGCCAGCGCTGCCACGTCGGCGTCTGACAACCCGCCGCTGTTCACGGCGAAATCATGCCGGCTCTCGATGAGACCCCCAACGCCGCTGATGTCTACGACGCGCAAGCGCGCGAGCGAGTCCAGCTCAAGCTGAGTGAGGTCGGCCTCGGCGAACACCACCGCGCTCTTCACGAAATCGGGATTGATCGGCCTGCCCGCCTGCTTCAACGCCTGACGCACCGCATTCTCATGCTCACGATTCTGAGCAAGCGGGTTCTGGAAGCTGGTGTTGCGGCGCCCCGGGTAGCAGGCAGTCCACTGCTTCTGCACGTCGCTACCCTTGATGGTGGCGCCCCGGCGAACCTTCGACTCGATGATGAGCACCCCGTAGCGATCGACCACCACGTGATCGAGCTGGGCAGTCATGGGACCGACCTTCAGAAGGAGGTCGTGCAGTACGGTCAGGCCGTGACTGGGGGCGATGCGCTCGAGCTCGGCCGCGACCAGTCGTTCCCCTTCATCCCCGATGCGCTTCGCCTGATCGAAGTCCATGCGCCCTCCCAGGTAGTACCAGTCTCGCCTACAGAGTAGCCGATATGCTGCCTCTCCCCTCCGCCACCCGTTCCTGGATCGCCTTGTCCACCGCCCACACCACGCAGTTCTCCAGCAGCGCCCGCGTGAGCGCGAACCGCTCGTTCGGCTCACCGGTGGCCTCGTCGCAGTAGAGGTCGCGCCGCACCTCGATCATCACAGACATCACGCGACGGTCCGCGTTCAGGTACTCCAGCGGCACGAGCGTCCCCGTAAACGGACTGTTGCGCGCCACCGTGAAGCCTTCGGCGCGAAACGCGTACTCGAGCGAGTCGGCCAGCACGGGCGGCGTGTGGAAGTCGTCGGTGCCGATGCAGATCTCCGGGCGGTCGCCCTCGTGCGGACGCTCGGTGGGGACCGGCGTGGTGGGGAACGTGTGGCAGTCGAGGATGAGCGCCATCCCGAAGTCCTCGAGCGTGGCGCCCACCACATCGGTGAGGCCCTCGTGATAGGGGTCGTACAGCTCGGCGATGCGCAGCGCGCGCTCCTCGGGCGTGATCTCGGCGAGCGGAGCGCCGCTGCTCGTGCGCGTGTACACCACCCCCTGGCCCACGGCCTCGGCGGGGTCCCTATCGCGGAAGCGCTCGGGATCGAGCACCAGTCGCGAGAGCCGGTTCACGTAGAGCGCGCCGCCATAGCTGCGCACCCAGTCGAAGAGCTCGTCGGTGCGCCAGTCGGTGAGGTGCGCCACCTCGCGGGCGAGCGCGTCGTCGTCGAGGACGATCGTGCGCCGCACGCCCTCGGGGATCACGGTGGACGCGTGCGGGATGTGCGCGATCACGGGCGCGCGCTTCACGCGGGGCATCCGGATGTCGGCGGGCACGATGGGCACAGGCGACCTCAGGTGCGGCGAGTCGTACCCGGTATCCGCCGTACTAGGACGCGCCACTCCCGGCGTTCCGTCGGCGGACGGCCCACCCGATCAGACCCACGGCGACAAGTGCCGCAACCAGCGCGATCACCCACCACGGGAAGCCGGACGCATCGGCCGCGGGCTCGTCGGCGGCGGCTACCTCGTCGGTATCTCCAGCGTCGGTGTCGCCCTCATCGGCGTTCTCGACGGGCGCCTCGTCCTCGGTCGCGGGGTCGTCCTCGGCGTCCGAGTCGGCAGCCGCATCAGGGTCTTCCTCGTCGGGCGACGTCCCATCGGCGACGGTCACCGGGCTGCTCGCGCTGCCGGTCCACGGCGTCACCGGATCGGCCACCTCGCGGACGGTCACCGTGATCGTCTCGGAGTCCGTGCCGCCCTTGCCGTCGGAGACCGCGACGGTGATGGTGTAGCTCCCCGGCCCCTGGGCCTCGGTGGGCGTCCAGGTGAAGACGCCGGTGACCGGATCGATCGCCGCACCCGCGGGCGCGCCCGCGCCGAGCGAGAACGTGAGCGCCTGCGCGGGCAAGTCAGCGTCGCTGGCCGTCGCGGTGAACGTCATCGGCGCGAGCTCGTCTCCGGTGCGGTTGCCGATCGGCGCGAGCACCGGTGCGGCGTTGACCTCGGCCACCGCCACCGTGATCGTCTCGGAGTCGACGCCACCCTTGCCGTCGGAGACCGCGACGGTGATCGTGTAGCTCCCCGGCCCCTGGGCCTCTGTTGGCGTCCAGCTGAAAGCGCCTGTTGCCGCGTCGATCATCGCCCATGCGGGCGCACCTGATCCCAGTGAGTACGAGAGCGTGTCGGCGGGCACGTCGGCGTCGGTCGCGCTCGCCGTGAACGTGAGTTCGGAAAGCTCATCGACCGTCTTGTCGCCGATAACGAGCACCGGCGGCGCTGCCAGCAGGATCGGATTGACAACACGGCTCGGGGCACCCGGGACGCCGAAAGTACCGTCGAGGTTGTAACCCCACAACCACGCGCTCCCGTCGGCCCTGAGAGCGCCGGAAGCGTTGGCACCCGTGACCGGGTATACCCATACCGATTCGGTGCCGACCTGCGTGGGCACAGCGCGGTCGACCAAGTCGCCAACACCGAGGTTGCCTACGTAGTTCAGCCCCCATGACCACAGCGTGCCGGTCGTCCGCGTGGCGATAACGTGCCGGGAACCGCCCGATGCCAGCGCCCAGTCGGTGGCGGTACCCACCTGCGTGGGCTCGGTGCGGTCGAGTAGGTCGCCTTGACCGAGCTGCCCACTCACGTTATCGCCCCACGTCCAGAGCGTGCCGTCGCCCTGGATACCGACAGCGAATTCGTATCCGCTCGAGACCGTGGCCCAGTTCGTGCCGTCGCCCACCTGAGTGGGAGTCGAGCGGCTGGTCGTGTCGCCCAGACCCAGCTGTCCTTGAGAGTTGTAACCCCACGCCCAGAGCGTGCCGTCAGATCTGAGGGCGAGCGAGTGCACGAATGCCGCGGTGACCATCGTCCAGTTGGTGTCGGCGCCCACCTGCGTTGGCGTAGCGCGGTTGGCCGTGCCGCCGATACCCAACTGTCCCTGGGCGTTGTAGCCCCACGCCCACAGCGTGCCGTCAGCCTTGAGGGCGAGTGAGTGATACTCCCCCGCCGCGGCCGATACCCAGTCGGTGTCCGTGCCCACCTGCGTCGGTGTCGAGCGGTGGGTCGTGTCTCCAAGACCAAGCTGTCCCTGGGCGTTGTTGCCCCATGTCCAGAGCGTGCCGTCAGCCTTGAGGGCCAGCGAGTGTCCCAGGCCAGGGTACCCGCCCACTACGACTAAGGCCCAGTCGGTGTCGGTGCCCACCTGCGTTGGCACCAGGCGGTTCGTGGTGTCGCCGAGACCGAGCTGCCCCCGGGAGTTGTAGCCCCACGCCCAGAGCGTGCCGTCGCTGCGTATCTGCAGCTTGTGCCCCCCGGATCCCATTGCGATGCTCTCGAGGCCGGACACCGCATGTGCCTGCATGACCGACACAGCCACAAGCGCGGCCGTGAGAAGGACAAGGCACGCGAACCTCACGAACCTCGCCGGGCGCAAGAACGGCAGGGGACGCCCCCCGCCGGAATCCGTTCTCATCCGCGCGCCCGTCACTGAGACAGCAGTCATCGGCATTCCTTCGTTGTGAGCGAGCCGGGCCGTCCGGCGAATCCCCCGCCACAGACAGCTTCTTGCAGGGTGCCATAGCCACACCCTCCCTGTCCACGGGTCCCCGAGGGGTCAGCGGCTCGACGAGACGATCGCCGGAATCCGGGTGTTGGCTATCGACGAGCCGCAGACCTCGGCTCACGCATCGACGTGACCGAGCGGGCGCACAAGGAGACCCTTCCTTCCTCGGCCGCGCAGCCCTACAAGAGAGAGCGCTGTCCTAGTCCCTCCGCAGGCCGAGGAACTGCAGCAGATACAGCACCGAGATGAGCGCCGCCGCCACATAGGTGAGCGCTGCGGCGGTGAGCACCTGGCGCGCGCCGCCTTCGGTGCCCGGAATCACCGAGCCCGTGGTGGTGAGCGCGGCCAGCGCCCGGCGCGACGCGTCGAACTCCACCGGCAACGTCACCACCTGGAAGAGCACGGCCGCGGCGAACAGGACGATGCCGAGGTCGATGAGCGTGCTCGAAAACGAGCTGCCCAGCCCGAGGATCACGCCGAGCATCACGAGCAGCGGGCCGCCCTGCGACCCGAGGCTCGCCACCGGCACGAGCGTCCCGCGGATGCGTGCGGGCACGTAGCCCACCGCGTGCTGCGCGGCGTGCCCGGCCTCGTGCGCGGCCACGCCCGCGGCTGCCACGTGCGTGCCGTGGAACACGTCGCTCGAGAGTCGCAGCACGTTCACGCGCGGGTCGAAGTGGTCGGTGAGGTTGCCGGGCACGAGCTCGATCGACACCTGCGAAAGGCCGTTCGAGTCGAGGACCCGTCGCGCCACCTTCGCGCCCGTGAGACCCGGCGGCAGGGGCTGCCGGCTGTTCTTCGCATACGAGCTCTTCACGTAGCCCTGCGTCACGAGACCCAGCACCATCGCGACGATGAAGATGATCCAACCGCTCGGACCGAAGATCATGGTGTTGCTCCTATTCGAACCACGGGGTGGCCCGGCCTGCAGCCGGGCCACCTCCGTACGTATACGGTGGGGTATGCCCCCATTCTACCCGCCCGTACGCTACCCGAGCGCGCGACGGATCTCGGCGTACTGCTCGGGCGTTATCTCTCCGCGCGCAAGGCGCTGGCGAACGATCTCGACCGGATCGGCCTGACCGTTCGGCGACTGCACGTGCCCCTCGGTGTGCGACATGCCGCAGTATCCGGGGCCCTCGGCCCGACGAAACGCCCACACGAGCACGAACACCAGCGGGAACCAGAAGAACCACATCATCAGACTCACTCCTTCTCAAGCCGCGCGCGAGGCGCGGCGCGATGGCATTCACGGCACGTACTGACGCAATACGCATGCCATACATGCCCGGTGCGTATGGAGGTGTTGTGTGGTTTGGATCGCGTTCAGAGGCACCTGCCACAGTGTGGTTGCGAGGGTCACGCCACTGCAGGAGGTGATAGAATTCGAACATCTAGATAGCATATGCACGTGGATCAGTCTTCGGAGGTGCCCCGTGCGCATCAAGCCGTCCACCGCCATCCGCCAGGACTACACCGGCTTCGCCGACCTGTGCCACTCCATCGATGAGCCCGTGGTGCTCACGCGCAACGGCGAGGCCGATCTGGTGGTGATGAGCTACGAGGCATACGAGCGCGCGGAAGCCCGGGTGAAGCTGCAGGCTCGCCTTATCACCGCCGACCGTCAGGCTGGGCACGGCGAGGCGCTGCTCGAGAGCGCATCGGTGTTCGACCGCCTGAGGAGCAGGGTCGATGGTGCCGAAGCCTAGGCTGCCCGTCCGCTTCACGCCTGCCGCCGCAGACGACCTCGACGAGGCGTTCGCATACGTCACCACCCGCAACCGCGCGGCGGCCGCGGCGCTCCTCGCACGCATCGAGCAGGCGGTCGAGCACCTCGGCGATCTCCCGGAGATGGGCGCGCCGCTTACGCCCGAGGAGTTCGAACTCGTGGAGCCGGGGGTGCGCTTCGTCGTGGTGGAGCCGTACCTCGTCTTCTACCGTGTCGCGGACCCAGGCGTCATCGTCCTGCGGGTCCTTCACGCGCACCGCGACTCGCTCGGCGACCTGCTCGGCGGCTGACGCACGCGGGCCCCGACATCCGCCGGGGCCCGCTGCTCTCGGCGCGCGTCGCGGCACCTCTCGCACCTGCGCGCTGCCGACCGCGACGCTCGCTACTTCTTCTCGGCCTTCGCGACCTCGATCTTGGTCGTCTTCGGCCGTGCCGCCTCGAGCGCCTTGGGGACATGCACCTCGAGGATGCCGTCGGTGTAGCTGGCCGTGATGGCCGCCGGGTCCACGCCCTCGGGGATGGACAGCGAGCGCTCGAAGGAGCCGTAGCTGCTCTCGGTCACGAGCCAGCCCTCGTCCTCCTTCGTCTCCTCGGCCGTGCGCTCGCCCCTGATGGTGAGCACGTTGTCCGTGAGCTCGATGTCCACGTCCTCCGGCTTGATGCCCGGCAGCTCGGCGCGCACCGTGATGTCGTCACCGCTGCGCTTCACGTCCACTTTCGGCATCCACGCCACACCCTCTCCCGTGCGCTCGGCCTGGCCGAGGCGGGCGAAGATGCGGTCCATGTCGCGCTGCATGCGCAGCGCCTCGCCGAACGGGTCCCACCGTACGATCGCCATGGTCGTCACCTCCGTATGTCGTGCGTGCTGCCGGCCTGGCGTCGCGCGACAGCTCCGCGTTGTACCTCTTTGTGTGCCGGACATCCCTGCCCGCCATCGCCCGTCCTCCGGGCCCGTGCGGCCGCGCTGCCGCGCTACCGCGCCGCTTCCGGACCCGCGCACCGCTCGCATCGCGCGGCGAGCTCGCGACCGGAGACCGCCACGTCCACGCGCGCCTCGCGCGCCGCAGCCGGCAGATAGCCCAGGTCGCACTCGGGCAGCGGCGAGCGGTGGTTGAAGCCGCGCCGCCCCATCTCGGCGGCGAGCGCCTCGTGCCGCGCTCCCATCGCCGCGGGCTCCAGCAGCCCCTTGGCGATGAACCCGTCGATCGACCTGGGCCGCGCGAGCGTGCCCGCGAGCATGTGGATCTCCACGTGCTCGCCCAGGAGATGCCGGTCGCACATCCCCGCCGGATCCACCATCCACATCCTCATGCGCCAGCACCTCCTTCGCCGCGACCGCACCGCAGGCGTGTCGCCTACCCTGCGTGCCCCACCTGCCGCACGCCGAGCGCATCGCCGATCACGTCGATCGTCACGCTGTCGCCGTCGGCCACGCTGCCGTCGATGATCCCGCGCGCCACGCGGTCCACCACCTCGCGCTGGATGAGCCGCTTCANNTCGAGGGTGATGCGCCGCTCGGTGAGGCGCTCGCGCACCTCCGTGAGCTGCAGCTGCACGATCTCGGCAAGCTGGTCCATCGACAGCGAGTGGAACACCACCACGTCGTCCACGCGGTTCAGGAACTCCGGCCGGAACGTGGCCCGGAGCGCCTCGTCGAGCATCGCGCGCATGGCGGTCTCGTCGCCGCTCTTGGCGAACTCGCTGATGTACTGGCTGCCGACGTTGCTCGTCATGACGATGATCGAGTTCTTGAAGCTCACCACGCGGCCCTGGCCGTCCGTGAGACGCCCGTCGTCGAGCACCTGCA
>DCVQ01000017.1:0-32752 GCA_002328745.1 Actinobacteria bacterium UBA2184
CCAGCGACCTTCGCTACGCCTCGGACCAGCGTCTCGCCGTGGAGGTGGCGCTGACCCGCATGGCGCGTCCCCACGCCGACCTCACCATCGAGTCGCTCGCCGAACGGGTGGCCGCGCTCGAGTCGGGCGCTCCGATCCGCGACACCCTGATGCAGGATGCCTCCGTCTCCGAGCGCCCGGCGCTTGCGGCGAAGAAGGCTCCCGCAGCAGCGGCACCGAAGCCGGCACCGGAGGTCGAGCCAGCGCCGCCAGCCGCCGCGCCGATCGCACCTCCGCCCCGCGCATCGGGTGAGTCCGTGAAGCTGGACGTCGCCTCGGTCAAGCGCGCGTGGCCCGCCGTGGTCGCGGAATTCAAGAAGCGCAAGCCGTCGCGCGGACACGCGTTCGACGGCACGGAGGCCGAGACCGACGGCGAGCTGCTGATAGTGGAGTTCCCCGCGGGGCAGGCTCTCGCGATGGAGCTCGTCGGCGACGGCGAGTCTCTCGCGCTGCTGCGCCGGTGCGTGGGCACCGTGCTCGGCGTC
Organism: Actinobacteria bacterium UBA2184; assembly: GCA_002328745.1. Lineage (GTDB taxonomy): Bacteria > Actinomycetota > Coriobacteriia > Anaerosomatales > Anaerosomataceae > UBA2184. The sequence continues at coordinate 525 of DCVQ01000017.1, forward strand.
GAGCCGCCGCTCGAGTACCGGCTCGGCAGGAGCGGGCGCTCGAAGCCCGCGAAGGCGCCCGCGCCCAAGGAGGCCGAACCGGCCAAACCCGTCGAACCGGCCGATGCGCCGCAGACCGCCCCGGCGCCCGCGAAGGCGGCCGAAGCGGCGCCGCCGGCCGCGCACGCATCCGGCGAGAACATGAGCGACGCGGACCTCGAGGCACAGGTGATCGCGGAGCTCGGAGCGCAGGTGCTCGGAGAGAGCGATGCACAGTAGGGTCACAGAACGACGAATGGAGTGCCGATGAAACCGGGCAGCATGCAGAACATGCTCAAGCAGGCCCAGAAGATGCAGGCCGAGATGGCGCGCGTCCAGGAAGAGCTCAAGGACGAGCGCGTGGAAGCCTCGGTGGGCGGCGGGGCCGTGAAGGTGACCATGACCGGAGAGCTCGCCGTGGAATCGGTGGTCATCGATCCCGCTGCGGTGGACCCCGACGACATCACGATGCTCGAGGACATGATCGGTGCGGCGGTGAACGAGGCGATCCGTCAGGCTCAGGACCTCGCGTCGCGCAAGATGGGCGCCGTGACCGGCGGCCTTGGACTGCCGGGAGGCCTGTTCTAACCATGGCGTACTACGCCCCGCCGATCGCACGACTGCTCGCCGAGCTGGAGCGGCTGCCCGGCATCGGCCCGAAGTCGGCGCAGCGCCTCGCGTATCACATCCTCCGCGGCGACGCGGACACCGCCGGGCGTCTTGCCGACGCGATCGTGGAGGTCAAGCGGTCCATCCACTTCTGCGGGCGCTGCTTCAACTTCGCGGAGCGGGAGCTGTGCGACATCTGCGACGACACCGGCCGCGATGCTTCGGCCATCTGCGTCGTCGAGGAGCCGCGCGACGTGGTCGCCATCGAGCGCACCGGCGAGTTCCGCGGCTACTACCACGTCTTGCAGGGTGCGATCTCCCCGATCGACGGCATCGGGCCCGACCAGCTGCGGGTCCGCGAGCTGGTGGCGCGAGTGGGCGCGGGCGGCATCACCGAGGTGATCCTGGCGACCGATCCGGACATCGAAGGCGAGACGACGGCGCTGTATCTCTCGCGTCTGCTGAAGCCGCTTGGCACGCGCGTGACGCGCATCGCGTCGGGTCTGCCGGTGGGCGGCGATCTGGAGTACGCGGACGAAGTGACGCTCGGCAGGGCCCTCGAGGCGCGCCGGGAGATGGACTGATTGTCAGCTTCTTGCTACCGTTCACCGATTGATTCCTGCCGATGACCGTGGCCGGACGACCAGTCACCGCGGTGCGGCCCGTATCCTTAGAGGACTTAGGGTGCTTCCCCCGCGGCCGCGCGTCGCGTCACGCGACGGGCGGCCCGATCGTCAGACCTCTCGAGGAAGGGGATGTCCATGCAGCTGACCGAGATCCGTTGGCACGCGCGCGCGGGCCAGGGCGCCGTCACGGCGGCCAAGGTCGTCGCGGAGACCGCGCTTGCCGCCGACCAGTACCTGCAGGCGATGCCCGAGTACGGCCCCGAGCGCATGGGCGCGCCGATCAAGGCGTTCACGCGCATCAGCGGCACGCCGATCGAGATCCACTGCAACATCGAGAACCCCGACGTCGTCATCGTGCTCGACGATTCGCTTCTCGACATCGTGGACGTTGCCGAGGGCCTCGTCGATGACGGCGTCATCATCATCAACACCTGCACCCCGCCCGCCGAGGTGCGCAAGGTCCTGAGCGTGCCGGCCACCGCGCGCATCGCATGCGTGGACGCTTCGGGCATCGCCCTGGACACCATCAAGCGCGACATCCCCAACACGCCCATGGTTGGTGCGCTGATCAAGCTCACGGGCGTCGTGGACATGGATTCTTTCAAGGGCCTCCTTGCGAAGAACCTCAGCAAGAAGTTCGGTCAGGAGATGATCGACGCGAACTGGGCATCCGTCGATCGGGCATTCGAGGAGGTGACGGTAGCGTGAAGTGGGACATCTCCGATATCGGTTCCTGGACATACAAAGACTTCCCGGCCGGTGCCGTGATACCCGAGGCTGGCAACAGCAACGACTACATCACCGGCGGCTGGCGCAGCGAGCGCCCCTGGCGCGATGACTCCAAGTGCACCCAGTGCCTGCTGTGCTGGATCGTTTGCCCCGACACATCCATCAACGTCGCCGACGAGAAGGTGACGACCTTCGACCTCGACCACTGCAAGGGCTGCGGCATCTGTGCGCAGGTCTGTCCGGTCGACGCCATCGACATGGTGCCCGAAGGCTGCGACCTGCCGGAGGTGAAGTAGATGCCCACGCACAAGACTCTCGCCGCAACCGGTAACGCGGTGGTCGCCGAGGCGATGCGCCAGTGCAAGCCTGACGTGATGGCCGCGTACCCGATCACCCCGCAGACGACCATCGTGGAGGAGTTCGCGGCCTTCGTCGCCAAGGGGAAGACGCACTGCGAGTACGTCACGGTCGAAAGCGAGCACTCCGCGATGAGCGCCTGCATCGGCGCGGCGGCCGCTGGCGCCCGCGTGATGACCGCCACCTCGTCCCAGGGTCTCGCGCTCATGTGGGAAGAGCTGCATATCGCGTCGGGCATGCGCCTGCCGATCGTCATGGCCAACGCGAACCGCGCGCTTTCGGCGCCCATCAACATCCACTGCGACCACAGCGACATCATGGGTGCGCGCGACACCGGCTGGGTCACGTACTTCGCCGAGACCGCGCAGGAGGCCTACGACAACACGATCATGGCCGTTCGCGTGGCGGAGCATCCCGATGTGATGCTGCCGGCCATGAGCACGCTCGACGGCTTCATCACGACGCACTCGATCGATCGCGTCTCGGTGATGGACGATGAGACCGTCGCCGCTTTCGCCGGCGAGTACGTGCCGAAGAGCGCGCTGCTCGACACCGATGCTCCGGTTCTGCACGGTGCGTTCGCCGGTCTCGGCGGGCCGTTCTTCGAGTTCAAGAAGCAGCAGCGCGTCGCGATGGAGAACGCACGCCAGGTCATCAAGGACGTCGGGGCCGAGTACTCGGCCCTGTCGGGCCGGCCGTTCGATGTCGTGGAGACGTGGGGCATGGAGGACGCCGAGATCGCGATCGTGGTCCTCGGTTCGACCGCCGGCAACGTGCGTCACGTCGCGCGCGACCTGCGCGCGAAAGGCCTGAAGGCCGGCGTCGTGAAGGTGCGTGTCTGGCGCCCGTTCCCGTATGCGGAACTGGCCGCCGTCCTCAAGGGCCTGAAGGCGGTAGCGGTGCTCGACCGCGCCGAGTCCTTCGGCGCCGAGGGCGGTCCGCTGTTCCTCGAGACGCGTGGCGCGCTCTACGACCTGGAGACGCGGGTGCCCGTGGTCGGCTACATCTACGGCCTCGGCGGCGCCGACGTGAAGCTCGAGCTCATCGAGCGCGTCTACCAGGACCTGTCCGACATCGCCGCGGGCTCCGCGGCTCCCGCCGGGCTCGTGTACCTCGGCGCACGAGAGGAGGCGTAAGCCATGGCGAATCTCAAGGAACTGACCCATCGCGAAGACCGTCTTGCCGGCGGCCACCGTCTCTGCGCGGGCTGCGGGGCTTCGATCGCTGTCCGCCAGGTGCTGCTCGGCGCCGGCGAGGACCCGGTCGTCGTCGGCTGCGCCACAGGGTGTCTCGAAGTCTCCACGACCATCTATCCGTATTCGTCGTGGAAGACCCCGTTCATCCATAACGCCTTCGAGAACTCGGCGGCCACCATCTCCGGCGTAGAGGCCGCGTTCAACGGCCTCAAGCGCGCCGGCAAGATCGATCCCGACAAGAAGGTCAGGTTCGTGGCCTTCGGCGGCGACGGCGGCACGTACGATATCGGCCTGCAGGCGCTCTCGGGCGCGATGGAGCGCGGGCACGACATGGTGTACGTCTGCTACGACAACGGCGCCTACATGAACACCGGGATCCAGCGGTCCTCGGCAACGCCGAAGGGCGCGTGGGCGACGACCGCCGAAGTCGGCGTCGCACAGCAGGGCAAGAGGCAGGTGCGCAAGGACCTGACGGCGATCATCGCCGCCCACGGCGTGCCCTACGCCGCCCAGGCCTCGGTCTCGCACTGGAAGGACCTGACCACGAAGGCCGAGAAGGCGTTCAACACCCCCGGCCCCGCGTTCATCAACGTGTTCGCGCCGTGCCCCCGCGGGTGGCGGACGCCTTCGAGCCAGACCGTCGAGATCGCCAAGCTGGCCGTGCAGACGGGGTTCTGGCCGGTCTACGAAGTGGAGAACGGCGTCTGGCGCCAGACCGTGAAGGTCGTCAACCGCAAGCCGCTCGAGGAGTTTCTCAAGCCCCAGGGGCGTTTCAAGCATCTCTTCGCGCCCGGTAACGAAGCGCTGCTCGCCGAAATGCAGGCGGACGTCGATCTCGCGTGGGACCGGCTCGTCGCACGATGCGCCACCGAGTAAGCGGTGCAGCGAGATACCGTTCACAGTCGGGGTCCCGGCGCCTTCGCGCCGGGACCCCGATGCTAGAATGAGTGCGTCGGATCGGCAGTCCCGGAAGGTCCCCATGTCCCGACGGCCACGTTGCGTCAGAACCTGTGCGGTATCCGAATGAGGTTCAACCCGTTCGGCCATCGTCTGCACGGGCAGATCATCTGGCCGCTCATGGTGGCTTCCATCGGCGTGGCGATCATAGCCGCGGTAGCCGCACAGATGGTCGTGGGCGGCATCGTGGACCAGTGGGCGGACCATGCGGCCGAGTCGTCGGCTGCGTTTCTCGAATCGCGCGTCGACAGGCGTGTGGTCGACGCGCATCGCAACCTGCGGCTGCTCACGGGTGACGAGCACATCCAGGCGGTGATCGAAGGCGGGGACGCGGACGCGATCAGGCAGGAGCTGCTGATCGCCAACCGGACCCTCGGGGCCGGGGCGCTGGCGCTTCTCGATGACGCCGGGCGAGTGAGCGTCTCGACAGGTGCGCTCGAGTTGCGACCGGGCGAGCAGCCGTTCGGCGTCCGTGGCACCGATTGGGGGGTGCTCTCGCAGGGGCAGCCGCTGCTGGCGCGGTCGCCTGCAGGGAGCGCCCTGGCCACCGTGGTGCCCGTCTCCGGCCCATCCGGTGTGCCGATGCATCTCGCGCTGTTCAATCTCGTGAACGACGCGTACGCCGGTGCCCTGGACGCGGATCTCGACGCGGGTCTCGTCTTTCTAGACAGCGATGGCGGAGTCGTCGCGAGTTCGATGCCTGGACGCCCCGGCGAGCTCGCGCTTGTCGAGGCCGTCGAGTCCGTTGTCGCGAACATCGACGCAGGGAGCCTGCCGATCAGCGACGCGATCAACGGAGTGACCGTGCGGATCGACGGTCGCGAGCACCGCCTTCACGGCCGCACCCTGCGATTCGCGAACGAGACCGACGGTGGTGTCGCCTACATCGTATCGGTGATGGACAGCAGCGCTGCGGCCGCGGCGAAGCGCTCGACCACGGGGATGATCATCGGATGGACGATCGTCGCCGTGGCGGTCTTGTTCGGCTTCAACTGGTGGGTCGCGAGAGCCGTCTCGCGTCCCCTGTTCGACCTCTCGGACAGCGTCGGGAGGGTCGCCGCCGGCGACTACGAGGTCTACGTCCCGCCGGCCGGTGCGACCGAGGTCGTGGCCCTCACGGAGAACTTCAACCGCATGACGGAGTCGCTTCGCGACAGGAGCGATTCGCTCACCAAGAAGGTGCTCGAACTCGCGACCCTCTACGAGATGAGCCGGGCGCTCTCGGGCACGCTCGAGCCGGACACGCTCTATACCGCCGTGCTCGACTCCGCCATCCGTATCTTCGACGTCGAGATCGGCTACATCACCATGCTCGATCGCGACGCCGGGTCGCTCGAGGTCCGCGCGTGGCGCGGGGTCGACCTGTCCCGGGCTGACGGGCATTCGTTGCGCAACTCGATGGCGGAGTGGGTGGTGCGCGAGGGCCGGCCGCTCATCTTCAACCCGCCTTCCGATGGCGTCGCCGAGCGCGAAGACACCCTCTCGGGCGCGCTCGCGGCGCTGTGCGTGCCGCTCCTCGGCACCGAAGGCGCGCTGGGCGCGATCACCGTGGGCAGCCGCAATTCGGATCAGCGATTCACGAGCGACGACGTGCGGCTGCTCTCGACCATCGCCAACCACGTCACGGTCGCGATCGGCAACATCAGCCTGTTCTCGAGCGTCCAGGAGGCCTACCTGGCCACCGTGCGCGCGCTCGCGGCGGCGGTCGACGCGAAGGACCCGTACACACGCGGCCACTCGGACGGCGTGGCGGCCTACGCGCTCGAGATCGGGGAGGCGCTGGGGCTCTCGCCCGAGCAGATGGTGTCGCTGGAGATGGCGGCGTACCTGCACGACATCGGGAAGATCGGCGTCAGCGAGGAGATACTGCTCAAGCCCGGCAAGCTTACGCCCGCCGAGATGGGCCAGATGCGCCATCATCCGCTCATCGGCGCGAACATCCTGAAGCCCGTCGCGTTCCCGTGGCCGATAGCGCCGATCGTCCGCCACCATCACGAGCATTTCGATGGTCGCGGTTATCCGGCGGGGCTGCGCAACGAGGAGATCCCCGTGCTCGCGCGCATACTCACGGTCGCCGATGCGTACGAGGCCATGGTGGCCGACCGTCCGTACCGGCGCGGCCGCTCTCAGCAGGAGGCCATCCTCGAGCTGCGCCGCTGCGCGGGCACGCAATTCGACCCCCACGTGGTCGAGGCCTTCGTGAGGGTTCTGGAGAACCGGGAGGACGACGGCGCGCCTCTGCTCGACGGCGACGCCGAGCTCGGCCCCGAGGAGACGCAGGCGATCCTCGTCGCGGTGTGCGACGGCATGTTCGGCAACTTCCGGCGGCTCGGTGGGCCGCGACTGGCCAACAACCTCGAGCGAGCCGTGAACGCGCAGTTCGCCGAGGAGGGCGTCCCGCTGTCGTTCGTCTCCGGTCGCGTCGTGATCTCGCCGTCGGCCGGCGTCGAGGACGGCCTCGTCGCCCATCTCCGGCACGCTGTGGACGTCATCTCTGCACGCATCGAAGATGCTTCGGGAGCCGGCCTGGCCGATCACTTCCTCGGCGAGGCCGTGCAGGCGCTGCCCGAACGCATGCGGGCCCACGCCGGACGCCTCGGCCTGGTGCCCACGGCCTGAGCGCGGGCCGTCCGCCGGGACCGTGGTTGCTGGTACACTGTCTGCCACTGCGCGACGACCGCACGGGAAGGCACGCATGACCGTCATCGTTCAGAAGTACGGCGGAACCTCGGTGGGCACCCCCGAGCGCATGCGCGCGGTCGCCGGGAGGATCGTCGCGTCCAAGCTCGCGGGGGCGCGGGTCGTCGCGGTGGTCTCCGCGATGGGCGACGTCACCGACGACCTGCTCGGCATGGCCGCCAAGATCGATCCCGAACCTCCCGAGCGCGAGATGGACATGCTGCTTGCCACCGGAGAGCAGGTGTCGATCGCGTTGCTGGCGATGGCCATCCACGCGCTCGGACACGAGGCGATCTCGTTCACGGGACCCCAGGTCGGTATCGTGACCGACCACGGGCATACGAAGGCCAAGATCATGGAGGTGCGCGCCGATCGCGTCAGCGAGGCGCTGGATGACGGCCGGATCGTGATCGTCGCCGGGTTCCAGGGCATGACGCCCGACGGCCAGATCACCACGCTCGGCAGAGGCGGATCGGACACGACCGCGGTGGCGGTAGCCGCCGGGATCGGCGCCGATGTCTGCGAGATATACACCGACGTGGACGGCGTGTACACGGCCGATCCGCGCGTGGCGCGCGACGCCCGCAAGATCGACGTCATCTCCTACGAGGAGATGCTGGAGCTCGCGGCCGCGGGCGCGGGAGTCCTGAACCTGCGCTCGGTCGAATTCGCGCGCAATCACGGTGTGACCATCCACTGCCGTTCGAGCTTCACCGACGTGCCCGGAACCATCGTCAAGGAGGCTGACAGCTCCATGGAGCAAGCCATCATCTCGGGTGTGGCGCACGACACCTCGGAAGCCAAGGTCACGATCCGGGACGTCCCGGATCGCCCGGGCGTCGCGGCGTCGGTCTTCACGCGCATGGCGGAAGCCAACGTGAACGTCGACATGATCATCCAGAACGTCTCCGAGGCGGGCATGACCGATATCTCGTTCACGACGCCGAAGGCGGACCTCGTGCGCGCCAGGCGCGCCGCGGATGCGGCGGTCGCCGAACTGGGCGCCCGTGAGTGGACGGTCGACGACTCCATCGCGAAGGTGTCGCTGGTTGGGGCGGGTATGAAGACCCATCCCGGCGTGGCGGCGCAGATGTTCAGGGCGCTGTCCGATGCCGACGTCAACATCGACCTGATCTCGACCTCGACGATCCGCATCACCTGCGTGGTCGAGGGCGCTCAGGTGGAGGCCGCGGTTCGCGCGCTTCACGACAGCTTCGGCCTGTCCGATGCCGAGGTCACGGTCGAAAGCGTGCCCGCGTGCGGGGGAGGCGAATGAGCATGGTGTGGGAGAAGCGCATGCCCGAGCGCCCGATCGTCGCCGTTGCGGGCGTCACGGGCGCCGTCGGCCGCGAGATGCTCGCGGTCCTCGAGCAGCGGACGTTCCCGGCCGCGAGCGTGAAGGCGCTGGCGTCGTCGCGCTCGGCGGGCAAGACCGTGTCGTTCGCCGGCGGCGAGCTGGTGGTCGAGGAGATGACGGAGAAGAGCTTCGAGGGCGTCGATATCGCGCTGTTCTCCGCAGGCGCAGAAGTCTCCAGGCAGTTCCGCGACGCCGTCACGAGCGCTGGCTGCGTGATGATCGACAACTCGTCGGCGTTCCGCATGGACGACGACGTGCCGCTGGTGGTCCCCGAGGTGAACCCCGGCGATCTCGACTGGCATGCCGGCGTGATCGCCAACCCCAACTGCTCCACGATCCAGATGGTGGTCGTCCTCGACGTTCTGCGTTCGCTTGCTCCCATCTCCCGGGTGGTCGTCTCCACGTACCAGGCGGCGTCGGGCGCCGGCCAGGCGGCGATGGACGAGCTTTACGACCAGACAGCCGACTTCCTCGCGGGGCGCGGGCTCGCGCCTGAGGCGTTCGCGCATCGCATCGCGTTCAACTGCATCCCGCAGATCGACGTCTTCCTCGAGGACGGCTCGACCAAAGAAGAGTGGAAGATGGTCGTCGAGACCAAGAAGATCATGCACGCTCCCGAGATCTCCATCGCCGCGACGTGCATCCGCGTCCCGGTCCTGCGCTGCCACTCGGAGGCGCTCGCCGTCGAGTTCACCGCGCCTGTCGGGGTGGAGGCGGCGCGCGCCGCGCTCGCCTCCGCAGTCGGCGTCACGGTGCTGGACGACCCGGCCGCTCGCGCGTATCCGATGCCCGCGTCGCTGGAGGGTTCGGACGACTGCTACGTTGGGCGCATACGCGCCGACGCGAGCGTGCCGCATGGGCTGCAGCTGTGGGTCGTGGCGGATCAGCTGCGCAAGGGGGCGGCGCTCAATGCGGTACAGATAGCCGAGGGGTTGCTCGGGCGGTAACATGGGAGGGACTACCTGGGCGACCCCGGACTCGGGGCTTCAGGCTGGTACTGGGGAGGGACGCATGGTGGCAGACGCAACGATCCTCATCGTCGAAGATGATGCGACGATCGCGCGCTTCGTCGAGTTGGAGCTTAAGCACGCAGGCTACGGGGTCCTCAGGGCCGATGAGGGGCGCGTCGCGCTCGAGTTGCTCGAGACCAACGACGTGGACCTCGTGATCCTCGACCTCATGCTGCCGGGCATCGACGGGCTCGATGTGGCGCGCCGCATCCGCGTCGATGATCCGGACACCCCCATCCTCATGCTCACCGCGCGCGCGGAGACCCACGATGTCGTAACCGGGTTCGAGGCGGGCGCCGACGACTACCTGCGCAAGCCCTTCGAGATCCCCGAGTTGTTATCTCGCGTCCGTGCGCTTCTCAAGCGCTTCGCGGCCACGCAGGGCCCCACGCCGCACGAGGCGTCGGGAGTGCGGGTCGATCTGGAGAAGCGGCTCGCCACTCTCGAGGGGGAGCCGCTCGACCTCACGGCGAAGGAGTTCGACCTGCTCGCGTATCTCGTAGCCAACGCCGGACGCGTGATCTCGCGCGATGAGATACTCGACTCAGTCTGGAACGGTCAGCACGCGACGGACTCGAACGTGATCGAGGTGTTCGTGTGCCACCTGCGCAACAAGATCGGCGACCGCGAGAACCGGGTCATCCAGACCATCAGAGGTGTCGGCTACTTCTTCGCAAGGGGATAGGTGCGTCTCACATCGATCCGGGCGCGGGTCGCGCTCCTCTCCACGCTGTTCGCGCTGCTGCTCGTCGGCGGCGTGACGTTCGCCACGTACTTCTTCGTAGCTACAGGGATGCGCTCCTCCGCGGAGGCGACGAGCGACCGGCTCGCCGGGGCCGCCGAGCGTGTGTTCAGCCGGTACCAGGCGCAGGCGGTCGCTGACGCCCAGGCCGCCGGTCTCACGGGAGCGGCAGCGGACGACTTCGTCCGCGAGCAGGTCCTGCGCGTGGTTCCCGAGGTGGTCTCCCAGGGGCTCGTCTACGAAGGCTCCTTCGCGCTGTCCGTGACCACGACGGGCGCTGCGGAGCTCGACGTGGTCTGGACGGTCGGCGACTACGGGCGCGCGGGCGATCCCGAGCGCCGGCAGGCGGCCCTCGACCTCGGTTCCCGGACCCGGGAGTACCCGAGCCTTCCGCCACTGTTCCTGGGCCTGTTCGCTCCCGCGGACCTCGGCCTCTACGTGGTCCACCTGCCGCTTGACCTTGCGGGCACGCGGTCGGCCGTCCTGGACGTCATCTACGACCCGGCCCGGGAAGAGGCGATCCTCGACTCGACCCGCCTGCCGATGGTCGCGGTCACCGTCGTTGCGTTCGCCACCTCGCTGCTGATCACCAACCTCATCATGGGCTGGGCCCTCTCGCTGATCACCAGCATCAAGCGGACTGCCGACTCGATCGACGTGGGGCGCCTCGACGTCCATCTGCCGCAGGTCGGAGACAACGAAGTCACGGAACTCGCCCGCTCGCTGAACCGCCTGATCGACAACCTGCGGTATCGCAACGAGGCGCAGTCGAGGTTCATCGCCGACGCATCGCACGAACTGGCCACGCCGGTCGCGGGTATCCGCGGCTACGTGAACATCCTGCGGGCGTGGGGCGCCGAGGACCCGGGGCTTCGCGAAGAGGCGGTGAGCGCGATCGACCGGGAATCCCGACGCATGGCCCGGCTGTGCAGCGACCTCCTCTCGGTCATCAGGAGCGAGGAGATGGTCGAGTTCCGCTCCATGCGCTACGACATCAACGCCGTGTCGCGTGAGGTTCTGGCGAACGCCGCGACCCGCTACATGGACAAGCACCTCGACTTCGAAGGGCCGAGCGAGGGGCCGCTGTGGCTGCACGGCGACCCCGACCGGGTCGAGGAGGCGCTGGGCATCCTCGTGGACAACGCGTGCAAGTACACGCCGGACGGCGGGTCCGTGTCCGTAACCACGAGGCGTCGTCGTGACGTTATCCTTATCGAGATCGCCGACACCGGTGTCGGCATCCCCGAACAGGACCTGCCGAACGTCTTCGAGCGCTTCTACCGGAGCGACCTGTCGCGCTCGAAGGAAACCGGAGGCTTCGGTCTCGGGCTCGCGATAGCGAAGCACATCATCGACACGAGTGGCGGGGACATCGCGGTGAAGAGCACCATCGGCAGGGGCACGACGTTCACCGTCTCGTTGCCGCGGCAGCGGGGCAAGCGGGAGGCGGGAGCGTGAGCGCGGGCAAGGCCAGGATGACCGCTCACGCAGGCATCATCGCGGCAGTCTACGGTGTGCTCACGCTCGTGATGATCCAGAATCCGCTCGGCTACGGCCCCGTGCAGTTCCGGCTGTCCGAGGCGGTCACCGTGGTCGCCTGCCTCACGTCGGCCGCCGTGCCCGGGTTGTGGCTCGGGGCGGTCATAGCCAACAGCTTCATGATCGCCCAACTCGGCGCGTTGGCGCTCTTCGACGTGGTGCTCGGCTCGTCGGCGACGCTCGTCGGTGCGTGGTGGACCTGGCGGCATCGCGAGCGTCCGCTTGTGGCGCTTGCGGGTCCCGTGGTGGCCAACGCGATCATCGTGCCGGCGTACCTGCCGATCATGCTGAAGGGACTCGGACTGTACACGGTCCCCTTCCTCGGCATCGATCTCGAGGGCGCCTGGATTCCGATGTACCTGTTCGGCATGGTGACCGTGGGAATCGGGCAGGCAGTCGTCGTCTACGGCCTCGGCCTGCCGCTTCTGAGGGTTCTTCAGCGACTCGGCATTGGCGGGATGACCGAGCGCGACCGGTAGGGGGATCGATGTGGGGGCAAGAAGTGGCGGACGGTCTGATGCCGTCGGCCGCGCGTGACTTCCAGCAGGGGCGCTGCGCGTCGTGCGCCGGCGGATGCCCGGCGGGCGTTCGTGCCGAACGCGATCGGACGCATGCCGTGCGGGTCCTGTTCAACTCGGGTCGGCGCGTCGTAGCGCTGCTCGCGAGCGAGTACCCGGCCGCCTTCCACCCGATGAGCGACGGCGAGATCGCCCGCGCGCTGTCGGGTCTCGGATTCGCCGCAGTGGAGACCACGACGCTCGGCGAGGAGCTCGTGGGCGAAGCGTACGAACGGCTGCATGCGCGCCGTGACAACCTGCTGAGCATCCGGTCGACGTGCCCGGTCGTGGTCGAGTACGTCCGGTCCTTCTATCCTGCGTTCGTGCCCGCGCTTGCGCCCGTCGTTCCCGCGTACGTCGCTCAGGCCCGCCTGATCAGGGCTCTCAATCCCGAGGGGCTCGCGATCGTCTATGCGAGCCCGTGCCACGCACGCAAGAACGACGCGNNTTGCCGCGCGTGCACGAGGTGCTCCGCAAGGAGGTGTCGGTCGTCGATGGGTTCCCGCGCCGGACGCTGGCCGAGCGCGATCTCACGGATCCGTGCGTCGCGGTCGTCCGGGGGTCCGCCGAACTCGGGCGGCTGCTCGCCGCCATCTCGGCAGGCGATGCGGGTCCCGCGATCGTCGACGCACTCGAGTGCGAAGGGTGCCTCGACGGGCCGGCGGTGCCCGCGAGCCTGCCTTTGTACGCCCGGCGCACGCTCGTTGCCACCCGGGTGGACGCTCCCGGAGCGCCACGCGTGAGCAGTCGGGCCGTCCTGCGCGCGCTGCCGTCCGTCGACCTCGTGAGGTCGTTCCAGGCCGTCCCGACCACAGCCGCGTGCGCGCCGCCTCGTCTGCGCGCGGACGGCGCCACCTGGACGAGGGCCACCGGTCAACGTCCGGAGCCTCCCGTCACGTTACGCGCGGTTCCCGACCACACGCCGGCTGCGGCCGCCTGCGCGCCACGGCCCGGTGCCGCCGATCAGACGAAGCTGCTCACCGTGCTCGAGCACGAGGTCGCGCGCCACGCGCGGTACGGGAGCGAGGTGTCGCTCGTGCTGATCGGGTTCGCCGACGGCGCCGTGACCGCCCTCGGGCCCGGCGGCCGACAGGACGACGGCCGCCTGGCCGCCGTGATGCGGCGGTTCGCGTCCTCCGTGCGGTCGACTGACCTTCTCGCGCCGTGGGGCGCGGACGGTCTTGCGCTCCTCCTGCCGGCGACCGGGAAGACGGCCGCGTTCGCGGTGGCCGAGAAGCTCCGGACGCTTTCGGCCGAGGCGTCCGTGTCGGGCGGGTATACACCGGACGTAGGCGTGCCGCCGTCCTTCGGCATCGCGTCGGCGGGTCCGGCCATGAGGGACGCGGCTACGCTCGTCAGCGCGGCGGCGGGTGTGCTCGAGGCCGCTGTCGCCACCGGACCCGGGCAGGTGCGCCTCGCCGCCGGGTAGGAGGGCGTGATGCGCGAGGCGTTGCTATGGGAGCCGGACGGGGAGCGCGTGCACTGCCTCCTATGCCCGCACGATTGCCGGATCGCTGTCGGCGGCCGCGGCATCTGCGGTGTGCGGGAGAACGACGCCGGGATGCTCAGGCCGCTCACCTACGGGCTCGTCTCGTCGGTCGCGGTGGACCCGATCGAGAAGAAGCCGGTCTTCCACTACCGCCCCGGCACCGAGGTGCTCTCCGTCGGCAGCGTCGGCTGCTCGATGCGCTGCGGCCACTGCCAGAACTGGAACATCAGCAGGGCGCGCCCTGAATCCAACGACGGGCTCCAGTATCTCGGCCCCGACGCGCTCGTCGCGCTCGCGCGCGAGCGGTCGTGCCCGGGCGTGGCGTTCACCTACAACGAGCCGGTGATCTGGATCGAATACGTGCTGGACGCGGCGCGCGCATGCAAGGAGGCCGGGCTGTTCACCGTGATGGTCACGAACGGCTACATCACTCCCGCCGGGCTCGATCTGATCGGACCGTGGATCGACGTGTGGCGCGTGGACGTGAAGGCCTTCGACGATGGCACGTATCGCGAGCTGTGCCGCGCGCGTTCGGTGCATCCGGTCCTCGACATGGCCGAGCGCGCGAAGAGCCGCTGGGGCATGCACGTCGAGGTCGTGACGAACATCATCCCCACCATCAACGACGATGACGACACGCTCCGCGGCATCTCCTCCTGGATCGTCTCGGCGCTCGGCCCGGACACGCCATGGCACGTGACGCGGTTCTTCCCGTATCTCGACCTCGCGCACCTTCCGCCGACGCCGATCCCGACCCTTGAGCGAGCGCGCGCGATCGGCGTTGAGCAGGGTCTTCGCTTCGTGTACCTCGGCAACGTCGGCGTCCGCGGGGGCGAGGACACGGTGTGCCCCGCGTGCGGACGCGTCGCGGTGCGCCGGGACGGCTATCGGATCGACGGGTGGAGCGTCGAGCGCGGCGCCTGCGCGCACTGCGGCACGGCGCTCGGCATCGTGGAAGGGAAGCACCCATGAGGTGGAAGCGGCGGCGCACCGCCATGACGCAGGAGCACGAGCACACGGGCGCGCACGGCCAGAGCATGGCTCCGGTGACGCCCCGCGTCATGGTCTTCTTCGACTACGCTTGACCGTTCTGCTACGTCGACCAGTTCAGGTTCGACGATCTGCGCCGGGAGTTCGATCTCGATCTCCAGCTCGTGCCGTTCGAGTTGCGGCCCGACGCTCCGCCCGGGGGGCTCTCCGCGGCCGAGAACGGTCTCGGCCACTCGGAGCGGGTCGAGCAGCGTCTCCACGAGCTGGCCGAGCGGGCCGGGCATCCGCTCGTCCTCAACGACCTCGTACCGAACACGCATCTCGCCATCGCGCTCGGCGAGTTCGCCCGGGACCAGGGGCCGGAGATGCACCGCGCGGCGCACGCCGCGATCTTCCACGCCTACTACGGCGAGGGCCGCGACATCGGCGATCGCGAGGTGCTGCTGGACGTCGCGCGCGCGGTCGGCCTGGACGCCGGGGAGGTCGGCTCCGCCTTCGACGACGGACGCTACGACGAGCGGATCCACGAGTACGCGCACGTCGCCATGCATCTCGGCATCGACAGCACGCCGTCGGCGCTGATCTGCAACGAGCTCCTTATCGGCTCGCGGCCCTACGGCGTGCTCCGGGAGGCCGTCCAGGGGTGTCTGATCACTCCGGAGAGCATCGAACACGAGCACGCGGTGCGGGACGCGTGAAGCCGGACCCCCGGAACCGCTATGATTGTCGGTGCGCCGCATGACGACGGGCGGGGCAACGAGAGAGGACACCCGTGTATCCGACGGTCATCATCCCGACGTTCTGGACGCGCCGACGCGGCCGGGGCGCCTCGCGCACGCGGTTCCAGTACGATCATCCGACGTCGCTCGGCGAGGTCGGCACGCTGCCTGATTGTCTGCGGTCCCTGGAAGGCGTTCGCGGACTCGGTCGCGTGATCGTGCTGGTGGCGACCACCGACGAGTCTATCGAGCACGCGGCCGAAGACCAGGTGCGGGCGATCCTCGCTGACTTCCCCGGCATCGACACCCTCGTCATCGGCTCGGCCGAGATGGGTTCGCTACAGCGCCGGATGGAGCAGCTCGAGTTCGCCGATCTCATAGCCGGGGTGGGACTCGGCGGGTACGGGGGCATCAGGAACGTGGGTCTCATGATCGCCGCCGCTCTGGGCGCGGAGGAGGTCGTCTTCATCGATGACGACCAGGTGATCGATGACCCTGACTTCCTCGTGCGCGGCCTCGAGGGCCTCGGCGAGCAGATCGGCGACGGCAGGGCAGTGCTCGCCAAGAGCGGGTTCTACGTGGACCGTTCGGGCGCATCGAAGGTGCCCGACCGACGCGCGTGGTTCGACATGTTCTGGCGCCAGACGGAGTACTGGAACCATGCCGTCAACGCGATCGCCAAGCCGCCGCGCATGAAGCCCGCCACGATCGCGTTCGGCGGCTGTCTCGCGCTGCATCGTGACATGTACTGCAACGTGCCGTTCGACCCATGGACCGTGCGCGGCGAGGACGTCGACTACGTGATAAACGCGCGGATGCACGGCGGCGATGTGTTCATGGACTCCGGGTGGTCCGTCATCCACCAGCCGCCCCAGATCACCGACGGGGCGGCGCTGTTCCGCCAGGACGTGCTGCGCTTCATCTACACCCACCGCAAGCTCGAGTTCGCAAAGTCGCAGGTGGATCTCCGGCAGGTCACGGCGGATTCCCTTGAGCCGTATCCGGGGCGCCTCGTCGATTCTTCCGTGGTCTGGCGTTCGCTGGTGACCGCGCTCTTCCGGGCGATGGCGGGTCCCGAGCGCGGTGCTTACCTGGCCGTTGCCCGGAGAGGCGTGACCGAGGCGCAGCGGTACGCGCGCGAGAACTGCGAGCGCTACTTCGTGTTCGGCAGGCGCTGGCCGATGCTTATGGACCGGCTCTGGGAAGACGTGGCTTTGAAGTCGCTGTTCACCGGCGAACGGCGCGTCGACCGCGGTGCGATAACCGGTCGTTTCCCCGTGATCCGGGCTGACTGACGCGTGGATTCCTGGGCCGTTGCAGCGGCGATAGGGTTCGTCGCAGGGTATCTGTCGGGACAGTTCGGCATCGGCGGCGGCATCGTGACCACACCCGCGATCCGGCTGATACTCGGCCGTCCGGAGCTCGTCGCGGTGGGCACGCCGCTGCCCGTGATCATCCCGACCGCGATCGCCGGGGCAGTCTCGTACTGGCGGCGCGGGCTGATCGATCTGCGCACGGGACTCTCGGCGGGGCTCGTCGGGAGCGTATTCGCGGTCCTCGGCGCCCGTGCGACGGTGCTCGTGGGCGGCTCGACCGTCCTGGTGGTCACGGCCGGGCTCATCTGCTGGATGGCCGTGGATATGACGATCCTCGCGCTGCGTGGCGAGCGCCCGCAGCATGAGCTCGACCGGTGCGAGGAGCGGCGGCAGTCGATCTGGTGGCTCGGCGTCCTCGGCGCCGTGACCGGCCTCTACTCGGGATTCCTGGGACTCGGCGGCGGGTTCGTCGTGGTGCCCGCGCTCGTGCGGTACTTCGGCTTCGATGCGAAGCGCGCGGTCGGCACGAGTCTCGTCGTCGTGAGCATACTGGCCGTTCCGGGAACCATCACCCACTACCTGCTGGGCAACATCGAGGTCGGTCTCGCGCTCGCGCTGATGGTCGGCGTCGTTCCCGGCGCGCTGCTCGGCGCGCACGTGACGGCGGTGGCACAGGAGAAGACGGTCCGCGTAGGGTTCGCCGCTATGCTGCTCGTTGTCGGAGTCGTGCTCGCGGCGAGCGAGTTCGGCTGGCTGTGATGGCCGCGGACGAGCTTCATCCCGCTTCGGCCGAGGAGTTCGCGCGCCTCACGCGCACGCTCGTGGCCACGCACGTGTTTCCCGACGAGGCGCAGGCGGCGGCCGTCTGGGCCGAGGCGCCGTGGCGCATCCTGGTGACCGCCGCAGGCGAGGTCGCGGTCCTCGACCGCTGGCGGGACCATCTCGGCCTGCTCGCGATCGAGGCTCTGTGGTGCGCCCCCCGGTCGATCCCCACGCACGTGCGGCAGCTGGTCGCCCTCGCCCGTGAGCGCGGGTTCGCCGGGATCGTGAGCTCCGCCGTCCCCGTGGAACAGCGGCGCGCGTACGAGGCCGGCGGGTTGCGCGTCTTCGAGACGGTCGTCACGTTCGTGCTCTCGCGGCGCGACAAGCGACCGGCCGATCCGGTGCCGGAGGGCCTCACGATCGAGAGGGCCAACGCCGGGGACCTGGGCGTCATCGAGGCCCTGGACTCGCAGTGCTTCGAGGCGTTGTGGCGATTCGACCGCCGCCGTCTCGAGCGGCATCTGGCCGCCGATCGCGTGGTCCTCGCGCGTCAGGGGGGCGAGCCCATCGGCTATACTCTCACCACGGTCGGGCGTGGCGACGCCGTGCTCGGACGCCTGTGCGTGGCGCCGGAACGGCGCAGGCAGGGCGCTGGCCGGGCGCTCCTCGGTGAGGCGGTCGCCCGCGCGTTCGAGAGCGGGTGCGATCGCGTGACGCTCTGCACGCAGACGCACAACCGCGCGTCGCGATCGCTCTACCGGGACGCGGGGTTCCGCGAGACAGCCTCGCGGTTGGCGTTCCTGCGGTCGGGGTAGGCTGACGGCGAAGGAGGTACCGTGTCGACCGTACGCTCGTGGGTGATCGACGGCACGCTCGTCATCACGACGGTCATCATGGCGCTGGTCGCCGCCGCGGGACTCGTCGTCGAGGTGCCCCGCCCCGTCTTCATGGTCGCGACGGCCGGGCTCGTCGCCGTGGCGGTGGGGATGGTCGGCGCGAGGCTCCACACGCGCCCGGACCATCTGAAGGCGCTGCAGTCGCAGACCATCCTCGAGATCGCTGATCGCTCCCTCGCCTACCTGAGGCGGGGTCTCGACGAGGAGACAGCGCAGGAGGTGTGCCGCCTTGCGCTTGAGGAGAGCGAGGCGGCGGCCGTCGCCATCACGGACACGGAGCGCGTGCTCGGGTTCGCCGGCATCGGCGAGGACCACCACGAGGCTGGCGGTCCCATCATCACACGCGCCACGCGCGAAGCGATCGAAACCAACGAGTACCGCATCCTCGCGTCCAAAGAGGAGATCGGGTGTCCCCGTAAGGGGTGTCTGCTGCGCGCGGCGATCGTGGTCCCGCTCGACATCCGCGGGGAGGCGGTCGGGTCGCTGAAGTTCTACTACACGACGCCTCGCCTGCTCAACGAGACCCAGGCGACGATGGTGCGCGGTCTCGCCCAGCTCCTCTCGACGCAGCTCGAGCTCTCGGAGCTCGAGCGCCAGACCGAGCTGGCCTGCCGGATGGAGCTCAAGGCGCTCCAGGCCCAGATCAATCCGCACTTCCTGTTCAACACCATCAACACCATCGCGATGCTCATCCGCACCGACCCGGGCACCGCGCGGGAGCTCCTTCGGGAGTTCGCCGCGTTCTACCGCCGCATGCTCGAGGACAACGAAGGGCTCGTCCCACTGCGCCAGGAGCTCGAGTACACGCTCACGTACCTGCGGTTCGAGCACGCGCGCTTCGGCGACCGGCTCGTCGTGCGGCACGACCTGCCCGAGGAGATGCTCGAGCTCCCGGTGCCCGCGTTCATCCTGCAGCCGCTTGTGGAGAACTGCGTCCAGCACGGTATCGGCTCGTCCGGCCCCCTGACGGTGGACATAGTCGGCCAGCGCGACGGACGCGTCCTCACGGTCCGCATCATCGACGACGGTGTGGGCATCTCCCCCGAAGACCTCCCGCGTGTGCTGGAACCGGGATTCGGCAGGGGTCTAGGCATCGCGCTCAAGAACGTGGACGATAGGCTCAAGGGTCACTTCGGCCAAGGGAGCGGACTCGCCATCGCGAGCACTCCCGGCACGGGCACGACGGTGACCGTGACGATCGTCGAGAACACCGCGGACACGGACGGATAGACCATGCTCAAGGCCCTGCTCGTGGACGACGAAGTGCCGGCGCGCTCCGAGCTGCGGTATCTGCTCGGTGAGGCGGGCGGCGTCGAGGTCGTGGGAGAGGCAGGCAGCGCCAGCGAGGCCCTGCAGCTCATCCGCGCGATCCCGTACGACGTGGTGTTCCTCGACGTCAACATGCCGGGCCTCACGGGCATCGAGCTCGCCGAGACCCTCGCCGCCCTCGAGCATCCGCCCGCGATCGTGTTCGTGACCGCGCACAGCGAGCATGCGGTGAAGGCGTTCGAGGTCGACGCGGTCGACTATCTCGTGAAGCCGGTCGAGATGCGTCGCCTGAGGGTGGCCATCGGCCGCATCTCGCCCGCCGTCGAGGCGCCAGCGCGCATCGAGCGCATCCCCGTGGAGAAGGCCGGTCGCAAGCTGCTGCTCCAGGTGGCCGATATCTTCCACGTGATGGCGAAGGACGACTACAGCTATCTGTACACCGACGGGGAGCGCTACCTCTCCACGCTCTCGCTCGCCGACCTTGAGTCGAAACTCGAGTCGCAGGGCTTCTTCCGGGTCCATCGCCGCTACCTGGTCAACCTCGCGCAGGTGCGAGAGGTGGCGCCGATGTACGGCGGGACGATGGAGCTCACGCTCAAAGACGCCGCGGGAACGCAAGTGCCGGTCTCCCGGCGACGCGCTCCTGCGCTCAAGCGGGCACTGGGACTGTGACGATGCTGATCGGCGCCGTCTCCGATACTCACGGAACGCTGCCCGAGAGCATCGACGCGGCGTTCGCGGGGGTCGAACTGATCGTTCATGCGGGCGACGTGGGCTCTCAGGCGGTCCTCGTCCGGCTCGAGGCGATCGCCCCGGTGATCGCGGTGCGCGGCAACATGGACACAGGCGAGCTGGAATGGCGGTTGCCCGACACCGCCGCGCCGCGCTTCGGAGGCCACCGTCTGCTGATCGCGCACAAGAAGACCGCGGTCGCCGGTGGTCCGCCGCCCGGCGTCGATGTCGTCATCACGGGGCACACGCACCGTGCGGCCGTCGAGCGCGTTGGCGGCGTGCTGTTCGTGAACCCCGGCAGCGCTGGCGGTCACAACCGTGACGGGCGCGGACCCACCGCTGCCCTGCTCGACCTGTCCGCTCAGCCGCTCACCGCGACGATCGTCGACCTGTAAGCGGTTCAGCGGTCCCGCCGCGTGGCGGCAAACGGTAGCGTGACGTCGGTGAGCGGCGCATCGGTGGGCGGCCGCAGGGGCGCCCCACCGTTCACCGCCGTTGTGCCGCCCTCCGCCGAGACCCCGCCACCGCACGCGGCAGCTTCGTTCCGCCCCCTCGCTTCTCGCCGTAGCCTGACTATGCGGACGTGCATCCGCCGTTCGCTCAGCAGCTGGGAGGTGGGACGCATGAAGGTCTGCATCAAGGGCTCGGCCGAGCAAATCAAGCTCGGCGATATCGACGAGGTATGCCACGAGATCGACCGCATCCTGCTGCCGACTGACGGGTCCGAACCTGCGGTCGCGGCAACGGAGTACGCGGTTATCCTCGCCCGGACGTTCGGGGCGACGGTCAAGGCGATCTACGTCGACACCGGTCTCGAAGCGCTCGAGTATCCGGAGGAGAAGATGTCCGAGGAGGTCTACGAGGGCGTACACCCCTCGGTCAAGGGCCTCGTCATCGCCAAGACGCTGTGCGAGCGCAACGGCGTCGAGTGCGAGGTCGAACTGGTGCAGGGCGGCGTCGCGAAGCGGATCGTCGCGGTGGCTGAGGAGTGGAAGGCCGACATGATCGTCGTCGGCGATACCGGCCGCAGCGGCCTGAAGCGCATCGCCCTCGGCAGCGTTGCCGAAACCGTCGTCAAAGGCTCGCCCATCCCGGTCATGGTCGTGAAGGTCGACTGATCGCCGCGCAGCGGCACCCGACTCAACAAAGGAGGTGCGCACATGGGGGACATGAATGGCAAGGATGCCGTCCGGACGATGAACTCGACCAGCATCCGGCACGGCGAGCACGTCGACACGATCGAGAGCGTCGATGTCGTCTTTCGCGCGCAGCGCAAGCTGAGCTTTACGTACGGAGCGGTGTTCTTCGCCGTGACGCTTGCCATACCGGCGCTCTCGGTGTGGTGGAAGTCCTGGTACGCCGTTCCCATCTGGGGCGGCTTCACCGCCAACTACCTGTTCGTCTCGCTGCTCTACTACATCTTCCTGTGGACGATGGCCTGGACGTACTCCAAGCAGGCCGACAAGTTGGATGAACAGCTCATGCACATGGCCGCCGATATCACGGCCGCGAACACCGGAGAGGAGGCATAGCCGTGAATACGATTGCGATCATCCTGGTCATCGGACTGACACTGTTCACGATCGGTCTGTCGATCTTCTCCCGGCGCTTCACCCGCACGACCGCAGACTTCTACCTTGCAGGACGCAAGGTCGGGTCGTTCGCCAACGCCTCGGCGATCTCGGGCGACTACCTGTCGGCAGCCTCGTTCCTCGGAGTCGCGGGCGCGGTCTACGCCTCCGGACTCGACGGCGTGTGGTACGCGGCGGGCTTCGCCGGCGGCTTCATGGTCGTCGTGCTGTTCATCGCCTCGGCGCTTCGGCGCTTCGGTGAGTACACCGTGGCCGACTTCGCGTTCGGGCGGTTCGGATCGAGCCGCATCAGGCTCATCACCGTCGTCGCGGTGCTCCTCACGTCGCTCTTCTACATGGCGCCGCAGATGTTCGGCGCAGGCACCACATGGCAGGTGCTGGTGGGCACGGGCTTCTTCGGTATGAGCCCGTACACCTCGGGCGTCGTCGTGGTCGCCGCCATCATCGCCTTCTACGTGGCGGTGGGCGGCATGAAGGGCACCACCATGAACCAGATCTTCCAGTTCTGGTGGCTTGCTTTCGCCATGATCATGGTCGTCGTGTTCGCGTTCGGAAACGGCTTCAGCTACCCCAAGGCGCTTGCTGACGCCTCCGCGGAGCCCATCGTGAACACGAAGGCGTTCACCGTCGCCGAGCTCACCACCCCGGACGCTGCTGGCCTTACGCCGTACGAGCGTGCTGCAGAGGTCATGTCGGCCGAGGAGCTCGCCGCTGTCGACGAGTTCATAGCCTCCGATGCCGAGGGCAAGATCCCGGTGGCGTTCTACGCGGGCAACAAGCTCCACGACCTGCGCGACATGCTCTTCCGCGAGCCTGGTCATCGCTACAACACGTTCGATCAGTTCTCGATGGTGCTCGCGCTCGTGCTCGGCACGGCGGGTCTGCCGCACATCCTGAACCGGTACTACACGAACCCGTCCGGCAAGGCGGCGCGCCGCTCGACCTTCTGGGTGCTCGTCTTCATCGGCACCTTCTACATCCTGGCGCCCATCGCCGGCCTGGCCGGCATCGGGTTCATCCGCGACTTCGTGGCCGGCGGCGGGGAGCTCAACGCAGCCACCGTCAACGGACTGCTCGTCAAGCCGGACCAGCTCATGCCGACTATCGCCGAGATCCTCGGCGGGCAGTGGCTGATGGGCATCGTCGCGGCCGGTGCGTTCGCGGCCATGTTCTCAACGGTGGGCGGCCTGCTCATCGCGGCCGCCTCCGCGCTCGGCCATGACGTCTACGAGAAGTACATCAACAAGAACGCCAGTGAGGCCAAGCGCGTGGCCTTCGGCAAGGCCTCGGTGCTGGTGTTCGCGACGCTTGCGCTCGCTATCGGCCTGGCGATCCCGTACTTCGGGCTCGATCAGGCGTACCCGGCGCTCATCGCGATGATGGTGACCTGGGCGTTCTCGGTGGGTGCAAGCGCCTTCGTGCCGATGCTGCTCACCGGCATCTGGTGGAAGGGCACGACCGAGCGGGGCGCCACGGCGGGCATGCTCGTCGGTCTTGTCGGCGCCATCACGATCATCTTCCTGAACATCCTGCAGCAGCTTGGAACGCTCGGTCACGAAGGCATTCTCGGCTTCGTCGGGTCGCTGACGTACCCCGTGCTCTTCACCTTCCCGCTCGGCCTGCTCACCATCATCGTCGTGAGCAAGCTCGACGGGCAGCTGCCGAAGAACGTGGACGAGATCTGGATGCGCATCCACGGTACGGCGAGCGAGCGTCACGAGAAGCAGCACGGCCTCGACAAGGTCGGTTCGATGTTCGCCAAGAAGTAACGGTTCCGCGATCGGGGCAGCCCCCCACGCAGCCCCGACTTCCGGCAGGTGCCGGTCCCGTCCTCAAGCGACGGGGCCGGCATCGCCGTTTGGCGACCGGGTCAGATCCCGGCGCTTGCGGCGATGGTGAGGTCGCCGGCCAGCGCGGCGAGGGTCGCCGGGTCGGAGTCGGGAAGGTCGAGACGGACGATGCGCCGTCCGTGGCGCGCGAGCGTCACGAGGTCGCCCTCGGCCTGCGCGCGGTGCAGCTGCCCGAGCGTGAACGGCCGGCCGGGAACCTTGACGTCGGTCCGGTCCCGGGCCGTGACGAGCACGAACACGCCGTTGTCGGGGCCCGCCTTGTGGAGCTGGCCCGTGGAGTGCAGGTAGCGGGGGCCGAGCTGGAGTCCTGCGGCGCGGCCGGTGGCCCGCGCGATGACGCTGCATGCGTCGCGGAGCGGGACGACGCGGCTCTCGTCGTCCGCGATGTACGCCAGCACGGCGAGGTGGTCCTCCGGGCCGAGCGAGCGGACCGCATCGCGGAGCGCGCCGGTACGGCTCGTCGGCATCGAGAGCGGCGGGTCGAGCGCCCCCGCGTAGGTGACCCAGGTGCCGTCGAAGTCGGCGATGGCGTGGGGGACCTGCTCCGCGTCGCCGTCCAGGATCGTGGCGGTGGCTTCCTTCGCTTCGGTGACCGCGAGCTCGTCGAACGGGTTCACGCCGAGCAGGAAGCCGGCCAGCGCGATGGCATACTCCCAGCGCACGAACTCGGCGCCGATGTCGAACACGTCGGTGGCGGTGAGCTCGAAGACCGGGTGGCTCGCGGCGACGTCGTGCGACCACGCCGCGAGCGGTGCGTCGTCCTTGAAGCGCAGCACGACCACAGCACGGTCGTCCGCGTAGCCGGGCGGCGATGAGGGCGCGTACTCGATCACGGGCACGACGCCCGTGCCGTCCTTGCCGAGCGATTCGGCCACAAGCTGCTCGATCCAAAGACCGAGCGGCCTGAGCGCGTCCGAGCATACGATCGTGAGCTTGTCCTGGCCGGCCTCCCAGGCGTCGGCTATCCACGCGCCGAGCAGCGCGCCCGGGTTCACCTCGAGCGGGTAGGCGCAGGCATGCTCCATCGCCTGCGCGCGGGCGATGAGGCTCGGCAGGTGGATGCCGATGAGCGCCGCGGGGGCCAGGCCGAACATGCTGAGCGCCGAGTACCGGCCGCCGACCGTCACCGGCGCCGCGAGCGCGAGCCGCATGACGTCCCGCTGCCTGAGCTTCTCGAGGGCCGAGCCCGGATCGGTGATGACGATGCAGCGCCGTCCGGCCTCGGGGTGGGACATCCCGCTGGCTTCGAGCCAGGCGCGCACGACGGCGTAAAGGGACAGCGGCTCGATGGTCGTGCCGGACTTGCTGGAGATCAGCACGAACGTCGTCTGTGGGTCGAGCTCGTCCAGGGTCTCGCTGACGCCCACCGGCGAGGTGGTATCGAGCACGTGCAGTCGCGGGAAGCCCGACGCGCTGCCGATGACCGCGCTCATCACGTAGGGGGCAAGCGACGAGCCGCCCATGCCGAGCAGGATCACATCGGTCGCGCCTTCGGCGCGCAGGGCCTCGGCCAGACCGTCGAGCAGAGGCAGCCGGGCGGGCGCCTTGGATGCCAGGTCGGTCCAGCCGAGACGGTGCCCGATGGGGATGCGCTGGTCGATGTCCAGCGCGAACAGCGACGCGTCGCGTTCGCGCAGACGCGTGACGGCGTCGGCTTCTGCGAGTCGCTCGAGTGCGGTCACTGGTGCTCCCTAGAGGGTTTCAGCGTCGATGAGCGGTCCGGGGGCCTCGATCGCCGGGGCAGGTTCCATTCTAGCCACGAGCACCCCTCCGAGCACAACCAGCGCGCCGCCGATGAGCGTCGCGGTGGTCACCGGCTGGCCGAGGAACAGCGCGGCGAACGCGACCGCGCTCACCGGCTCGGCGTACGTGAGGATCGCGGCGTGGTCGGTTCGGACCGCGCGCAGGCCCGAGAGGAAGAGCACGCCGGTGCCCGCCGTGTGCACGATGCCGAGCACCGCGAGCGCCCCCCACTCGACCGGCGTGGCCGGGCCCGGCAGCAGGAGGACCGCCGGGAGCAGCAGCGCGAGGATGGTGAGGTCCTCCCCGAGCATGTAGACGGTCGTGGGGATGCCCCTGAGCAGACGCTTCGCGTTCACCACGCCGATCGCGTAGGTGAATGCCGAGGCGAATGCGAGTCCCGCGCCCAGCAGGTGCGCGCTGTCGGCCATCCGGATGCTGCTCGGTCCGACGATCACCGCGGTGCCGACGAGCGCTAGCACCAACGGCGCGAGCGCGCGGCGGTCGAACGGCTCGTGCGTGACCGCCGGAGCGAGCACGGTCACGAACACCGGGCCGCAGTAAGCGAGCAGCACCGCCACCGCGACATCGGTGAGGTCGAGCGCGCTGAAGAAGAGCACCCAGTTGAGCGCAAGGATCGCGCCCATGGCCACGAGCCCGAGCTTCTTGCGGCGCGGAAGGCGCGCGAGCTCGCCGAGGCGGCCGCGCAGCGCGAGGAACGCGGCGACGGTGATGGCCGCGAACCCGACGCGCCAGAAGACGATCACAAAGGCGCCGGCCCCCACGCGGGAGGAGAACAGAGGGATCGAGCCCCACACGAGCCCCGCGATGACGATGCGGGCAAGGCCCGACCGGTACGCGGCGTCCGCGGTCATCGCGCTAGCAGATCCGGGGCAGCTGCTCGCCCACGAGCATGTCCATGATGCGGGTGGCGCCGAACGACGTCTTGACGTACACCTTGCCGGCGGGAGCCTCGGCCACCTCGCCGACGATGGCCGCCTCCTCGCCGTACGGCGCGCTCTTCATGGCGGCAAGCGCGGCCGCGGCCTGGTCGGCGGGCACCACGGCCACCATCTTGCCCTCGTTGGCCACCTGGAACACATCGTAGCCGAGCATCTCGGACGCGCCGCGCACCTGCTCGCGCACGGGCACGTCGTTCTCGCGCACGGTGATCGACACGCGGGACGCGTCGGCGAGCTCGTTTAAGGTGCTCGCGAGACCGCCGCGCGTGGGGTCGCGGAAGCAGCGGACGCCGGGCGCGGCGGCCAGCACTGCGGCCACCAGGTGGTTGAGCGGCGCGGCGTCGGTGCGGATGTCGGTGGAGAAGGAGAGGCCCTCGCGCGTGGAGACGACCGCGATGCCGTGATCGCCGAGCGTGCCCGAGAGCAGCACCACGTCGCCGGGGCGGCAGTGCGAGCCCGAGAGGTCGACGCCGTCGGCGAGCACGCCCACGCCGGCCGTGTTGATGTAGACGCCGTCGCCGTGACCGCGCTCGACGACCTTGGTGTCGCCCGTGACGATGCGCACGCCAGCCTCGGCTGCCGCGTCGTGCATCGAGACGAGGATGCGCTTGAGGTCCTCGACCGGCATGCCCTCCTCGAGCACGAAGCCGACGGAGAGGTACAGCGGCGTGGCGCCCGAGGTGGCGACGTCGTTCACGGTGCCGCAGACCGCGAGGCGGCCGATGTCCCCGCCGGGAAAGAAGAGCGGGCTCACCGTGTACGTGTCGGTCGAGAAGGCGAGACGGCTGCCGGGGAAGTCCAGCGAGGCGGCGTCGTCCATGCGATGAAGCACCTCGTCGCCGAACCCGGCCACGAAGACCTCCTCGATGAGCTCCTTCATCATGGTGCCGCCGCTGCCGTGGGCGAGCAGGATGCGATCAGCGCGCATGAGGCCCCCTAGCTCTTGCCGTAGTCGGTGTACCGGTAGTATGCGGCGCACGAGCCCTCGCTCGAGACCATGCACGGGCCGATCGGGTGCTCGGGCGTGCAGCCGCGTCCGAAGAGCTTGCACTCGAAGGGGAGGACCACCCCGCGCAGCACGTCGCCGCACTGGCAGCCTCTGATCTCGCGCGGCTCCGGCGGCGTGCACGGCACGCGCAGCCGGGCATCGTACGCCGCGAACTCGGAGCGCAGCGCGAGCCCCGTGCCGGGGATGACCCCGATGCCGCGCCATTCGGCGTCGCACGGCTCGAACGTGGACTCGATCGCCGTCACCGCCGTGGGATTGCCTTCCGCGTGAACGCCGCGTCCGTAGGCGATCTCGACCTCGGCGCGGCCCTCGGCGAGCTGCTTGCTGAGCATCCAGACGCCCTGGAGCACGTCGACCGGCTCGAAGCCGGTGATCACGCTCGGGACGCCGTATTCGGACGCGAGGAACTCGTACGGCTTCGTGCCGATGATGGTGGAGACGTGTCCCGGAAGGATGAAGCCGGTGATCTGCACCTCGGGATCGTTCAGAAGCGCCCGCAGGGCCTCCGGGACCGTCTTGTGGAGCGAGAGCGCCGACCAGTTCTTCAGGCCGCGACGCGCCGCCTCACGGATCGAGAGGGCTACCGTCGGGGCAGTGGTCTCGAAGCCGACGCCGAGGAACACGATGTGCTTGTCCGGTTCGGCCTCGGCGATCGCGAGCGAGTCGAGCGGCGAGTACACCACGCGGACGTCGCGGCCGTCGGCCTTCTCGGCCGACAGCGACGAGTACGAGCCCGGGACCTTCATCATGTCGCCGAAGGTCGCGAGCACCACGTTGGGCTGGCGCGCCATCTCGACGGCCAGGTCGATGTCGGGGTTGGCGGTCACGCACACGGGGCAGCCGGGACCCGACAGGAGCGTGATCGTCTCGGGCATGAGGCCGCGCAGTCCGTGCTTGGCGATCGCCATGGTGTGCGTGCCGCAGACCTCCATCAGCTTCGCGGGCACGGTGGCCGTCTCGACGATGGCGGCGACGAGCGTGCGCGCCACCTCCGGATCGCGGAACCCCTCCAGGATGCCGCTCACAGCGCGGGCGCCCCGTCGGAGGAGGGAGACCCGGCGGCCTCGGCCTCAAGCTCGTCGGCGCTCTTGATGCCCATGTCCCGCAGCATCTCCAGCGTTTCGGCGGCGAACTCCTCGTCGACGACCTCGATCGCGAAGCCGGCATGCACGAGCACGTGATCTCCCACGACAGCGGCGGGCGTCATCATGAGGCTCACGTGCCGACGCACGCCGAGGATGTCGACCTCGGCCATGCTGTTATCGTTGGGCTCGGAGACTATCTTCGCCGGGATGGCGAGGCACATGGGCTACCTCCTGCTGGTGGATGCCGGACTGCCGGAGCGGCACCCACCCACTATAGCTGGCGCGCCGCTCGTTGCCGAGTGTGGCGGCACGCGTTCATAGTGCCCTGCGCAGCCGGCGTATCGCGTCGCCAGATGGGGACAGCGCCTGGCGACAACGTTTGTATTGTGACTACAATCATATCGTTGTAGACTCCGATCATGACGCCACTCTCTGACATCGGCACGAGGCTTATCGAGGCGCGCATGGCGCGCGGTCTCTCGCAGCGCGAGCTTGCCGAACTGGTAGGTGTGCATCAGCAGCAGATCGCGCGGTGGGAGAAGCAGCGCTACGCCAGCACCAGCCTCGGCCGGCTGTCCCGCGTGGCCGAGGCGCTCGGCATCGCCGCCGCCGCGCTGCTCGAGGCGGGCGTCCAGCCGCTTCTGGCCGCCGAGGCGCCGGCGGCGTACGGGTCGGCGGTGGTCGAGCGCCCCGCAGCCGTCACGCCGGTCAGGGACCTCGGCGAGGTGATCGCACGCATCCGCGCGCACGCCGACGAGCTGCACGAACGCTATGGCGTCACGAGCATCGATGTCTTCGGCTCGTTCGCCCGCGGCGAGCAGACCCCTGAAAGTGACGTCGACCTCATCGTCGAGGTGACGGAGCCCACGCTGGAGACGGTGTTCGGCTCGGAGCGGTTCTTGAACGACCTGCTCGGGCGTAAGACGGAGTGCGGCGCGCTTGCATCCATCAATCCCCGGGTGCGCAGGAACGTAGAGGAGGACCTGGTCCATGTGTGGCGTGCGTAGTGAGGCGGTGTATGTCGCCGACATGGTGACGGCGTGCGAGAGGATGCTGGTCTTCGCCTCCGGGAGGCCAACGGAGGAACTGCTCGACATCAACCTGCCATATCGCGGGGCGCTCCTTCATCAGCTCGTCATCCTCGGCGAAGCGGCCAAGTACGTGACGGCGGAGCGCCGGGCGCAGTGGGTCGGCATCCCATGGCAGGACATCGTGGGCATGCGCGACAAGCTTGTGCATTACTACCACGGTGTCGAAGACGCGCTCGTGCTTCATGCCCTTCGCACGGCGGTTCCCAGCGTTCTGCCGCAGTTGCGTGAGATGTTGGCGGTGATGGACCGCGACGAGCAGGCCGGAGACTAGTCCCTACCCCTCGTGCCGCCGTGCCCACGCCACGACGGCCTGGCCGAACGCCACCCCGCCGTCGTTGGCCGGCAGCTGCCGGTGCACGAGCGGGGTGAGGCCCGCGTCGCGCAGACCGCGCACCGCACCTGCCACCACGAGCCGGTTCATGAAGACGCCGCCCGAGAGCGCCACCGTGCGCGTGCCGAGTGACGGGGCCAGCCTCGTGCAGGTCTCGACCACCGCGGCCACCACGGCCCGGTGGAAACGCGTGGAGATCGCCGGCGCTCCCACGCCGGCCGCGACGTCGTCGAGCGCGGCGGCGAGCACCGGCGCGCTGTCCACCACGAGGACGCCATCGGCCGACTCGATCGTCCCGAACGCGTACGAGCCAGCGGCCGTCCGGTCGGCGAGCGCCTCCAGCTCGATCGCGGCCTGGCCCTCGTAGAGCGCGTCGTCGCGCACTCCCGCGAGCGCGGCCACGGCGTCGAAGAGGCGCCCCATCGAGCTCGTGCGCGGCGTGTTCAGCCCGTGCGCGATCATCGCGAGGATGGTGGACTCCTCGCCGTCGGCGAGTCGCGAGCGCAGCGGACGCGCTCCTGGATGGTCGAGCAGCCCGCACTCGGCCAGCGCGCCGAGCGCCATCCGCGCCGGTCGTCGGATGGCCGCCGCCCCGCCGGGAAGCGGCAGCTGCCGCAGGTGACCGACCCGCTCCGAAACCGCCCAGTCGGCGGCGAGCCATTCGCCTCCCCAGATGGTGCCGTCGCTTCCGTAGCCGGTACCATCGAGCGCCACGCCGAGCACCCGGTCGCGCACGCCGTGCTCGGCGGTCACGCTCGCGATGTGCGCGTGATGGTGCTGCACGCCGACTGCCGGAAGGCCGAGGGCGAGCGCGTGCTTGGTGGAGAGGTACTCGGGATGCAGGTCGTAGGCGACGATCTCCGGCCGCACGCGGAAGAGGCGCCCATAGAGCGCGATCGTGCGCTCGAAAGCGGCGAGCGTCTCGGCGTTCTCCATGTCGCCGATGTGCTGCGAGACGAACGCGTGCGAGCCCGTGAGCAGGCAGAACGTGTTCTTCTGCTCGGGCCCGGCGGCCAGGATGTCCACGTCGCTCTCGAACGGCGCCTCGAGCGGGAACGGCGCGTAGCCGCGCGCTCGCCGGATGAACTCGACGCCCACGTCCGGCGTGTGGCGCACCACCGAGTCGTCGTAGCGCGTGTAGATGTCGCGGTCGTGCAGCAGGAACGCGTCGGCGATGCCCGCGAGACGTCCGAGGGCCTCGGCGTTGCCGGTGGCGATGGGCTCGTCGCTGGTGTTGCCCGAGGTCATCACGAGCGGCTTGCCGAACGCGGCGAGCAGCAGGTGGTGCAGCGGTGTGTACGGCAGCATCACGCCGAGCTCGCGCAGGCCGGGGGCGAGTGAGGGGGCGAGCGTCGCAGTGGGGGGCCCGGCGCTCGGGCAGTCCTCGCCGGGGGCCCTCGCTGCCGACGCGCGCTCATCGCGCGCTTCGGCAGCTCCCCCGGCTGCGGAACTCGCGGCGGACCCCCCACTGCGCACGCTCTCGTCTCGCAGTCGCAGCAGCACGATGGGGGCGGCCGGACCGGTTAGCAGCGCCTCCTCCTCGGCGGAGATCTCGCACCACTCGCGCGCGGCCTCGAGCGACGGCGCCATCACGGCGAGCGGCTTGCCCCAGCGCCGCTTGCGCTCCCGCAGGCGCGCCACGGCGTCCTCGTTGGTGGCGTCGCACGCGAGCTGAAAGCCGCCCAGGCCCTTCACGGCGACGATCGCGCCCTCGCCGAGGAGCCGCACCGTCTCTGCGAGTATCGCCGAGGCGCGCTCGCGCTCGGCGTCGACGTCGCGATGCGGTCGCGGGACCGTCTCGGCCTCCGGCGACCAGGTGGCATCGCCGGGCAGGAGCGGGCCGGCCGCGCCGTTGAGGTAGAGCCGTGGTCCGCAGCGGAAGCACGCGTTCGGCTGCGCGTGGAAGCGGCGGTCGGCAGGGTCGGCGTACTCGGCCGCGCATGCCTCGCACAGCGGGAAGTCGCGCATCGTGGTCATCGGGCGGTCGTACGGGACGTCTTCGATGATGGTGAAGCGCGG